>NZ_AYZE01000014.1:454711-460394 GCF_001436735.1 Liquorilactobacillus cacaonum DSM 21116
GAAAATGTTGAATAGGCAATGAGCACTAACAGTAACTTATGAAATAGCAGATTTGGGCTACAAATAAGTTGAAGTTAGGCGCAATTGTCTGACATTTGGAACACATTTAAATCAGAGTGTGAGAAATGTTGAATAGACAATGAGCACTAATAATAGTGTAAGTAAAAAGAGACTTGCCCTAGTTCACTTTGGACAAAGTCTCCTTTTTACCTTAATCTTCAGTTGTTTCCAAATGTAATTCATCTAATTGCTTTGGAGCAACCGGACTTGGAGCATTTGTAAGAGGTTCTGAAGCTTTTGAGTTCTTCGGAAATGCAATAACTTCACGAATATTATCGCGTTTAGCTAATAACATTGCAAAGCGATCTAATCCAATTGCTAACCCACCATGAGGAGGAAATCCGTAATCTAGAGCATCCATGAAGAAACCAAATTGTTCTTCAGCACTTTCTTTTGTAAATCCAAGTGCTTTAAACATCTTTTCTTGTACTTCACGTTGATGGATACGAATTGAGCCACCACCTAATTCATAACCATTCAAGACAATATCATAGCTTTGTGCATGTGCCTTATGTGGATCTGTGTCTAAAAGAGCGATGTCTTCTTCATTGGGCATTGTAAATGGATGATGAGCTGCAATATAACGATGAAAATCTTCACTATATTCAAATAATGGCCAATCAACAACCCATAAAAATGCAAATTTATTTTCATCAATCATATCTAATTCTTTAGCAATACTTGTCCTTAAATAACCTAATGATGCTGCAACAACGTCACGATTATCTGCAACAAATAAAATTAAATCTCCGACTTTTGCTGCAGCCGCCTCACAAACGTTTGCTACACTATCGTTGAAGAACTTAGCAACTGGTCCTGAAAAACCTTCTTCAGTTACCTTTAACCAAGCTAATCCTTTTGCACCAAAACGCTTAATATAATCTTGCTTTGCGTCAATATCTTTACGTGAATACTTGTCTGCACCACCTGTTACAGTAATTGCTTTGACTTGTCCTTTATTATCAAGTGTATTTTGGAAAACTTTAAAATCAACATCTCTAACTGCATCTGCCATATCCTTTAATTCCATATCAAAACGAATATCTGGTTTATCAGAACCAAAACGATTCATTGATTCATTCCAAGTAATTCGTTGAAGTGGAAGTTCGATATCAATATCAAGCGTCTCTTTCATAACCCGCTTTAACAAACCTTCAGTCAAATCTTGAATTTCTTCAGCAGTCATAAAGGATGTTTCTAAATCAATTTGCGTAAATTCCGGTTGACGATCCCCGCGTAAATCCTCATCACGAAAACAACGTGCAACCTGGTAGTAACGGTCAAATCCAGCACCCATTAGTAATTGTTTAAATAATTGTGGTGATTGTGGCAATGCATAAAAATGACCCGGATATACGCGAGAAGGAACGAGATAATCTCTTGCTCCTTCTGGTGTTGATTTGGTTAGATAGGGTGTTTCAACATCAATAAATTTATTTTCATCCAAATAACGATGAATTGACTGCGTAATTTTACTTCTTAATATCAAGCCTTGTTGCATCTCAGGTCTACGTAAATCAAGATAACGATATTTTAGGCGTAAATCATCAGCAACACTTATTCCATTTTCGATATAAAAAGGTGGTGTTTTAGCCTTATTTAACAGCCTTATTTCATGAACTTCCACTTCATATTTACCAGTTATCATTTTAGGATTTATCGCATCTTCACTTCGATTTACAACTTTACCAGTGACTTCAATCACATACTCACTGCGCAATTCATCAGCAATCTTTAGAGCTTGTTCATCAAAAGCTTGACTAAAAACTAACTGAACGATTCCTTCACGGTCTCTTAGATCAATAAAAATCAAATTCCCAAGATCACGTCTTTTTTGAACCCAACCTTTTAAAGTGACTTCTTTATCTAAAAATGTTTCATTTACTAGTCCACAATATACTGTTCTTTTCATAATAATTTACGCTTCTTCCCTTCTAGCTATTGAAGTTTTCTAAAACCTTATCAAAATTTGATTGTACATCAGTTAAATTAATTACGATTTCTTTTCCAGTACCCATGTCTTTTAGATTTGCTTTTCCAGAAATGAGCTCCTCTTCTCCAACAGTTAATGTATACTTTGCATCAAGACGACTAGCTGCTTTAAATTGTCCTTTTGGCTTGCGCTCCAAATAGTCACGCTCAGCACTGTATCCAGCTTGTCGAATTTCATGTACTAGCTTCATTGTTCCAGCAAGTGTCTTATCACCAATTCCAACCACATAAACATCTAACCCGCTGTCACCCACTAAAGAAATACCTTCGGCTTCAAGAACAAGCAATAGACGCTCAACTCCTAATCCAAAACCAATACCAGGTGTTTCTGGACCACCAAGTTGCTCAACCAAGCCATTATATCTCCCACCTGCACAAACAGTTGTCCATTTTCCACCAAAGGCCTTTGAGTCACTCATTATCTCAAAAATAGTATGATTATAATAATCAAGGCCACGAACCATATTCGAATCAATCTCATATGGTATTTCTAATGTATCGAGTAACATTTTGACATTAGTAAAATGTTCTTGTGCAGCAGGTGTCAAATAATCAAGAATATCAGGTGCTCCTTCAACTATTTTTTGATCATTTTGGTCTTTACTATCAAGAACTCGTAAAGGATTCTTGTGCAAACGTTCCTTTGAATCAGCACTTAATTGCTCTTCAAATGGTTCCAAATACTCAACTAAAGCATTTCGATAATTATTTCTTGATTCAATGTCACCAAGAGTATTGATTGCCAATTTTAAATTTTTTAATCCAAAACTTCGTAAAAGTTCGACGGCCATTGACATTACTTCAACATCCAGTGCAGGATTATCTACACCAAACGCTTCGACCCCAATCTGATGAAATTCGCGCAATCTACCAGCTTGTGGTCTTTCATAACGAAACATTGGGCCCATATAAAATGTCTTAAAAGGTTTTTGTATTTCTGGCCCATATAATTTATTTTCAACATATGCACGCACAACTCCTGCTGTTCCTTCAGGACGTAATGTTATATGGCGTTCACCTTTGTCAAAAAAATCATACATCTCTTTTGTAACAATATCCGATGTTTCACCTGAAGTTCGCGAAAAAACTTCAAAGTTCTCAAAAATCGGCGTTCTAATTTCATTATAACGATATTTATTGAATAATTTACGTGCCCGACTTTCAACACTTTGCCATCTTTCAGATTCACCAGGTATGATATCTGTTGTACCTTTTGGACGTTGATACTTCATTTTTATTCCTCCTAAAACTCTTTTTACATTTTTGCCGAAAAAAAAACCTTGCCGAAAAAAATCGACAAGGGCGCAATTGCACGGTACCACCTTAATTAATAACTTATTGGATAACGTTCCTCAACGGTATGCTTAAACTAGCATACACCTTGAAAGTGTCCTTCATTGAATATCCCCGTGAGGCTTTCACCAACCGCCCACTCTCTTAATTGAGAATCATCAATTACTCCTCTTCCATCCGGCTCTAATATACTAAAGTTAACATACTTTAATTTTAGTACAAAGTCAAGACCTGTTGCGTTGAAATTCTTAATTAAAATACTTAGTTAATCCTGAAACGACATCTGCTGCAATTGCATTTTGATATGAGATTGACTTAATTTGTGCAAAATCACGGTCGCTATTTATGTATCCCATCTCTAGTAAGATTGCAGGAAATTTATTGTCCCTAATTACTAAAAAGTTTCCAAAATCAATTCCCCGATTATCTAAAGTTAAAGTGTCTAAATTAGAATTAATCATTTTGGCTAAGCGATATGACCGTTTTTTATGGTAATAATACGTTGTAAATCCTGAGGCATCATTTTCAACAGGGGAAGAATCAAAATGAAAACTAATAAAAGCATCTGCATGTACTTTATTTGAAAGGTCTGATCTAGCAGCCAATCCTACATACTTATCAGCGTCCCTTGTCATATAAACCTTTGCACCCTTCATTCGTAATTCTTTAACCACTTTTCGCGCAACTTTAAGAGTATATGTCTTCTCCATTTTGCCACTTGCAGATAAGGCACCTGAATCACTACCGCCGTGTCCGGGATCGATTACAATAGTTGCATCTGAGATATTGGTTATTTTATTGCGTTCTTTTTTTGCTACATCCCAGTCAGCAATCCATCCAAATTTATTTTGGGGAGTCTTAACGTACATCCAATGGTATTTTCTACGTAGTATAGTAATTCTTTGTTTCTCATTCAATGTCTCTTTTTTAGAGTATTCAATACCGGGCCCATTCCGTAGTGTCGCACTAGGTGTTATTATAATTGCTTGTCGCAAATAACCAGTTGTTCTGACTGCTAATATGGCAATAAGTACTAGAACAAAAAGTAATAAGGTTAGATTGCTTTTATTTTTATGTGTGAATGACTTATTTTGAGTTCGCATTAGCAATTCTCCATCAATAAAATTACTTTTCATTATAACAAACTTTTTTAAAGAAGTGTAACCAACGCTTTAATCAGCTAAAAATTAACATTAATTAAGTACATTCCAAATTGAGGTGACCCGCTTATCACAAACAAAATCTTCAGTAATTAAATTATCAGGATCAAATAAATAACCTTTTATCCCAGCATTATGCCCAGCTCTCACATCAAGTATTCGATCGCCAATCATAACAGATTTATTCAAATCAATTGAATAAGTTTTACACAAATAAAGTAATGATTTTGGGCTAGGTTTTCTAGGAAATTTATCTTCTGACGTTACAAAACCAGTAAATAAACTATATAAGCCTTCCTTTTTTAATAAATTAAGCGATTGTCTATCTCTGTGTGTCAACAAAAAATTTCTTCCACCGGACTCAACAATTTTATGACAAACTTCAAAAACACCATCAAAAGGTCGTGCTTTTTCAGTAAACATAATTTCTTTTTTTTCGTATTCATTTAATATCTTAACTTGTAATTCTTTTGCTACATTTGAAAAAAAGTCTGCAAAACACTTTCCTACTGATCCTTCACGCATTTTGCGATAAACTTCTTTCTCGCTAACAACAATTCCATTTTCAGCAAAAGCTTCAGTAAAAGCAGCAACCATTCCCGGATATGTATCATAAAGGGTGCCATCAAAGTCCCAAATAAAATCTCTCAAAATCATATATTTCACCTTTTCTTAATCCAATCAACTGCAATATTCATAGCAAGGCGACAGGTGTTAGTTTCATCTAAAACATTATGTATCATAAAATTATGAATAGTACCTTGCATTCTTATCTGCGTAACATTTCCACCAGCATCCCGCATCTTTCGAGCAAAAGATTCTGCTTCATCACGTACAACATCAGCCTCAGCTGTAATAATCAATGTTTCTGGTAACTTTTTAAGAACATCAAAATTTGCTTGTAAAGGTGAGATACTAATATCTTTCACATCTTTATCAGCGGTTAAATATTGTTCCCAAGACCATTTCATCTGCTCCCTAGTTAAGTCATATCCGCCAGCAAATTGATGATAAGAATTTGTATCAAAAGCAACATTCATTATTGGACAAAGCAGTAATATTTTATAAATTTTTTCACAATTAGCTACTTCTAATTGGTATGCCAAACTAGTTACCAATGCACCACCAGAATCATCACCCGCCAATATTATACGCGTTAAATCTAGCGGGAATTCGGC
>NZ_AYZE01000014.1:460404-535026 GCF_001436735.1 Liquorilactobacillus cacaonum DSM 21116
AAGCTTTGGTAAGTTGGCAAACACTCTCTTCAATTCATTCAGTGCTTCAGGATTTTTTGCTTCTGGTGCCAATGAATATTCTGGGAAAATCACTGCCACGTGTGCTCTATTAGCAAGTTCTCGGATTAATTTATTATGTGTTTGGACACTTCCAGAAATAAATTGTCCGCCATGTACATAAAATACGATAGGAAATTTTTCATTCGTCGTTTCATTTGGTAAAACCAGGTGAATATTGATACATCCTTCATTTTCGATTTTTAAAGATTTTTCCAAAATAATTGCATCATGCAAATAAGTTTTTGTTCTTTGCTCCAGTTCAAATCGCTCTCGAATTACCTTAACTCCAAAAGTTGTTGGAACAAAAACATTCTCTCTTTTTTTACTGAATTCTTGGGCTTCTTTTTCAAGTGAGATTAGACGCACTTTGGTTCCTCCCCTATATCAAATTATCTGTATCATATATAATTGTTACGGGTCCATCATTAACTAATTCGACTTGCATGTCAGCTCCAAAAATTCCTTCTTTAACAGTTGGCACCTCTTGTCGCAAAACAGTATTAAAAATTTCATAATTATCTTTTGCTTTCTTGGGATCTTGAGCAGCTGTAAAACTTGGTCGATTACCTTTTTTTAGAGCAGCATAAAGTGTAAATTGAGAAATTGATAAAACTTCGCCATTAATCTGCTGAATATTTAAATTCATTTTGCCTGTTTCATCCGAAAAAACTCTCAGCTGACTAATCTTGTGTGCTATATAATTGATTTCAGAAACTCCATCACCTTCCTCAAATCCTACTAGCAACAAAAAGCCATTCGTAATTTTGTTATAAACGATGTTTTTGATGGAAACACTTGCTTTAGTAACTCTTTGAACTACAACTTTCAATTAACTATTACTCCTTAATGAATTGTCCTTTTTACAACATAAACATCTGGCACTTTTTTAATATTATCAATAACCCTTTGCAGATGTATTCCATCACGAATTCCTACAGTAACTTCCATTGTGGCAAGCTTATTATTGTCTACCCGTCCGTTAACAGAATTTAATTGACGCGTGCTATTATTTAAAGCTTGTAATACATCATTCAATAATCCCGAGCGGTTATATCCTTGAATTTGTAAATCCGCATTGTAAAAGTTTTGTGCTTCTGCTGCAACGTTCCAGGCTACATCAATAAACCTACTTCCTGTTTGTTCCGCATTTTTTACATTTGGGCAATCTACACGATGCACAGAAACACCGCGCCCTTTCGTAATATAGCCTACAATTTTATCACCTGGAATTGGATTACAACAATGGCTTAATCTAACTAATAAGTTATCTACTCCGGCAATTACAACTCCATCACCATTTTTTGACTTCTGCGTATTTTGAATATTATCGTTAGTAATTTCTTTATGATCTTCAAGTAGCGCCTTTTCTTCTTGACGTTTACGATTAGATTCTTGTTCAGCCCTTATTTTTTCAGTCAAAATATTAATAACACCTAAAGGAGCCACTTCACCAAAACCAATTGCTGCAAATAAATCATCCGCACTTGAAAATTTTCGCTTTTTTAAAACCTTTGCAATATTTTCATTTGTTAATACAACCTTAGGTTCAAAACCCATTTCAAGCAAATTCTCATCAATTACTTCTTTTCCTTTATCAATATTTTCAACACGATCTTGTTGTTTAAAGAACCGTTTAATTTTGTTACGAGCCTTATTGGTGTGTACCAATTTTAACCAATCTTGACTCGGCCCCGCCGAATTTGTTGAAGTTAAGATATCAACAATATCGCCATTTTTCACCTGATAATCGAGGGGAACAATCTTGCCATTAACCTTTGCCCCAACCGTCTTATTACCAATTTCTGTATGGATTGAATATGCCATATCTAAAGGACCAGCACCCTTTGGAAGTTCAAAAACATCACCTTTAGGGGTGAAGACATAAACCCGATCTCCAAACAAATCACCTTTTACACTCTCAACAAATTCTGCAGCATCAGTACTTTCATCTTGTAATTCTATGATTTCCTTAAACCAATTAAGTTTTGTTCCCGTATCATCACTTGAGATAGCATCTGTTTTACCTTCTTTATACGCCCAGTGTGCGGCAATCCCATATTCAGCAACACGATGCATTTCAGATGTCCTAATTTGAACCTCAAACGGTTGCCCTTTTGGACCTATTACAGTTGTGTGTAGCGATTGATACATATTGGCTTTGGGCATCGCTATATAATCTTTAAAACGTCCGGGCATTGGCTTCCATTGGGTATGAATCGCGCCTAAGACAGCATAACAATCTTTTATTGAATGGACAATCACCCTAACCGCAAGTAAGTCATAGATTTGACTAAATTGTTTATGTTGATCTTTCATTTTACGATAAATTGAATAAATATGCTTTGGCCTACCATAAATTTCACAGTCGATATTCAAGTCAGCTATAGCTTTTTCGATATCTATAATTGCCTTGTCTATATATTCAACACGTTCAGTTCTTTTAGAACTCATCAAATGAACTATCCTATAATATTGCTGTGGGTTTAGATAACGTAAAGAAACATCCTCTAGTTCCCATTTGATTGTGCTAATACCTAAACGATCAGCTAAAGGAGCATATATTTCTAAAGTTTCATTCGCAATTCTACGTTGTTTATCAGGGCGTAAATGAGAGAGTGTTCGCATATTATGCAGACGATCAGCCAACTTTACAATGATTACCCTTAAATCCTTTGACATCGCCAACAATAATTTACGATGATTTTCTGCCAATTGCTGCTGATGTGATTTATATTCGATTTTACTTAACTTAGTGACACCATCAACAATTATTTCAACATCTTTGCCAAAAAGCTCGCCCAAGTCTCCCAAGGTAACCGGAGTATCCTCTACAACATCATGAAGAAATCCTGCACAAACGGTTGCAGGATCCATTTTCAAATCAACAAGTATTCCAGCTACTTGTATTGGATGAATAATATATGGTTCACCAGATTGGCGTCGTTGCTCTTTATGCACATAGTTTGCAAAGTCATAAGCTTTTTTTACCAGTGCAACATGCTTTGCATTCATATATTGCTGGACACCTTTAATTACATCATCTGCACTCCAATTTGTTTCTTTTTCCATAACGTCCACTCCCAAAATCAACTACACCTAGTCTCTTTTTTTAATTCAACTAACAAACATTGCCTATAATAAAAAGAAATGCGATAAAAGTTTTCTAACCTTTCAAACACATTTTCTCCTTAGTTTTATTGTACTATGATTTTAATTCTTTTTAGTCTTTTACGATTCCATACGATAAAAAACTAATTAACAAATATATAATTGCAACATAATATGCAAAATTCTCAAAAAACATTTTTACACCAATCAAATACAAAATTGGGAAAAAAATCAAGTATATAATTGGTTGTTTTTTGATACCTACAATCAATCCGGAAATAATTGCAAATATCACATTAATACCAAAAAGTGCAAACGTATATTTCTGAACATCTGTTAAATCCATAAAACTAAAAACGATTGGTACAACGATTGCTACTGCTGTTGCGAATGCCAAATACCATACTGTTGCTAGTGAAATTATTTTTTTTGAACTCATTAGAAATCCTCACTTACTTATATTGTCTATATTCTACCCTAATTCTAATGTGAATGAAAGTATCGAAAGCAGATATAATGGCGCCGTTTCTGCTCGCATAATTCTTGGCCCAAGACCTACAAAAATAAAGTTTTGTTTGCCTAGGTAATTCACTTCTTTAGTAGAAATCCCGCCTTCTGGACCAAAAATTGCTATTAATTCACTTTTAGTTGCTAACAAACGACTATCTTGTAAGGACATCATTAATTTAGTTAAATTGTTTTTTTCACCTTTTTTTGCTGCTTCTTCATACGCAACGATTTTATGTGAATAATTACTAAAATCAATAGCAGTAATATCTTGATAGTATTCAATTGTTGGAACTTTACTTCTATGTGCCTGTTGCGCTGCATTTAGCGCTACCTTAGATAGCCGTTCAATTTTCTTAGTAACTTTTTTTTGATCCCATCTTGCAACTGAAAATTCCCCATTAAAAAAGATGAATTTACTTGCACCTAGTTCCGTTCCTTTTTGAACTATCCATTCAGCTTTATCACTTTTTGAAATTGCACAAGCAATCGTTGTGGGAACTGGTAATTCAACAGTTTGTTGTAGCCAGTTAATGACTTTTGCGCTTGCTGTTTCCTTGGTTAACTTGCTAATTTGCATTACAGCTATCTCTTGGTTTCGCAAAACTAATTCAAAAGTACTACCTTCTTGCATCCGCATTACTCTAATCGCATGATGATAAATTTCAGAAGGCAAGATAAGTTCATCAACTATTTCAGAGCTATCAATGAAATAACGTTGCATTATAATTTAGCCCTCCTGAGTTTTTTTAGCAGTAATTGCAATCCATTTTCCATCACTTAATGTTTCCATAATCTCTAAGCCGTTCTCCTTAATCAGAGATCTCATAGCTGCTTCTTTTTCAAGAATAATCCCTGACATGATAATCATGCCATTATTATTCAAATGAGCTTCAACTTGTGGCAATAACATTGCCTGGACTTCAGGCAATACATTTGCAAGTATTAAATCTGCTTTGCCTTTTGCTTTATCTAATAGACTACTCAATTCAAGTTCAACATTGGTAACCTTTTTATTTAATTCCAAATTTCGCTTAGCCGAAATAAGCGAATCATCTTCAATATCGCAAGCATATATTTCTTTTGCCCCTAAAAGACTAGCTGCAATACTCAGCACACCAGTACCAGTTCCCACATCAAATACCCTTTCATTTCCTCGCAAATGTGACTCAAGTGCCTGCAAAGTAAGTATAGTAGTAGGATGTGTTCCGGTTCCAAAAGCCTGTTGCGGATCTAAGTTGATGACAATCTCAGAATCTTTTGTCTTTCTATATTCTTCCCAGAAAGGTACAATTGTCAAAAAATTGGTAATTCGTTGAACATGATAATATTTTTCCCATTCATTTTTCCATGTTTCATCATCAATGATTTGACTAACCAATTCGATTCCCTGTGTATTGAATCCATATTTTTCAAGTTCTAAGAGCTTTTTCTTAATTAAATCGAGCTTGTTACTAATCTCTTGTTGAAGTTCAAAAAAACCACTGATATTAATTTGCTTATCCTGATTACTCAAAAATTCAGTATCATCTTTTTCAATTCCTTGTGCATCTAAATCTAATAAAATATTTTCAATTGGTGCTTGTAACTCATTACTTGCTTTGATTGTTAATTTATCCCATTGCAAATCAAAGTCCTCCAAATCAATTTCTACTTTATATAGGGCAAAGTACCACTAATAACTTTTTGTTTATTCTTAACCAGTTCTTCAAATGTTTCTTCTGACCACTTCAATTCAAAGTTTAATAAAAAATCTAAATTATCTTCATTACCTAGAAATTTTTTAAGATTTTCTCTGCTAGATACCAAGATTACTTTTAAATATTCTAAAAAGGCAACACCACGAGCTTTTGTCCATCCATTAAGCCCATCATAACCAATACAAGCTAGGTAATCATCATTATCGGTCATATTTAATTCTTGCTTGGTATTGTCATACAACAAAATAGCGTCTACAAAATCAATAGGATTTTCTGTAGAATTATCTCCTGTTAGATCAAGTAAAAAATGTTGTCCCTTTTGTTCAATTCTAAATGTTATTTCAACTGTAAAAGTTTTTTCTTCTTTGTCCCAAAGTAAGTCTAATCCCCCATCGAATCCTAAATCAGCAAGTCCTGTTGTTAAAAATTCACTTAGACTTTGTACCATCCCTGCACCACCCTCAAAAAATTTTTTCTCTTAACAATTATTTGCCATTAAAAATTCTAACAAAAACGTTACTTAATATTAATAGTAATAGTTCCTTTTGCTTGTGACAACTTATTTATTCATATATTTTTTGTTAGCTACTTTTTAAACACTTTTTTTCTCAACCATTGAACACAATAGCTCATAACAGCTTTGAAGCACCATCTCATCATGAGTTTTATTGGTAAGCGCACTCAATATAAAGCCCCAAGTCAATTCACTTTTTACTTTGTTATTTTTATCAGTATCATTAAAAAATTCCATTATATAGTCAAGCAATTCTTCCTTTAACTGGTTATATTCTCCTGTCTGATAATCAACCTGATCTTTTTCATTATATTGCCAAAAATAATGAATAGCTTCTAAATAGCCCCTATCATGTTGAGAGCATTGTTTAATTATTTTCCAAAAGCTTTCAAAGCGATTATACAAATTATTGGAAAAGTCTCTTTGATACTGTGACTGAATAGCTTTTAGCAATTTTTGATATCCTCTTAACATTATCAAATAATATATCTCATTTTTGCTATTAAAATAAGTATAGAGTGTTTTTTTACTGAATTCTGCTTCTTTAGCGATTTCATCAATATTGGTCTTATTAAAACCTTGTTCAAATATTAATTTTTGCGCTGCATCCAATAGGTCCTGCTTTTTTAATTGTCTCATTTCAAATCTACGCTCAACTTGCCCCAAAAAAATCACCTCACTAAAATTATATTCATTACAATACAACAAGTATACTAAAAGTAACTATGAGTATACCATGCTAAACGCTTAGTTACAATTGTTAATCAACCTAAATTATCTAGTAACAGTTACCTTTTTTTGATAATATAATATGTAATGAAATTCTTAGATTATTGGAGGCAACAAATTAAATGGCTAAATATAAAATGATATTAGATTTAGATACAGGAATTGACGATGCATTAGCACTCGCTTATGCGTTAGCTGACCAAGATTGTGATCTTATTGGTATTATTGGTTCATATGGCAATGTTTTAGTTGAACAAGGTACTCAAAATAGTCTAGATTTACTTGCCCTTTTAGGAGCTAGCAATGTGCCTGTCTATGAAGGCTTATCCCATTCTTCAACAACTTCAAACTTTGCTGTGCAGCCTGTAAGTGCTCGAATCCATGGTAATAACGGTATCGCAAATTTAAAAATCAAACATACTCCTAAAAAAATCGAAAAACAATCGGGTGTGGATTTCTTAATTGAAGCAATTCATAAATATCAAAAGGATTTGCTACTCGTTCCAACTGGACCACTGACTAATTTGGCTGCAGCGATTAAAAAGGATCCTACAATTACAAAGTTGATTGGTCATGTAACCTTGATGGGGGGAGCCTTAACTGTTCCAGGTAATGTCAGTCCTGTTTCAGAGGCGAATATCCACCAAGATCCTGAAGCAGCTGATGAAGTTTTTAAATCTGATATTCCCTTAACAATGGTCGGTTTAGATGTTACAACTCGAACATTACTGACACGTAATGAAACACAAATTTGGCGCAATTTACACACAAAAGCTGGTGAAGTATATGCAGATCTAGTTGATTATTATATTGATGCATATAAACAAACTAATCCACATCTTGGTGGTTGTGCACTTCATGATCCACTTGCTGTAGCGGCAGCCCTTGAGCCAAACCTCTTGCAAACAGTTTATTTGAATATTAAAGTTGATACAATAGCACCGTTTGAAGGAAGAACAATTGGTGATGAAGCACGCTTAAATATCCCTGCTACAACTACTCAAGCTGCAATAAATGTTGATGTGTTGCGCTTTATTACCAAATTCATGGAACGGCTTACTACATTATTTGAAAACCATTAATTGGGGGACAAAAATGACAAAAATTGCTTTAGGATTGTATATCGTTTGGATAATTCTGTTAATCCTTAAATATCTTGCAGTGGAAAAAGATACTACATTTTCCTATTTTCGTGTTTTTTTTGGGAGAATTACTTGGTACCGTAACACACGAGTTTTAATATTACTAGTTAGTTTACTTCTGATTGAAATTTTTTTGCCACTGAAACAAATTTACCTACTTTTTTTCATTACGGGGATTATTACAGTTTTGATGTCCTTAGCAAATTTCAAATTTAAAGCAGGGAAAACTTGGATTAGTTCTTTAGTACTAATCATTGGAATTGGCATCATAAGTATCGCAAGCTTTTTTATTTTTTAAATTATATCAAGGATGTGCTTTAAATAATAATAAAATAAAAAAGAGTCTCAACTTAAAATGTCGAGACTCTTTTTTATTTTGGCAGTTCAGTCTTTTTGTGTGAATTTGAGGATAACTTTATTATATCTTCAAAAAAATTTTTTTAAACCAGTTTTACCAAGCATTTACGATTTTTACATTTTTTTTACAAAAACTAATCTTCATTTGTTTTTAAAACTGCCATAAATGCTTCTTGTGGAACTTCAACAGTTCCCACTGATTTCATTCGTTTCTTACCACGTTTTTGTTTATCTAAAAGCTTAGCGCGTCTATCAGGATCTCCAGTATGAATTTTAGCTGTAACATCTTTACGATAAGCTTTAATATTTGTTCTTGCGATAATTTTTGCACCAATTGCAGCTTGAATTGGAATTTCAAAATTTTGTCTAGGAATTATCTCTTTTAATTTACTTGTGATTACCCTTGCCCTTTGTGGAGCAAACTCACGATGAGCAATAAAACTGAGTGCATCAACCTTATCACCATTTAATAAAATATCAATTTTCACCAAATCTCCAGGACGTGTGCCATCAAGATCATAATCAAGCGACGCATATCCTTTTGTATTAGATTTTAATTTATCAAAAAAATCAAAAATTATTTCTGATAAAGGCATCTCATAAATTACATTAACCCGATATTCGTCCAGATATTCCATTGTAACAAACTTTCCTCGTTTTGCTTGGCACAGTTCCATAACTGCTCCAACATAGTCATTTGGTACCATGATTGTCGCCTTGACAAACGGTTCATTAATCACTTTAATTTCTGTTGTTTCTGGCATTTCAGCCGGATTTGATACAATTTTATGACTGCCATCGGTCAACTCAACATCATAAGTTACAGATGGAGCCGTTGTAATCAAATCCATATTGAATTCTCTTTCAAGCCTTTCCTGAACAACATCCATATGAAGTAAGCCCAAAAAACCACAGCGAAAACCAAAGCCAAGCGCTGTTGACGTTTCTGGTTCAAATTCAAGAGCCGCATCATTTAACTGTAATTTCTCCAGTGCTTCTCTTAAATCGTTGTATTTTGCATTGTCAGTTGGATACAATCCTGAATAAACCATCGGATTCATTTCACGGTATCCCGCTAATGCTTTATCAGCTGGATTGGCAACCCCGGTAACTGTATCACCTACTCGAGTATCTTGAATATCCTTAATACTCGCAGTTAAATAACCTACATCACCAGCCATTAACAACTCGCGCTTGATTGGTTTAGGAGAATTAACACCCACTTCAGTAACTTCATATTCAGTTTCACTATTCATTAATCTAATACGATCACCTTGTTTTACTACTCCTTCAAAGACACGTACACTTAAGACAACACCACGATAATCATCGTATACGGAATCAAAAATCAAGGCCTTTAATGGTGCATCAAGCATTCCTTCAGGCGCAGGAATATCTTTAACAATTTTTTCAAGCATCTCTTCAATCCCAATGCCTTGTTTTGCACTTGCTAAAACAGCTTCAGAAGCATCCAAACCAATCACATCTTCAATTTCTTGTCTAACTACTTCAGGTTGTGCAGAAGGTAAATCAACCTTATTAATGACGGGTACAATCTCCAAATCATCATCTAAGGCTAAATAGACATTCGCTAAGGTTTGTGCCTCCACACCCTGAGCTGCATCAACAACTAAGACTGCCCCTTCACAAGCAGCTAGACTCCTTGAAACCTCGTATGAAAAATCAACATGTCCAGGCGTATCAATTAAGTGAAATATATATGTTTTTCCGTCTCTAGCATGGTAATTAAGTTCAACCGCATTTAATTTAATTGTGATTCCACGCTCACGCTCTAGTTCCATTGAATCGAGAAGCTGTGCTTGCATTTCTCTTTTTGATACCGTCTCGGTCAATTCTAAAATTCGATCAGCCAAGGTTGACTTACCATGATCAATATGTGCAACAATTGAGAAATTACGAATTCTTTTTTGACGTTCTCTTAATAATTCAACATCCATGCATTATTTCCTACTTTCCTACTCGAAATGTTCCTAGTTGTAATTATATCAAGCTATATGACTAAATACAATGTAGTCGTAACTATTCACAAAGGCGCTAAATTTTCTCTTGTTGCTATATGGTGAAAATGATAATCAATCATCATTTTTATGAACTAAAAAAAGGGGTCGTGCCAAAAGTTAAATT
Organism: Liquorilactobacillus cacaonum DSM 21116; assembly: GCF_001436735.1. Taxonomy (GTDB): domain Bacteria; phylum Bacillota; class Bacilli; order Lactobacillales; family Lactobacillaceae; genus Liquorilactobacillus; species Liquorilactobacillus cacaonum. The sequence continues at coordinate 470,667 of NZ_AYZE01000014.1, forward strand.
TTGACCCAACCTCTCTAATTAGTTCGCGTAAAACATATTCCATAAGTCAAAATTTTCTGGTTAACTCAAAAAAATTTAGACACATATCATTTTTTAATTATTTTAAATTGTTCTTTCAAATTATCTTTTAATTTCTTAGATCCCTTTTGTAAATCTGCAACTGTAAGCGTAAGTTCTTCCATTGTTGCTAAAACTTCTTCTGAATTTGCTGATACTTCCTCTGTACCAGCAGCGTTTTCCTCAGTAGAAGCCGAAATGCTCTCAAGGTTTTTAAGAACTTCATCCTGAATTTTTTCAAGATCTCCACTTGCAACTTCTATACTTTGAATTGTTTGTACAACATCCTTATTTATCGAATAAACTTCATTAGAAGATTCAATTGCACGCCCAATCAATTCTGCCTGTTTTTCGCCACCCTCAAGTGATTTTCCTGTTTGTCCAACCATTACGTCCGATTGTTCAGTTATTATTCCGATGATTTTCTCAATTTCATGTGTTGAATCTTTAGTCTGTTCAGAAAGTTTCCTAATTTCACTCGCAACTACTGAGAATCCTTTACCTGCTTCTCCTGCACTTGCCGCCTCAATTGAGGCATTCAATGCTAACAAATTAGTTTGCTGCGAAATCCCATTAATAACCCCAATTATTTTATTAATATTTTTTACGTTATTATTTAATTCACCCATTGATTTACTCAACGTTCTCATTTGACCAAGTTCGTTATTCCAATTGTCATTCACATGTTTGGAAATTGCAATATTCTCTTCATTTAATTTTGCAGCTTTACCACTCTTATCGGTTGCTTGTAACACACTACCACGTAATTCTTGAACAATTTGAGAGAGATTTTGAACCTGCTCAACACTTTTTTCTGTGTCCTGTGCTTGTACACTTGTGACTTTGGCAACACCAGTTGTTGCTTTAGCAACTTCTTCTGTAGCAGTACTTGTTTGTTTAGCTAGTGATAATAGCTCATCTGACTTATCGTAAACATTACTACTCTCCGCTTGTACCTTAGTTACAAGATCAGCGATAGAATTAACCATTTTATTGAAATTACTACTTAAAACTTGGAGTTCATTTCCCGATTCATTAGGTTGCACCATTTTTCTAGAAATCCCTAATATCTTTTTCTCCTTAAGTTTTTCAACTTGAATAATTTCAAATTCACCTTTGCCTGTCTTCTCAAAGTATTCTTTAAGAATTTCAAAAATTTGCTTAATAATTCTAGTAATTACAATTGATAATATAATTATAACTACAATCATTATCAGCGAAATAATTATAGTATTTTGAATCAATGCTCCCAATTCTTGGTTCAATTCAACTTTTTTAACTTGAGAAACTGCAAAAGTTAAACTATCTGAGCTACCTTTATCAAAATAAACACTTTGAACTTTAGAATCTCCTCTAGGTATAACACTTCCACTTCTTTTTTTAGAATTCATTACTGTTTTATAAAGCAATGTATTTTTAATACTTTTACCGATAAGTTTACTATTTTTGGAAGCTACCACTACTCCTCCATTAGAAACCAACATTACATTTCCAGTCCTACCCACGCCTACATGCTTTATTCCGCTTTGAACAATTCCATAAGAAACGTTAAATGATAGTACACCCTTTTGCCCTTTACTATTTTTAATTACCTCAGAAACAGTTGTAACATAGCCATCTCCCGTTGACGATAATGTTGGTTTAGCCCAGTAAACACCGGTTCCTTTTTTTACTGCACCTTTAAACCAAGGACGAACAGTGGGATCATAATTTCCTTTTAAAGACGAACTATTAGCGACATAATTGCCATTCAAATCAGAAAATATTGCATTTTTGATAGTCCGATTTTCTTTTTCTGCAGTAGCAATACTTTCCTTAATTTTATTCATATCAAAACTAGTACTCTTGAAAACCTTTTGACTTGCTAAGCCAGATAAAGCCTGATTAGCTTGTTTTCTTAATTCTGCTCTATTGCTTAATGCAGCCTCAACCGCATCTTTTCTACTCAAACTAATTCTGTTAATTAATAAGTTGTATGTATTAGTATATGAACTTACCAACATAATTAGTATGGGTAAAATTGCAACAATTATTAATAATATTGCAAAGATGTTACCAACGCTCTTATTTTTTTTCCTATTCAACTATAAAACCTCCAAATTATTTACTATATTAAAGTATCGGACTAAAAAAAAGATATTTAACCTTTACAGAACCAATACTTTTTAATACTTGAAATATCAAAATTAATTAAAAACAACAGCGCTATTTACCAACGATGTTTTCCCTGTTAAGCAACGCAAATAATTAATGTGTATTAAATCTACAAAATAAAAAAAGAACCAGAAGTTAATTAACTTCTGATTCCAAATAAACTTTAACTAGTTACAGAATTTGCCAAAGAACCAATAAAGGCTGCATCAAAAATACATTTTGATGCAGCCCCTTTATTTAATCGTGGATTACTTCATAGTAATATCTGTCTCGTAATCTTTGTATTAGTATCAACTGGTTACTTTAATAACACTTCAATACTAATTATTTTTTATGCTTCTTCAATTTATCGAAGAAAGACTCAGAACGTTCATTACTTGCTTCTGCAAAAGCATGCAATGCCTCTTTTTGCTTTTGATTTAATCCCTTTGGTGTTTGAATCTTAACAGTTACCTGTTCATCACCGTTTCCGTTACCTCTAAGATGTGGTGCACCTTTTCCACGAAGCCTGAAAACAGTTCCTGATTGAGTACCAGCCGGCACCTTCATCTGAACATCCCCATGGACAGTCTTTACAGTAACTTCATCACCAAGGGTAGCCTGAACAAAACTAATTGGCATATCAAAATAAATATTTGCTCCATCACGTTTGAAAATTTTGCTTGGAGCAACGTTGAAGACAACATACAAATCTCCATAGGGACCACCATTTTCACCGGCTTCTCCTTGCCCTTGAAGGCGCATTTGATTACCATCTTCAACTCCAGCAGGGATAGAAACTTCGACCTCGTGTTTCTCATGTACATGGCCATCACCATGACAAGTCTCACATTTTTCCTTGATAATCTTCCCTGTTCCACGACAAACATCACATTCTTGTTGCGTAACAACCTGCCCAAGAGGAGTCGAACGCTTTACACGAAGAACACCGCTTCCCCCACAACGCTTGCAGGTTTCAGGAGTCGTTCCAGGTTTAGCACCACTTCCATCACAGGTTTTACAAAGCGAGTCACGTGTATATTGAATACTTGTTTTTTTACCAAAGATTGCTTCTTCAAAGGTCAAATCCATTTCATACTGCAAATCGCGTCCTTGTCTTGGTGCATTTGGATTGCGTGATGAACCGCCGCCACCAAAGAACGAACTGAATATATCTTCAAATCCGCCACCACCAAAGTCACCAAAACCACCATTTTGCCCTGAGAATCCACCAAATCCTTGTTGACCACCAGTTGACCCATATTGATCAAATTGTGCTTTCTTTTGTGGATCACTTAGAATTTCATATGCTTCATTGATCTCTTTAAATTTTTCTTCTGCTCCTGGTTCTTTGTTTAAATCCGGATGATATTTTTTTGATAGCTTACGATAAGCCTTTTTTATATCAGCGGCAGAGGCATCTTTGGATACACCCAAAACCTCATACGGATTTCTGATTTCTGCCATTTTAACCCTCCATCATAAATAAGCTGTTTGCCTAACCAAGCGTAACACAATAATAGCTAAATAAAAAGCCAAAGTCCAAACCACGGTCTTTGACTTTTTATCAGTTAGCGACTATTTTTTGTCGTCAGGATCAACTTCCTTGAAGTCACCTTCAACAGTGTTATCATCATCATTCTTTTCAGCATTTCCCTCGGCAGTTGTATCTGTACCTGCTTGAGCTTGTGCTTCTTGAGCCTGTTGATACAACTTAACTGATAAATCTTGGACAATCTTTGTCAAATCATCCTTTTTAGTCTTCATTTCTTCAACATTATTTTCATCTTGCGCTTTCTTCAATGCATCGCGAGCTTCTTTTGCTTTATTGATTTCATCTTCAGAAACTTTATCTTTGATGTCTGATAATGTCTTGTCTGTCGTAAAGAGTAATTGGTCTACTTCATTTTTCAAATCAACTTCATCTTTACGCTTTTTATCAGTCTCTTCATTTTCTTGTGCTTCTTTTACCATTCGATCAATTTCTTCATCAGATAAACCAGATGAACTCTTAATCGTAATCTTCTGTTCCTTATTTGTGCCAAGATCTTTAGCTGATACATTTACAATCCCATTTTTGTCAATATCAAATTTAACTTCAATCTGTGGAATTCCACGAGGTGCTGCAGGAATATCAGTCAATTGGAAACGACCAAGTGTTTTGTTGTCAGCAGCCATTGGACGTTCTCCTTGTAAAACATGGATATCAACAGCAGGCTGATTATCTGCAGCAGTTGAAAAGACTTGCGACTTACTTGTTGGAATAGTTGTGTTACGATCAATTAATTTTGTAAACACGCCACCCATTGTCTCAATTCCAAGTGATAATGGTGTAACATCAAGCAAGACAACATCTTTTACATCACCAGTGATAACCCCCCCTTGAATAGCAGCACCTAAAGCAACTGCTTCATCAGGATTGACTGATTGATTAGGTTTCTTACCTGTTTCAGCCTCAACTGCAGCTTGAACAGCAGGGATACGAGTTGAACCACCAACTAAAATAACTTCATCGATGTCACTCATTGAAAGTCCAGCATCCTTTAATGCATTACGCACAGGTATCTTAGTTCTTTCGACAAGATCAGCTGTTAGATTATCGAATTGAGCACGTGTCAATGTCTTTTCCAAATGAAGTGGACCACTCTCACCAGCTGTGATAAATGGTAAGCTAATTTGTGCACTAGTAATTCCTGAAAGATCCTTTTTAGCCTTTTCAGCTGCATCTTTTAAACGTTGCATTGCCATCTTGTCTTTTGAAAGATCGATTCCATTTTCCTTCTTGAATTCATCAACTAACCATTCCATAATCTTGTTATCAAAGTCATCGCCACCAAGGAATGTATCACCATTTGTTGAAAGTACTTCAAAGACACCATCACCTAATTCAAGGATAGAAACATCGAAAGTCCCACCACCAAGGTCAAATACTAAGATTTTTTCATCACGATCTGTCTTGTCAAGACCATATGCTAAAGCAGCAGCTGTTGGTTCGTTAACAATACGTTCAACTTTTAATCCGGCAATCTTACCAGCATCTTTTGTTGCCTGACGTTGACTATCGTTAAAGTAAGCAGGTACAGTGATTACAGCTTGTGTAACATCTTCGCCAAGATATGATTCTGCATAGTCTTTGATATATTGTAAAATCATCGCAGAAATTTCTTGTGGCGTATATTCCTTGTCTTGAATTTTAACTTTATAACCAGCTTCACCCATATGACGCTTGATTGAGGCAATTGTATCAGGGTTTGTAATAGCCTGTCTTTTAGCAACTTCACCGACTTGTGTTTCTCCATTTTTAAATGACACAACTGATGGTGTTGTACGATTTCCTTCAGGGTTAGTAATAATTTTTGCTTCTTTTCCTTCAAGAACAGCAACTGCTGAGTTAGTTGTTCCTAAGTCAATACCAATAATTTTTGACATTAATTTCAACCTCTTTCAAAATTTTTATTGTGCGACAACTACCATTGCAGGTCGTAAAACACGATCCTTTAACATATAGCCATCTTGAAATACTTCAACAACTGTTTCAGATTCTTGACCTTCTTCAACAGGAACAGATTTAACTGCTTGATGAAGACTCGGATTAAACTTTTGACCAAGTGCTTCAATCTTTGTAACATTATTTGATTTCAAAGCTTTTTCCATGTCATTAAAAACAAGCTCAATTCCTCTTTTTAATTGTATTGAGGCATCATCTGTAACTTCTATTTGTAGTGCACGGATTAAGTTATCAATAACAGGAAGAACTTCTTTAGCAAGTCCTTGACCATCATAACGCAATAATTTTTCTTGTTCCTTCTTAAATCGTGTATGCATATTAGCCATTTCTGCCTCAGCACGAAGATATTTATCTTCAAAGTCATCACATTTTTTTTGAAGGTCAGCTAACTTTTTTTCCAATGCCTCTTCTTTAGAATCTTCAGTCTTTTGAGTCTCTGTTTCAGGTATTTCCTCGTTAGTCTTACTTTCATCTACTTCTGGACTTTTTTGATCTTTGACAGTCTCTTCAGTTACTGAAGCTTCTTCATCAGCTTTTTGAGTTTGCTTTTCTTCGCTTCCTTTTTGTTCTGACAAACAAACACCCCTTTTCTAATCATCATAAAAACTATAATAATCTAATAATTTACGTGCCAATTCTTCTTGAAATGTCTGGACAAGCCCAATCATCTTCGAATACGGCATATTAGTTGGTCCTAGTAGAGCAATTAAACCTTGACCATGTTGCGCTACATCATAAGTGGTTGAAATCAAACTATAGTTGCTTAATGAACTGTTAATCAGTTCTGCACCAATTTTAACTTGAATTTTTCCGGCAGTGGTATCAATCAAATTATTGATATCCTCAGAATGTTCAATCAACGAGTAAAGCTCCTTGATTTGGCCTACATCTGCTTCACCAACAAAATTCAACAAATTCAGCTTACCACTTACAAAAAACTGTTCACGGGCCGCCCGCTCTAAAATATTTCCAAAAATATCCAGAAATCCGATTGGCCTTTGAACATAGTGTAATAACAGGGGAATTGTCTCATGCAATCTATCTGTGACTTGATCAATTGGCAAGCCAACTATGCGATCATTTATTACCCGAATCACAGCTTCAATCTCATCACCACTTAATCCCTGGGGAATATTAAATAATTGACTTTCAATATTTCCATCACTAGTGACAAGCATCATCATCAATTGTTGATTACCGATTGGAAGTATCCTAAAACCCTGAAACCTAATATTTTTAGCCTCAGGCTTAAAAGCAATCGCCGTATAATTAGTCATGTCCGAAAGCATACGAGCTGACTCAGCAACAATTTCATCAATTTTATAAAAGTTGTTGCCAAATGTGGCTCTAATACTTTCAAGTTGTTTTTGATTAACAATATCAGGCTTAACAAGGTTATCAATATAATAACGATAGCCCTGCAAGGTAGGTACACGACCAGAAGAAGAATGTTCCTTGCCAATAAATCCCAGACGTTCCAATGTTGCCATTTCATTACGGATAGTCGCAGAACTTACTTGCATTGGTAAATGTTCTCCCAATGATTTTGATCCAACAGGCCTTCCAATAGTAGTATACTCTTGGACAATAGCTTCAAGAATTAATAATTGTCTCTCAGTAAGCATCTCAATCACCTCGATTAGCACTTAGCCTCTTAGAGTGCTAAGCCAATTATTAATATACAAGAACTATTATCATAAGTCAAGAAAGTACTCCCAATTATCGATTTTTTCTAGTTTTTTTCAAAAAAGTTTCGTGTATCTTCTTCATCTTGCTCTAACTGTTTAATTAAAGCTTGAGCACCAGTATATTTCACTTGGTCTCTCAAATTTTTATACCAACTAACTAAAACTTGTTCACCATATACCATTTGTGAAAAATCTAGTAGATTTATTTCTAACGTAACTTGACGTCCTTCCCCAAAGGTCTCATTACGTCCGATTGATGCCATTCCCAAAACTGTTTTGCCCACAATTGAAACCTTGACAGCATAAATTCCTTCTGCTGGCATTAATTCTTTTGCTCCAACTTCAATGTTAATCGTCGGAAACCCAAGTTCCCTGCCACGTTGTTCACCATGCACGACTACGCCACTATTTTGATAATGATATCCTAATAATCTGTTTGCAGTTGTAATATCACCAACAGAAAGTGCTTTCCTTATCCGGGTTGAACTTATTTTTTCCTTATTTTCTGTTAAATGCGGGACCTCAATAACTTCAAATCTCTTTTTTGCATAGCTAACAAGTGTTTCCATATTAGCAATTGTTTTTTTGCCATAAGTATAGTCTGACCCTGCCACTACAGCAATGGCATTCAAACCAACCATATATTTATCAACAAACTCTTCTGGTCCCATTTTAACCAGTAAATCATTTAGCGTTGCAATATAGAGGATATCCGCATGAAATTTCTCAAACAAGTCATTCTTGCGCTTTAAGGTAGTTAAGTACTTTACATCTTGCTCAGCCACACCTTGAAACGCAATTGATGGATGTATATCAAGAGTCATCACTGCCAATTTAACATTTCTTTTAAGTGCTTCATCTCTTGCTCGTTGAATCACTGCTTGATGTCCTCGGTGCAAACCATCAAAAAAGCCTAATGCTAAAACAACATTGCCCGATGGTAACAAAGATTTATTAAAAGGTTCACTTAAATTGATTACTTCCACTTTCAATTCTCCTCTAATTTAAATCAATCATCTGTTCTGGTTGATATCTCTTTTTTTCTTCATTGTATCTATAAATACATCTAGCTTTATCTTCAAACATCAAAACTATTTTGTTTTCTTCAACTCCAACTTCACTAGGAAACAAAAAGCCACCATTTTTTACAGTTAGCCACTGCTTTTCATTCAATTCAACATGAAAAAATTTAGTTAAAGCATAATCTGTTGGATATAACTTGCTATCTAAGACACCATTTTCGGCTGCCTTTTTTAAATCTTCGAGCTTAACAGCCTGTCCAATTGTAAAACCGCCACTTGACAAACGTGATAAATCTGACATAACCGCTGGAACTCCAAGTTTTTTCCCTAAATCCACTGCTAGTGTCCTTATATATGTCCCTTTACCACAACCAACCTCAAAAAATATTTTTTGATATCCTTTTTCATGATCAAAGATTGGCTTTTTTGTTTGTTTAAAATAATCAATATGAATATTTCTTTTTGGACGTTCTACTGCATCTCCAGCACGCGCATAGTCATATAATCTGCGGCCTTTTACCTTAATCGCAGAATACATTGGTGGGATTTGAATTAAATCGCCTGTTAACTCTCCCATTTTATCATTAATTTCTTCAGTAGTGAATGGTTGGCTTAACTGCTTTTCTTCTACAACTTCACCATCTAAATCTTCTGTAGTCGTCGCAAAGCCTAGAGTAATTTCACCAATATATATCTTTCCTGAGTCCATCAGATAATTAACGACCTTTGTTGCTTTTCCAACACAAATTGGCAACACACCATCAACATTTGGATCAAGAGTTCCACTATGACCGATACGTCTCATTTTAAAAATTTTCCTACATTTAAAAACGCAATCAGTACTTGTCATCCCTCGTTCTTTATATACTGGAATAATCCCATCCATTCTTTTCCTCCAAATTATACATGAACCATTTTAAAAAAAGGGGCTGGGTCAAAGATAATTTGACTTGGCTCCCTTTTTTTACTAGATAAACATATTTTTTTTAATTCAACCTCAAAGTAATCCAAAACTTAACGACGCCCTTTTTCAATTTTCAGGACGATTTAATTTATTTAAAAGTTCATCTATGTGATCACCATATTGAACCGAGCGATCTCTTTCAAAAAACAACTCAGGTGTCACATAAATACTTAATCTAGATCCTAATTCCTTACGAATCAATCCTTTAGCCTTTTCTAAGCCAATCTGTGTTTTTTCACCATCAGATGCAAGTTCAGAAAGAATGCTGTAATAGATTGTTGCTTGCTGTAAGTCACCCGTGACCTCAACACCAGTAATCGTGATTCCTTGCACCCTTGGGTCACGAATTCGTTTCATCAAAATATCTGTAACTTCACGCTGGATTTCTTGAGACAAACGACCAACACGATAATTTTGTGCCATTACGTTTCCTCCATAATTTCTAAATTTATTTATTCAACTGGAACTTCTTCCATAATAAATGCTTCAATTTGGTCTCCAACCTTGATGTCATTATACTTTTCAACCATGACACCACATTCAAAGCCTTGTTTAACCTGCTTGACATCATCTTTAAAACGTTTTAATGAAGCTAACTTACCTTCATAAATAACAATGCCATCACGAATTACTCGGACACCGCTGTCTCGTTGAATATATCCATCAGTAACATATCCACCACCAATTGTTCCAACCTTCGAAACTTTGTAGATTTCACGGATTTCAACCTGACCAATAATTTTTTCTTCAAAGACTGGTTCAAGCATTCCCTTCATTGCAGTTTCAATTTCGTCAATTGCTTGATAAATAACACGATGCAAACGAATATCAACGCTATCGCTTTCAGCTTGTAATTTAGCTTGTGGGGTTGGGCGAACATTGAAACCTACAATAATCGCATTAGAAGCTTCAGCGAGCGTCACATCACTTTCGTTGATTGCACCAGCAGCTTGATGAATAATATTAACTCTGACACCTTCAACTTCAATCTTCTTCAAACTTCCAGCAAGAGCCTCAACTGAGCCTTGAACATCTGCTTTAATAATTACATTAACTTCCTTTAATTCACCTTCTTTAAGCGAATCAAAAAGATTATCTAGTGTCACATGTTGTGTATTGCTATGTTCTTTCAACAATGCACGTTTAGCACGCTCTTCACCAGCAGCACGTGCAGTTTTTTCATCACTAAAGACGATAAAACGATCACCAGAATCTGGTACTTCATTCAAACCTGTAATTTCAACCGGTGTAGCAGGCAATGCTTTCGTGATTTGTTGTCCCTTGTCATTAATCATAGTACGTACACGACCAAAAGTATTACCAACTACAATTGGATCACCAACATGCAATGTTCCTTGCTGTACTAACAATGAAGCAACCGTTCCTTTTCCTTTATCCAAACGGGCTTCAATAACTGAACCAGCACCATGTTGCTTAGGGTTCGCACGTAATTCAAGAACTTCGGCCTGTAGTAAAATCATATCTAATAATTCATCGAGGTTTTTTCCAAATTTAGCTGACAATTCAACAAAAATTGTTTCACCGCCCCAATCTTCTGGAATAAGTTCATATTCAGTTAATTGTTCCATTACATGATTAGGGTTCGCACCTGGTTTATCAATTTTGTTAACTGCTACAATTATAGGAACCTCGGCAGCTTTAGCATGATTAATTGCTTCAATTGTCTGTGGCATCACACCATCATCAGCAGCCACAACCAATACAGTAATATCAGTAATATCAGCTCCACGCGCACGCATATTAGTAAATGCCGCATGACCTGGTGTATCTAGGAAAGTAATTATTTTCCCATCATGCTTAACTTGATAAGCACCAATATGTTGTGTAATTCCACCTGCTTCACCATCTGTAACATGAGTATGTCTTAATTTATCAAGCAAGGTAGTCTTACCATGATCAACATGTCCCATAATTGTAACAACTGGTGGACGATTTTCAAGATGCTTAGTGTTGCCTTGCTCATCTTCAAAAAATTTATCAATATCGGCAACATCAACTTCAATTTTCTCTTCAGCCTTTATGCCGTAATCATCAGCCAAAATTTCAATTGTATCCTTGTCTAAAGATTGATTTTGGTTAACCATCACACCCATCATAAACAACTTCTTGATAATTTCAGCTGGTTCACGATGAATTTTCTTCGCAATATCAGCAACATTCATTCCCACTGAATAAATAAGTACTTCTGGAAGTGGCTTGCTTTTACGAGGTGGAACCGCAGGCTTTTTGTTATCTTGGAACCGAGTATTCTTTTTATTCTTGCGCTTTTTCTTATTACTAAACTTATTTTGTGAATTGTTATTTTGTCCGCCAAATCTATTTTGTCCAAAACTATTTGAACGTGAACTGTTATTCGATTTACCTTCAAATCGAGAACTATTTCCCTTGTTAGTATTATTCGTTGTTTCATTTGTTTGAGTACTTGATGTTGTCTTTCTAGTATTGCTTTGTGTATATTGTGGTTTATTATTATTCTTATTTACTGTATTTTGAATTGGTCCGGCCTCTTTACTATTATTATTTCGTGGAGAACGCTTTGGTTCATTTGAAATTTTCGAATTTTTTGATTCTGTTACCGAATTTTTTTTCGTAACGTTCCCATTGTCTGCAGAACCTTTTTTTAGAAGAACCTCTTTAACTTGACGTTCCTCATTATCTCCAATTGTTGACATATGGTTATTCACAGTAAAACCTTTTGTTCTAGCTGCTTCAATCACAACTTTACTACTGACATTCAATTCTTTTGCTAATTCATAAATTCGTTTTTTTCCCATGTATTCACGCTCCAATCTCGCTATCTAATTTATATCCCTACAGATTAGATAGTCCAAACCTTTATGGTAAAAGCTTCATTTCAATATCATCATCATTTTTTTGCTAAAACCCAAATCATCAACCGCAACTATTGTTCGACTTGTTCCGATTGCTGAGCTAAGTTCCTGCTTTGTAAAATCACAATTTATATCAATCTGATAACTTGTACACTTGTCTATAAATTTTTTCTTAGTTGCCTCTGAACCGTCACTAGCAACAAAAACTAACTTTACTTTTTTAGTTCTTATTTTTTTAAGAACTCCTTCTTCACCTGTAGTTAGCTTGCCTGCTCTTCTTGCGAGTCCAAGTAACTGCAAAGCTCTTTGTTTCTTATCGAGCATCTCCAAAAAGCTCCTTACGTGCAACTTGATGATCAACATACGCAATTAACTCATCATAAAATTCGTCTGTCACTTTTATGCCAAAAGCCTTATTGAAAGTATGTTCTTCCTTTGCTTTGTTTGCTATAGCAACATCTAAAGAAATATATGCACCTCGACCCGCTTTTTTTCCAGTTGGATCAATACTGATTTCGTTTTCTTTATTTTTCACAATCCTAACTAGTTCTTTTTTAGGCATCATTTCTCCGGAAACAATATCTTTTCGCATTGGTATCTTACGTTGTTTTACCATCTAATCATCTCCTTTACTCAAGAATCAAGAATTAATCTTCTTCAGTTACCGAATCTGTATTTAACACTTCTTCTGTAGCTTTGGCAAAATCTGACTCTGATTTTATATCAATCTTAAATCCTGTTAAGCGTGCTGCCAAACGAGCATTTTGACCTTTTTTCCCGATTGCAAGTGATAATTGATTGTCTGGAACAATAACAGTACAAGCACGTTCATTTTCAGGGTTAAACCTTACTTCAATCACCTCTGCTGGATTAAGTGCGTTGCTAATAAATTCAGCTGGATTTTCACGCCATTCAACAACATCCATGTTCTCACCCTTGAGTTCATTAACAATTGCCTGAATTCTTTCACCTCTTGGGCCTACGCAAGTTCCAACAGGATCAACTCCATCACTATGGGAACGTACAGCAACCTTAGCACGGTCACCTGCTTCTCGTGCAATTGAAATAATTTCGACAGTTCCATCGAAAATTTCAGGTATTTCTTGTTCAAACAAACGCTTCAATAAATCAGGATGTGAACGGCTCACAAAAACTTGTGGCCCTTTTGAAGTATTTTCTACTTTATAAATATAAACCTTAATCCGATCGTGTGATTTATATTCTTCACCAGGAATTTGATCTTGATGGGACAAAACAGCTTCAACTTTTCCTAAGTTAACATAGACATAGCGATGATCGTGGCGCTCAACTTCTCCAGTTACAATTTCATTTTCATACTGAATGTATTCATCATAAACAATGCCGCGTTCTGCTTCACGAACACGTTGCATAATTACTTGTTTAGCAGTTTGTGCAGCAATTCTCCCAAAGTTTTTTGGAGTAACTTCAAATCTTATCGTATCTCCAATCTCATAAGCACGATTTACTTGTAAAGCTTCTTCCAGGCTAACTTCTAGACGTGAGTCAAAAACCTCAGAAACAACTTCTTTAACAGCGAAAATATGAAGGTCTCCACGAGTTTTATCAAACTCAACTTCTACATTTTGAGCTTGTCCATAATTTCGCTTATAAGCTGAAACAAGTGCGGCCTCTAAAGCTTCTAAAACAATATCCTTCTTAATTCCTTTCTCGACTTCTAATGCATCTAACGCATTTAGTAATTCCTTACTCATCTAAATTTTCTCCTTATTGAATCTAAAATTTAATAGCCAAACGGGCCTTAGCAATTTTTTCACGCGGTATCTCAACCTCTTTTTTGCGTGTTTTGTCCATATACTCTAACTTCAAGTAACTTTCTGATAATTCTGTCATAGTTCCTTCAAAAACTTTTGCTCCAGCAAATTGTTGATAAAGCGAAACATGAATATATTTATTTAAAGCACGTTCATAATCTTTTTCATTTTTTAGCGGTCTTTCAGCCCCAGGCGAAGAAACCTCTAGATAATAAGCTTGTGGAATAGGGTCTGGATCACACTCATCTAGTTTTTCACTTAACTTATCACTTATTAATGCACATTCTTCAATATTGATTCCGTTTTCCTTATCAACAAAAACTCTTAAATACCAACTTTTACCTTCTTTTACAAATTCAATATCCACCAATTCGAAATTATCAGCTTCCAAGATTGGTGTAACAAGCTTAGTTACTGTTTCAACTACAGTACTCACAAGTCAACCTCCTTTTTTATTACTCAACAAGACACTCCTAGTGGTTGCAATAAAAAGAGCGAGCATCACTGCTCACTCCTAACGAGTTATCTAAATACAATAATTATTATATCATATACTAATTATTTTGACAAATAAACCTTATAAATCAAAACAACGAATCAAAAAGACTTAATTGATTCTCATCTGGTAGTTCATCCACCACATGATTTTGTGTCATAAATTCAATTAATGTTTTCGAGACTTTACCTCTTTTTGCTAAATCTTCTTTCGACAAAAATTCCTTTTCCTCACGTGCTGCCACAATCTGTTTTGCAACATTTGTTCCTAACCCAGGCATCGCATTGAAAGGTGCAATCAAGGTATTACCTTCAATGAGCCAATCAGAAACAGATGAACGCTTTAAATCAACCATCTTAAATTCAAATCCACGTTCAAGCATCTCATTAGCAATTTCCAATACCGTCAATAGATTTTTCTCTTTCGTTGAAGCATCCATACCCTTATCTGTAATCTCTTTCATTGCCATTTTAACTGCCTCTTTTCCACGAGACATTGCAATGAGATCAAAATCATCAGCACGCACACTAAAATATGCAGCGTAATATACAAGCGGAAAATATACTTTGAAATAAGCAATTCTGAGTGCCATCAATACATATGCCGCTGCGTGAGCTTTAGGGAACATATATTTAATTTTTAAGCATGCATTAATATACCATTCGGGAACCTTAGATTCTCGTAGCTCATTTTGCCAATCATCAGGAATCCCTTTACCCTTTCGAACACTTTCCATTATCTTGAAAGCTCGGTCTGCTTCTACTCCCATATGAATCAAATCCATCATAATATCATCACGACACCCAATTACTTCAGGCATCGTCACTGTACCATTTTTTATTAATTCTTCCGCATTACCAAGCCATACATCAGTTCCATGTGAAAGTCCTGATATTTTAAGTAACTCAGCAAATGTCTTAGGCTTTGTTTCTTCAAGCATTCCTCTAACAAATCTCGTACCGAATTCTGGTATCCCAAGTGTCCCAATATTTGAATCAATCTGTTCAGGAGTAACTCCAAGAATGTCCGTCCCTGAAAAAAGTTTCATGACTCCAGGATCATCAGTTGGTATTGATTGTGGATTAACCCCAGACAAATCTTGTAACATTCTAATCATTGTTGGATCATCATGTCCCAAAATATCAAGTTTCAAAATATTATCATGAATTGAGTGAAAATCAAAATGTGTTGTTTTCCATGTTGCTGATAAATCATCAGCCGGATATTGAATTGGCGTAAAGTCATAAATGTCCATATAATCAGGAACTACTAAGATTCCCGCAGGATGTTGGCCGGTTGTCCGCTTCACTCCAGTTGCACCTTTAGCCAAACGATCCACTTCTGCACCTCTAAAAGTTTGTTCAGTGTCACGTTCATAGGCTTTAACATATCCATAAGCTGTTTTATCAGCAACAGTTCCAATTGTCCCTGCCCGAAAAACATTATTTTCACCAAACAATACCTTCGTATAATTATGTGCAATTGATTGATAATCTCCAGAAAAATTCAAATCAATATCGGGAACTTTATTTCCATAAAAACCTAAGAAAGTTTCAAATGGAATGTCTTGACCATCTTTAATCAACCTTGTACCACATTTTGGACAATCCATTTCTGGTAGATCATATCCGGAACCATATTCACCTTTTTCATAGAACTTGCTCCATCTACAATCAGGACAACGATAATGTGGTGGCAATGGATTAACTTCTGTTATTCCAGTCATAGTGGCGGCAAAGCTAGATCCAACAGATCCACGTGATCCCACCAAGTATCCATCCTTGTTTGATTTAAATACAAGTTTTTGTGAAATCAAATAAATAACAGAAAATCCGTTCCCAATAATACTCTTTAATTCTTTATCTAAACGAGCCTGTACCACCTCTGGAAGCTCATCACCGTAAAGTTCATGCGCTTTATTCATCGCAAGATTACGAATTTCATCTTCTGCTCCATCCATTTTAGGAGTATAAAGTTTGTCCTTAACTGGCGAAATTTCATCAACTAAATCAACAACTTTTTGCGGATCGGTTACTACAACTTTTTGTACACGTTCTTCTCCCAAAAATCCTAAATCTTCTATCATCTCGTCGGTTGTCCTAAAATGCGCATCTGGAAACTTCTTTAGCCGATTTAGTGGATTAGCACCTGCTTGTGAATGAATCAAAATTTTACGATAAATTGCATCTTCCTTATTTAGAAAATGAACATCCCCTGTTGCAACGACTGGCATTTGCAAATCTTCACCAAGATCAACCATGTTTGCAATAATTGTTTCAAGATTATCATTATCCTTAATCATCTCTTGTTCCAGTAGTGGTTCATATAAAGGTTTTGGTTGAATTTCAAGATAATCATAAAAACGTGCTTTTTCTTTTGCCTCTTCATATCCCTTTTGCATCATTGCAATAAAAACTTCACCACTTGAACAAGCTGATCCAACAAGTAACCCTTCACGATACTTCACTAATTCTGAGCGAGGAATTCTTGGAACACGATGATAATATTTAATCATTGATAAAGATGCTAATTTAAAGAGATTTTTTAGTCCATCTTGTGTCTGCGCAATGATAGTTGCATGAAATGGAAAACCATGTTTATATGCATCGACCTCTCCTGCATGTTTATTAAAATCATCTTGAAATTCTACTTGAAATTGCTCTTTGGCTTCTTTTAACATTGCAAAATAAATGTATCCAGTAGCTTCAGCATCATAAATTGCTCTATGGTGATGTTCAAGTTCAACATTCAATAATTTAGCAATACGATTCAACCGAAAACTCTTTAGTTCTGGATATAACAAACGTGCTAATGGTAAAGTATCAATCCAAGGATTCTTAATGGTTGGCAAATCATGCCTTGTATAGCCAATATTCATAAAATCAACATCAAATGTTGCATTATGTCCCACAATAATGCTATCTCCACAAAATTCTTGAAATAGTTCAAAAACTTCTTTTTCAGACTTAGAACCCCGTACCATATCATCTGTAATTCCAGTCAAATTAATAGTAGTTGATGATAAGCGATGTCCGGGATCAATAAACATATCAAATTTTTTGAGCACAGTTCCTTGTCTCATCTTAACAGCTGCAAGTTCTATAACTTTATCAAAACTTGCAGATAACCCTGTTGTTTCAGTATCAAAAACCACATAAGTTGCGTCCTTCAAAGCAACATGTGCCTCATTATAGGCAATCGGAATCCCATCATCAACAACATTAGCTTCGACACCATACAAAATTTTAATTCCATTTTTTTTACCAGCCGCGTATGCCTCCGGAAAAGCTTGTAGCGTACTATGATCTGTTACTGCGATTGCTTTTTGTCCCCATTTTGCAGCTTGTTTAATGTAATCTGTAATGCTATTTGTTGCATCCATCATACTCATATTCGTATGGACATGTAATTCGGCACGTTTTTTCCCGTCTGGCGCGGTGTCTTTACGAACCTCATGCGGAATTTGATTAATGTCAAATGCATTAATTGCAAGATCACGCATAAAACTATCTTCTTGAACACTCCCTCTTATTCTGGCCCATTGTCCCTCCGCAATTGCATCAAAATAGGCTTCATCTTCATCATTTCGTGAAAATTTCTTAACAACAATAGAGGAACTATAGTCGGTTACTTTTAAAATTAATAATTTACGTGAAGAACGTAAAGTTCGAACTTCCTTATCAAAAATGTATCCTTGAATAACAATCGAGCGCTCTTCTTCAGTAATGTTAATCATTTGGGTAATTTCATTTTTGTCATCAATTTTCTTACCCATAACAACTAATCCCTCTATTTTAGGAAGAGGTTTATCCTGTTTTTGCTTATTTTGTTGCTGGATTACTTGAACTGCTTTTTGTGCAAGCTCTTCATCATCTTTAGCTTTTTGTGCCTTAAACTCAGCAATTTTCATTTGTGACTTTGATTCATCAATAATTGTATGAATTGCAAATTTAGGAAATCCTACGCGCCGATAAGTTTCTTCAATTGGGCCAAGTGCCTGATTCACAAGAAAATTTTTCAAAATTTCATTTTCAGCTTCTAGAATTACTCTTTGATCATCCAAATATGGGACTTTCCCAAAAGTCAATTCTTGGACAAAAGGTGAGTTTACGCCACAATGTTTGAGTACCCATCCCCAATATTCCCCAAGGTTCCTCTTATTTATTTTAGGTTCTTCTACAACAATTGAAATATTTACATGTGCAATATTTCTGAAGCTTTCTTCTAATCGTTGTGAGAACTCTTCAAATAGTTGAAATGGCCAAATATCAACTGTTTTGAACACAAAATCCCATCGTTGAGAAACATGGTGTAATTCAACCTTCTCAATTTGAGTATTTTCAAAAATTTCTTTATCACTACTACTTGAATTCCAGTTTAATTGTAAAAGTAACTTTTGAAATAATGCTTTTTTATCAATTCCCAAACTGAACTTCCTTTCTTTTCACAATTGTTCAAAGTGAACTAATTAAATTTTATCACTAAAATTATCTTAAAGTACAAATTTACGTTATCAATATATAACATCCAAATAGAAAAAAGGACTTGGTCAAAAAACTATGACTCAGTCCTTTATTTATATCAGCATACCTAGATTGAATTTTTATTTTCCAAAATCAATTAATAGCTTTTTACTTTTAACTAATCTACTTTTGCTTCTGATTCTTCTGAAAGCAAAATACTAATTGCATTTTGTAATTCCTCACGCTTAACTTCAACAGTTTCTCCATTACGGCGAAGCTTGACTTCAACAATGCCTTCTTCAGCCTTTTTCCCAACTGTTACACGAACAGGTAATCCCATTAAATCAGAATCTGCAAATTTGACCCCAGCACGTTCCTTACGATCATCGACTAAGACGCTATACCCAGCTTTTTCAAGGTCAGCTGTGATTTCATCTGCCAGATTTGCTTGTTCTTTATTTTTAGAGTTAATTGGAACAACGTGTATATCAAATGGTGCAATCGTTTGTGGCCAAATAATTCCATTTTCATCACTATTTTGTTCGATAATCGCGGATAAAAGACGTGAGACCCCAATTCCATAACACCCCATGATTACAGGTTGCTGGCGACCATTTTCATCAAGAACTTCAGCTTTTAAGTCTTTAGAGTAACGAGTCCCAAGCTTGAAAATATGCCCAATTTCAATTCCTCTTGTGAACTTCAACGTCCCTTGGCCATCAGGAGAAGTTTCCCCTTCATATACCATTCTTAAATCAACATAGTCATCTATTTCATAATCTCTTGGTGCATTGACATTAACAAAGTGATAACCATCTTCATTGGCTCCACATACCGCATTACGCATTTTTTCAACATCTACATCAGCAACAACCCTTAATGTCTTTAAGATCCCAACAGGACCCAGCGACCCAAAATTGGCTCCAAGAACTTTAACAGCTTCTTCTTCTGTTGCCATTCTAACTTCCTCTGCACCCAAGAAATTCTTTAATTTAATTTCATTTAGTTCATCTATACCTCTTAACAAAACAACTGTTGCTTTTTCATCAACGTATAATAAAAGTGTTTTTAAAACATTATCTGTGGTCGTATCCAAATAATCAGCGACTTCTTGAACTGTTTTAGCATTTGGTGTAGGTACCTTTTTTAAATCGTGTTCACTTTCATGTGAAGTTTTAGCGACCCTTAAATTTTTTGCCATCTCCAAATTTGCAGCATAATCACTTTCATCTGAGTATACGATTGTGTCTTCACCAATATCAGCAATTGCCATATACTCTTTTGAATCATTTCCCCCCATTGCACCAGCATCCCCAATGATTGAACGGAAATTCAAACCACATCGTTCAAATATTTTCTGATAAGCTGATTCCATTTGATTATAGACAGCATCTAAACTTTCTTGGGATGCGTGAAATGAATAACCATCAAACATTAAGAATTCACGTCCGCGTAAAAGTCCAAAGCGAGGACGATTTTCATCACGATACTTCATTTGAATCTGATATAAATTCAAAGGTAATTTCTTATATGATTTAATTGCATCTCTAATTATCGATGTAAATGTTTCTTCATGAGTTGGGCCTAAAATAAAATCGCGTTCATGCCTGTCTTTCAGCTTAAATAAGGCTGGACCATATGTTTCATATCTTCCAGACTCTTCCCACAGCTCTGCTGGAATTATGGCTGGAACTAACATTTCAGATGCATCAATCGCATCCATTTCTTCGCGAATAATTTGTTGGATTTTTGACAATACTCTGTGCGCTAATGGTAAATAGGCATACATTCCAGCAGTGATTTGTTTTACATATCCAGCCCGGAGCATCATTTGGTGACTCAGTGCCTCTGCGTCACTTGGTACCTCTTTAACAGTAGGTATCAAAATTTTTGATTGTTTCATTTTCAATCCCCTTTTTCGTCATTTTATCTAGGAGGTATTTTCAAAAGTTAAATTCCGACCTAGTCCAAATTCTCATTACATCTATAACTCATAAAATTTGTATGCAAATTGTACTAATATTACTATATTAAAATTCACACGGTTTTACTTAAAAAAATAGCGATTAATATCATTCCAAGTTACTAATACCATCAAAAGCATTAAAAATCCAAACCCAATTAATGTAATCATTCCTTCTTTTTCCGGCGAAAGTGGCTTCTTTCTAATTGCTTCGATTATATTTAAAATAATTTTCCCGCCATCCAATGCCGGAATTGGAAACAGATTGACAATTCCAAGATTAATTGAAAGAAACGCCAATAACCCAATAACACTCGTTAATCCATATTGAGCAGCTTCAGAAGTGTACGAATAAATTGCAACCGGTCCTCCCAAATCGTTTAAACTAAAGCCATGTGTAAACATTCCACCAATAGCTGAAAATAATGCTAACATTGTAGTCCATGTTTTAATAAAACCATATGTAGCAATTGCCCTAAACGATGAATCAACCTTCGTTTTTGCTTCAATACCAATCAAGCCCACTTTTTTACCATTTTGATTTTGTGATTTTGGAATCAAATCAACCGTCTTTTTTTCACTATTTCTTTCATAAGTCACACTAATTTTTTTGTTTGGTGAGGCATTAATAAATGATGCTAGCTTTTGCCAAGTAGATGTTTTTTTTCCATCAACTGCAATGATTTTATCACCTACTTTTAACCCGGCTTTTTTGGCTACAGAACTTGTTGAAAAAGCACCAATTTTTGTAGAAGAAACAGATGTAACTACCCCACCTTGAAGAACAGCCACCAAAGTAAAGGCAACAATTGTCAAAATAAAGTTATTGAGTGGGCCAGCAAAATTAGTTAACATTCGCTGCCATAATTTTGCTGATTGAAATTGAACATCCAGTGGAGCAATTCTTACTTTTGTCCCATCCTCTTCGATAATTGAAGCATCATGAAGAACTGAATATCGTTGATATTTATCTTCTTCACCATTTTCATAGCCCTCAATCCAAAGTTCTTGTTCAAGATCCCACTTTACGATTTCAACAGGGATTCCTGAAAGAAGTGTCTTTTTTTTACTTGTATTAATTGTTTCAACAACATTATCCTGGTTCAAAAGCAAACTGACAGTTGCACCAGGTTTCAATGATTCATCATCATCTTCTAATCCAGCCATCCTAACATATCCACCCAAAGGAAGAATTCGAATTGTATATGTTGTACCATTTTTTTGATGTGCAAAAATTTTAGGCCCCATACCGATTGAAAACTCGCGTACTAAAATACCTGCACGCTTTGCAAAATAGAAATGTCCAAATTCATGAACTACTACCAAAATTCCAAAGACAATGATAAATGTCACAATTGTAATTAGCATGTTAGCTTCCTCTCAAAATAAAGTCTTGTTTAAATCAGACCCATAAAATGTGCAACTGGTAATACAAATAGCAAAGAATCAAAACGATCCAAAATTCCACCATGCCCTGGCAAAATTTTGCCTGAATCTTTAACTCCATAAAAACGTTTTAAAGCTGATTCAACTAAATCTCCTATTTGTCCAACAACTGATAAAATTAAAGTTATTAAAAGCATCGACAAAAAACCAAAGTTTTGTGGATAAATTAATGTAAATCCGCCGGCAATTATCATTGCTATCACTACACCGCCAATAGAACCTTCCCATGTTTTATTTGGACTAATGTGTGGTGCAAGTTTATTTTTACCAATTTTACGTCCAACTATATATGCACCACTATCCGTAGACCAAACTATTAACAAAAGATAAAAAACTGTCGAAAGTCCAACATTGCGAGCTTCCATCAAGTAGTGAAATCCAACTGCTGAATAAATAGTACCTAAAATTAACATACTTGCATCGTCAAAAGAAAAACGGTTTTTTGAGATAACCGTATATGTTAACAACAGTAATACAAAGAAATAAAAAATTGTAAATTGTGTTGTATCACTTGGCAAAAAGATTAACCATTTTTGTGGAATAAGTATTGATAGTGCTGCAAGCATTGCAATACTTGCCTCGGGTGAGACCAATAATTTTTTTCGCATTATCAAAATTTCAGATAGTGCTATCAATCCTAATAAAATCGCTAAAATATCAAATGATACCCCACCTATCCTGACTAAAGGTACAAATATTATTAAAGCTATTACTGCCGTAATTACACGTTGTTTCATGTTTCTTTACCCTTTCTTTAAACCGCCAAAACGACGATCACGTTTTTGATATTCTATAATATTTTCAAACAGGTTTTCCGGGGTGTAATCCGGCCACAAGATATCACTAAAAACAAACTCACTATATGCAAGTTGCCACAGCAAAAAATTTGAAATTCTTTGTTCCCCACTTGTCCTAATTAATAAGTCAGGATTTGCCAATTCTTTTAAACTATTAGTCATCAAAGTATCGGAAATTACCTTTTCATTAATCTCATCAATTGATAATTCATTTTTTGAAACTTTTGTTGCAACCTTTTTCACTGTCGCAATCAATTCATCTCGCCCACCATAATTAATTGCAAAGTTTAAAATCATCCCTGTGCAATGCTTAGTTTGTGCAATTGCATGTTTAACAGCAGTAAGTGTCTCACTAGGGAGCGCGTCAAGTTCACCTATAGCATTAACTCGAATATTATTTTCAATAAGCTCTGGCACAAAGGTATCAAAAAAAGTTATTGGTAAACTCATTAAAAATTCAACTTCTTTTTTAGGTCGTTTCCAATTTTCAGTTGAAAATGTATATAAAGTTAAAACCTTAATACCAATATTATTCGCTGCTTTCGTTATTTCTTTAACAGTAGTCAGTGCCGTTTTGTGGCCTGCAATTCTAGGTAAATGCCTTTTTTGCGCCCAACGACCGTTGCCATCCATAATTATTGCAACATGTTGAGGAATTCGACTTTCATCTAATTCATTAGTTATTTCTTGTAAGGTACTGTTTCTAATAAATTTTGAGAACAAAAGTTCACCTCCAATAAAATTCAAAACTTATTCTAACAAAAAAGTAACAACGGAGCAAAAAGCATTGTCATTTTAGAAAATGATTAACAAAAAATTAATCATTGATACTAAACTCCTGACATGCCACTCCGTTGTATCTAAAAATCATTTTTTAACTAGACGTCAAGAATTTCCTTTTCTTTTTCACCTTGAATAGCCTCAACGCTCTTTACTGAAGCATCTGTAAGTTTTTGTGTTTCTTCTTCTAAATTATGCAAATCATCTTCAGTTAAATCGCCGTTTTTTTGTGCCTTTTTAAGTTCATCAATCGCATCACGGCGCACATTGCGCACTGCGACCTTTGCTTTTTCAGCTTCAGCTTTAACATCTTTCGCAATCTCTTTGCGACGTTCTTCAGTTAACTGTGGTATAACCAAGCGAATTGCTGATCCATCATTTGCTGGTGAAATTCCTAAATCTGATGCTAAAATCGCATGTTCAATGTCCTTAAGAGAAGACTTATCGTAAGGTGTAACTAATAAGACGCGTGCTTCTGGAACAGAAATTTGTGCTATTTGATTTAATGGTGTTGGTGTCCCATAATAAACAACCATAATCCTATTTAAAAGACTTGCATTTGCTCGTCCAGCACGTATGTTTCCTAGTTCTCGTTGCAATGATTCTTGAGCCTTTACCATTTTTTCTTGTGCATTTTTTAGAATCGGATCATTAATTTTCATAATTATTTTCCTTTCACTGTTGTTCCAATTATTTCACCTTTAACTACTCTTTGGATATTACCGCGCTCATTCATATTGAACACAACCAATGGGATATCATTATCCATAGACAATGATGAGGCCGTTGTATCCATAACTTGTAATCCTTTATTAATAATATCAAGATGTGTTAATTCTTCAAACTTAACAGCTGTTTGGTCTTTCAATGGATCAGCTGAATAAATCCCATCAACTCCATTTTTTGCCATTAAAATTACATCTGCATTAATTTCTGATGCACGTAAGGCTGCCGTAGTATCAGTTGAAAAATACGGAGAACCCGTCCCAGCAGCAAAGATAACTATTCTATTTTTTTCAAGATGGCGGATAGCCTTTCTACGAATATAAGGTTCTGCAATTTGACGCATCTCAATTGAGGTTTGAACACGTGTTGGAACGTCCAAAGATTCCAAGTTATCTTGCAGTGCCAAAGCATTCATCACTGTTCCTAACATACCAATGTAATCAGCCTGAGATCTCTCCATTCCCATCTGCGCACCAGCTTCTCCGCGCCACATATTGCCTCCGCCAACTACAATCGCGATTTGAACACCTAATGCATAAACTTCCTTAATTTCTTCAGCAACTTTTCTAATCTCTAGAGGATTGATTCCAACTTTTTGATCTCCCGCAAGGGCTTCCCCACTCAATTTTAATATTACACGCTTATATTTTACATCTGTCATGATGGTCCTCCTATAGTTATCTTTTGTGTCTCAAAACATGAATACACTCACTTTTCATTTTAGCATACTTAATCAACATTGAATATCTCAAAAAAAACTTTCTATGGAAAACTTTTTAGAAGTATGAATATTGCAATCACCTTGCTTTCGAAAATACAATATTTTTTTAATGATAAACTGTGAAGTGACGTGTGAGTTGTTTATATTGTAGAATATGTTCAAATAAAAAGGACCAAATCAAAATTCAATTTTGATTTGGTCCTTTAATAATATCTAAATATTATCTGTTTGTATTGTTTTAGTCTTTAACTTGGTTCATAACTTCTTCAACAAAGTTATCTTCTTTTTTCTCAATTCCCTCGCCAACTTCATAGCGAGTAAATGAAACAACTTTGCCACCTTTAGAAGATACATACTTGGCAACAGTTTGATCTGGATCTTTAACAAATTCTTGATCTGTTAAACTGATTTCTGCCAAAAATTTATTTAAGCGTCCTTCAACCATTTTTTCAACAATCTTTTCAGGCTTACCTTCATTAAGAGCTTCTTGCGTAAGAACTTCTTTTTCATGTGCAAGTTCTTCAGCTGGAACTTCAGTTCGATCAACATACTTAGGATTAATTGCAGCAACATGCATTGCAACATCTTTAGCAGTGTCTTCATCAGCACCCTCAACAAGCACTAATGATGCAATTTTCCCACCCATGTGAAGATAAGATCCAAAGTTTTGTGTTTCTGTTTTCTCAACTAGTGTAAAACGACGTAACGTAATTTTTTCACCAATAACCTGAGTTGCTTCAATAATTTCGTCGTTAATAGTGCCTTTGTCTGTAGTGATTTTCAAAGCAGCTTCAACATCAGCTGGTTTTGCTTCAGCAATCTTAGTCGCAACGTTTTTAACTAATTCTTTGAATTGTGCATTTTGTGCAACAAAATCAGTTTCAGCATTAACTTCAACAACTGCAGCAACATTGCCAGCTACTTCAACGTCAGCCAATCCTTCAGCTGCTACTCGGTCACTCTTCTTGGCTGCCTTTGCAATTCCTTTTTCGCGAAGAAAATCAATTGCCTTTTGCATATCACCATCAACAGCAACTAAGGCCTTTTTAGCCTCCATCATACCCACGCCTATTTTATCACGTAATTCTTTAACTTGAGAAGCAGAAATTTTTGCCATCACTATGGCCTCCTTGTTTTAAATTATAAAAAAGCTGTCCCAAACCTTAAGGCCATTAATGTGCCCAAATTTGGAAACAGCCTAAGATCTAATTATTCAGCATCTTTGGTATTATTTTTACCTTCAACAGCTTCAACAATATCTTCGATTGAATCTACTGCATCTGCATCTGTATCTGCATTTTCAAATGTTTCTTCAACGTTAAGATCATCTTCACCTTGGTTAGCTTCAATAATAGCATCAGCCATCTTAGCAGTGATTAAACGAACTGCACGAATAGCATCATCATTTGAAGGAATCTTAACATCAATTTCATCTGGATCAGCATTTGTATCAACCATCGCAATGATAGGAATATTAAGCTTACGAGCTTCCTTTACAGCAATTCTTTCTTTACGAGGATCAACAATAAACAATGCATCTGGAATACGAGGCATATCTTCGATTCCACCTAAGAATTTTTCAAGACGTTCTTGTTGCTTCATCAATAAAGCAACTTCCTTCTTAGGAAGAACATCAAAAGTACCATCTTCTGCCATTGCTTTGATTTCTTTAAGACGCTTGATACGTTTTTGAATTGTATCCCAGTTTGTTAAAGTTCCACCTAACCAACGATGGTTTACAAAGTATTGACCAGCGCGCTTTGCTTCTTCTTCAACTGCATCTTGTGCTTGTTTTTTTGTACCAACAAAAAGAATAACACCATTATCTTCTGCTGATTTCTTCATGAAGTTATATGCATCATCAATTAATTTAACTGTTTTTTGTAAATCAATGATGTAGATACCATTACGTTCTGTAAAGATATACTTCTTCATCTTAGGGTTCCAACGACGTGTTTGATGTCCAAAATGAACACCAGCTTCAAGCAATTGTTTCATGCTAATTACTGCCATAATATAAAATACCTCCGATATTGTTTTTGTTTTCCTCCTCCGTATTCAACTGCATTCAGACTCAATAAGAGCACCTTGAAAACTATCGTACGAAGTGTGAATTGGTGCTTAACCATAAAGCACCTGAAATAGTATAACTTAATTTAGTTTAAAACGCAAGAATAATATTCTATTTTACCACTGTACTTGCAGTCCCATCTTTGCAGACATCTTTTGCGCTATTCAAAGCTATTAAGACCATATTTTCAACCGCTGTTTCCGTATAAAAAGCAACATGTGGAGTCACAAGCACATTATCAAGAGCCAACAATTCCTTGAAAGTAGCATCTTTGATCTCTTGGTTACTTAAATCATGATTAAATATATCACTTTCATTTTCGTAAGTATCTAGCGCTGCACCTGCTAATTTTCCAGATTTCAATGCTTCAATCAAGGCTTTTGTATCAATCAATGCTCCACGAGCAGTATTGATTATATACGATCCATCCTTCATCTTATTAAGATTTTCAGTATTTACTAAATGCTGATCAGCTGGTGTCGCTGGCATATGTAGTGTGATCACGTCAGCATTAGAAAAAAGTTCATCATAGCTATCAACGTATATTCCTAGTTTTTTCAATTCAGGATTAGGATATAAATCATATGCAATAACTTTTGCACCAAAGCCACGATAAATATCAATTGCAGCACGTCCGATTCTACCTGTTCCGACAACTCCAACTGTCAATGAACGCAATTCTTTTCCAACGTATGGAGCCCAACGAAAATCTTGTTTCGCAACTTTATTTCTAAAAATCGTAGTATTGCGAAGAAGTTGCATTAATTGAGTTACTGAAAATTCAGCGATTGCATTTGGTGAGTAAGCAGGAACATTTGTTACAACAATTCCATTTTTCTTTGCTGCTTCTAAATTAATATTGTCAACACCTACATTACGAATTGAAAAGACTTTAACTCCGTATTCTTTGAACTTAGCAAACATTTCATCAGGATAAACCCCTGTTTGAAGTGCTAAAACGCCATCGAAACCCTTTGTCTTATCAACGGTGCTCATATCCAACATATCTGGTAGCCGTAAAACTTCGTTACCAGTCTCATCTACCCATTGGGCAAAATATTTTTCTTCATCTTCACGTACATTAAAAGCTATAAATTTCATCATGAACCTCCAAATTAAATATCTCTATTTCTACGGTGGGACATCGAAAATTAGATGTAAGTAAGATTCCTAAATCCTTGTCCTTTAAATATTGTAGCACGAAAACTATCTTACGCGCGCTTAATTAGCAATGTCTTTTCATTTCTTAAGTTTTTTAACTTCAACTCCATTTTCTTCAAGGAATTGCAATTTTTGTTTTCTTGCTTGGTGCTTAAATGCATATTCAGCTTTCAATGCATCAGACTTATTATCAAATGTTTCATAATATATTAGTTCAAGCGGTCTGCGTCTTTTTAGACGTGTATACTTTGCCCCTTTACCAGCATTATGAACGGCTAAACGATGATTAACATCATTCGTAAAGCCCCCATAGAGAGTATTGTCAGCACATAGTAATATATAAAAAAAATATTGCTTATTCTTTATTTCCATACAAAATCTCCTTTAATAAAGGTGTGTATTCATTTTCTTTTTCATACACAACAATTGCAGGTAAAAATCGTACACCATTGGGACGTCCATCTTTAATTGCTTCAATCAAAATCATATTAGCTTCTTTTTCTTTTTTGGGATGAACTAATTGTACTTTTTTGGGAGCAAGTCGATGATTACGCATTAATTCAAAAATTTCAGCTGCTCTTTCTGGTCGATGCACAAAATATGCTTTCCCATTCATTTTTAGCAAATCACT
This sequence comes from Liquorilactobacillus cacaonum DSM 21116, assembly GCF_001436735.1. GTDB lineage: Bacteria > Bacillota > Bacilli > Lactobacillales > Lactobacillaceae > Liquorilactobacillus > Liquorilactobacillus cacaonum. Next base: position 499,939 of record NZ_AYZE01000014.1, read on the forward strand.
TGTAACCTCAATAATCCGTTCTAAATTCACAGATATTTCATGACGCGCAATTGCCAAATATTCATTATCATTTTTTTTACTAGTTGGTAAGTCAGAAAAATAAGGAGGATTACAAGTTACGATATCTACTGAATCTTTTTTTATATAGTTAGTTGCTTTATTTAAGTCAATGTTTAACATCTTAACTCGGCTCTCTAAATTATTTAGTACAATACTTCTTTGAGCCATGTCAGCCAAGCGTTCTTGAATTTCAATCTCAATAATTTGGCCTGAAATTTTTTTAGTTAGAAACAGTCCAACTGCGCCATTTCCTGCACATAAATCCACTAAAAGTCCATTTTTTTTTCGTAATATTCCCGTAAAGTATGCCAACAATACAGCATCTAAAGAAAAAGAAAAAACTTCAGCACTTTGAATAATTTGAACTTCATTTGAATATAGCCTATCAATTCTTTCGTTTTTATATAACTCCAATTAATAATCACCTTCATTTTTAAACTTGCAAGTCAGCAAAAAATTATGCATACTTATCTTTGAAATCTCTTACAGAAAGGAATGTCTTGTGATGTTCTATTCATTTATTCGCATTGTAGCACGGATTATTGTATTCCTAATTAATGGTAACGCACACTATCTTAATAAAGAAAAGCTTCCAAGTGGTAATTATATACTTGTTGGCCCACATCGAGCTTGGTTTGATATGATTTATTTTGCTTTAGGTGCAGCGCCAAAAAAATTCTCTTTTATGGCAAAAGAAGAATTATTTAAAAATCCAATTCTCCGCTATATACTTGTACACGCCAATGCTTTTCCTGTTGATCGTAAAAATCCAGGACCATCGGTTATCAAAACACCCGTTAATTGGTTAAAAAAGCGTGACATTTCACTGATTATGTTTCCTTCTGGAACAAGACACTCACAAAACTTAAAAGGTGGCGTTTTGTTAATTGCCCGCCTTGCCAATGTGCCAATTGTTCCTACAGTTTATCAAGGGCCTACCACATTAAAAGGTCTTTTGAAAAGACAAAAGGTCACTATTGCTTTTGGCGACCCAATTGAGCTTAATTCTCGCAAAAAATTAACTGAAGATGAGCAACAAGTAATTCTTGAAAAAATGACAAACTCATTCAAAAAAATAGATGCCCAAATTAATCCAGACTATGTCTATATTGATGAAAGCAAGATTAACTAACTGATGTACTTCTTTTTTTAAATTGTAGTTACTCTATACAAAAAAGACTAGGCCAAATTTTATATTGTCCTAGTCTTTTTATATCATCCTAGCCCTAATTTGCCTCTAGCTTTATTTCTTAGTATTTTGAGACTTCATTGCATTCATCATTTGATGAAGCTTTTTTTCAGACGGCTTTTGCCCCATCTGAAGCATCATAGTCTTCAACATTGTTTCGTTGATTGGTGGGTTTTTCTTTAAATAACTCTCCATGTATTTACGAGCAGCAAAGAATCCACCAACAAATCCTAGGACAAGCGCCAAAATAACAATTAATATCCAAATTGGAGTTGACATCATGAATTTCTCCTTTCATGTCGTTTCAAATAACAATTCTACACAATTATTAAGTAAAAATAAAGCGCAAAATTAGTTAATCATCACGTAGTCCTTTTTTTCTTTGAATTTTCTTAACTTTTTCAGGAGTTATCTCTTTTCCTTCCTTGTTAAAAACTTGAAGCATCTCAACATTACTGCGAAAGGTCTGGCGAAAAGCTGCTAAATAATCTTCTCTCAAATTTTTTTGTTCAATCAATTCTTCTTTTGTCAAACCTGTACTTTTTTTCTTCTTGGAAAGCTCATTAATTCGGTCAATGAGTTCCTGTGGTATTTTTCCTGCCATTTTATTACCTCACTAGTATTTAAAATTATGAATAAAATCATCATACATTAGGGTCTGCCGATTTTCAAATAGTAAACACGAACGCTTGTTTGTAATGATGAATTATTTGTGCTAAGATTAGTGTATTAATATCGTAATTGAGGTGTCGTTAATGACAAAAATTTCTGAAAAAAGACAAATGGCTGTTCTTCGTTTCATATATGAACGTGTTACTGAAAAAGGTTATCCACCAACAGTTCGTGAAATCTGCCAAGCAGTCGATTTATCCTCAACATCTACTGTCCATGGACACTTAGCACGTCTTGAAAAAAAAGGTTATCTTCAAAAAGACCCAACGAAGCCACGTGCAATTGAGTTAACATCAATTGGGTTAGAAGCTTTAGGAATTGAAGAACACGCAGATTCTATCCCAGTGCTTGGAACTGTTACTGCTGGAGTGCCAATACTTGCGGTTGAAGAAACCTCTGAGTACTTCCCACTTCCTCCTAACTTTAATTCTTCTGAAAATCTTTTCATTTTGACTATTCGTGGCGAAAGTATGATCAATGCTGGTATTTTAAACGGTGATCAAGTTATTATTCGCAAACAAAATAGTGCAGAAAATGGGGAAATTGTTATTGCGATGAATAATGATGATGAAGCAACATGTAAAAGATTTTTCAAAGAAAGTAACTATTATCGCTTACAACCTGAGAATGATTCCATGGATCCTATCATTCTTGATTCTGTGACAATTTTAGGAAAAGTTGTTGGTTTGTATCGTAATTTTATTTTATAAAAAAGAGTGTGAATTTAACCGGAAATTTTAAAGGATTAAGGTTTACTAAAAAAAGAAGCTAACTCAAATATAACATTTGAGCTATGGTTTCTTTTTTTATATACACATACCGACCCTCCCTTTATATTGAAAAAAATGAATTAAATAGCTATAATGATTCAAGGTTAATAACGGTACATCTTCATATCATTAAAAATATGATTGTTTTATCGTAAGAGAGCTTTTTTTACAAAAATATTATTACGGAGATTATTATGTCAACTTCACCATTAATAAGCGTTATCGTTCCAGTTTATAATGTCGCTCCTTATTTACATCGCTGTATAGATTCACTAATTAACCAGACCTATCAAAATATTGAATTAATTTTTATTGATGATGGTTCTACTGATGATTCAGCCAAGATTTTAGCTGATTACAAACAAAGAGATTCAAGAATTACGGTATTCCATCAAGAAAATGGTGGTTTATCAAACGCTAGAAATGCAGGTATAGTTTGTTCTAAAGGCGCTTTTATTACCTTTGTTGATTCCGATGACTATGTATCGTCAGACTACATTTCTTACTTATTGGGACTTCTTAAGAAAAATAATTTCAAATCAAAATTAGCTATTTGTTCATTAATGAATGTTTTTACAAAAACAAATACCGAAAAGGACAATGGTAATGGTCAAGAAATAGTTCTTACAGGAAAAGAATGTATTGAAAAAATGTGCTACCAAGATTTGGTTGACACTTGTGCTTATGCTAAATTAGGTGCTAGAGAATTATATGATACGGTAAAATTCCCTGATGGTATGATTTTTGAAGACATCGCAACAACCTATCAACTATTTGATTTGTGTGATACAGTTTGTTGCGGATTTTTAGCAAAGTATTTTTACGTTATTCGTGATGGATCTATTGTCACCTCAGGTTTTAATAACAAAAAACTTGAACTACTACCCATGACAGATAAAATGGCTGCTTATGTGAATTCAAAATATCCTGATCTCTCAGAGGCGACTCTTCGCCGCCAAGTATATGCTCGTTTTAGTACGTTAAATCAAATTTTAGCCGATTCACAAGCACATGTGCCTCAAGAAAAAAAAGAAATTATGGGCTTTTTAAAATCCCATAAAAAAGATATTCTAAAAAATCCTAAAACACCCCGAAGAGATAGAATTGCCTTTTTCTTCCTAGGTTTTGGTGTATTTGTTTATAAGTACGCCTGGAAATTTTATGAGATTCTAAAGTCCAACCAAATATTACTTAAGGAAAAATAACAATGAAAATTTCAATTGTAATGTCGACATATAATGGCGAAAAATTTATTACTGAACAATTAGACTCTTTACGAAATCAAACTCTTGCTGCTAATGAGGTACTTATTATAGATGACTGCTCGACTGATAAAACTGTTGATATAATTAAAAAATATATAAACAAGTATCAGTTAACTGCTTGGAATATTGATGTTAATCAAAAAAACTTAGGTTGGCGCCAAAACTTTATGAATGGTATTTGGAGAAGTTCTGGTGAGCTCGTTTTTACATGCGATCAAGATGACATTTGGCGTAAAGATAAATTAGCTATCATGAATAAAATAATGGAGGAGAATCCGAAAATAACTCTGTTAACCTCTAATTATCAAGAATTTTATGAAGATGAGCATACCGTTTCTGGACCATGGGAAAATGATAAAAAACTACATAAAATTTCTTTACCAAATAACTACTTATTAGTAAAAAGCCCTGGCTGTACACATTGTATAAGAAGAAGTTTAGTGGACTTAAGCAAAAAATACTGGCAGCCAGCGTATCCCCATGATGCTTTATTTTGGCGTTTAGCTATTTTTTCAGATGGTTTGTACACTTACACGGATACTCTTATTAATTGGCGAAAGCATACTTCAAGCGCATTCGCTAAAGAAGGACGTAATTTAAAAACAATTGGTGAAAAAAAGAAATGGATTAAAACAGCCCAAGCATTCCAAAAAACATTAGAAAATTTTCTGACTAATGACGTAAACTCAAATACATTACACCAACTTTCAGTACTTAAGCGAAACGCAAAATGGCTAAATATTCGGTATAATTTTTATGACAGTAAGAATATTTTTACGGGTATTAGGTTAGGGTTTTATTGGGACTGCTGCCCACGTTATAGGCAATACTTAGGCGATTGGTATTTAATTTTCATAAAAAGAAAATAATAATTTGGATTTTCCAAAATTAGCTCCTAAGCTATAACCAAATAATGATTGAGATATCTATATAGATATCTCAATCATTATTTGGTTAATTTTTATGCTTTGATTTATTGTTTATATAGTTTACGACTCAAAAACCATAACTTTATAAATCTCGTTCCATTCGAATATCAACTGGAATAAACCCTACCTTTTGATAAACATGCAGTGCCCTTTGATTGTGTCCAAAAACATGCAGACCGATTTTCTCAAATCCCAATTTTCTTGCCTTGATCATTATTAACCCCATTGCTTCTGTTCCTAAACCCTGATTTTGAAATTCTGGCTTTATTAAAATATCATAAATAAACACTTTTTTTTCGTTTGATTCTTTTGCAAACCAAACGTGACCAATTTCATGATCATTATTTTTGAATAAATAAAAATAATGATCTGGCGTTTTTAATCCTTGAGGAATTAGAACTTCAAATTCCCTCTTTGCATTAATCAACGCTTCTTTTTCATCCCAAGTACCAGCTTTTATTTTTTCAGAAGCATACTCTACAATACTATTTTTTTCAAATTGAACATAATACTTTGCTGTCATATCAACAAGTTCCATAAAATTCCCTCCGATAATGTAAAATTTTGCTAACTAAATCGTAAAATTAACTTGCCAAGAACGTGTTTCATATCATGAAAATTTCTTAGGTTGGTTACATTGAAAGTTGCAATTTTTGCAATCTCTACATGAATATTTCCTCTTGCGATTTCTTTCATAGCCACCTCTAATTTTGGGCCATTCGACTTCATAAAAAACATTGTCACTCTGTCATCACTAATTTGATTTACTGTTGAAATTAACTTGCCATTTTCTTTTAAAATTTTTAGTGATTTCGTTGTTGTCTCTTCTCCTACTAAATCCACAATTTTGTCAACTAATGGAATTTTTTCCGTGAAGTCATCCTTTTTATAATTAATAACTTCCACTTTCGAATCAAATTTAGCAAGATATTTAATTCCTCTTTCACTTGCAGTTCCGTAAATTTTGTTTACTCCAGCCATTCTAGCAAATTGAAGTACTGCCAATCCTACATTACCAGCTATTCCATGAATCAATAGACTGTCATTTTTGTCCAAATATAATGCATCTGTAACTAGCTGATAAGCAGTCTGAATACCTAATGCTGCCGCAGCTGCTTGCTCAAAACTAACATTAGTTGGAATTTTGGCACACTGGGATTGCCCAACTGCCACATATTGTGCATAAGCATGTAAATGTGGACTTGCTGCAACTTTTTGACCTACTTCAAAATCAGTAACTTCATCCCCAATTGCGACTACTTCCCCTGAAACACTCGAGCCATCAATAATCGGAGGAACTAAACTTCTCCCCATGAATCCAGCGCGAAATTTAACATCATACGGATCAATTGCAACAGCCATTTGTTTAATCAAAACTTGCTTGGGCTTAAGAACTGGCATCCTCACCTCAACTTCCTCGAATACATCTGTACTCCCATAATCATTCATTAAAATTGCATACAATTTAGACACCTTCCTTTCCAACTAACATTAGCCTAGATTATCCAATCTGTAAAAAATAAATTTCTAAGCATAGTCAATTGTACCTAAAATTCTCAAAAATAACACTCTTGAAAAATCGAACGTATGTTTGTATAATTAAAAATAGGAGGTATTCATATGAACTATCAAGACGAACCTCATGGTGTTTTTTTCATGATTGATAATAAATCCTTTTATGCAAGCGTTGAGAGTGTCCAACGTGGGTTAAACCCCTTAAAATCAATTTTAGTGGTTATGTCTGAACAAGAAAATACAAATGGCGGTTTAATTTTGGCTACATCGCCAAATGCTAAAAAAATATTCCATATTAGCAATGTTGATCGCCGTTATGATTTGCCCGATGATCCAAGATTAATAGTAGTTCCACCACGAATGAATCTTTATATTTCTAAAAGTTTATTGATTAATCATATCTTTACTCATTTCGTTGCTGAAGAAGATCTCTATCCTTATTCAATTGACGAATCAATTCTGGATGTAACCCATTCTTGGAAATTATTTGGCTCATCTCCACTTGAGGTTGCAAAACTAATCCAAAGAACTGTTCGCAAAAAAACTGGATTGTATACTTCAATTGGAATTGGTGAAAATCCTCTCCAGGCTAAATTAGCACTTGATATTTATGCAAAAAAAGCACACAACCTAATTTTTCAAGTTACTTATGAAACATTCACTAAAAAATTCTGGAGTATTTCGCAGCTAACTTCATTTTGGAGCATTGGAAAAAAAACAGAAACAAGGTTGAATCACCTAGGCATTTATACATTAGCCGATTTGGCTCATACTAATCCATTCAAGCTAAAAAAAGAAATGGGTATTATTGGAACTCAGTTATTTGCATTATCATGGGGCATTGATCGGAGTCAGTTGAACGAACAAACACCAACTAAAAACTCTAGTATTGGTAACTCTCAAATATTACCACGAGATTATCTTAAACAATCCGAAATCGAAGTTGTTATCAAAGAAATTGGACAACAAGTTGCATCGCGAATTAGACATATTCATAAAACAACGGCTTGTGTCCATTTGGGTATTGGGTTTTCTTTGAGTAGCATTGAAAATAATTACAGTGGCTTTTCACATGAATTAAAAATTTTACCAACAGATAATAGCCAACTTTTGATTACACAACTTTTATTTATTTTTCGAAATTTTTGGCAAGGTGAACCCATTCGCCGTATAAGTGTTTCTTATAGTCGCTTAAGTCCAAAAAGAGGTGATCAATTGACCTTTTTTGAAGATACCAATATACAATTAAAAAAAATTGAATTTGATAGTCTAATTGATCAAATTCGTGACAAATTCGGTACAAAAACTATTATGTACGCTAATAGTTTACAAAAAGGCGGTACCTTTATTCAACGTCAAAATCTAGTAGGAGGACACAATGGTGGAAATTCATTCGAATAATGCAAAAAAAGAAGCTGATTATATTTTTGAACAAACAAAAAAACATTTCAAGCCCCATGTTCGTGCTCGTTATTACATATTAGTAGTTAATGATCGCTTTGATTCTTCTTACAATTTCTTCTTCAACATTTTCAAGCCACGACAACTAAGCCGATCAATTCCAATGCGTCGGCTTATGAATCAAACTCTTGAATATCTCGAAGAAGTGATAGGTTTTCTTCGTCAAAAAACAACATTAACATTCATTTTTATTTTATTTGAAGATCAACGCTGGCCCAGTAACAATAAATTAATTTCAAACAAAAAGAGGTATCAAAAATGAAAAATGATAAAATCTACAATGATAATTTTGCTGAAAATTTTTTCAAAAATTATTATAAAGATCGTGGTATGCTAAAATGGCAAGGATTTTTCTTAAGTGATCACAAAAAAGCATTAAATCATGATTTTGATTCTAAAAAAAACTAATTTATTATTTTAAAAAAAGCACCCTTTTTTTGACACTCTACTTTAATATCCAAGTCTCGTATCTAAAAGGATCCTTTTTATTAATAATACTGACACTGTTTATTAAACATCATTATCTAATTTTTGCTGTGTTTTCTTACCCATTTCAAGTAATTCTTTAGCATGCTCCAATGATAATTTTGTAATCTCAGTACCAGCTAGCATTCGTGCAATTTCGCTAATTCTACTTTGTGCATCTAGCTTTTCTACAGTGGCTTCTGTTCGCCCCTTAATGGTTCTCTTTGTAACAAGAAAATGGTGATTACTAATCGCAGCTACTTGTGGCAGATGTGTAATACAGAGGACTTGCGATGTTTCAGCAATTTGTCCTATCTTTTCAGCCATTGATTGTGCAACACGACCACTAACACCAGTATCAACCTCATCAAAAATAATACTTGTCTTGTTACGTTCTTGTGAGAAAATCGTTTTGAGTGCCAACATTATACGTGATAATTCGCCACCCGACACAATTTTTGCCAAAGGGCCACTACTTTCACCTTGATTTGTTTGAATATAAAATTCAACTCTATCAATACCATCAATTGTTAGTTGATCTTCATTGGTAATAAAACGAACATCAAATCGTGCCTTACTCATGTACAAGGAGTTTAACTGTAATTCAACTTCTTTTGCCAAATTTTTAGCAACTTGTATTCTCTCTTGACTTAATTGCTTGGCAACTTCAAGTGCTTTATTATAAGACTTTTGTACAGTTTTCTGTAGGATTTCACTATCTTCGCCAGCATTTTGCATCTGTGTCAATTCATTTTCAATTTGAGTATAATAATCCAGCACTTTTTTTATAGAATTCCCATACTTATGCTCAAGTTGTTTTATTAAGTCAAGCCGTTGATTGACTTGATTAAGTTCATCTTCATTCCATTCCATAATATCCAATTCATTTGAGATGTCACGCGCAGCATCCTGAAGCATATAAAAAGAACTCGACAAGTTTTCTGAAATATTATGCAAATCTTCCGATAAATTCTCGATGCGTTGCATTCCTTCTACTGTATCACCCAAATGTCCCAAAAAATCAATCGCTTCTCCTGAAAGCAATTCATAACTTTGTGATAAAGTGTCTCTAATTGTTTGAAAATTTTCTAGTTTTTGCTTTTTATTTTCAAGTTCGACATCTTCTCCTAAAATAAGACTGGCTTCATTAATTTCCTGAACTTGAAATTGTAACATATCTAATCTTTGTGCCCATTGTTGTTCATTGCTTTGTTGTTTCTTGAGAATCTTTACCTTTTCTAAATAGCCATTATACAAATTACGATATTCTTTCTTTAATTCTTGCGTTTTAGAACTGAATTTGTCTAAAAGTGAAATATGATTATCTGGATTCATTAACATTTGATGCTCATTTTGCCCATGAATATCAATCAGTTGATTTCCAATTTTTTTCAATGCACCCAAGGTTACTAAAATATTATTTATACGACAAACACTCCTGCCACTACGATAAAGTTCACGTTGAATGATTAAAGATTCATCCTCAACGATTATACCCATCTCGTCCAAATCATGATATAATTGCGCACTCTTTGGTAAAATAAATAAACCCTGCAATAGAGCTTTTTCTGCACCTTTTCGAATATACTCTTGAGAGCTCCTTCCACCTGCAAGAAGACCCAATGCATCAATTACTATTGATTTACCTGCACCGGTCTCACCAGTTAAGACAGTCATTTTGTCCTCAAAGTTTATATCAAGTCTCTCAATGATTGCAAAATCTCTAATCATCAACTCGCGTAACATCTTATCATTCCTTTATTAGTTCGTCATTTCAAGGATTAATTCTTGAGCAATAATTGCAGCTTCACTTGATTTTGCAATTATTAAAACGGTATCATCATCACCCAACGTCCCGAAAATTTCTTCATAACGCATTTGATCTATCAAACTTGCAATTACTGGTCCATTTCCAGGAGAAACCTTAATGAGTAATAATTCTCTTTGAATACGTGAGGATAAATATGCATCCTTCAATGTATTCCGCAATTTCTTTTCCGCATTTAATTTTTTTTCTGTGGGAAGGCTGTATTGATAATCACCAGAAGCAGACGGTAATTTTATTAACTGCATCTCCTTGACATCGCGTGAAATTGTTGCCTGTGTCACACCAATTCCTTGTTCACCCAAAAGCTTTACGATGTCTTCTTGTCTATCAATACTATACTGTGTTAATAACTCTTTTATCGCCTTTTGTCGCTCTTGTTTACGCATACCAATCACCAATCCCCCACATTTATTCATAATTCACTAATTATAATAGCCCAACTTGAATAAATATTAAAGAAAAAGTTCATAAAAATTAATAATTATTTGCCAAAAGTTGTATATGCTTTCTCAATTATGGCTTTATTATCAATTCCAGACTTGTTAGAACCCTCATTATCTACTTTTTTCAAATGACAAATAAATTCAATATTACCTTCTCCACCAGTTATCGGTGAAAAATCAATTCCACAAACATCAAATCCTGTTGATAATGCAAATGTAGTAATTTTTTCTAGAACAGCCAAATGTACTTTTTTATCTCTCACAATCCCATTTTTACCTACGTTCTCACGTCCAGCTTCAAATTGTGGTTTTATTAATGCAATCACATCTCCCGCATCTTGCAAAATTGCATGTAAAGGTGGCAAAATCAGTTCTAATGAAATAAATGAAACATCAATTGTAGAAAATTCTGGTACTCCATTCGTGAAATCTTCAGGTTTACTATAACGGAAATTTGTATTCTCCATTACGATAACACGAGAATCTTGCCTGATTTTCCAAGCCAATTGATTTGTCCCCACATCTAATGCATAGCTTAATTTTGCACCATTTTGCAAAGCAACATCAGTAAACCCGCCTGTTGAAGAACCGATATCTAACACAGTTTTACCTTTAATATCTACATCAAATACCTTAAGTGCTTTTTCTAATTTATATCCCCCACGGCTAACATAAGGCATCTTTTTGCCTTTAAAGTGTAACTGAGTAGACGTATCAATTTTCATACCGGGTTTGTCTAATCGTTCCTCATTCTCACCTAAAATTTCACCTGCCATTACTGCTCTTTTAGCCTGTTCACGCGTTTCAAACAATCCTTGCTGTACAAGTAAGACATCAATACGTTCTTTTTTCATCAATTACCCTTTCTCTCAAAATATCCTAAAAAATCCCCTAGAATACTGTCCACTGCATCTAATCGAATAAGTTCATTTCTTGCTTTTCCTATTACTTCATCTAGCATTTTATATGCCCCTTCTAATCCTAAAATCCCAGGGTATGTATTTTTATTTTCACTTTGATCTTTATGGACCTTTTTCCCCATCTTCTCTGTTGTTGAAACTACATCTAAAATATCATCGTAAATCTGAAATGCTAGTCCAAAAAGACTTCCAAAACTAACTAACAAGTTAAATTCACGTTCGTTTACATTACTTAATATACTGCCAGCCTGACAAGCATACTTTAACAAAGCCCCTGTTTTTCGGGCATGAACTCGCTGCAATTGTTCCAAGGTTAATATTTTTTGTTCCCCTTCAATATCTGCAACTTGCCCACTTACCATTCCTTCAGGGCCCGCAGCTTTCCCTAGGAAAGAAATTAAATCTAGCTTAGCCTTATCACCTAAATTAGTTCGCGTTATCCAATCAAAAGAAAGTGTTAATAAACCATCTCCCGCTAATACGGCATGAGCTTGCCCATAGACTTTATGGTTAGTCGGCTTACCTCTTCTTAGATTATCATTATCCATTTCTGGTAAATCATCATGTATTAAAGAATATGTGTGTAGTAACTCGAGACTGCCCGCAATAACTAAAACATCATCATCGACTGGCCTTTCGAAAAAATTACAAATTGCCATTATCATTAAGGGACGTATTCTTTTTCCACCAATTTCAACTGAATAGCTCATTGCATCTTTCAAAGTTTTTTCAGCTTCTAAACTACCTAAAAAACTAGCAATCTTTTTTTCAAATTTGGGAAGATTTTGTTCTTGAAAATCCTTCATTCTATTGTTCATTAGCAGAATCTCTTTCAAAAACAGTTTCATTACCATCTTTATCCATTACTTTTGCAAGTGTTTTTTCAGCCTCTTCAAGTGTTTTTTGTAAATCATTACTTAATGAGACTCCCTTTTGAAACTGATTTAAAGCTTGTTCTAACGGAACATCACCTTGTTCTAATTTTTGTACAATTTCTTCCAATTCTTTTAAATTATCTTCAAAACTCTTTTTTTCAGTCATTGTTTTTTTCCTTCCCTAATTCCATTACTTTTGCTTTCACATTTCCATCTTGTAAATGAAGTTCAAGTTCCTCATTCAATGAAAGCTGCACAACAGACTTAATAATTTCTCCTTTTTCACCAGAAATATAACTATATCCACGTCCCATAATTTTCAATGGGCTAAGTTTATCTAAATCCGAAGTTGCTTTACTTAAACCTTGTTGCTTATCTTGAAACACTTCCTTAATAGCGTGTTCAAGTTGCTTTGTTAGATACTCCAGTTGTGAACCATACAAATGTACTCTTTCGTTTGGGGCTTTTTCTTGTAACCTTTGTATCAGGGAATGAACAACACGTTCTCTTTCAGTCAATTTTTTTTGAAGTGCTTGTTGTGCACTCTTTTTTAAAATATCAATCTTTTGTAAAAAACCTTCATATAGTCTACCAGGCTGCTTAAATACGTAAGAATTACTCAATTTATTAACTAATTGCTGTTTTAATTTTATTTTTGCTTGCAAATTTTGGAATAGCCTGATTCGTAATTGCTCAATTTTCAAAATCTCGTCGTTTAATACAGGCACAGCTAGCTCTGCTGCCGCTGTCGGAGTTGCAGCACGTACATCAGCCACCAAATCAGCAATCGTTGTATCAGTTTCATGACCTACAGAAGAAATTACTGGAATTTGACAATCAAAAATCGCACGGGCAACAATTTCCTCGTTAAATGGCCATAAATCTTCAATCGATCCACCACCACGCCCTATTATCAAAGTATCAAAGTTGCCAATTTCTTGAACTTGCTGAATTCGGTCAACAATATCACGTGCAGCATTTTCTCCCTGTACTAATGCCGGAAACAAAACAATCTGTGCAATTGGAAAGCGTCGTCTTACGGTTGTCATAATATCCTTAATAACTGCTCCTGATGGACTTGTAATTACAGCTATTTTCTTTGGAAACTTTGGTAGAAACTTTTTTTCAACGCTAAATAATCCCTCTTGTGCTAATTTTTTCTTTAGTTGCTCATAGGCTTGATATAAAGCCCCCACACCGTCAGGTTCCATTTTTTCAATGTATATTTGATAGCCACCGCTTGCCTCATAAAGTGATATTCTCCCGACTACAAGGACTTTCATACCTTCTTCTGGTTTAAACTTAACTTTTTCAAAAGCTGATTTAAACATAATCGCATTTATTTTAGCGTGTTCATCTTTAAGGCTAAAATATTGATGTGCATTAGGGCGCAACCGAAAGTTTGAAATTTCGCCAGTTAAATAAACTCGGCCTAAATAGGGATCTACATCAAATTTCCGCTTTAAATATTTTGTTAATACACTTATGGATAAATATTCATGTTCTGGCAAAAAGTCATCCCTCCAATTCAGCAAATCTCACAGTCTGTTCAAGTAACATTGCAATGGTCATAGGACCTACACCACCAGGAACAGGTGTTATATACGAAGCAACAGATTCAACTTCTGAAAAAGCAACATCTCCAACTAACTTTCCAGCATGATTGCGATTCATCCCGACATCAATCACAACAGCACCAGGTTTTATATATTCTTTTGTGATAAACTCGGCTTTGCCAATCGCCACAACCACAATATCTGCAGTTTTAATAATTTCTTTCATATTTTTTGTTTTACTATGCACAACTGTAACTGTTGCACTTTCATTCAGTAGCATTGCGGCCATTGGTTTACCTACAATATTACTTCTACCAATAACCACCGCTTTTTTACCGACAACTGGTACATGATACTCATGCAAGAGTTGTATAATACCATTCGGTGTACATGGTAAAGCTCGCGGTTCACCCATGAACAAATGGCCGACATTATTTGGATGAAATCCATCAACATCTTTTTGAGGATTAATTGCCTCTGTTACTTTTCTTGAATTAATTTGCTGCGGTAATGGAAGTTGTACCAATATCCCATGAACTAAATCATCTTCATTAAATTTTTCGATTAATTGGAGAACTGCTTTTTCAGAAGTATCCACTGGTAACTTAATATCTTCTGTTTGAATCCCAATCATCTCAGCAGCTTTATGCTTATTGCGAACATAGATCTTACTTGCTTCATCATCTCCAACTAAAATCACCACTAACTTAGGTACAGTCCCTCCTTGTTTAAGTTGGTCAACTCTATCATGTAATTCTAGCTTGATTTTTTTTGAAAGTGCACGTCCATCTAATAGCTTTGCCATAAACATTCATCCTAACATATTTCTGATTTGTACATGATTATATTTTAGCATATTCCCTACTTCTAAGTACGCTTAGTTTCTTCAGGATGTAAAAAAATAGGCCTTGCAAACTATTAATTTGCAATCGACCTAATCTCATTAATTATTTAACCAAGTTAGAAAGAACCCCATTCACAAAACGACGCGATTTTTCATCACTAAATTCCTTAGTTAATTCCAAAGCCTCATCAAGTGCAACTCTGCCAGGAACATCATCAATATTTTGAATTTCAAAAATTGCCAAACGCAAAATAATCACATCTGTTTTATTTAACCTTGAAAGAGTCCAACTCTTACCAAGGTACTTTTGAATAATCGTATCTAACTCTGCTTTTTTCTCATTAGTTCCTACAACTAAAGTGCGAACATAACTTGGAATTTGCTCAAGTTCATCTTCGTTATCTCTAACTTGATAATAAACCTCATTAATTTCCACATCATTGTTACTCTCCATTGCAAACAACATTTGAAATGCAGTCTTTCGCATATCATGTCTACTCATAGTCACTTTGCGTCACCATTTTCCTCATCAAATAAATTAGCCGGATTGATAGCTGAAACCTGTTTCTCAGGAACAACTCCCTGAACATAAACATCAATCGTCGCTAATTCTAACCCTGTCATGAATAATAATTGTTGTTTCACCTTTTCTTGAATTTCGGCTGCAACTTTTGGTACTGAAACACCATAGTTCAAAAAAGCATAGACTTCAACGTTCAGAGTACCTGAATTTTGGCTAAGTTTAACACCTTTACCTCGACTCTTGCGTCCAAAAAGTTCATTTACACTGTTGGCAAGTGAACCGCGCATTGAATAAACTCCTTCAACTTGACTTGCAGCAATTCCAACAATCACTTCAATCACTTCAGGTGCAATTTCAATCTGCCCTAATGTTGATTCATTACTTTCTATCACAATGTTATTGCTTTCTGCCATCATCGAAACCTCCTTTGAATTAGGCACGAGAAATATAGCTACCATCTTGGGTATTAATCGTTAACACATCACCTTCATTAATAAAGAATGGGACCTGAACAACTAACCCAGTTTCAAGCGTAGCTGGCTTTGAACCACCTGAAGCTGTATCACCCTTGATTCCAGGCTCTGTAGCTGCGACCGCAAGATCAACTGTATTTGGCAAATCAACTCCAAGAGTCTCAGAGCCAAACATAATAATGCTCACAACCATATTTTCTTTAAGATAGTTCAATTCGTTTTTAACACGTTCTTCTGGTAATTCAAGTTGTTCGTATGTTTCCATATCCATGAATACATGGTTTGTTCCATCCGCATACAAATATTGCATTTTTTTATTATCAATCTGTGCTCTTTCAACTTTTTCACCAGCACGGAACGTCTTTTCTTGAACTGCACCGCTACGTAAGTTCTTTAATTTTGAACGTACAAAAGCTGAACCTTTACCTGGTTTAACATGCTGAAATTCAACAACACGCCAAATTTCACCATCTACCAAAATCGTTAACCCATTTTTAAATTCATTAACTGAAATCATTGTAATCCTCCTAAAAATTATAGTCTAGGTAATCATCATTAATTGTGCTTCACCATAACGAACACATAAAAACACCTAGAATAAATTGAATACATTTTATAATAGCAACACTTAATATAAAAAAGCAAGTTTATCCTATATCTCTTGATATTCTTTTGAAAAGTTAGTTAACACTTCAAATCCATTCTTTGTCACAAGTACATCATCTTCGATTCTTATCCCAGCTGTGCCTGGAATATAAATCCCAGGTTCAATAGTAACAATATGCCCTGGTTCCATTATATCAAGATAGCGTGAGCCAACATTCGGTAATTCATGGATATCTAAACCGATTCCATGTCCCATCCCATGATTAAAATACTCACCGTATCCTTTTTTCTCGATGAAGCTGCGTCCAATTTCATCCAATTCTTTCCCACTTATTCCCGGTTTAATTGCTTCAATTGTACGTAATTGAGCTTCAAGGACAACTTGATACAAATCTTTAACAACTTGAGACTGTTGTCCTAATGAAAAGGTCCTTGTCACGTCTGAAGTATAATGATTATAGTAATAGCCAAAATCAACAGTTATCAAATCACCATCAGCTAACAACTTATGCGTTGCCGTTCCATGTGGCCAAGTTGTACGATCTCCACTTGCAACAATCGTTTCAAAAGATTTCTCTTCTGTGCCGTTTTTCTTCATAAAATAATCAAGTTCATTTGATAATTCTAATTCGCTTTGACCAGCATGAGCGGTTTCTAGCATGAACTCATAGCCCTTACCAGCAATTTGACATGACTTGCGAATCTCTTTAATCTCATCGTAATCTTTTAAAGCGCGTAACTTTTCAATAATCGCAGATACAGGAACAATGTCAGAACTAGCATTTTCATCTATGTAGTCGTAATTTTGATATGAGATAGTATCTTCAAAGGCCATAGCTGACAAATGTTCTTTGGTAACAATATCACAGGCTGTTTTTAAATAGTTACGTGTATTACAAAAATTCCAATCGGGATGATTAGCTTTAACTTGTTGTTCAAAACGGCTATCTGTTATCAAATACTGATTGTTTTCAGTTACTAATAAAAGACCATCATCACCTGTAAATCCACTTAAATAATAAATGTTGAGTGGATCTGTAATCAAAAAACTGTCAATGCTCATTTTAACCATTTCAGCACGTAAATTCTCAACTCTGCTAGAGTTCATCAAAATTCCTCCTACCATTGAAAAAGAATAAAAAAAGACCAACACAAAACTTAACGTTCCGTATTGATCTTATATCAAAAGCTTAAATTAATCTATTCAGCCACTGGGTAAACAGATACTTGCTTCTTGTCGCGACCTTTACGCTCGAAACGAACAACACCTTCAACCTTAGCAAACAAAGTGTTATCGCCACCCATACCAACGTTAACACCTGGATAAATACGTGTACCACGTTGACGGTAAAGGATTGAACCACCAGAAACATACTGACCATCAGCACGTTTAGCGCCTAAACGTTTTGATTCAGAGTCACGTCCGTTAGAAGTCGAACCACCACCCTTTTTATGAGCGAAGAATTGTAAATTCATTAACATAATTAGTGCACCTCCCTAGCTTTTATCTTTCATAATTTTAATATAATCAGAATAACTTATCGCTACATCACTAATTCCTAGTTTGAAATTAGCTAATAACAACTGTGCAGCTGCATTACCAATTGCAGATTCAGCAAGTTCCACCTGCATAAAGCCACCCTCTTGTTCATTAGAATCAACACGGATGTCCGCTTTAGCAAGTTGTTCAAGACCGTTAACTGTGCTAATCGATAAAACTGAGACAGCTGCACACACAATATCTTGGCCATATTCTCCTGATTCAGCGTGTCCTTTAAGTTCAAAACCAGTCAACTGATTTTCTTTATAGATAAAAGAAACCTTTATCATTTGAATCACCTCAATAATTATGCATTGATTGCGTCAATAACAACCTTTGTATATGGTTGACGATGACCTTGTTTTGTATGTGAATGTTTCTTTGGCTTGTACTTGAAAGTAACAACTTTCTTAGCACGACCTTGTTTTTCAACAGTACCTGTAACAGTTGCGCCATCAACAAATGGTTTACCAACTACAGTATTTTCTCCACCTACTAAAACAACTTGATCAAACGTTACCTTTTCGCCTGCTTCTGCAGTCAATTTTTCAACGTAGATTGCTTGGCCAGCTTCAACTTTAAGTTGCTTGCCGCCAGTTTTAATAATTGCGTACATATGTGCACCTCCTTAATTTTTACTTAGACTCGCCACGACTTAGTGGTCATAAGACTCTTAGGAACTGGTCATGTGCGGTTGCAGTTGTGGCATGCACAAATACAACATTAGAATCATAGCAGATTTTTCTACTTGCGTCAATAACTTTACCCAATAAAAAAGACCATGACTATGAATTGTGAATTAATTCATCAAAGCCTTAGTCTCAGCTATTAGCTAAATGAAACAAGAATGGCGCGGGAGAGATTCGAACTCTCGACCGTCCGCTTAGAAGGCGGATGCTCTATCCAGCTGAGCTACCGAGCCATAAACAACACAAATAATTATATGATACGATAAATAAACTGTCAATTACTTTTTGTACAGAATGCCATAATTATCCTCTTTTTATTAATAAGACTTATTTATTGAAATATTTTTGTAACAATGTAATAATAATGACACTTATGAAAAAGGACGTGAGCCAGATGATTACATTCTTAGCTATTATTGGTATCCTCATTTTTGGAGTATTGATACAGGTAGTCGGAAGTATGCAAAATAAAAATGGTAAGTATAAACACTTTAAAAAAACAGAAGTGCATCAAACATTGGGAGACTTTGAGCACTAATGTTTAAATTACGAGATAGCTTGTGCTTTAAGCTATGAGAAATTTATAATTAGGCGTAAAAGGCTATGTTTGTAAACACATTAAAAACAGAAGTGCGTCAAACATTGGGAGACTTTGAGCACTAATGTTTAAATTACGAGATAGCTTGGGCTTTAAGCTATAAGAAATTTATAATTAGGCGTAAAAGGCTATGTTTGTAAACACATTAAAAACAGAAGTGCGTCAAACATTGGGAGACTTTGAGCACTAATGTTGATACCAAATATATAAAAAAACAGGTAATTATTACCTGTTTTTTTATTGCTTTCTTTTCTTAAACTATAATGCATCTTCACCATAACGCGCAAAAAAATGTGATTCGATTTGCGTAATAGTAAACTTTAGTTCGACAATTCCAAATTTTAAGAAAATATGCCAAGCATGTTGAAAAGATTTATCTTGGTGTTCAAAATAGCTCTGATTTAACAGTTTTTGAAGAATAAGATAAATTTTTGCAAAAGAAGCTGTCTGCCATTTTTCCTTAAGACTACCTAACTCTTCATCTGAGACTAATAATAAATATGTCCATTTTTTATTATTTGCAATCTGCAAAAAAGAGACTAGTGCATCACAATATAAATCTAGCAGCTCATCCGAATTTCCAGTTATCTTTTCAACGGTTAATGCTTTTTCAAACAACAAACCTAAATTAAGATTCAAGTCAAAGTATGTATTCATCAACTTGTTAGCTGGAACCTTTTGCTCTACTCGATAAGCTCGGCCAACTTCTAGGTGACGTATTGTATCCGTCAAATTCTTAATATCCATCACTAACACCTTTTTTAATTAAAGTAAAGAACATCAGATTGAACTTCCAAAGCACTTAAATTCTTAAGGTACCATGACCTCAAAAATTCGTATCTTAACAACACATCAAACCAAGCCACCTCATGTTGTTGATCATAAACCTTGAGCGTCCATCCAAGTGATTCATCCCCATTATCTTGTAGCAACTGCACGACAATATCGTTGTCTAGTTTTAGAATTGGTGCGCCACTTTCTGAGAGTTCAAGCATTCGACCACCATTTGCAGCCTCAACAAATAGTTGATCAATAACTGAACTAGAAAAATTAGCATCTGCCAGTTGATATACAGCATTATTTGAAGGATCCAACAGGGTAAAGTCAATGTCAAAGCCATAATCCTCTTTTAAATAATTACCAATGTCAAGTAGATATGTTTCAAAGCCCTTGAGTGCATTTTTTTCAATTTTGTCATGATAATCAACTAATAATAATTGAGTCAAGGCCCGACTATTAAAGCGCAAAGTATGCTTTTCAAAGCTCAAATAAAATAAAGCTTCGCCTGTTGTCTTTTCAGTATAATAAGCTCCGCCTTGGACAGAGTTTTCTAAATTAAAAATGAAATACCCAGCAGAATTTATTCCAGGAAATTCATGATAAAGTTCACCGTAGCGGTCAGAGGACTGCAAAATCACACGCTCTCTATCATGCAACGCTAGCAGTCGATTGATAAAAATCAAATAAAAATCAGATTGACTATATTGTTGTGGGAATGTTAAGTAAGCTGTGTCTAATTGGTAGGTACTCAACATTTTTGCAGCATTAAACAAAGTCGCTGCATCATCAGTCGTAATCAATTGATCTAATAGTTCAGTAAAATGGTAACCATTATCAAGGCTATCTTTTAATTGATCATTATAAGTGATTAATCTCCCTGATGTACTGAGTGTTGGTGCACTAGATGTTGGTTCAACATTCAAAGTATTGGGCTTGAATACCTCGGTTGGTCGTTCATACTCTTTATTCATTCGTATTCACCCTCCCACTTGTCGCTATCAAATCAGCCATATAATCGCGATATAAAGACTCACAACGTGCCTCAAAAGCATCAAAAGTTCCAAATTTAGCGATTACACTTTGCTTCTCATAGCCCACCAATGTATCTTCTTTAGACAATTCAAGTACTTTATTTTCATTATCTTTGATTAGTCGATATGCTTCTTGGGATTTTTCATCTTGCTCACTCAAATCTGAAAGTTGATTTACCAACTGCTGCTTAGCTTCTTTTAACTTAGAAGTTTCCCATGGCATTACCTTTTCTTGTGCAACTTTCTTTAACTGTAGTCTAATTTTTTCTTTTTCTTCGTCTCTTTGTCCTTGTGAATCAATCAATGCCTGAAGTTGATCCGCTTGGTTTGAAAGCATTGCAATTTTATCACTGTTCAACCTTTTGTTTTGTCCTTCTAATTCAAAAGCACGACGTAGTTTTTCATATTCTGTACTATTAAAATCAAAGTGGACCTTAATAACATCCAATTCTCCAAAAAGGCGACGATCCCACCAATTACCAAAATAAAATTGGAATCTTCCTAAATCAACTTGTTCAAAATAAAAGAACGGATAAGTTTCAGCTAAGTATGCCAAAAGATTGGCACTCAAATATTGACTTAATTTAGCTGTTGTATCGTTTACAAGATTTTCATTTTCTGTATCTGCACTTCCGTGTTTAGCCTGTATTATTTGTTCCGAATAGTGATCACTATCAATTAATTGGTATATTAAGCGATCATCTTTGTTATCAATTGCAGTTGCCAAGGTTTGTAAATAGCGAATCTTGTTAGCTACTGCCTTGGAGAGTTCTTGCGTCGCTTCAAGACGCTCTTCGTCACTTAATGTATTAACATTTACCAAAATAATCTCCCCTTAAAACTTAATTTTCATTTAAATTTTCAAATAATAAATCACGTCTCATTATACCATCTTAGAGACATCCCTCCCAATTATTTGGGCGTTATCGACTTAAATATTTTCTTTTATACTCTGTAACACCTGTAAAAATAAAATCTGCAGGATCATTTTGATATTCAAGCTCGCGCTTTTCCACATCAAAAATATGACTTTCAAAAAATTGCTCATATTCAGCTACAGATACTGATTGACGTCTAGCTAATAAATCATTGTAATCAATTCCTACTAACCCATCCTTATAATTGGTTTGTAAAATTCCGCTAAAGAATTCAGCTTGTGCACCAGATCCATAACTAAATAAACCCAAACGATCACCACTTTTTATAGTAGGGCTATTCGCTAATAAGGACAAAAGACTAAGATACAAGGAGCCTGTATATAAATTACCAACTTCTTTATTAAAATACCTTGCATACTCAAATTCTCTAGTTAGCCTAGTTCCATCAGCGATTGAGCCTTGCTCTATCACCTGTCTTAATCCCTTCAGACCCATTTTTGTATAAGGTAAATGAAATAATAGTGCTCCATAATCTTGAAGTTGTAACCCTGCTTTTTCTATGTGCTCTCCCCATACTTTTTTTAAAAAATCAAGATATACACCAGATGAATATTTTCCATCAACTAATGCTTCAGAATGGCCTAATGGTCGCCAAAAATCCATAATTTCTTCTGAATAAGCAGAAGTTTGTTCTTCTAACTCAAGAATCGTGGGCGATGCACTAACTATCATTGCAACTGCTCCACCGCCTTGTGTTGGTTCACCTGGAGTCTTGATTCCATAGCGTGCATTGTCAGCACCTAGCACCAAAACCTTATTTGTACTATTTAAGGACACATAACCCTTAGCGAGTTGCAATGCCGCCGTTGCACCATAACAAGCTTGCTTTATTTCAATTGTTCGAATATTTTTGGATAATCCAAGTAACTTTGCCAAGTAAATTGCTGCTGCCTTTGAATTATCTATTCCCGACTCAGTAGCAAAAATTACATAACTAATTTTTGCCTTATCATCTTCAGTAAGTATTCTGTTAGCTGCACTCGCTGCCATTGTAACTATGTCTTGGGTAGGACGAATTACCGCCATTTTATTTTGCCCAATTCCTATTAAATACTTATTTGGATCAACTTGTCGTGCCTTTGCCAAATCAACCATATCTAGATACAAATCTGACGTTGCAAACCCAATTTTATCGATTCCAATTTTCATAATATTACACTCCTATTTTAGAGATATTAAATTTAGAGATATTAAAGAACTAGATTAACTGACCGGTCAAAATTCCAACTAAAGCTAACAAAATTCCGATAAAATAACTAATCATTGCATAAAGCCATGCATATTTAATTTTGCCACTCTCACTTAGCCCGATTATCTCAGTATTCATTGTTGAAAAAGTCGTAAATCCACCTATTAGCCCTACACCAATAATAACATATTGTGCCTTGGCAATATTCAAACCATAAAGAACACCTAAAAGAAATGCCCCTAACAAATTTATGAATAATGTTGCAGTAGGCCATGCTGTTTTTGAATATTTCTTAATATCAACGGTAATCAAATAACGTAATATTGACCCTATTGCCGCTCCAATTCCAACAAAGTAAATCAAATATCTTTCCTCCGTTTCATTTTTTTGCCACTGAATTTACCCAGTTTCATTCCATAAAAAGCACTAAAATATCCACCAACAACGCTTATTATTAAGTAAATCAAGACATATCCATAATTATGTATTCCAATAATTTTTAATGTATCCAAACAAAAACTAGAAAAGGTTGTAAAAGATCCAACAAAGCCAGTTCCTAAGCCAAGTGTAAGCCACGTTGCAGGTGTTTCGGATTCAAGCATGAAATATGTTAAAAAGGCTAACAAGAAACACCCGACAACATTGACAAGAATAGTTCCATTAAAATCAAAAAAAAAGCCTAATAGATATCGACAAATCCCTCCGATAAATCCAAAAATAGCAATACTTAATATATTTTTAAAATTTTGCACATTAGTCCCTCCAAATAATCAATTAAGGCTAATTTATTATACTTTTTAGACACTTTCACAACAATATTTGTATGATACAATTAAATAAAAATTAGTAACGCGGAATTGATTTTATTGAAAAAAATTGCTGTTTACTGTGGTGCCTCAACGGGTAATGATCCATCTTTTGACTTAGCGACCATTAAGCTTGCTAAGTGGTTGGTTTCAAATAAATATGAACTAGTGTATGGCGGCGGTAAATATGGCCTAATGGGAACACTTGCACACACAGTCTTAGAAAATGGTGGAAAAGTCACTGGAATAATACCCCAAAATTTGTTTGACCGCGGCGTAGCGATGCCTAATCTAACACATTTAGAAGTAGTTAAAGATATGTCCTATCGAAAAAAGAGAATGATTGAACTATCAGATGTTTGTATTGCACTTCCTGGCGGTGCTGGAACGCTTGAAGAAATTGTTGAAGCATATTCATGGGCAAGAATTGGAGACAACTCTAATCCCTGTATCCTACTGAATGTTGAGCATTACTATGACCTACTGGAAAAATTCTTCAAGAATATGGTAGATAAGGAGTTCCTTAGTGTTGAACATCTGAGTAAGTTATGTTTTGCAAAGTCGTTAATTGAGGCTCAAGAATTTATTGATAATTATACTACACCTCAGTTACGAACGTATTAGAGAGTGTGACACAAACCGGGAAAAGCCGAGTATAACGATAAATGACCTGTAGCAGGAACTTGGCTATGGGTTATTTGAGTTAGACGGAAGCTTTTGGTTGGTGGAACACATTTAGACAGAGTGTGACACAAACCGGGAAAAGCCGAGTACTAACCTAAAATAACGCATCCTTATATTATTTAAGAATATACAAATAATTAGAGGCTAGGTCATTATAGTTCTTTTGACCTAGCCCCTAATTTTTTTACAAATTGCAAATTATTCTTAAGTTCTTATTTAAATGGATTCCAAAAACGTCCATTATTGACTTTAAATAGTCCAATCCCTACGACTACAATTATCAAAATCATTAAAAGTGCAATGTAATCTGCGCTCTTAAAGCGACGCGCCATATACCAAGTCCGCTTATTGTGTCTTCCAAAGCGTCTCAAAGACATTGCTTGACTGACAACTTCAATACGGTCTAGGCTTGTAAAAATAAGTGGCAGAATAATTTGAATGGCACCTTTTGCTCTTGTTATCAGATTTGCTTTCTTGGAGATTTCATACCCCCGAGCTTGCTGAGCTAAGCTAATAGTTCGATAATCACGCTGAACATTTGGAATATATCTCAAAGCAATCTCCACTGAATAACTTATTTTGTATGAAATTCCAACTTTGTTTAAACTAGCTGCGAATTCACTTGGTTCCGTTGTTAAAAGAAATATCAATGCCAAAGGAACTGCAAAAGTATATTTTAAAAGTACATTAAAAAGATACAATAATTCTTCGGTGGACAAATTGAAATAATGCTTTGGATTTCCAAATATCATGTGGTGAGTTCCGTATATAGAAATTCCATATCCTGGGGCAAAAAGATATACCAATAATAGATTAAAAGCCGCGAAACCAATAATCACCTTAATGATAAACGAAATTTCACTGAATTTAATCTGTGATTTCCAAAATAATATTATCGAAAATATTAAAACACCAAGCAAAAAACGTGTATCAAATGTTACCATTCCAATAATTGACAAGCTAACAAAACCAATTAGCTTAGTACTCCCACTCAAACGATGTAAAAAAGTATTGCGCTCATTGTAACCCACAAAAAGCTGCTTTGCCATTACCTAGACCGCCTTTCTGATTCAATGAACTTTGCAACAAAATCATCTGCCGAGGGTAAACCAAACCGATCAGCTAGTGTATACAGGCTTGTTTTTGCTAGCGAAGCACGCTTTAAAATATCATCATTTGTCAAAACTGCTGCAGGTTCGTCGTCCATAATTATATGTCCTTCACCTAAAACAATTGTCCTTGTTGTATATTCAAGCATCAAGTGCATATCATGAGTAATCAAAACAATCGTCAATTCACGTTGCTTAAGTAACCCTTCAAGAAAACTCATTATTTCTGTATAGTGTTCGTAATCTTGTCCTGCAGTTGGTTCATCAAGAATTAACATTTCAGGATTTAGCACCAAAATAGCTGCAATTGTAACACGTTTTTTCTGTCCAAAACTTAATGCCGATATTGGCCAATTGCGCATCTCATATAACCCACAAACCTTCAAAATATCATAAACACTTTCTTGAATAGTGTCATTTTTTACTGCACGTAACACTAGCCCAGAAGAAACTTCCTCAAAAACAGTTGTCTTTGAAATCATCTGATTAGGATCTTGCAAAATATAACCAATCTTACTGGCGCGCTCTTTAACAGATAGTCTACTCATATCTTCATTTTCAAACAACATTTCACCAGTTGTCGGAGTCAAAAAACCTGTAATTAAGTTACTCAACGTTGACTTTCCCGTACCATTTCTGCCAACAAGGCTAACCATCTCACCACGGTGTATTGTTAGATTAAGATTGTTAATCACTTGCTTACCATTGTCATAAGAAAAACCAATATTTTTTAAAATTAATAAATCAGTGCTTTCCTTGACGCTATTACTTAACTCAACGTTTTTTGTCCATTGCTTCAACTTTTCGTCGATTACAGGGCTCTTAATTGTTTCAACATGCTGAATATCTTGGCAATCAGTGATCGAAACTCCTACATGTCTTAAAGCGCCTAAATACAAGGGTTCCCTTAACCCAAGTTGGCTAATTTTTTCAGTAACCAAAATAGCCGTTGGCGTGTCATCTGCAACAATTTTACCATCACGTAACACAATCAAGCGATCAATATCAGCATGTAATACTTCTTCAATCCGATGTTCAATGATTATCACAGTCAAGTTTTGTTTTGATGCTAAATCATCAATTAGTTCCATTGACTTTAGCCCAGCAGCAGGATCAAGACTTGCCAAAGGTTCATCAAATAACAAAATTTTACTGTCATCAATCAATACTCCAGCCATCGCAACTCGTTGCTTTTGTCCCCCAGAGATTTCTTGAGGAGAACTCTTCAACAAATCATTAAGGCTAAGTGTATTCGCCCACTTAGCCACGGCTTCTTTCATTTGACTTTGGGGAATCTTGTCATTTTCAAGTGAAAAAGCCATATCTTCCGCAACTGTTAACCCCACGAATTGACTATCAGGATCTTGTAAAACAGTTCCTACATCAAACGATAAATCAAAAAGCGAACTTGTTGCTACATCTTTACCGTTAACGATACAAGAACCTTTAATTACTCCTGGAAAAGCGTGCGGAATTAAGCCGTTAATTACTCTGCCTAACGTTGATTTACCAGAACCAGAAGCTCCAGCAATTAAAACTTTTTCGCCTGGATAGATATCTAAATTAATGTCTTTTAAGGTGTCCTCGGCTTGTGAATCGTATTTAAATGAAAAATCTCTAAAACTGATTAGTGGTTCTACCATTTTATTTTTCCTTCTTCAAACTACCACGTTTGGTTCTTGTCTTTGCATACAGCACCAATAAAATTGTCCCAATAATAGCAACAGATGCACTATTCAATATCCAAGTTGTTATACCTTGAAGATATACTTTGCTAGCTGGTTCATGATAAATCAAAACATCTCCAGTTGGTGCAAGTAACACCCATCCAATAAAGTTGACTACAACTTGATAGACGTTAAAAAGAACTAGCTTTGCTACTGAAAGTGAACCGCTTTGAATATCTAATTGACGTTTGAACAACCCAAAAGCTACACCCACTAAGCCATCAACAATAACCCAAGTCCACCAAGGTGAGCCATAAGTTACAAAATCATTTAAGGCGTGTCCAATAAACATTGCTAAGCCTGCTGCAACAGGACCATAAATTGCAGCTAATAATGGTAAAAAGCCTTCAGCTACATTCACTTGCGTATCTGAAATACCAGTTGGAATAGCGATAAACTTCATTAATACAAAAATAATTGCGGCACCAATCCCTGTAGCTACAACTACTTGAACAGAATTATTATCTTTTTTCTTCATTACTAACAACTTCCTTTATCTAATTTATTTATTATTGCTCCTAATATAACTACAATCAAAATCCTTAAAAATCCAGATCAATGTCTACTAAAATAAAAAAGCGTCCCCCCTAGAAAGGACGCAAAAGCGTGGTACCACCAATCTTCGGACCTAAAAAGCCCCTCAAAATATCTAAGATATCAAATAATAACGGTATTCAACCGGATAATGGCTAATTTTAAACTTACCATCTCAGACTTCTAAAGAACCATTATTCGTCTTCGAGTTAACATCGCTTTACAGCTACCACGACTTTCTGAAGAAAACACGAAGATTACTCATTCTCTCACAGTCAATATTAGGAAATCAATGACATTATTCTACAATAAATAGTTAGTAAAATCAATTATTGTTATTTTTAATATCCTTGATCTAAATCAACTAAATTATGCAATTTTTCACCAGCCAAATATTTTTCCAAGTTATCTTCAAAAAGAGGGATAAATATATCCTTAAAATGTGCCATTAACCCTGAAATGTGCGGTGTCGCAATAATTTGCTCAGAACTCCATATTGCTGAATCTGAATCAAGCGGCTCTTGTTCAAATACATCTAGATAAGCACTTCTAACATAATTTTCAGCAAGTAGTTTCTCTAAATCACTTGTTACAACTGAACTCCCACGTCCCACATTAATGAAGGAATATCCTGCCTCAATCTTTTGTAATACTTTTGTATTGAAAAATCCATTGGTATAAGAAGTCCCCGGTAAGATATTAATTACATAGTCTACCTGATACTTAGTTGTTGCTGCTTCAAATTCATCCATTGTAATAATTTCATCAAAGTCAGTAGCAAGTTTTGGATCGAATCCATGACGATTAACACCAATAGTTTTCATTTCAAAAAAGTGACAGTACCGTGCAATTTCCTTACCGATATTGCCAGTTCCAAAAATTAAAACAGTCTGTTCAGAAGTCTCAAAAACTTCGGGATCATCCCAAACTCCAGGATTCTTAACGACTGTCCGTAATCCCCTATTTTCAATTAACAAGTATGCAGCAACAGTTTCTGCAATATACCTTGAATGTAATCCTGAAGCTGTCGTTAACTTAATTCCTCTTTCAGCAAATTCTTTGAGAGGGAAGTAGTCTACCCCAGCTGAGCGCGACTGTACCCACTTGAGATTCTTACTTTCCAATAATTGTTTTGCAAGTGGAACTTTCCACCCAAGGATAATCTCAACATCTGAATAATCATCAGGGTCTGTAGTAAACTCAACTGTTGGAAATTTTGCTTTTAAAGCTTTCATTTGTTCATCTTTTGGTTCAACAAGTAAAAGTGCCTTTTTCATTTAAAAACCTCCAAATTAATAGTTTGCATTATACAATTAAGCTAATTGCATATAACAATTTTTCCAATTGTATGATTAGTCTCCAACATTTCATGTGCCTTTCGCAATGTTTTTGCACTAACTTTATTAAGAACTTCTGTCTCAGTTGATTTAAGCACACCGTCATCAAGCATTGCTGATATTCTTTCTAAAATTTCATGTTGTGAAATCATCTCGGGCAGCTGATAAAAAGACTTAGTATACATCCATTCCCAAGAAAAAGTAACACTTTTTGGCTTTAATAATCCTAAGTCTAGCGGCTTTTGATTACCAGTTATCGAGACTATTCGACCATTTGGTTTAATCATTTTTGCCATCTCATCCCAGTGACCATCAATATCACTCAATTGGAGAATATAATCAACTTCAACTATCCCTTTTTCCTTCAATTGAGTTGGCATGTCTTTTCGATGATTAATCGTATCATTAGCCCCATGTGCTAAAGTCCATTGAATTGACTCCTCACGTGAAGCTGTTGCAATCACATTCAGACCTGCCCATGATGCTAGTTGAGTTGCAACTGAACCTACACCACCTGCTCCATTGATGATTAAAATCGTCTTTTTCTTATTTTTTATTTTATCAGTTGGCGATATTTGGAGCTTTTCAAAAAGCAACTCCCATGCTGTTAATGAAGTTAATGGCATCGCTACACTTTGTTGTTTTGTCAATTTCTTTGGAGCAATTGCTACTAATCTTTCATCAATTAATTGATATTGTGCATTTGAGCCGGGACGGTTGATTGCACCCGCATAGAAAATCCGTTCTCCCTTTTTGAACATTTTAGCTTCGTCACCACAAGCGACCACCTCACCTAGTGCATCCCAACCTAAGATTCTTGGATGATCCTTTTCAATCTTTTCAGACTGATCTTTACGCGTACTAACATCAACTGGGTTAACTGCAATTGCCTCTATCTTAACTAACAAGTCGCGCCCTTTGGGGGTTGGCATTGGTGTTTGAAAATCAAACAAACTTAATTCATCAGATATTGGCAAATGTTCTGTATAGCCCACAGCATTCATCATTTCAACCATAATTATCTGCACTCCTTTTTAGTAACTATATACATATATTGCAACTTTACTTACAAATAATCAACTTTAATCAATTAATTTATTCTTAAAGTTGAAATTAAAAGGATATTGTCGATTCAAGAAGAATGATCTAATAAAAGGTATTCGAGGAATAATAAATAGAATTAATGAAACAAATAAAATACGATATCCAATTGATACAATTGTTGCAACAATTTCTGAATTTCTAATAAATTGATTGTATACTATTTCGGCTAATCCTAAAATATTCAAATCAAAAATATGTCCACATAAAACCAATAAAGACAATTGGCCAAACTTCTGGATGGCTTTTAAAACAAGCGGTATTTTGCTAAGAATCAGCTCTAAATATTTTGAGAGCACCATCAATGTAAAACTTCCGCCAATTCCACCAAGAATTGCAAAAAAAGGATTGGCAGCATATCCCGTATTTAAATAAAAGAAACCCGTATATGCCGAAATTCCCCATAACACAATTCCAATAATAGGATATACAAATGATCTTTCAATTAAATTAGATTTTCTTATCAAGTATCCCCCACAGTAAAAGGCTTGACTTTCTAAAGCAGCCGAAATTGACCATGGTAAAATAAAATGAATCTTAGATGCTAAGATAAACCCTAAGATACATTCCGCTACGCTCAATAGTAAAATAAGCTTAGTACTTTTAAACCTATCAGCGATTTTAAAAGATAAATTAAACATTAAATCCCCAATATACATAGCTACTAGAAACCAAATGGCCCCAATTGCAAAAACTGTTTGGTTCATAAATGGGATTGCAGTATTTGTCCCCACACCATACAAAGCTGCAATAATAAACTGATGCGTTTGGATTTTTGCAACTATAAATGGATTTTGATGATGTAGTGCTATCCAATTCGCCACAATCATGATGAAACATGTTGCAATGTAAGGCAGTAATAAATTGCGATTTAGTTTACTAAATATAGTCTTCCAGTCTTTTTGTGAAAATAAATACCCTGAAAGTACAAAGAAAACAGGAACATGAACTGCAAAAATCACTCGTGCAACCGTTGAAAAAGTGTATGGACCTAATGTGTGTCCAATTATTATTAATAGCATCCCAATTCCCCGAGTTATGTCAATCCAACCAATTCGTTTTTTCATTATTTAATTACATCCCCATTATTAATCGATAAACAATTTTGTTTGTGCAGGTATTGTCTCGGCCAAAACCTTGCCTGCTCTAATATTATAGAGAACTTCAGCATGCTTATTTAAAACATTATAAAAATCCGCATCATTCAACAAAATACAATTGGCAGGCAAGCCAACTTTTATCCCGTATTTTTCTGTAATATTCAGTGTCTTAGCCGCATTATAAGTTACATAATTATATGATGATTGTAGTTGCTCATACCCCATTAGCTGAGCAGCATAGACTCCCATATGGACTGGATCCAACATATTCCCATTCCCCAATGGACTCCATGGATCTTGAACATCATCTTCCCCAAACGAAACATTAATCCCGGCTTCTGTGAGTTCTTTAACACGAGTTAATCCTCGACGCTTGGGATATGTGTCAAATCTTCCACCCAAATGCATATTAACCAAAGGGTTCGAAACAAAGTTCATGTCTGCCATTTTTAACAGTCTAAATAACTTATATGTGTATGCGTCATTATACGAACCCATCGCAGTTGTGTGGCTTGCGGTTACACGGCTTTTTAGTCCAGTCTCATAGGCTAGTGTAGCTAAAACTTCTAGATTACGGGTAGCAGGATCATCAATTTCATCACAGTGGACATCGATTAAGGTATCGTATTTTTCAGCCAGGCCTACTAAATATTTAAGTGAATCCGCTCCATAAAAGTGATTAAATTCATAGTGTGGAATCCCCCCAACAACATCAGCACCTTCTTTAAGTGCTTGTTCTAATAATTCTTTACCATTAGGAAATGATAGAATCCCTTCTTGTGGAAATGCCACTAATTGTAAATCAATAACGTCTTTTAATTCTTCTCTTAGCTCTAATAAAGCTTGCAAAGCAATTAAGTTTGGATCAGTTGTATCAACGTGACTTCTCACATGCTGAATTCCAAATTTTATCTGTTGATAAATAGTTTTACGTGCACGTTCTTTAACATCTTGAATTGTTAAACTTTTTTTCCGTTCTGACCAAATTCTGATACCATCAAAAAGCGTTCCTGTCTGATTCCATTCAGGTTGTCCAGCAGTCAGTGTTGCATCTAAGTGAATGTGTGAATCAATGAAAGGCGGTAACAATAAATGCCCTCCGCCATCAATGACTTTTTCTCCTGCATTAGCAGTTAAACCAGTGCTAATTGCAGCAAATTTTCCATCTTCAATCCGCACACTTTTTAATTCTTTTTCATTATTAATGTGGACATTAGTTATTAGCATCTAATCGTTTCCTTTCGTAGTGACTTTCATCAAAAATAAATATATTAACGCGCTAAGTAACATGTCGATAAAGGTAGCCCCAACTGTAAGATTCAAGAAATTCAGTTTCTGTAAGATGAAAAATAAAATTGCTCCCAAAACCCAAGTAATCACAGCAATCCAGTTAATTCCACCACGATACCAGTATATCCCATTTGTCTTGGTTAGTTCAGCAACCTTGTATTCTTTTTTCTTCAAAATATAAAAATCCACGATAATGATACTAATGATAGGTCCGAGAACCATTCCGATATAATCAAGAAAAACAGTAAATGCATCTAAAAAACTGCCTAAAATCATTGGGATGAAAGTTACAAGTGTTGCCAACAGCGCCACAATCCACAGAGAGACTTTCAAACTTAATCTCGGGAAAACATTTGAAAGAGCCGATCCAGCTGCCATCAAATTCACAGCATTAGCAGTCATGCTAGTCAATACAATAACAAGTAAGGCAATAATTCCCAGACCTAACTTGCTTGCAATCGAACTTGGATCTGAATTATTTGGATCATATGCTCCAGATGCAACTGCAATACTAATCGTTGCCACTAGTCCAATGAATGCGAACCAAAGTACGCCAACTAACGCACCTATAAATGGCATTACGGTTGAACTACTTCTTTTTTTAGTGAATCGTGTAAAATCTGCTCCTGCAGTAACCCACGCAAGATTAAAGGCTGCCACAGTATCAATTGCAGTTCCAATATCCATTCTAAGTTTTGTTGGTACACTCCAAGAAGATATCTGACTAAATGAAACGGTCTTGAAAACGACAATGGATTCCCATACAACAAAAATAAATACAAGAATTATTCCAATTCTTTCAATTAACTGTACTGAACGTGAACCACTTACAATGCTAATAATATGAAGGATGCTCATAACAGCAATTCCTAGAAACATTCCAGTATTCCCACCGGCATGACCAAATAATGGCAAACCAACTAAATCATGAAGCAGATAACTAACAGACGTTGCTGCAATAAAAGTATTGACAGCTGTCCAACCTATGAATTGCGTAAAATTAATTAATGATGGCAAAAAACTCCCACGAATTCCAAATGATGCCCGACTGATTCCCATTGTTGAAACACCTGTCTTATAACCAATAAAACCAATCAAAGATAAAAATATATATGACAATGCTGAAGAAAACACCAAGACATTCATTGCAGCAATAAACCCACAAGCTGCCAAGACGCCCCCAATGTACCAAGTACCATTATTAGCATTTGCTCCGACCCACGTAGCAAACATATCCCATGATGAAGTCCGTCGTTCTTCTGTTGAAACACTTAAACTCTTTTCTTTATTATTCAACTCAATTTCTCTCCTTCGTCTTAACCTAATATTAAAGTATATTATAAATTTATTAAGGAGAGAAGAACTTCTGTGTTTGCACCCATTTATTTTTTTTAACACTGAATTACACACTATATTCTTACGATTACAAAGAATTATTGGCTTATTTTCTAATCAATTAGTTCTATATTATCTGCCTTTGACAATTTAAATGTAATTGCACGCTATGGAACAAACCATGATCCCTATAACTATTCATAAGATGGCAAAATTGAATTTATTTGAAATAATCAAAAAGGAGCTAGGTCAAAATTGACTTAGTTCCTTTTTGTTTAGATGAGGCTGAATCAAAAACCGATTTTTGATTCAGCTTTACTAATTATTCCGTCTAAATGTGTTCCATAAGTCAAAATTCTCAATCTAACTTCAAGTTAGTTAATATTCAAATTTTCTCGCCTTATATCACATTCTTATCTACTTCTCACTTTTTTCCCTTTTTGTAAAAACTATCATTAACACTATCGCTAACATAACTAAAATGGCACCAAAGATACCTAAAACTTCTCCATCATCTTTTTGTCCTGTTTGAGGCAACTGATTTCTTACTTTATTATGTTTGCCAGAAATGTTGTGATTTTGTGTATCCTGCTTTACTGATGGTTTTTTTGTCTCAGAAATTGATTTATCCGTAACACTGACTGTCGCAACCTTTGCGGTTGTTTGTAAATCTACCGTGAAGTTATACTCTTTATCTGCATCATATTCGTACCCTGCGGGTGCTGCTGTTTCTTTGAAGTAGTATTCTCCTGGTTTTAATCCGTCGACTGTTACCTTTCCATCTGTTCCTGTTGTTACATTATCTTTAATCTTGTTTCCTGCTTTATCATATAGACTAAAGACTGCTTGACTTAATGCCTTGCCTGTATCTGCATCTGTCTTTGTTAAGACTACTGATCCTGTCTT
>NZ_AYZE01000014.1:535036-562707 GCF_001436735.1 Liquorilactobacillus cacaonum DSM 21116
CCGTAACACCGACTGTCGCAACCTTTGCGGTTGTTTGTAAATCTACCGTGAAGCTATACTCTTTGTCTGCATCATATTCGTATCCTGCGGGTGCTGCTGTTTCTTTGAAGTAGTATTCTCCTGGTTTTAATCCGTCAACGGTTACTTTTCCATCTGTTCCTGTTGTTACATTATCTTTGATCTTGTTTCCTGCTTTATCAAATAGGCTAAAGACTGCTTGACCTAATCCTGTGCCTGTATCTGCATCTATCTTTGTTAAGACTACTGATCCTGTCTTTTCTGTATCCGTAACACTGACTGTCGCAACCTTTGCGGTTGTTTGTAAATCTACCGTGAAGTTATACTCTTTATCTGCATCATATTCGTACCCTGCGGGTGCTGCTGTTTCTTTGAAGTAGTATTCTCCTGGTTTTAATCCGTCAACGGTTACCTTTCCGTCTGTTCCTGTTGTTACATTATCTTTGATCTTGTTTCCTGCTTTATCAAATAGACTAAAGACTGCTTGGCTTAATGCCTTGCCTGTATCTGCATCTGTCTTTGTTAAGACTACTGATCCTGTCTTTTCTGTATTTGTTATCTTTTCTGTTAAAATTCCATCTTGAGAATGTTCTTTATCAAGTGTAATCTGAGTTATTTTGTCTGATTCAACATACCCTGCAGGTGCCTTTGTTTCTTCAACATAATATGTCCCAGCTTTTAAGTTACTAAAGTCTAGTTCCCCATTTTCATTTGTTGTTCCATTTTCATTAAATGAAGATGAGTTCTTCTTTGTAAGTGTAAATTCAGCTCCTGAAAGAGCAGAGCCTGTAGTATCGTCAACTTTCAAAAGTTTGATCTCATAATTAGAAGCGTGAGAACTCCCACTTGAATTCGTCACCCAAGTGCTTGAAGATACATCACCAGAAATTGATTCCTGCCCATTTCCACTCAATGAAGCTGTATTTGTTACCTCATCTGTGGCTTTATCACTGTCAATCAGTGAATCATAAGTAACATAGTAAGCTGCATCAATTGTTTTTAAAAATGTTATCGTAAATGAACCATCATCATTTTGTGAAACTTTGTAATCAGTACCTTCTTGTAGATATGGTTGACTTGTGTCTTGCCAAATCCAGCCGTCTTGATTTACTGCTGCTTTTTGAATCTTTATTGTTGATATATCAACAGAAGAATTTGCTGATGGCGTATCTGTTATTGATGCATTCGCAATTGTTGATTGTGCAGCGTTTAAAGTCAAAGTCCAATTAACGTATGAAGAATCAGTTGTACTCTGTGAACCTGATTTTT
Source organism: Liquorilactobacillus cacaonum DSM 21116 (assembly GCF_001436735.1). Classification (GTDB taxonomy): domain Bacteria; phylum Bacillota; class Bacilli; order Lactobacillales; family Lactobacillaceae; genus Liquorilactobacillus; species Liquorilactobacillus cacaonum. Next base: position 536,324 of record NZ_AYZE01000014.1, read on the forward strand.
CCAGTTCATCTCCACCCTCATTAACCGAGACAGTAGCTTGATAATCTTCTGTTTGTCCATCATTTGTAAAAGTTGCCGTATTATCATAGCTCTTTTGAATCATTGTACCAGCAAGACTTGTTTGATACTTCAAAACATATGTTTTATTACCTGTTGGTAACTTAGCAGTTAACAATCCATTTTCATAAACAATATCTTGATCCATAACCGGTTCGCTCGATGTCTGAGCATTCCCATTTCCATCAATGCCAGTAACTTCATATAGCTCTGCCGAACCACTCACGTAATTCTGACCAGCTTGAATCATGTCAGATATTATCGCATCTTTTAAATTGTTTCCACGGTAATTAACCCCAACAGTCCAGTAAATATTTTTGTTGGTTGCGTTATAATATCCGGATTTTGTTCCATCATTAATCACGTTTTGTGTTGGATAAAATGGTGTATCTTTACTTGATTGGTGCTTGTCACCATTATTATCAGTCCAAGTGTAATTGACACTATTGTCAAAATTACTATTACTCATTTGGCTATAATCAAAACTAGTCCAGTAGACAATCTTATAAGTATCACTTCGCTGAGATTCTGGTAACTTATCATTTAGAGTAACTTCAAATTGTCCTGGATTACTTCCATCTGCTGAAGTAGACGTCATTGTATAATAATCGGCAGGCAATACTTGATTTGTATTTTCATCAATTACTTGAAAATTATCATCTCCATCAAGTAATGTTAACCCTTTTCCAAGGGTATCCGTAATTGTTGCATCCTTTAAATACTGTTGATCCTGATTGAACTCAATCGTCCATTTCAATTTTTTATTTGTATAATCAACATCGCTGTAAGACTTATCTACGCCTTTTGCATTAATTGTGGTTGAAGCAGAAGTATTATCGCCATTACCACTGGCATTATTTGTGACATCAACTGATCCAGGTTGATTGTTATTGTCAGGAATTATCCCCTGATACTTGGTATCATACGTCACATGAACACCTGTACTTAAACCATTTGGAAACTCAATTTTCATCTGATTACTGTTACTATCAAATGAAAGTGTGTAATCTTTTCCTTCGGTCAAAGTCTGATAATTAGCATCAACAACTTTTACTGAATCTTGATCATATTCAGAATTAGAATCTAATGTATCTGTGATAGTGGCTTGTGATGCGCTTAAAGTTTCATTGCTGAGATTATAATCAATTGTCCAACTTGCTTTGCCAGGACCACTTTGGTATCCAGATTTTTTTATACCTGAATTGTATGAAGGGTCCACTGTCGCTTTGGCATTCGAAGTCTTGTCTCCGTTAATCAAATCTGCACTGTTTGTAATATTTAAGTTTCCACCATTAGTTGGTTTACTACTTTCTTTAATCGTGGTGTGATAAATAATTCTGAAAGACTGTGTTGTATCAGCATATTTGCCAATAAATTGAATATCTCCGGTTGTCGAATCCAATTCATAATCTGTTCCTTCAACTAATTTTTGGCCTTCTCCAGTTGGATTACCATCAAGACCAACATTCAAAAGATAAACATCTGTCGAATCAAGCGAAACAGAATCCGGCATGTTCTCCTTGACTTGAGCACTTTTCAGTTCATCTCGACTTGTATTAACATCAACTTGCCATGTAACAGCATCAGAATCAGTCTGCTTATCAAGTGTCCCACTCTTAGAAATTGCTTGCCCACCTGTTGTATTAACAGTTACAGGAACGCTAACACTACCATCTGTGGTTGGAACATCAATTGTTGTCTCCCCTGGATTATCAACGTTAATTTTATTTCCATTGTAGTTAAAAGTTCCACCTACATCTGATTCATCATTAACATTGTCATTAAAAGTCAGTCGAACTGTCCCATCACTTGAAACTGTGAAACTACCATAGTCCCCTAGTGAACCCGAATGCGCCGTATATGTAACATTGCTTGGTAACTTAAACTCGAAGTAGTCCCCGCCTTTCAATGAATATCCATCTTTTAATTCATTTGGAACTGACCAATCAAAAGAAAAATTTATATTGGTTGCAGCATTAACGTCTGTTGTAGCAACATTATTACCACTTTGATCTGTAAATGATATCTTCGCGCTATCAATAATTGTACCTTTTGAACTTTCTGGCAAATATTGACTAATATCATTCCCTGTTTCGTCTGTAGACACAGCAGCTGAACGTTCCTTAATATTCGAAACTGTTGTATTACTTGTACTTGTATTTGAATTCATACTTGAACTTGAACTAGTGCTTTGACCACTATTTTGTGAAGCAATTTCTGCCTTAACAGTTTGACTTTGCCAAGCAAAAGACATCATGTTAATATTTTGGCTTTCAGAAATTGGAACATCAATGATTGCATTTTCTGAAGTGACTTCAGGATTAATTTGTAATCTAATCTTATTGCTTTCAATTTTAAAGTTTCCAATTACCTTACCAGATGTAGAAACTAACTTTTGCGAATCCAAAACAGCAAAATCACTATTATTGTTTGTAGAAATAGTAATATTTGAATCAAAATTAGTATTTGCACTATTCATGACCTTCAAGCTAAGTTGAACTGCTTTTTTCTGATCATTATAACTTGCACTTACTAAATTTATCCCGCTGTCATCGGTTGAATTTACACTATCAATTGTTTCTGCCTCTATTACTGGTAAAAAGATCTGTAAAGTCAATAAAAAAATCAAAAGACTCGAGTAGAGTCTTTTAAAGAACCTAAAATTCATCTTTACTCCCCCATCTAAATTTTTTAAATCAATAAAACCATTTTCAATTATACATCGAAACCCAAAATAATCAAAACGGTTTCTGTAATAAATTTTACAAATTTATTTTTTTATTTTAATTAAATAACCCTTTTAAACAGCGTTTTACTTTTAGTTTTCAAAAAAATAATTTCATTTTTTTAATTTTCATTAAAAATATGCTTTGACTTATAGTTTTTTATTGTAAATTTATTTATACGTATACAACGAATTTTTAGCATCTATTTAAAATAAGTTCACATTAAAAATTTTGTAGTTTTGAAAAAATTAATATATTTTTTATTCTGTTTTTTTCTAATTCCAACTTTCTCATTAAAAAAATAAAAACGACAATTTAGGGTAATATATTGTTAAAAAATAGAATTTCAAACTTTTGATTTCCTAAAAAAAAGAGCTCCAATTACAAAGTAATTAGAACTCCGATGTTTTCATAGTTTTGATGAAGTGCAAAAAAAGAGCTGGGTCAACGTTCGTGTTTGACCCAGCTCCAATTTATTTTGTAAATTATGTTAACGTTCCATGATTTTTGTTTTAGATATAACTTATTAATTCATTAATGAATGTTTGCGACCATAGGTAAAGTAAAGTACCATCCCAATTGCAAACCATACGATAAATCGTATCCAAGTCTCCCAATTAAGTCCGGCAATTAAAACTAAACAGAAAATAATAGCAATAATTGGAGTTACAGGAACACCAGGTGCTCGGAAACCACGATGAAGATCTGGTTGACTCTTCCGCATCCAAAGAACACCTGCGGATACAAGAATAAAGGCTGTCAATGTACCAATATTAACAAGTTCTGATAAGATGTTCAAATTGATAAAACCACCAGCAACCGCAGTAATAATACCGAAGAACCATGTACCCTTGAACGGTGTTTGGTATTTCTCATGAACTTCACCAAAGAACTTAGGGAATAAGCCATCACGAGACATTGAATAAGTTATTCTTGATTGGCCATAGAGTTGAACCAAGATAACTGTTGTCATACCTAGGATAGCACCGATACTTACAATGATTGACAACCATGTCTGACCAGTTGATGCAAGTACTGCTAAGATTGGTGCATTGAGGTATTTTGTGAAGATTGTATACTTAACAACACCTGTCATAATAAGTGTCATAATAATGTAGAGCACCGTTGAAATCAAAAGTGAAATCAAGATACCACGTGGTAATGTTTTACTTGGATTAATTGTTTCCTCAGCACTTGAAGCAACTGAATCAAAACCAATGAAAGCAAAGAATACAATCGATGCCGCTGGGATAATTCCAGCTTTAGCTCCAGCATGTGTAGAGAACCAACCATATGGTGAGAATGGTACCCAGTTATGAGGCTTGATATACCAAACTGTACATACAATGAATAACACAATAACAGCAAGCTTCAAAATAACCATTGTGTCGTTAACACGTTTTGTTGAATTAATCCCAATTGAGATAATCCAAGTAATCACGATAACTATTAAGAAGGCAGGTAGATTAAACACTGTTGTGACACCTGGAGTAGTCCCTGCAGCAGCTGTTAAGACAGTTGGAATATGAATTCCAATATTGTCAAGCAGATTAACGAAGTAACCTGACCACCCAACTGAAACTGTTGCAGCGCCTAAGGCATATTCCAAAATCAAATCCCAACCAATAATAAAGGCAATAACCTCACCGAATGCTACATAAGAATATGTATAGGCTGATCCTGCAACAGGAGCAATTGAAGCAAATTCGGCATAACATAACCCGGCGAATCCACAACAGATAGCAGCAATTAAAAATGATAGCGATAACGCAGGCCCGGCTGTTAAAGCACCCTTACCTGTTAAAACAAAAATCCCAGTACCAATAATGGCACCAATTCCTAAGAAAGTAAGATCCATAGTGCGCAATGTACGTTTGAGTGGAGTTGCTCCGCTCGTAAGTTCAGCGACACTTTTCTTTCGAAAGATACTACTCATATAAACATCACCTTTCATTTGATGTACTAACGATTTTATAATCAAATTCTTAGAATGTCAATTTTTTCAGTTCAATTACTGTTCTCTTTTATTACATATCAACGTATAATACTTATTTTTCCATTGTTTTCGTAAGTAATAAGCTGTCTTTACATCTATTTATCAAATGTAAGCGTAACTCATCTTTTTTTTCAAAAAAATTAACTTGAATTGTTCATCATAAGCCACTTCACTTAAGAGGCTTTAAAGTGAATTTCATTCAACATCAAAAAGTGCCTTTCTAACAGTGTTTGATATAAAAAACCTCAAAATTACCGAAAAATTAAAATTTAAGTTGACACTTGATGCTCTTTCTTCGTTTGTATAAGTGTAAGCAGCTGCAGCACTTACAAAAATAAAATGGAGGTGTTTTACATGAGTAAAGCATGGGTTAAAACAAATATCGCAACAACAGGTGTCAGTGCAGATGGTTCTGAAATCAAACATTCCTTCAATAACCTTAAGGAAGGCCTGACTGAAGAAAATATCACAGCATTCATCGCTATCTTGAATACTTTGTTGGCTGATGAAGTCTCAGAAACAAAATTAACCACCGTTGAAGCAGTCACAGCTTAATAAAATTAATAAAACTTTTAGGGGGAATTTAAATGAAACAATTAGACATGGTTTTTGGCAGTCAATCTGGTAAGACAAAGAGCCACTTCAGACTTAACTATGTAAACGACAATCTTGATAAAGACGTGATTCAAAAAGCAATGGCTGACTTAGCAGAATTAGGGATTTTTATTAATAAAACAGGTGAACAGATCTATTCAAATCCAATTTCAGCAAAATATGTAGAAACAGCAGAAACACCAATTTTCGAATAACACCTAGATTGACATATAAGAGTTAGCAAAAAAGAGAGGCTGAATTTTATCAGCTTCTCTTTTTTTGCATTGAGGTTTCTTGATGTGCTTCACACTCTGTCTAAACGTGTTCACCCAACCAAAAGCTTCCGTCTAACTCAAATAACCCCCTTGCGCAAATCTCGCTATGTGTTATTTCTCGTTATACTCGGCTTTTCCCGGTTGGCCTCACACTCTGGTTCTTAAAACGCCTTAATCATCAAATATATTGCCAACCCAAATGCCGCAAATGAAATCAAAATTCGCAGTACATGGATATTAACGTGTCTTACAATAATCGGACCTACATAACCGCCAACCAACAAACCAATTCCCATCGGGATTACATAATGCCAAGCAATATGTGACTTAAAAATAAAAATAAAAGTCGCAATTAAATTACTTGCAAAACCAATCACATTCTTCATCGCATTTACAATATGAAATTCATCATCAGTAATTGCGGATAAAATAGCCAAAAATAAAACTCCGCCAGCAGCCCCAAAATAACCTGTGTAACCACCAACAAAAATAATACATATTGAACTGACAATCCATTGTAGTGAGCTCACTTCGTTACCACTCTTACCAATGTCATTACCAACAATTTTCTTTTTACGGCTAGACATCAGCAATAAGATACCTGCTGCAAAAATAAAAAATGGCACAACCTTCTCAAAAGAAGATGAAGGCAACAATAATAACAGGCAGCTCCCTCCAATACTACCAATCAAAGATAGCACAATGAATAAGGATAATTTCTTCCAATGCCCTCTTAGTTCCTTAGAAGATGAAACTAATGATCCAAAACCTGAAAAAATAAGTGCTGTCGTATTAGTCACATTCGCGATTACCGGAGGAACTCCAACTATTAATAACGCAGGATATGACACTAATGAAGCAAGTCCAGCAACAGATTGCATTAATCCTGCTAAAAAACCCGCTATAATTAAAAATAAAATGACCCAAAGCATACTACAAAACGCCTTCTCTCTCAATAATGGTGTAAATAAGATTTACAAGTACTATCTCCCCATAACAAACTAACATTCCTTAAATACAATTCGATTACTTAATGCTCATGCCTTGATATTCACTAATAAAACTAATATAATTTAGAAAATTAGTTTCCATGGAAACTATCATGACTTTAGCACCATTTTGGATAAATGTAAAGGTGGTCTTTATGGATAAAGCACAAAATATTATTTATACCTATCGTCACTTGCTGATACTAGACAATGAAACAGATGCTGAAAAAGACTGGATTATTAGGAAAGAGCCGGCTGCTAAAGGGCTAAACACTTTACAGCTCAATATTATCTCGTATATAAAAAAAAATGATTACTGTATGTCATCTGCGATTGCTGCGAATCTAGATATTCTCCGTGGCACGCTGTCAAAGCAACTAACATTTTTAAGAAAGAAAGGATTCATTGAAGTAAAATATGATCAAGCGGATAAGCGTGTTAAATATCATACATTGACTATGAGTGGTATTAATATTGCAAAAGCTCACTTGGCATTGGTTAAATTAAAAGACGAAAAAATTCAGGCATGTATCAATGAGTTCAGCCTAGAAGAAATAACTACTATAGAAAAGTTCATGACACAGCTATTAAAAGTAGAGTCCTCTACCAATTATGATTAAAAAGGAGTGCATTATTATGACAGAATTTTATACACTAAAAGACGGATTATCCCTCCCAAAAATAGGTTTTGGCACATCCGGTTTTCGTGGAACAAAAGCAGTTGCAGCAATCTCTTCTGCGATAACAAAAGGCTATCGGTTAATAGATACTGCATATAATTATGAAAATGAAGGTACTGTAGGACAGGCAATTAAAAAGGCTAAAATCGCTCGTGAAGACCTTTTGATTTCTTCTAAGCTACCCGGTCGTTATCATAAACATGACTTAGCGATTCAGGCGATTCAAGAGTCACTTTACCGAGCCGACTTAGATTATTTTGATTTATACCTCATCCATTGGCCTAATCCTAAGCAAGGTGAATATCTCGAAGCATGGCAAGCATTGATCGATGCTCAAAAATTCGGGTTAGTTCGTTCAATCGGTGTTTCGAACTTTTTGCCAGAACACCTTGACCAGTTGGAAAAGGAAATAGGTATATTGCCTGTTGTAAATCAAATTGAATTACATCCACTTTTTAGTCAGCCAAGTCAGCGCGCTTATCATGAAGAACATGGTATCTTGACAGAAGCATGGAGTCCACTTGGCGGTCATGGACATAATATTCTTGAATTACCTTTAATACAGCAATTAGCAAAAAAATATAATAAAAATGCTGGTCAAATTGTCCTACGCTGGGAAACACAGTTGGGAGTCCTCCCCTTACCTCTATCACAAAATCCGCAAAGACAACTAAGCAACTTAGATATCTTTGACTTTGAATTAACAAGAGACGAAATTAAACAAATTGAAAGCCTAGATATAGCAGATGGACGTGTAACAAATCAAGATCCACGAACACATGAGGAATTATAAAAGAAGAATCTCCACAGTATGGATTGCCTGATTTTACCTCATCAAAAAAAGGCCAAATCGGCCCTAATTAATTATTACTCTTAAAAAAAGAAGAAACGTTTTTTTGGCCTAATCTCTGATATCTCACTTAAAAGTGGCCCAGTACCATTTAATAGATTCTCTGCACTTTGTTCGAACCTCTCTAAGGCTGCTGAACCATAGCTATCACGAATTAACACCAAAGCTTCACGTAAGACAAATTGTCGTTTTTCTAAGTCATGTGCATCAGATGCTACAATCTGCACAAGTCCGTGTTCAATAAAGTCGCGTGAGATTTTCTCAATCTTTTCTCCAAAGAGTCCAACTAAACTACTAGCAGTTAATTGTGCATAAAAGCCATTAGCGATAAAGTCATATAAAATGTTGGGCTCTTTTTGAATTGCTGCATTTCTTTCGGGATGTACAATTACAGGTGTTGTCCCGAGCTTACGTAATTCAAAGAACAAGCGCTTGGTATACATTGGAACACTGTCACAGGGAAGCTCTATCATTAAGAAGCCTTTTCGTTCATCGGTTCCCAATAAATCAGCATATAATTCTGGAAGTTCTCCACTTAGATGAATTTCTTGACCTGGAAAGACTTGTAGTGGCAGATTATTCTTTTTTAACTGCTTTTGAAATGCCGCAGTTGCCTTAACCACATCATCTGCATGATTAACAAACACCCCATCAAGATGATGAGGTGTTGCTAAAATATGGGTTATTCCCTCGTCAACTGCAGCTCTTGCAAGAGATAATGAGTGTTCCAAATCAGGAGAACCATCATCTATTCCTGGCAAAATATGACAGTGAAGATCAACTATTTTTTGACTTTTTGTTAGACTTTCCATAGTATTCATACCCATAATATCCATATTTGTAATATCCTGAACCATCAAAAGTTATATCATTCATTACAGAACCAATAATATTGGCATTAACGTGTCTTAAGGCCAGAACTGTACTTCGCACAGCTTCTTTTTCTGCCATATTCTGGCGAACAACAATCACTGTTCCATCCACTTTTGCAGCAAGTATCTGTGAATCTGTCACAGAAAGAACTGGTGGTGCGTCATAGACAACCATATCAAAGCTCTCAGATAAAGCCTTGATAAGTGAATCCATTCTCTTAGAGTTCAATAATTCTGCTGGATTAGGTGGCACAGGCCCACTTGGCATAACTAACAAGTTAGCGGCAGAAGTCTCGTAAATTGCTTGATTAATATCAAAGCTCCGGTCGGTTAGAAAGTTAGTCAAACCTCGTGGATTATCAATACTAAAAGTAGCATTAATCGTTGGGCGACGCATATCTGCATCAACCAATAAAGTCCTAAGTCCTTGTGCAGCAAAAGTCGCAGCCATGTTAGCGGCAACAGTTGACTTGCCTTCGGTTGCCATACTAGATGTTACAAGAATACTCTTGATTGTGACATCAGCATTGGAAAATTGAATGTTCGTTCTTATCGTCTTAAATTGCTCGGAGACAATTGACTTGGGATTGGCAACAGCAACCATCTCAACACCATTAATAGAAGAATCCATCGCTAATTCTCTTTTTTTCTTACTCTTAAAATTAAACATGCTTCATCCTCCTATACGCGTCTTTCAATCTTGCCAACTGAGTCTTGGGCAACTTTGACACTCACAAATTTACGATATTTTTTAGATCCCATGTGACTAATAGTCCCAAGGTTACTTAAACCAAGTTCATCTCTTAAGAACTTATCATCACGAACTGTAGTATCCATTAAATCGCGAAGAACAATTATCGCAACTCCTATTAAAACCCCGACTACAATTCCAATTAAGAGATTCAACTTCTTATTAGGTGATACTGGTGTAGTATCCGGAGTAGCTTCTGTAACGATTGTAACATTATTAATCTTCATCATTTTTTTGATCTTTTTACTGAAAACCTGAGCGATTGCGTTAGCAATATCAGAAGCGGTATATGCATTTTTGTCAGTAACCGTTACACTGACAACTTGTGAATTTGTCGTATTACTTACAGAAACAGCACTTTCAAGAGAACCAATTGATCCTTGATAGTTATCTGTTTGACGAACCAACTTCAATACTGGAGCAAGAATTACCGGCTTTGTTAATACATCTTTATAAGTATTAATAACTTGTAAATCAGCTTGTTGCACATTGTATTGTGCAGTAACATTGTCAACCTTTTGATTAACCAAGATATCAGTTGTTGCACTGTATTTTGGTGTCATAAAAACGAATGATACAAGTGAAGCAATAATTGCTCCAAAAATCCCCCATAAGATAATTCCAACCAAACCTTTTTTTAACAACTGGAAGAGTCTTCCTAAGTCAATTACTGTCTCATCATTTATATTCTCATTCATCTGGTTAACTAACTCCTATGCCAATTATTTTAGACTATCCTTTAGTGCAGTAGTAAATGTATCAAGATTACTCTGTGATACAACATCATATTGTGTACCACTAACTTCTTTTTGTGTACTTTCTAGCTGGAGCTGTTGCACGTTACTATCGCTGCCATAATTCTTAGCAAGTAACTTCATCTCATCGAAAGTAACATCAGTCTTCATGTTGCTAGATAATGCTGATAAGATATCTTGATAGCGACTTGCACCTTTGACAGAAGCAATTTCTTTAAGTAATCCTGCAAGAACTTCTCGTTGATGCTTTTGACTATCATCAACACTTTCAGAGTTCTTCGCAAAAGCAAGAACCGAAGACTTATCTAATGAGACTGTTCCTTGAGCGAATGTGTAACCCATGTTAGAGAACTTCTGATCATTATCAACTTTAACAGAACCAAATAATGATGTTAATTCCTGAAGTCCGCGAACATTGACTTCCATGTAATAATCAATCGGTGTATCAAGGTAGCTCTTAACCGTTGAAATCATAGTTGACATTCCACCGGCATTATATGCTGTAGTCAATTGACCCTCAGTATTTTGCCCTGAAATCTTGACCTTAGCATAGCGTGGCAAACTAGCAAATGTTGTTTTACCTGTACTTGGGTTAACTGTAACAACCAAAATTGCATCAGCATTAGCACTAGTTGAAAGACCACTTTTTGCATCTGTACCAACTAAAAGAATTGAAAAAGCTTTATTTTCAGCAATCTTGCTCTTATCCTTTGTTGTTTTTCCTGCACTATCACTCTTAACCTTTTTATATGTAGCATTTGCAGCACTTTTAGTGTCGTTATAGACTTTATATCCAACCGCAGCCCCAACTACGGCAATCACTACTATAGCGACAACAATGCTCCAAATAATCTTCTTCCTTTTCTTAATACTCTTAGAACTCTTGTGCTTCTTTTGTTCACTCATTGACAATTTCCCCCATTATACATATAAGTAGAATAATTAAAGTGTTATCCGATATAATTGTATCACTTCAAGCTATAAATTTCATCTATTTTATTTAAATTTATCAGTATAATATTTTAAAGTTTTACTGTTTTAAGGGTAATATATGAAACGTATTTTAGTAATAAAACCAACTTTTCTACAGGCTTACAGCATTTGGGCTAATCCAGTCCAATTAGAGTGCTTTTTTAACTTTTATTCCTAACAAAATTCTTTTTATTAACTTAACTTTATTGATAACTAACACTATAATACTTACGATTGCAATAATAATTCTCTTTATCGTAATACGAATCACCATAAACAATAATGTATTTTTTCTAATAACATCAATTATTCGTGGGAAAAAAAGATGATAGACATAAAAAATAATAATAATAGTTTAAATCAATTTATTTTCTCATGTGGCTATCCAAATATATAAACTAAAAATTAATTTTTTCTATTCCTTAATAATTTTAAAAAAAAGAATAACTTTTCTTTCATAACAAAAAGAATAACTAAAATTAGAGCACTACACATTAAAAAGTAAATTAAATTATTTTTTATTATAAATAGCAACCATGAAAGTATTAAAAAAACAACATGATTTGCTATTAATTCAAAATAATTAACACCTATCTTTCCTCTTTTATAAATATCTCTATACCGAATTAGCAATACTACAAAAAAAGAAATAATGTTTGCCAGAGCTGCTCCATTTATCCCTAAAATTTTTATAAATATAATACTTGCAATTATATTCACAATCGCTCCAATTAATGTTGTTACGAAAACTGGAAATGTTCTCTTTGAAGCTGTGTAAATAGTGCCTAAGAAAGAAGCAATACTTGAATAAATAACTGAAAGCAATATAAAAGGTATCACGGTCCAGGCCTGGTAATAGGTGGGATCAATAAAGTTTCCAAATATAGGTTTTATAATTGCAAGAATACCTATCGAACAAAGAAACAGAATCGTTAGAAATAAATTGAAAATGTTAGTTATAAACTCCTTATTGCCACTCTTTTCATACTCCTCAACAACTGACATTTGCCAGGACTGAAAAAAAATATTTGCAAACATATTTACTACAGTTGGTATTTTGCTTGCCATTGCATAAAGACCATTTGCTCCAACTCCTATAAAAAGTAATATAAAGTACCTATCCGAGGAAGAATTTAACCACCAAGTTAATGAATTAGGTATTAATGGAATACTGTAAACTAACATATTTTTTAAATATTTGTTAGAATAGGTACCTTCTTTGTATTCAAGAAACAATTTTCCACTGAATAACAAATAAATTAAAGAAATTACGAATCCACCTATTATAGATAAAAAGTAACCATTAACTCCTTTTCTTAATATTAATAATAAGAAAATATTCAGTATAGCAACAGAAAAGGTATCTATAATTCCAGCAATCACAAAAATTTTAACAAGTCCTATTGCCCTTACATAATTAGAAATCAAAGAGTACCACATTGTTACTATAAGCAAAATTATCACAATATAATAATTCGAAATTTGAGTAAAGAAAATAAAAAGAATTAAAAGCATAGAAACCGTTACTAACATAACAAAAATGAAACCTGTCTTAAATACATCTTTTGCTTTTTTTCGGTCTGAATCCAACGAAAATCTAAAAACTGCATCATATATATCAAAACAAATCAACGGAAGAAGCAATGAAATTACTGTAGTAACTAAATCAACATGCCCAAATTGAGCAGTTGAAAGAGTGTACGAATACAGTGGAACTAATGCAAATTGAAGGACTTTACTCCCAAAATTTCCCAATGCAAAAATAAAAGAGTTTTTAACAAGTTTTTTATACTTATTCATCTGTTCTTTCTCCATCAATCGTTCTTTTCTAAAGATTTTTCAAGGTAAAAGAATTGCTTATTTGACTCAATAATTGTTTTATTCAATTGACTTTCATCTATAGTATTGTATTCTACTGAAATATTATTTTTATAAAGATCATCTATTGATATATACTTTTGACCTGGAAAAATATACTTGATTACATCAAGTGTCTTGTTACTGTATGCTACTACAAACATCTTTTTTCTAAATAACCATCCTAAAATCATCGCATGATATCTCGTTGCAATGACACTCTTTGCATTTTTTATAAGACCTAATGACTCTTCGATTGAATTATTATATCTATATATCATTATATTTTTGAAATTTGTATGACCTCTAAAAAATTGACGTAGTTCATTAGCCAATTTAGCATCACCCTCGTCATCACAAAAAGACATTAGCACAACATTTTCATCATTATTTATTTTTTCTAGAACTATTTTTTTTAATAAATTGAAATAATTTATTGCAACTACTTCTTTATTACTTAGTTTTTTTCTAAAATCAATTACAGAGATTAAACAATATTCCTTTGATTCACTGGAAGCTTCGCTATTAAAATAATTTAAATTGAAAACTACATCTGGTGCATAGCCAATATTTTTTATTCTTAAATCAGAAAAAATATTATATGAATATTCATCTCTAAACATTGTATTATCAACTTTACCAAAAAAATTTGCATATAATTTTAGCTGGTAATCACTTGAAAATGGTCCAAAATTACTCCCTATTACAAAATATTTTTTAGACTTTTGTAAAATCTTCATTCTTATCCTGTACTCTATACCCATTTTTTTCTTTGGTAACATAAAAATCGATCCACCTAATTCACAGAAAGCATCAAAATGATTAATCAATTTTAAAATCTTATAGTTTACAGTACCCCAAAAGAAGGGAATGTTTAATTTGTAGAAAAAAGCATCATACTTTCTTGAAAAAGTTCTTATTACATGAAGATTATTAATTTCCATAGATGATTTGTACATTTCTTTACCACTAACAACAATAAAAAAATCGTACTCTGAAAATTTTTGACAGATAACTTTTAAAAAAAGATCATCTCCTAAATTAGTATTCCAGTATCCCTTTAGAAGTATTTTCATATTCCAACCTCCTTATTTTATTCTAGAAATTTCTATTTTACTTGTAGAATTTCTAACTTTTTTTTAATCTCAATAGAGCAAAAATATAGGGGCATTTAACTAATAAAAACTTTACAGAACTAGAAACTTTCTTTAAATCAGCATATCTAACCTTTTTTATAAGAGAAGCATATTGTGTATTTGTTTTATAAGATTTCAAATTTTTACTATTTCTTAAAAGAGTAAATAATACATTTATAGACTGATGCGATTTTAGTTTAAAAGTTTTATCATCCTTGAAAATCTCATCAATGAAATAATTAACTTTATCACCATCTTCAATGTACTTTTGATCTAAATTGCTAGATGCAGAACCATTTCTCCTAATAGTGTAGTGATATAGTAAATCTTTTGAAAAGAAATTTCCAGTTGATTTATGATATGCAAGCATATTGAATACAGCATCCTCACCGTTAACTAATTTTTCAAAATATATATTATTTTTTACCAAGAAATTCTTTTCATAAGCTTTATTCCAGATATTATACAATGAACATATGTTATTTATTTTATAAAATAAATCTGAATCAAATTCTTCATTAATAAAAAAATTTTTTCTGTAGCTATTTTTTTTTGATTTTATTTTATTTTTTTCTTTACAATATCCAAACGATAGGATTTTTATTTTACTTTTTTTTAACCTTAGCATAAGTTTTTCAATATAATCTGCTTCTACCCAATCATCTGCATCAATAAAAGTAATATACTTTCCTCTACTCACTGAAATCCCAAAATTTCTAGTTGCAGAAACACCCTCATTTTTTCTGTTATAGACTCTTAAATTAGAAAACGTACCTTCAAAGTTCTTTATTATAGACTCGCTTTGATCCGTAGATCCATCATTTATAGTTATTACTTCGTAAAATTCCGAACTAGCAGTTTGTTCTAGTAAAGTATTCAAACATTTTTCTATATAAGGATACACATTATAGACTGGAACAATTACTGAAATGAACGGTTTATAGTTTTCTTTTAAAATTATAATCACCCCTAACTATAAAATAAAAATGAGTATTTAATTGAGACCAATGTCATTAAATCTCACTCCAGCTCTGATATTATCAAAAAGCGATACACATGAATAGCTCACTATACACAAGGTAACCAACAGGATAATTAATTTTTTGTACTTTTTCTTTGTAACTAACTTTATTAAGTTTTGCAATTCATTAATATACGGCAAACTTATATAAAATAATAGAACAACGCATCTCCCAAAAAATATTTGATCACCAAATGATCCTAAGCATAGCCAAAAAACACTTATGAAAAGTTTATCAGAAATTTTAATTTTTTTCCTTAGAAGAGCAACTAGTACAAAAAGAATAGCAAAAAAGCAAAGCCTTATAATATTTCTATAGATAGAATAATCTGAAGATGCTAGAATACTAGCGTTGTCCCCAAAATACTGATTTGACTTAAACAAAATTGATGAAAAAAAAGGTATACTCGAAAAAATACTTAGAGATGAAAATAATGTTTGTTGAAAACGTTCTTGGAAGAATAATAAAATATAAAATAGCCACATAAAATATTTATTTTTCCCGAACACCTTAATGTACATAATGATTAAAAAGATGGTTATTGAAAATGGATGAATTAGTGTTAACAAAAAAAATAGAAAAATAGACTTAGATAGTTTGATTTTTTTCTGTAGCAACAAGAAACCTATAGTTACTCCTACAGAATCTACAATATTACTCCTAACTCCTGTAATAGCAGCATTAAATTCAAATAAACATAAAAAATAAAAAACATTTTTTACTAAATTTTTCTTATCTCTATTCTTATTAATCTCATTAACAAGATATATTCCAAAAAAAACATCCACAAATGCTGAAAAAAATAGTAACATTCCATTTAACTTGATAAAAGATATTGCATATATAATTACTCCCATTAGTGGAATAGCGTCATATCCTTCATAATTGAAAAGATAATTTAAAGAGGAGTTAATTCCTTGTGTCTGCCTTATTAAACTCACCTGATCTATAGTATTAAAAAACCTGACTGAATCAACATACATGCCTGGTTTTGGAATCATAAAAAAAGCTAGAACTGCAAATAGAAAAGCTATAACTACATAACTAGTAAAAAAATTCTTGGAATATATCATAATTGGAAATGTAATAACTAAAAGTACCGCATAGTAAAAAGCAAACATATGTCTTTCCTACTCTTTCAATGACAAAATTTTTAAAATTTCAATTCCAAATTTTTCTAATTTTAATTGATGTGAAATTTTTTCACTTTCAGTACCCATTTGTATTGCTTTTTCTTTATTTTTATATAAATAAAGAAATGACTGTTTTAAATATAGAACGAGTGAACCCACATTTTTCTGCAAAATTATTGCATTTCTATCATTTACATACTCTGGAATACCTCCAGAATTTGTTGTTATAATTGCTTTTCCAGCTGTTATCGCTTCAATTATCGTTAATGGAGCTGGATCTTCCCAAATTGATGGAACGACACATACATCTGCAATTGCATATATCCTACCCAATCTTTCATTGGGAATATATCCCGTAAACTTAATACTATTACCAGCTAATCTGATAACTTCTCCAAGTTTTAGTTCAAAAGTACTTTTAATATCTGTATCAAAAAATGCACTTCCCACAACAAGAAAAGTTGACTTTTCTAAATTTGCTTCTTTAAATGCCTTAACAGCTTCCAATATACCTTTTTCTTCATTCAATCTGCCCGTGTACAAAAAAATAAAATTATCCTGAGGTATATCAAATTGATCTCTAATTTTTTTCTTTTCATCTTCAGACAAATCAAGCGCAAATCTTTCATGATCAACAGCATTCCTTACAACGCCAAATTGATCATCTCTCATATCTGGATACTTTTTTTTCAGAGTACTATTAATATAATTACTTACTCCTAAAACTCTTGTGACATTTTGAATATATTTTTCATTTCCATACGAACTTTTGACCTCATTATGCAAATGAAAATAGTAATTTCCCAAATATCTTTGGTAATTCCCATGACCTCTCAAAACAGAAAATAATGTTGCATGATTTTCCAACATAAGACTATCATAATTTACCTCGGATATTTTTTTTGAGACTTGACTGATGTAATATAATCTTTGCAGTATATATCTAAAAGAATTAGAATTTGGTTTTTTTAAAACATCATTGGCTATTTTAAAAATAAACCTATCACTTAACTCAATATACTTTGGAGTTTTAATAAAAATAACCTCACTATTTTGGTAATTTTCAGCTTGTTTTCTAGCTTCTTTGTCATCCGAGGTAAACACAGTAAGATTACCATAATTATTCTTCTCATTTTCTTTTATCAGATACTCATCAAGGACTTCAACACCACCGCCTTTTGTAGCTGGAACGGGTAGATATCCTGAAGTCACAATTGCGACTTTCTTCATAAAAATTATCACTCCAAATCATTTTAGAATTAGGGTAATACAAGTGATGAACTTTTTTTACTTGCTATACCCAAAGCATTCTCATAGAATACTTCCAGTTCTTTCGAGGAATTATCTAAATTATACATAGATTTCCCTATTTTATCTGCATATTTCTCTCTTTTTAATGTTTGATAATCACAATCCGCAATTTTTTGTGCCCACAGCCTTGGTTCCTCTTCTAAGTCAAGGCGTTCAAACAAATCAGTAAGATTTACCTCTTCTGGAACATTTTCTGACGCAAATACCTTCATTCCATTACATTGTGCTTCTAACCCAACATTCCCAAATCCTTCATAATGAGTTGGAAAAATTAATGCATCCATCACTTGATAATAATCTTCAATGCTCTTGGTATTCTTTAAAAATATTATTCTTCCAAAAATATTATTCTTTTTTGAAAACTCGACTACGTCTTTTTTTAATGGACCATTACCAATGAAAAGCAATTTTGCCTTTTTATTAATTTTCAAAAATTCTAAAAATACTTTAGCTGTAAACATCGGATTCTTCTGCCAAACAAATCGCCCTACTGATCCCAATAAAAATTCATCCTGCTTTATATTCAAATCATTTCGTATTTCTTCTCTTTTGCTTTTTGAAAATTTAAATCTCTCAACATCAATCGCATTTCTCAAAACCATAAAGTTATTTTTTTCAACCTCATTACCAAACAGCCACTTACCAGCATATCTTGTTGGTGCCATAAAGTGAGTTGCATACCTAGTCGAAAATAGCTTGAGTACAGATTTTACAATTGTCTTCTTTATTTCATTTGGTGCGGCAGTACTATGATTATGTGCAATTCTTACAGGCACTCCGCATTGTTTAGCAATTCTTAACGGAAATACACTCAAGGTATTAACATTTGAATGTACAATATCATAATTATTTTTTTTGAAAATTCTTCTTAGATCCGAATCATATTTAATCAAATTCTGGTAAGGAGCAACAACATGCACAGTCCCACCCATTTTTTCTATATCTTCTTTAGGTATAGCTGTAGAATCTTCATCAACAATAAAGTCAATTTTAAATTTTGATTTATCTATGCATTTGAAATAATTTAAAACAACAGCTTCAACCCCATTACCATGCATTTTACCCATAATCATAGCAACTTTAATTTTTTTTATCTCCAAGATTAATATGCCCCCTCTCTAGCTAAAACTTTCCAAAGAGTTTTTATAATCACCTTAAAATCAAAGACTGTACTACGTTTTTCAAGATAGCTAAGTTCCAAATACACTCTATCTGGATACCCAACATTACTTCTGCCTGATATTTGCCATACACCAGTTATTCCAGGCTTCATTTTTAAAAAGGCTTCTTTTGTCCCTGTTTTTTCGTATTCTACAAGTTCTTCCTCAACAATCGGTCTAGGTCCAACAAGACTCATGTCACCAATTAATACATTGAATAACTGTGGTAGTTCATCTAAACTTGTTTCTCTTAATATTGCTCCAAGCTTTGTAACCCTTGGATCTTCTTTAGGTCCTAGTTTGTATCCATTCTGCACATATTTCTTGTAAAGATTTTCATCAGCATGCAATATTTGATCTGCATTAAGTTTCATTGAACGAAACTTATAAATAAAAAATACTTTACCATTTCCACCTACTCTTCTTTGTTTGAAAAAAATTGTACCTCTTGGTTCTTTGAATTTTATAGTCAAACCCAAAACTAAAAAAACTGGAGATAAAACAACAAGGCCAAAAAAAGAACACGCTATATCAAAAATCCTTTTGTTCATACTAGTGATTCTATTCTTATTAATAGCATCATAGCTCACTTCAATTTCTTTTTTTCTCCCTGTAACCAAAGTAATCACCCCACTAAAAAATAATCGCAGCATATACATACTACCATTTAATAAGTTCAATTCTGATTATACACGGTTTTACATTAATATAAATAAGCAAATTATTTTTTATAAATACCCAAAAATTTTCTTTTTTTACATAATTTAACTTGCATATTATTTTTTTGGGTATTATAGTGCTCATTATTTTCTAATTTTAGGATTTTAAACAAAAAAAGACTGTTACCTTATTTTTTTGTTTTTTTAATTGCAAAAAAATATAGGTTACAATCTTTCTTTTAGTAAGTAAACTTTTATAAAATCAACAACTTTTCATCTATTTTGGGATAGACCAATCATTAGATAATCGACTTTAGTTTGCGAATAACAAGATTCCTTACGTCATTCACAGCTCTTGTAGTAGCCTCTTCTCCATAGACCTCTTTGATAGCACTCTCGATTAAAATTCGATCACGTGCATCAATGAATGTCTTCAATGCCATGTATATATTATTGACATCTGCTTCTTCCTTACACATTCGATACAGATGTGTTTCTTCAATGTTCTTAAAATATTCGGATTCCTGCCTATATAATTCTTTTTGAATCAGCATGTGTTCAGCTGCTATCTTAAGATGTTGATTCCACAATGCTTTATCAGCTACAACTTCTATCTTGCATTTTTCACCTTGAAAATTCGAAAAGTGTAGTATCAAGTTTTGTGAGTCCTTATTGAATGAATGGCCAACTACATTATTGAACATCACCCAATTGGTTGAATGTTGTGTTACCCCAGTCAATGGAATCAGTGCTATCTTCCCATGAACATAAGGTAATGACTTACTTTGTCCTGATTTAAGAGCATTAATCGTCCGCGTTTCTAAAAAACTCCATGCAAGTGATTTGACCAATTCATTGACTAGCTTCTTAGTCTCCTTATTGGTCATGATTACTCCGCGATTACAGTCGAAAAGAATCGACTTGCATTCCAAAGAATCATATTGTTGACAGTCAAAGATGAACAAGGTTGAATCTGGATTTATCCGTGCACAATCATCAAAATCCGCATTATTCAATAACGTCTTCCAATCTAGATTATGTAAAAACAAATTTTTTTGATACATCCCCCAAGTTCTACCCCCTATTATTTTTATTTGTAATGCCCCAAAACACTACATTTCCATTCTAATTTATTTTTAAACAAATCGCCATAATTATTTACATCTAGGTTTTTATTAATCTTTTCTATATTTTATAAGTTAGCTATTTTGTTTACTATAAAAGTGATTTAAGGCCTTGAATCAATCTAATATCAGGAGAGATTCAAAAAATGGATAATAAATTAACTTCAATAGCTTTCAAACAACTTCTAAAAAATGACAATGTCAGACTCATTCATGGGGTATTACGCACACTAAATATCACACCTAATCGTAGTGACTACCAAGACTTATTCCAGGAAGGCTGTCTCTTCTATGTCCAAGCATACGAAGACTTCTTTTCTATTCATTCAATTGAAGATCTTGAATTATTCGGTCCGTATGCCTTTAGAAGAATCAAGTGGCGCTTACTCGACATCATTCGCAAAGAAATCAGACAACAAGAACACATTGACTCCATTCAAGTCACAGCTAATGCGGAAAATGAATATGATTTACCTGATTCTTTAGCGACACAATTTGAAGCCGATATTCTCACTAGTGCTTTTTTTCAAGAACTCTGGAACGAGTGTACTATGCAAGAGCAAGCATATCTCGCTAATCGAGTTGCCGGTATGAGCATAACGAAGATGGCACAGATGATTGGCTGTTCAAGACAAAGTATCTATAAGTGGCGTAACTCTGTAATTAAGAAGGCACTAAAAATAATAGAAAAATAGGATTTAAAAAAGGAATGGGCAAGATGCTCATTCCTTTTTTGTTAAAATTAACTTTTGGCACGACCCTTTATGTTAGTGTTCGAATTTTCCTTCTTAATACCATACCCTATCTAAACATCTTCACATTATTCGTCGTCACAGACTTAACTGATTGCAATTCACCCTGCAACAAAATCCGAAGTGGTGTATGTGCCACTCCCTTAATCGGATCACAAGTTATCAACGTAATCATCTTCTTATTGGGTACGTCATCAATAACTTGTACCTGATACTTATTGATTGTCTTGCGAACCGTCAACTTATAAGTATAGACTTTTTTCCCATCCGTAAGATAAACCAATTCTCCAACCTGTGCCTTAGCAAGGGGCGAAAACAAAATATCTGGATTATTCATATGGTGACCAGCCAGTGCATAGTTCCCCTCACCCATCTTTTCATTTTCCTTCATCGTACCTGCACCACGCAATAGATTATTATCGTTAATTCCCTCGAAAATTGGCAATTTCAAACCCACAGCTGGTACCGCAATCTTTCCAATCATTCCCGTTGTATTAGAAGTGAAAGATGCTGCAACTACCCGATTAACCGATGCACTTTTGACCTTTTTAAAGTCAAAACTAGCTTTGACTTTACTTTTTTTCTTACTTGAATCAGTCGTAATACTTTGTTTCATATCCGAAGAAGACATATTTTTGACTAAATAATCAGAAATATTTTGACTAAAAATCAAAGTTAGCCCTACTGCAAAAAGAACAAAAACAAGTATCCATGATAGCTTTTTTTTCATTTAATCTAATACCACCTTTTCTAGTTACTATTTTAACACAGCTCCACCTACTATTGAGTTGTGTTACTCCATATAGAGTGAATTCAATCGTAGTAGCTTAAACATTATGTTATCCAATTTAACTACATCCATATTTTACTCATCTTTGTGATATTCTTTCAATCCATTAACTTTAAACAATACTTTGTCCAGTAATATTAATCCCACAAAGATATGTTGGAAAGAAACAGGATCTTACTCCTTAACTAAGTTTTTTAGATTCCTATCTATATGTCTATTAAAATATACAATATTTTTCGATGCCTTTAGTTTTTAATTTTTTGTATTTTTCAAAAATCAAATAACTTAATTTGATGGTTAATGTGGTCTTCAAGAAAACAAAAAGAGCTAAGTCAAAATCAACTTTTGACTCAACTCCTACTATGTGTAACTATACAAGATTCCTCGGGCTTTTAATTAGCTTCCAGGCTTTAAACTTGTCGTTACTTTCATTATTTAAATCTTTTTATTACGTCTAGCCAAGCCTATTATAAAACCTGCTCCTGCTAAAGCAATCAACGCAATTCCCCATAACACATTATTGTTTTGTTCATCACCAGTCTGAGGAAGAGTTTTCTTACCTACAGGAACAACCGTTTTCTTATCAACTACTTTTTTAATTGCTGTCCCAGTTCCAGCATCATTATCATTACCAGTTGGTGTCGCTGGTTCAAATGGTTGCTTAGGAACTATACTTTTAGTGTAGGTTACTGTTTCTTCAACATCTGAACTCGTGTCCGTAATCCCAGTAATCTCACCAATTTCAGATTTATCCGGTGTATACCCTGTAATTACTGGTGACGTAACTTTTGCAAAAGAAGTTCCAGTTGTTGGTGTCCAATCACCATAAGTCTTTTCTCCAGTTACGTTATCCGTTGTTACCGTTCTTGTAAATTCTACTGGAGTAGCTTTATAGTCATCTGCTGCTTGGCTACCATCACTATATACGTAGTGAATAGTTTCATTGACCTGTTTTGTTTCATTTGTTACTGTTTGTCCATGTTTAAGATGTACCTCAAAATACTGTGGCGTATCTCCAAAAGTTATACTATCTGCTGGATAATTATCACTAACTAATTCATATCCTTCACTCTCATATTTCTTTATTGTATCGGCTGTCGTATATGAACTCTTGTCTCCTGTATTCCCACTTAGTGGAGTATCCAACAATGTCTTATTAGCAGTATCATCTATATACTTGACATCTGCAGTTCCTTGATTTCTCGTATAAACATAAGTTACCGTCTTATCATTTGCAGTATATTCTCCACTAGCACTATCACCTGTCACTTTTTCAAATGTATAGCCGGGAATTTCCTTTTGAGTTGTTGCATAATTTGAGTCAATATCTCCCTCTGTTGTAACTTCAGGTGCAATAGTTTTTCCACTGTCATCGACATAATTTGCATTTACTTTACCTTGGGCAACAGTGTAAGTGAATGTTACATTTTGAAGTTGCTGAAGATTATGATTAGCACCCGTTGAAGCAGAAATTGCAAATGACATTGCTGTATTATCACCTAGCCAATCACTGATATCTCTTGACCAAGTTTGACCATCATACGTAATAGTCATTGTTTTTGTAGAACCGTTGTATTCAATATCTATAGGTTTAAAGGTATTACCAGAAGGTTGTGCAATCTCCTTTGCAGTATCAGCAATAGTTACAGCTTGTCCATTTGTGCCATCAACAAAGGCACCAAAAGACTCTCCACTGGAAAATTCAGAAGGATCTGCCGTAAAATCAGATTCACTCCAACCATTATAATACGTATCTAACTTGAAACCAAAAGCACCCTGTATATTTCCAATACCCATAGCACCTCCCGTATTACCAACTGTACTAACATCCCCTGGTTGGAATAAAATTCCTATACCATCTGCACCACCTTGACTCTTAGACTTATCTCCTAAATTAACATAACCTTTAAAATCAAAGTTTTGGCTCATATCAATTTTGGTCTTTAACGTAACATTTCCTGACTCAGATTTATCATCAGTCGTCAAAGTCTGTGTCCATGTACTAGTATCATACGGTACATCAGCATTTCCATTGGCTTGAAAATAATCACGGAAGTCCGAAGGTTCAACTGTAACTGTCCTAGAATCTGCACTTCTAACCACTGCAGCTTGAACAACATCATTATTGTTCAAAATCACATGAGAAAGAGCCGCTCCAGATAACATTAAACTCGTAGTAGCAACAAATATTATTCCTTGCTTCTTATTCATATCAACACCTCAATCATTAATTTTTTGTTACAATTTAATAGTAATTTAAAATAATACCTAATACAATATATTTTTATCATTTAACTCAATAAAATTTATATTATGTCCATACTATAAGTAATGACTACTACCAATATCGTTATGATATAAGCTTTCATTTAATCATCATTTAAAATATACAATAATTTTCGATGTCTTTAGTTTTTAATTTTTTGTTTTTTTCAAAAATTAAATAACTCACTTTGCTAGTTAGTGTACTTTTCATTAAGAACAAAAAAAGAGCTAGATCAAAATTAACTTTTGATTTAGCTCTACGCCTAGATTTATCGGTTTTATACTTTTTTATTGATAGATTAAATTACAGATAGTCTATCATCATAATCTGACAAAGTGACTTTTAACTCACGATTCAAACAACTTTTCACTCAACGCAATTTTCCCTGTCCCGACCTCACTATTAGCGAAAACAACTTGGCCCTCATGCGTCAAGGTCTGTAATAATTCCTTGTCACGCAATATACGCTGTAATTCTCTTGCTGCACCAGGTCCACCATCAATAATGAACTTGTCTGCTCCCATTACCTTTTGAATTGCTGATTTAACAAAAGGAAAGTGAGTACATCCTAACACAATTGAGTCTGCTGTTTTTTTGTAAGGCAATAATAATTCTTCTAAATATGCAATAACATCCGGTGTATCCAACTCACCTTTTTCAATATATTCAACTAAATCAGGTGCCGGTACCAAGACTAAATCAGCAAGTTTCTCATATTGTTCAAGTAACTCTTGAAATTTTTGTTCACGCAACGTCAACGGGGTCGCCATCACCACAACTTGAGAGCTAGGCTTACGTAAAACTGCTGGCTTAATAGCTGGTTCCAATCCAATTATTGTCAGTTCCGGATAAGTAGCACGAATATCTGTGACTGCAGCACTCGTAGCAGTATTACAAGCAACTACAATTGCCTTAACATGCTGTTCAATAAAATGTTCAACAATTTTAAAGCTCAAATTCTTAACTTCATCAACTGTTTTTATTCCATACGGAGCATTATATGAGTCACCAAAAAAATGATAATCTTCTTGCGGCATAAGCCGGTATAAATCACGCAATACACTAATTCCACCGACACCAGAATCAAATACGCCGATTGGACAATCTTTTGTTATTTCATACATTAGGGCAACATCCTTTAAATTAATATTACTATTATTATACTATCGCAATTTCAATTGTACACAAAACTAAAAGTTCTTTAATAGAAATAAAAAGCAAGTTTAAAAAACATATTGCTAATTTTTTGATACAAATAGAAAAAGCCATCCCATAAAGTTAGCTTTGGTATGGCTTCTTCTAAGTATCAGTACTAGCTCAATTGTAATGAATTAAATTTTAGCTTTCTTCATTAAATTCGTTATGCTAGCTTATTTTGATTGCTTTTTGTTACGTTTATCAATTCCAAATAATGTTCCTACTGCTGCCAAAGCTACAAGAATTGCTCCGATAATTGAATTTCTTGTATTTTGTTCGTCACCAGTTTGTGGCAAACTTGCCTTAGTTGGTGTTACAGCTGCTGGTACCACTGTTTTCTTAGAAACAACATTATTCATTGCCTTTGGTATTACCACATTTGAACCGTTCGTATTCGTTGGCGTCTGTGGTGTTGGTGTTGGTGTTGCTGGTGTTGGTGTTGCTGGTGTTGCTGGTGTTG
>NZ_AYZE01000014.1:562717-564275 GCF_001436735.1 Liquorilactobacillus cacaonum DSM 21116
CTGTCTCATTGATTGTCTTCGACGTTGCACTATATGCTGGAGCGTAAACCACTGTGTAGTTTAAGTCTGAACTATCTGCTGTTATTGTTTGATCTGCTACTTGTGTCAAATCACTATTTGGTGCATCGTTGCTAATTACTTTGTAACCATCAACCGTTGGATTCTTCACTGCTGTAAAATCTGAACTATCTGCTTTTGTCCATCCTTCACCTTCTGGTACTCCATTATTATCCAACGTTGGAGTATCATCTGTTCCACTCTTATAGTAATATGTCTTACTTCCATCTACTGGATTTGTTACTGTTACTACCGTGATTGGTGTCGCAGTATATGAATCAGCTACCTTATTACCATTTTGATCCACATAGTTTATTGTCTCATTGATTGTCTTCGACGTTGCACTATATGCTGGAGCGTAAACATAAATAACTGTTCCGTTGTTTCCATCGTCCGCCATTGTTCCATCTTTAGCAATACTTACACCAGTAGTAGCATTATCTCCCATACCAATAAATTTGTAATTTGGAATATCTTTTTGTACGGTTGTGTATGTTCCATTAACATATGGGCCATCTGGGTAAGTTACCTCTCCATCAGCAATCGAATTTCCATTCTCATCAACATACTTAACATTTACAGTTGCAGCTTCCTGGAAATCAAAACTATCTATCTTAAATTGTTGTAAGTTTGTTGCACTACCTGTTGAGGCACTAACAATCATTGACATTGCAGTATAAGCATCATCGACCTGCATAGACCAAGTTAACATAGTTCCATCTGTTTCAGTATAATTAATCGTTAATGTCCTCGTTGAACCATCATAACTTACAACAAAGTTATGAAAATTGCCATCAATATCAGCTTTACTCAGAGACTGTGCAGTTCCTGAATCAACTGCCCACCATCTTTGAACTTCAGTGCCATCTGTTGTCTTAATTTGTTGATCACTTGTTGTAACAAAAGTCCCATATGGTGTTCCTTTCGAGTCACCATTCCAACCAAAACCATTGGAATCAGGAGTAGAAATTTGCGCCCCTGGAACATCCTTATTTGGAGTTTGATATCCATTTTTCCATGTATCTAATTTAAACCCGATTGCATTTTGTAAACCACCTATTCCAAGATTAGCTCCAGAATTACCGATATCATCAGTATTTCCATTATGGAATGCAAAACCAATCCCATCAGCTCCATTAGGATTAGAACCTAGATTCACGCTCCCGGTAAGTGTAAAACTCGTACTCATATCAATCTTACTTTTTAAAGAAAAATTACCTACCTCATTATAGCCATCCGGAGTCAAAGTAACAATTCCCGTGGTTGCATCATATGTTGCTGACCCATTAAGATCAAAATAATCTAAAAAATTATCTTTTGTTACTTTAACAAATCCTTTATTTTCATCTTCTAAAACCTCATTTTCATTTAACTGATTGAGTAAAGTTTTATAAGAAACTTGAATCTCATTGTTTCCTTTTGTTGATGAAGAAGCTGTAGTATCGGTTGTTGAACTTGTTGATGCTGATGACGCTACACTTTTTGTTGCATTTGCATCAGT
>NZ_AYZE01000004.1 GCF_001436735.1 Liquorilactobacillus cacaonum DSM 21116
GCACGGCAACGTCCTATCCTCGCAGGGGGCGATCCCCCAACTACTATCGGCGCTAAGAAGCTTAACTTCTGTGTTCGACATGGGTACAGGTGTATCCTTCTTGCCATCATCACCGCACTTTTTCCTTGAGAAAACCTTGTTCTCTCAAAACTAGCTAATATCTTTCTACCATAACCTTCTTACCGTCCGCATTTCTCTTCTTGGTTAAGTCCTCGACCGATTAGTTTTGGTCCGCTCCATACATCACTGTACTTCCACTTCCAACCTATCTACCTGATCTTCTCTCAGGGGTCTTACTTCCCGAAGGAATGGGAAATCTTATCTCGAGGTGAGTTTCGCACTTAGATGCTTTCAGCGTTTATCTCATCCACACATAGCTACCCAGCGATGCTCCTGGCGGAACAACTGGTACACCAGCGGTGTGTCCATCCCGGTCCTCTCGTACTAAGGACAGATCCTCTCAAATTTCCTACGCCCGCGACGGATAGGGACCGAACTGTCTCACGACGTTCTGAACCCAGCTCGCGTACCGCTTTAATGGGCGAACAGCCCAACCCTTGGGACCGACTACAGCCCCAGGATGCGATGAGCCGACATCGAGGTGCCAAACCTCCCCGTCGATGTGGACTCTTGGGGGAGATAAGCCTGTTATCCCCAGGGTAGCTTTTATCCGTTGAGCGATGGCCCTTCCATGCGGAACCACCGGATCACTAAGCCCGACTTTCGTCCCTGCTCGACTTGTAGGTCTCGCAGTCAAGCTCCCTTGTGCCTTTACACTCTGCGAATGATTTCCAACCATTCTGAGGGAACCTTTGGGCGCCTCCGTTACCTTTTAGGAGGCGACCGCCCCAGTCAAACTGCCCACCTGACACTGTCTCCCACCAAGTTTATTGGTGAGGGTTAGAGTGTTCATACAACGAGGGTAGTATCCCACCAATGCCTCCGTCGAGACTAGCGTCCCGACTTCTATGGCTCCTACCTATCCTGTACAAGCTGTACAAACACCCAATATCAAGCTACAGTAAAGCTCCATGGGGTCTTTCCGTCCTGTCGCGGGTAACCCGCATCTTCACGGGTAATATAATTTCACCGAGTCTCTCGTTGAGACAGTGCCCAGATCGTTACGCCTTTCGTGCGGGTCGGAACTTACCCGACAAGGAATTTCGCTACCTTAGGACCGTTATAGTTACGGCCGCCGTTTACTGGGGCTTCAATTCTGAGCTTCGCCGAAGCTAACCCATCCTCTTAACCTTCCAGCACCGGGCAGGCGTCAGCCCCTATACGTCATCTTACGATTTTGCAGAAACCTGTGTTTTTGATAAACAGTCGCCTGGGCCTATTCACTGCGGCTGAGCTTGCGCTCAGCACCCCTTCTCCCGAAGTTACGGGGTCATTTTGCCGAGTTCCTTAACGAGAGTTCTCTCGCTCACCTTAGGATTCTCTCCTCGACTACCTGTGTCGGTTTGCGGTACGGGTAGTTATTATCTAACTAGAAGCTTTTCTCGGCAGTGTGACATCAGTATCTTCGCTACTATTATTTCGCTCCCCATCGTAACTTGTCCTTATAAGCAAGCATTTGACTCACTCACAAACTTATTACTTGGACACACATTTCCATCAGTGTGCATACCTAGCCTCCTGCGTCCCTCCTTCGTTCAAACAACAATAACTAGTACAGGAATCTCTACCTGTTATCCATCGCCTACGCCTCTCGGCCTCAGCTTAGGTCCCGACTAACCCTGGGAGGACGAGCCTTCCCCAGGAAACCTTAGTCATTCGGTGGACAGGATTCTCACCTGTCTTTCGCTACTCATACCGGCATTCTCACTTCTAAGCGCTCCACCAGTCCTTCCGGTCTAGCTTCTTCGCCCTTAGAACGCTCTCCTACCACGCAACCTTACGGTTGCATCCACAATTTCGGTAATATGTTTAGCCCCGGTACATTTTCGGCGCAGGGTCACTCGACTAGTGAGCTATTACGCACTCTTTAAATGGTGGCTGCTTCTGAGCCAACATCCTAGTTGTCTGTGCAACTCCACATCCTTTTCCACTTAACATATATTTAGGGACCTTAATTGGTGGTCTGGGCTGTTTCCCTTTCGACTACGGATCTTATCACTCGCAGTCTGACTCCCGGATATAGATCTATGGCATTCGGAGTTTATCTGAATTCAGTAACCCTAGATGGGCCCCTAGTCCAAACAGTGCTCTACCTCCATGATCCTTTTATTCCGAGGCTAGCCCTAAAGCTATTTCGGAGAGAACCAGCTATCTCCAAGTTCGTTTGGAATTTCTCCGCTACCCACACCTCATCTCAGCATTTTTCAACATACATGAGTTCGGTCCTCCAGTGCGTTTTACCGCACCTTCAACCTGGACATGGGTAGGTCACCTGGTTTCGGGTCTACGTCTACATACTCATTCGCCCTATTCAGACTCGCTTTCGCTACGGCTCCGTCATTTCCGACTTAACCTTGCATGCAAACGTAACTCGCCGGTTCATTCTACAAAAGGCACGCTATCACCCATTAACGGGCTCTAACTACTTGTAGGCACATGGTTTCAGGAACTATTTCACTCCCCTTCCGGGGTGCTTTTCACCTTTCCCTCACGGTACTGGTTCACTATCGGTCACTAGGGAGTATTTAGCCTTGGGAGATGGTCCTCCCGGATTCCGACGGAATTTCACGTGTTCCGCCGTACTCAGGATCCTGAACTGAGAGAACATCATTTCATCTACAGGGCTTTCACCTTCTTTAGCTGACCTTCCCAGATCATTCGATTATGATATTCTTTGGTAACTCAAATGTTCAGTCCTACAACCCCAAAAAGCAAGCTTTTTGGTTTGGGCTCTTCCCCGTTCGCTCGCCGCTACTTAGGGAATCGATTTTTCTTTCTCTTCCTGCAGGTACTTAGATGTTTCAGTTCCCTGCGTCTTCCTCTAACTGGTCTATGTATTCAACCAGCAGTAATAGTCGATTAAAACTATTGGGTTTCCCCATTCGGAAATCTCCGGATCATAGCTTACTTACAGCTCCCCGGAGCATATCGGAGTTAGTCCCGTCCTTCATCGGCTCCTAGTGCCAAGGCATCCACCATGCGCCCTTAATAACTTAACCTATCTTTACCTACGGTAAAGCGGTTATGAGTTTTGCGTTCAAGATTCTTCTTGTTTTAAACTCTTTAAAACGCGGTGTT
>NZ_AYZE01000015.1:0-3204 GCF_001436735.1 Liquorilactobacillus cacaonum DSM 21116
TATGTTGATAGTTTCTCGCTAGGTGCCAATAATACTCTGCATGTTGCTGGCTGGCATGCTGCCGATGCATCAACAGCTTTAAAATACACGTATCTTATCATTTTTGATAGCACTACAGGTAAGGAAATCACCAGAGTTAACTACACTCCAACTAGTCGCACAGATGTTGTTAAGAATGGATATGCTAACGTATATAATGCTGCCCAAAGTGGATTTGTTAAGGATATACCTTTGAGTTCAGCTACTTTAAGACAACTAAAAGGCCATATAATTCAAATCGTAATGCGCTACTCTTCTGATGCTACTACTGGAGAAGGTACAAGAATCGATTATTGGTCTGATAAAAAAATCCTTTAATAATAAAAATTCGGCTACTAAAAAAATAAGACTTTGAGTCATTTCAGTTTAAAAGAAGAGATTAGTGAAAACCGTTCTTAGCTTTCACTAATCTCTTCTTTAATTCTACAAAATCAATATAATGATAATTTCTCCATCATATTTTTGAGTTACATATCTCAGGAAAGGCCCTTTATCTCCAAAGCTTCCTCAACTTCCTTTAAATTGATAATTGTAGTAAAATTATGAGGGTTAAGTCTATATTCATCTAGAAATGAGAGGCGTTACATTGAAAAGTCCAAAATATTCCATTATAACTATAATTAATAATAAATCTACTTTTGATGAGTTTAGTGTTAGTTTATCCCAGCAACGTGATGTTGATTACGAATTAATTAAAATTAATAACTGTAATAATGAATTCACCTCTGCTCGCTCAGCTTATAATCATGCCGCAAACCTAGCAAAAGGAGAATTTTTAATTTTTTGTCATCCTGATATTAGGTTCTTGGATGAGCACTCTCTTTTTGACATTTGCAAATTCGCTCAAGATCAGAAAGAATTTGGAGTCATGGGTATTGCTGGCAGTCCGAGTGAATTAAAAAACAATAACCGTGTTCTTTTATCTACTATTATCCATGGTAATGATAAGATACAGGCTGGTGACTCTAATTTTTCTCATGCCACAGAAGTTCAAACTCTGGATGAATGCTTTTTTATAATGACAAAAAAATTCTGGGAATTACACCCATTTTCTAATCAAACTGGTTGGCATTTATATGCAGTCGAACAATGCATTGTTGCAAATTTAAATAACCAAAAAAATTATGTGGTTCCTGCTAGAATTTGGCATACATCTGATGGTAAATCTGAAGACTACCATTACTATATCTATTTACGTCAACTAATTCACAAGTATCGTGATAACTTACCTGCGACTCTTAATACAACTGTTAAAAAGTTTCCAACTCGTGGAATGTCTGCAAATCTCTACACTCTTTATTGGTTGATAAATAGATGGATCAAACAATTCTTGCATATTAAAATAAAAGGATGATATCTTCTACTCATTAACTAGCGTTATTATTACTAATCTTTAACTTTATAAATACCATATTCTTATATTTTTGGAAGGAAAAATTATGTTTAAAAAAATTAATAGAAACAAGCTTTTATTCTTTGGTTTACAAATTTTATTAGGTATTATTATGTCACTGTGGATTTATTCAACTCCCCTTTGGGACGATGACTTTGAACCTGCCAGGTACTTAAATGTCTGGCAGATGTTATTACAAACAAAAGTAGACTATTTTAATTGGAATGGAAGAATAGTCGGTCAAACTTTATTCAGATTTCTAGCTTCTGGAAATCAAATCATTGTATCGATTCTAGACGGTTTTATGTTTGTTTTACTTACTGTATTAGTATACATGCTCTCTGTAGGTAGAAAACATAAAACAATAAATAACCTTGGCTATATTTCAGTATTGCTTGCTTTAATGATTTCTATACCAGTTTTTGGGCAAACTATTCTATGGAGAGCTGGTGCCGGCAATTATCTTTGGGTTACTACAATAAATTTATTATTTGTCACACTTTATACTAATGATAATTATTTGGAAACTAGTAAACCAATAACAAAAAGTATACAGGTATTTATTTTTGTTATACTCGCACTTCTTTCCGGATTAGGTAGTGAAAATACATCGGGTGGTACTATTCTTTTCTTATTAATTTATTCCGTATATAACTACAAAAAACACAAAAAAATTAATATTTACAAAATTATTGGAATGGCCTCTCTGGTAATAGGTTATATCGTTCTTATCTTAGCACCTGGGGCTAAGATAAGAACGATAGCAGGGATGGGCAAAGAATACTATGACACTCCTCTAATAATGAGAATCATTAGGGGGCTTTATCAAGTCAACTCTACTATCAATCATTTTTATGTTCCTTTGATACTTCTGACTGTGCTTTTAGGGGTATGGACTTATAATCATAGGGATTCCAAATTATCTTTTGCTTATGGAATTACATGGATTTTATCTGGTTACGCAATTATATACGCACTTTCTTTCTCTCCAATGGGGCAAGACGGTGGAAGGCCATTTTTTGGAGGTATCATCTACATACTAATTGGTCTTTTCAATTTGGCTCCAACTGACGATGATTTTACTATAGGAAAGGGCACAACATATATTAAACAGTTAGCAATAACTGGTATCCTTATTAGCAGTTTTGTACTTTTACCAAATGGTTTTTATGATTCCTTGAAAGCATCAAAAGCTATTAATATGAGATACACATACATTGAAAGAAACGCAAAAAAAGCTAATGAGGATAAGAAAATTATCCAGGTTCCACCTCTTTCATACTATCCACAAACAAAATATAGTGTAAATTATCAACTAGAAGATATAAAATTTGGTGAAAATTCTTGGCCAAATAATCTATATGACTCTTTCTTCAAAATTCGTGGAATTACGCTACCAAATTAAATAATTTTAAATCCCTAATTGTCAAATCAAGAAAAATGCTAAGTCTTTGGAAAATACACTAAAAAAAAGTATCAATTATAATGATAATTTGATTTTTTTTAACATCGTTTGTAAAATTAATTTAGAAATAAAAAAATCATTTTGGGGCCGTGCCATAAGTCCCTAAGTGAAAGAGCTTCACCAGAGAAAGTAATGATTTTTCTGGTGAAGCTCTTTTGGTATAATTAAAAATAAAAAAGCACTGGTTGCAGCCAGTGCCTTTAAAAACAATCCCCTATAGAAAGGATAATCAAAATGTACAATAATTATACCATAAATCAGACTGTACTTAGTATTAAAACTGACTGGGAGCCAAAAGAAAATCATC
>NZ_AYZE01000015.1:3214-269985 GCF_001436735.1 Liquorilactobacillus cacaonum DSM 21116
TTAATCAAATAGTTGAAGACCTTAAAATTAATGATCCTTACATCTTTGGACGACCGCGTAAGTATGATCTGCGTGTACTTTTAAAATTAATTTTGTTTGCGTACACAAAAGGTATCTTTAGTAGTCGCCGTATTAATACGTTGGCAGAAGAGAATTTGGCAGCCCGTTGGCTGACACAAGAACAGGTTCCAGCCTACCAAACAATTTGTCGTTTTAGAATTTCAGATGAAGTTGAGAACTTGATTAATCATGTATTCTAAAACTAACCAAATATCTAAAACAAAACAATTTTATTGATCCACACGGAGTTAGATTTAGTTTTTATGCTTTCCATAAGCACAAAGACAAGTACGAGTTTATACGTGAATTTAAAGAGTATCAGGCAAACAAATACGATAACGATTTTCAGGTTGATAACTGGGCATTCACTAAAAGCGGAAAACCTCGTAAAATAAGTATTAATGGCACATGGGAATATTTCAAAGCTAAGGAACGAAAATTGCTTTCAAATCACCAAACCGGTTCAATTTACGGACGACGTAAAATAGACGTTGAATCAGTTTTTGGTGGATTGAAGGCTTGTTTGGGTTTCAAAAGATTTTCAGTTAGAGGCCTTGAAAAGGTAAAAAAAGAAGCTGGAATTGCCTTGATGGCAATGAACATTAGAAAATTGGTGGCGAAGGTTACCAACTATAACTGGTTTATAAACAAAAAGAAGAGATTAGTGAAAATCAAAGAACAATTTTCGCTAATCTCTTTTATTTTGAAGGACTTATGGCACAGCCCCAAATGACCTATAAATTATTTTACCACGCGTTAATTAATCTTCCATAATACCAAATTTTTCAAAGAGGTGTTTTCACATGAATTGGTCATTTAGAGGCAGTTACAGTTCAAAAAAATTACTTTCTAATCCAACCAATCTTTTGGATCTTCACGCCACTTATGTAATAAGTTACGATCTTCCTCAGTAATTTGGTTGTTTTGTGCAGCAACTTCAATCAATTCACTATAATTAGTCAATGTTACAAATGGAATATTAACCGCAGCAAAATTTATTTTTGCGGCCTCTAACTGATAACTAAAAATTCCGCAAACACCGATTACATCGGCACCTTCTTTTTGTGCAGCCTCAACCGCCTTTAACACACTGCCACCCGTTGATATTAGATCATCAATCAAAATCGTTTTTTGACCTTTTTCAACAACTCCTTCGATTTGTCGTCCTTGACCATGGTCTTTAGGCTTTGACCGAACATAAATCATTGGTAGATTCAATTCAGCAGCAATCCATGCAGCATGGGGGATACCTGCAGTCGCAGTTCCTGCAATTACCTGTGCTTCTGGGAAAAGATCTCGAATCAAATTAGCAATCCCCTGCGCAATTTCTTTTCGAATTTTTGGATAACTAATTGTTAGACGATTATCACAATAAATTGGGCTCTTAATACCACTCGCCCACGTAAATGGCTTATTAGGTGATAAGGTCACAGCATTGATTTCTAGTAAGTCCTTTGCTACTTGTTTCATTACTTTGCATCCTCCCATAACTTCTTAACCGTTTGATATGCACTAACTCGATCTTTAGCTTGCGTAATTGTTCTGCCTACAACAATTGCACTACTTTGATTTCTAGCAGCTTCATCTGGTGTCATTACACGTTTTTGATCCCCAACTTCTCCACCGGCTAGCCTTATTCCTGGTGTAACTCTTAAAAAATCATTACCTGTTTCTGCAAAAATTTCTTTGGATTCAAAGGCTGAACAAACAACACCATCCATTTCAGCTTTTTTCGCTATTTTTGCATAATGCAAAACACTTTTTTTCAATGGTACATCCACAAGTTGTTCATCTTTAAGCATCTTTTGATCTATCGATGTAAGCTGAGTAATTGCAAGTATTTTGGCACTTTCTTTTCCACTACTACCATCTAATAGTCCGTTTTTCGCGGCGCACATCATCTCAGTTCCTCCACTAGCATGAAGAGTAGTCAAATCTACTCCAATTTTGCCCAAAACACGCATTGCACTTTCAACAGTATGTGGAATATCATGACATTTTAAGTCTAAGAATACATCATGCCCTAACGATTTGATCTCACGTACCATATCCGCACCTTCACTATAATATAGCTCCATTCCGATTTTCACAAATAAATGTTCATCTTGTGGAAATGCAGCTAAAAATTTCATTGTTTCAATACGGTTTGGAAAATCCAACGCAATAATTGGTCGGTTAATTTTCATTAATGAGCACTCCTAACTTCTTTTATCAAATCTTGAAGACTACTGATTCCTAGCTCGTCCATCTTTGCAGGCAATTCATTAATAATATCAAGGCAAGCAGTTGGGTTACTAAAATGTGCTGTCCCGACTGAAACACAATGGGCACCTGCTAAGTACATCTCAATAACATCTTCAGGAGTTGTAATCCCACCTGAAGCAATAATTGGCAAGTCAACAACATGACTAACTTGATAAATCATTCTAACAGCGAGTGCTCTGATTGCTTTTCCGGACAAACCGCCAGTTCCATTACCCAAAACCGGTTGGCGAGTTTTTACATCAATTTTCATCCCAAGAACTGTATTAATCATACTTAATCCGTCGGCCCCAGCTGCTGCAACAGCCTGAGCCACCTCAACAATATCTGTGACATTAGGAGTTAGCTTTACATACACCGGAACATTTGTAACTGCCTTAACTGCTCTTGTTAGTTCACTTGCAACTTTAGGATTAGTTCCAAACAGCATCCCACCTTCATGTACATTAGGGCAAGAAATATTCAATTCTAGTGCATTAACTAAGCCTGAATCGCTTAGAGACTTAGCAACTGTAACATATTCTTCTTTAGTTGAACCCGCTATGCTTGCAATAAGCGGTAATGTTGGAACTTTAGCACGTAACGTTGGAATTTTTTCATCCAGAATAACCTTTAGTCCTGGATTTTTTAATCCTACCGAATTTAGCGCTCCATCTTCTAAAACATTTATTATGGGTGCTGGATTTCCAATTCGTTCATCCAGTGTTGCAGATTTTAAAATAATAGCACCTAGTAGATTTAAATCATATTTTGTCGCAAAACTATTATCGCCAAACCCAAAACAACCACTTGCAGGCATCACCGGATTTTTAAGTTCCAATCCCGGTAATGAAACAGCCAATCGCGCATCCACCATAGCAATACCACCCATTCATTTATTTTTTTTATTTTAAATTCTGTAATTTTAAAATAAATCTTGTTCTATCTAATTACATCAGTCGCAAACGTTCTGTTTTCCATCGCCCGTCCCAAAGCATCTGCCGTATTTAAAGAAGTTAGTAATGGAACATTATGTTCAATCGCGGTTTGTCTAATTGTAAATCCATCAGAAGTAACTTCTTGATCATGACTCATTGTATTAATCACAAGTTGTATCTTCCCTGCTTTAATAATATCAAGAATATCTAATTTTGAAGTTCCTTCTTGACCTATCTTATTGACAGTCATTACATGTAGTCCATTTTCTTTCAAGAATGCCGCCGTTCCATTTGTAGCGAAGAGTCGATAACCCACACGACTAAATCTTTGTGCCACAGGCAATACAATTTCTTTATCATTACTATCAATTGTTAATAAGACGTTACCATTCATTGGCAATTCCATTTTTGCACCCGCAAAAGCCTTCAATAGTGCTTTTTCAAAAGTATGGTCACTTCCCATTACCTCTCCTGTCGATTTCATTTCAGGTCCTAGATAACTGTCAACATCTTCAAGCTTACTAAATGAGAATACTGGAGCCTTCACATGTATTGTTTTACTTTCAGGATACAGGCCAGATTCAAATCCAAGTTCTTTAAGCGATTTGCCCAAAATTACTTTTGTGGCTACCTGTGCCATTTCAATCCCAGTAATTTTGCTTAAAAAAGGTACTGTTCGACTAGCTCTTGGATTAACTTCCAAAACATATGCTTCATTATCATGAATAATAAATTGAATATTCATAATTCCAACACACTTCAATGCAACTGCTAATTTTTTTGTTGCAGCAACAATTTGTTGTTTAATGCCATCACTGAATGATTGTGGAGGATACACTGCCATAGAATCTCCTGAATGGACACCTGCATGTTCAATATGTTCCATAATACCTGGCAATAAGACATCTGTTCCATCACAGATTGCGTCAACTTCACATTCAAGTCCTTCAAGGTAAGCATCAACTAAAATAGGATGATCAATTTCTGCCTTAGCATTATGCTCAAGATAGTTGCTAAGCTCAACTTCATTATTAACAATTTCCATTGCTCGTCCACCCAAAACATAGCTAGGTCTTACCAGCACTGGATAGCCGATTTCAGCCGCCGTCTTCACTACACCTTCTTGGGTTGTTGCAGTTTTTCCAACTGGTTGTTTAAGTTCTAAGTTATTAATAACCTGATCAAATAATTCTCGATCTTCTGCCCTGTCCAAATCTTCCACAGTTGTTCCAAGAATTTTAACACCATTTTCAACCAATCCTGCTGCCAAATTAATTGCTGTTTGTCCCCCAAATTGAACAATCACACCTAATGGTTTTTCTAATTCGATTACATTCAAAACATCTTCTAAGGTGAGTGGTTCAAAGTACAATTTGTCAGATACAGAAAAGTCTGTAGAAACCGTTTCTGGATTGCTGTTCATAACAATAGCTTCATATCCAAGCTTTTGAATAGCTTTGACACTGTGAACTGTCGCGTAATCAAATTCTACCCCTTGTCCGATTCGAATTGGCCCCGAACCAATTACAAGAATTGATTTTTTATCGGATGGGATACTCTCATTTTCCATATCATAGCTGCTATAAAAATATGGGGTATGTGATTCAAATTCTGCGGCACATGTATCTACCATTTTATACGTTGGTATTAATTTGCTAGCCTTACGAAAAGCTCTAACTTTTGCTTCGTTTGAATTCCACAATTTTGCAATTGTCATATCGCTAAACCCATAACGTTTTGCACTTTCTAAGACATCAATATTTTCAGGATTCTTGCAAATTTCAACCTCAAGTTCTGTGATATGTTTTAACAAATCAAGAAAGTAAATATTAATCTTAGTTAGTTCATGTAACTCTTCAAGCGAATAACCTCGTCTTAATGCTTCAGTTAGATAAAAAAGGCGATCGTCTTGAGCATGCATAATTTTTTCTTCAAGTTTCTGATCACTGGCAGTTCTTGCCTCATCAGAGAATAAATCTTTTTCGTCAATTTCAAGTGAACGTACAGCTTTTTGTAATGCCTCTTCAGCAGTCCGGCCAATTGCCATAACTTCTCCGGTTGCCTTCATCTGGGTGCCTAATTTACGATTTGCACGTGCAAACTTATCAAATGGCCAGCGTGGAATCTTTGCTACAACATAGTCTAATGCAGGTTCAAATTGTGCAAACGTTGTTCCAGTTACTGGATTTTTTATTTCATCAAGTGTTAATCCTACCGCAATTTTGGCAGCCATCTTAGCTATTGGGTAACCAGTCGCCTTTGATGCTAGTGCTGAGGAACGACTCACACGTGGATTAACTTCAATTACATTATAGTTAAAACTATTTGGATCTAAAGCTAATTGAACATTACACCCACCTTCGATTTTTAAAGCACTGATTAAACGCAAGGATACATCACGTAAAATTTGATATTCACGATCTGCTAATGTCTGCGTAGGTGCAAAAACAATTGAATCACCAGTATGAATTCCAACAGGATCAAAGTTTTCCATACTGCAAACGACCATTGTATTATCAGCATGGTCTCGCATAACCTCAAATTCAACTTCTTTGTATCCCATAATACTTTTTTCAATCAAACATTGTGTCACTGGTGACAAATCTAATCCATTTGCTGCAATCTGTGATAATTGTTCTTTGTTGTCACAAAGCCCTCCACCTGTTCCACCCATTGTAAATGCAGGTCGAACAATTACAGGATAACCAATTTTTTCAGCAAATTCCAAAGCTTCTTGCGTTGTATTAACTGTCTTTGAAGGTGGAATTGGTTCATTCAAATCATTCATTAATTTCTTAAAAAGTTCACGATCTTCTGCTTGATTGATAGCTGATAATTTTGTTCCTAGTAATTCGATTCCTAATTCATCCAAAATTCCATTTTCTGAAAGAGACATTGCCATATTAAGTCCCGTCTGTCCCCCAAGAGTAGGCAAAATTGCATCTGGGTATTCTTGTCGAATGATTCGTGAAACTGAATCTGTTGTAAGCGGTTCGATGTATACACGATCAGCAATTTCTGTATCGGTCATAATTGTTGCTGGATTGGAGTTAACTAAGACCACTTCGTAACCCTCTTCGCGCAGAGCCATACATGCTTGTGTTCCGGAATAATCAAACTCAGCTGCTTGACCAATAATAATTGGGCCAGAGCCAATTACCATGATTTTGTGAATATCGGTTCTCTTAGGCATTGTGTTCATCCTTTCTTGTATCAATCATATGCATAAAATCATCAAAAATGTCGACTGCATCATGTGGACCAGGTGCTGCATCTGGATGGAATTGAACACTAAACGCAGGATAATTCTTATGACGCAAACCTTCAACAGTCTCATCATTAATCTCGCGGTAAGTGATGTTCATTACATCATTATCAACTGATTTAGGATCAACTGCATAACCGTGATTTTGTGAGGTAAATGAAATTCTACCACTTGCGATTTCTCTAACAGGGTGATTGAATCCACGATGTCCAAACTTCATTTTGAAAGTATCAGCACCGTTTGCGAGTGCAAACAATTGATGTCCTAAACAGATTCCAAACAATGGCAATCTTTGTTCAACTTCTTTAATCATCTCAATTGCAGCAGGAAGTGACTTTGGATCTCCAGGTCCATTCGATAGCAACACTCCATCTGGATTTAACCTGAAAATATCTGTAGCAGTAGCATTATATGGCAATACAATTGTATTACAATCACGCTTTGCAAGCTCACGTAAAATACTATGTTTCAAGCCAAAGTCAATCACAACCACATTTCTTTTACTTCCGGGATTAGGATAAGGTTTGCTCGTTGAAACCTGTGCAACCAGATTTTCATTGACAACTGTTGCATTTAACTGTGAGAAAGAATGTTCAATATCTTCCACAGAATCAATTATTCGTCCCTTCATTGTGCCAGCATTACGTAATTTCTTGGTAAGTGCTCTAGTATCAATTCCAGTAATACCTGGAATATTCATCTGTGTTAAAAAATCTGCAAAACTACTTTGTTGTCTCCAATTACTTGATGTCCGTGCTAATTGATGACAAATAACGCCCTTACATCCTGGTTCGATTGATTCATAATCATCCAGATTCACTCCATAGTTACCAATCAATGGGTTTGTAAAAACCAATATCTGATTTGCAAATGATTGATCTGTAACAGCTTCTTGATAGCCTGTCATCCCTGTTGTGAAGACGACCTCACCTGTAGTGATAACATTTGCACCAAATCCTTCTCCTTTGAAGATACTACCATCTTCTAAAATCAAATAACGTTTCAAGTTCAGTCCTCCCTTTGATAAACACATTTACCATTAACAAATGTCATGATTGTTTTCCCATATACTTTTTCGCCTGTAAACGGCGTATTGGTACCCTTCGAAAGATAATCTTCTTCCTTTAGTTCATATTCCTGATTTAGATCAAAAACTACAATATCTGCTGGCTTGCCAATTAATAATTGCCCAGCATCGCTTATTTTGAAAGCTTTGGCTGGCTCAACACTCATTTTATCCAATAACTGTTCTAGTGACATTTTCCCTGTTTTTACAAAATGCGTGTATAACAATGTAAACGCAGTCTCACTACCGGTAATTCCAAATGAAGCTTGACACATTCCACCAATCTTTTCATCATGGCTATGAGGTGCATGATCAGTCGCAATCATATCGATTGTTCCATCTAGCAAACCTTTTAGTAACGCTTTTTTATCTTCTTTATCTCGTAGTGGTGGATTCATCTTGAAGTACGCATCATCTTTTGGAATATCTTCGTCGCTTAACAATAAATGGTGTGGAGCAACTTCACAAGTTACGTTAATTCCTTTTGACTTAGCAAGACGCATCAGTTCAACACTTTCTTTAGTTGATAAATGACAAGCATGATAGTGAACCCCTGTTTTTTGTGCAAGAATTAAATCTCTTGCTAATTGTGATGATTCACTCAAACCAAGCATTCCAGGTAGTTTCAGTTCGTGTGCACGTTCGCCTTCATTCATAACTCCTCCATAAAGTAAGGAATTATCTTCAATATGTTCAACCAAAGGCATATCAAGGCTTGCAGCTAGTTTCATTGCCTGATACATTGTACCTGCCGTTTGAACACCACTTCCATCGTTACTAAATGCAAATGCACCTGCAGCTTTCAAAGCAAGTAAATCATTGATTTTCTCACTTTTCAAGCCTTCCGTAATTGCTGCATATTGCTTAATGTTTACTACTCCATCTTTTTTATTTTTTTCAATTACTTTGGCTAACTTATCTGGTGTGTCGGGAACCGGGTCAAGATTTGCCATTGCACAAACTGTTGTAAAGCCACCATGAGCAGCCGCCTGGCTTCCAGTTTTAATTGTTTCTTTATACGTGAATCCAGGTTCTCTATAATGAACATGAACATCCACTAATCCAGGTGAAACGAGTTTTCCAGTAAGATCAAACTTTTTAATATCGCTAAGGAACATCCCTAATTCATGGCCAAAAGCTGCAATCTTCCCATCTTTGATAAGCAAATCCATTTTTTGGAGCTGACCCGCTTGATATACAAGCCCATTCTCAAGTAATAAATCCATTCTAGAACCCTCCTAAATGTCTACCTAAGATTACTGTTTCTAGCATTGCCATTCGCATATAGACGCCATTTTGCATTTGTTTAAAAAATCTTGACTTTGGTGCTTCAACCAACTCAGATGCCAATTCAACATCCCGATTAATTGGACCTGGGTGCATAATAATTGCATCTTCTTTCATTCGTTGATAACGATCAATTGTTAATCCGTACTGTTCATGGTATTTAACTGTACTAAAATTACTTTCCGTTTCATGTTCATGGCGTTCATGTTGAACGCGCAATAACATCACAACATCCATTTCATTTATAAGATCATCAATTGCCAAGTGTTGCCCATATTTTTCAAATTCATTGGTGTACCAATAATCAGGACCTGCAAAGAAAATCTGTGCACCAAGCTTTTTTAATAATTGCATATTGCTACGTGCAACTCGGGAATTAACTAAGTCGCCAATAATTGCAACTTTTAGCCCTTCAAAAGTTCCAAATTGCTCATAAATCGTCATCATATCAAGTAATGATTGCGATGGATGTTGCCCACTACCATCTCCTGCATTCACAATTCCCATATCCAGCTTTTGTGTTGAATTGAGTTTGATTAGTTCTTGATAATATTCATTTTTTTGGTGACGTATCACTGCTAAATTAACTCCAATAGCATCTAAAGAAAGTAAAGTGTCATAGAGAGTCTCGCCTTTTTTTACTGAACTTGTTGCTGGATCAAATGGAATTGTTCGTAATCCAAGCTTCCTTTCAGCCATTTCAAAGCTACAATGTGTTCTTGTACTATTTTCAAAAAACATATTGACTGCATAAATTGGTTGCGTAAAATGTGGTATCTGCCCACCATTTTTAAAATAAATTGCACGTTCAATCAATGTTTTAACTTGATCATTTTGTAGATCTTTGACTGTCACAAAGTGCTGTAACTTAACATGACTCCCGACCTCTAACATTCTTATCTCCTACCTTTCACTCAATGCTTTATCAGGAAGAACCAAATTCAAAACAATTCCAAAAACTGTTGCTAATGCGATACTTGTTAATTGGAATGTACCTAATTGTAAATAAGTACCACCAATGCCGATTACCAAGATTACTGAAGTAATAATTAAATTTCTTTTTAGCTCATAGTTTACTTTGTTATCTACCAAAATTCGCAAACCGTTTGAAGCAATCATTCCAAATAGCAAAAAGCTGATTCCGCCAATTACAGGGCTAGGGATAGAGTGAATCAAAGCACTTATTTTGCCTACAAAACTAAACAATACTGCAAAAATAGCAGCACCACCCAACACCCAGACACTGTGAACCCTTGTCATTGCAAGTACGCCAATATTTTCACCATAAGAAGTTGTTGGCGGACCCCCAAAAAAACCTGCGATAATAGATGAAAGTCCATCCCCGAATAATGTTCGATGTAATCCTGGATCTTTAAAAAAGTTGCGCTTCGTTAATTTATTTAATACCATCACATGACCCATATGTTCAGTCATCGTAACAAATGCGATTGGTGCCATTCCAATAATTGCTGCTGGGTACCATTTAAAATTATAATTGATAAACATTGCATCAAATGCTGGTAAAGAGAACCATTTTGCTTGTGCAACTGGTGTTAAATCGACTATTCCAGCTACAAGTGCCATGAGATAGCCACAAATAATTCCTAGCAA
This sequence comes from Liquorilactobacillus cacaonum DSM 21116, assembly GCF_001436735.1. Taxonomy (GTDB): domain Bacteria; phylum Bacillota; class Bacilli; order Lactobacillales; family Lactobacillaceae; genus Liquorilactobacillus; species Liquorilactobacillus cacaonum. The sequence goes on from NZ_AYZE01000015.1 coordinate 13,683, forward strand.
CACGGGTATCATACTTGGAAACCCTTTAAGAAACATATTGAAGATAATCGTAATTAATAGTGTGAAAATGGCTACCAAAAAATATTTCAAATCATAATGAGTCCCATTCATCATTGCATCGGTTGCCGCAGTTGTTGCAATTGAGAGCCCAATCACAACAATAATGGGGCCAACAACAACAGGTGGTAAAACTCTGTCTACCCATTTGCTACCAAACCGGCTAACAATTAACGACACCACTAAGTAGACTAATCCTGCTGAAATCGCACCTTGAGCGACTGCTGGGTATCCAGCTGATTTCATTAAAACTTGCATAGTCCCAATAAATGCAAAACTTGAGCCTAAGTATGCTGGAATTTTTGCTTTAGTACATAATATATATATAAGTGTTCCAACACCTGAACTAAATAGTGCAATGCTTGGATTTATACCAACCAAAAGTGGTACGAGAACTGTCGCTCCAAACATCGTAAATAGATGTTGAATTGATAAAACAAGCCAATGACCAAATGCTGGCCGATCTTTTATATCTAGTAATGCTTCATCATTTCTAAACTCTTTTTGCTTATTTGAATCCATCTTTATTCTCCCCTTTTATACAAAAAAACCTGAATCTTGATTGATCCAGGTCGGCATAAGGTTAGGCCAAATCCATAAAAATTGTTATGGCTTTGACACTTCAACCTTTTTGCTCTCTCTGGAGTCAATTAAATGGTTGTCGCTATTAAATTTTTTCGATTTTGATTGAGTCTTTTTCATCAATTTCTTCAACTTCAACCGAAATCTGTTCATCAAGTGAAGTTGGAATATTCTTACCAACAAAATCTGCACGAATCGGTAATTCACGGTGTCCACGATCAACTAAAACAGCTAAATTAATTTTCTTTGGGCGTCCCTGATCCATCAATGCATCAAGTGCTGCACGAATTGTTCGTCCTGTAAATAAAACATCATCAATCAAGATAACCTGTTTTTCAGTGATATCAAAACCTAATTTAGCCGAATTAACAATTGGTTCATTCGTATTAGCAGCATCATGGCGATCATCACGGTATAGTGAAATATCAAGTTCACCAACAGGAACTGTGGCACCTTCAAGTTGCTGTAAACGTTGTGCAATTCTTTTTGCAAGGTAAATTCCTCGAGTCTTAATTCCAATAATCACTAAATCTTCGATACCTTTGTTTTTTTCAATAATCTCATAGGTCATTCGAGTCAGTGCACGTTTCATTGCCATTGAATCAACAACTTCTTTAGCCATTTTATCTTCTCCTTTTTGTTATTTGTCCAATAAAAAACCACCTAGCTACATAAGCTAAGTGGTAGACTTTGGTCTTTTTCCGAGTTCAATCAAGACACTGCCTTCTTAGCCTCACGGGACTATGTTTAAAGGACCTTTCTTTATATTAATCTACTAGAGCCCATCTTGTTTGTCAAGACGTTCTAATGTTTTTTTGAATATTTCTGGTAGTGGAACTTCAAAAACCAATTCTTTACCTGTTTTAGGGTGCTTGAATCCCAGTTTAGCTGCATGTAAAAATTGCCCATTGCCCTTAATTGTTTTTGCTGGTCCATACAATGGATCTCCTACTAGCGGATGGCCAATATACTTTAAGTGTACCCTAATTTGGTGGGTTCTCCCTGTTTCAAGAATGCACTTAATCAATGTATAATTTTGATATCGTTTAAGGACAGTAAAACGTGTCACTGCATTTCGTCCGCCAGCCACAACTGCTTGTTTTTTCCGATCCTTTGGTGAACGACCCAGTGGGGCATCAATTTTACCGCTATCTTCTTTAATAACCCCATGAACTAAAGCTGTATATTCCCTAATATTTGACTTTGCTTTTAGTTGTGCAGCCAAACTATGGTGTGCCTTGTCATTTTTTGCAACCATCAATAACCCAGAGGTATCCTTATCGATTCGGTGAACGATACCTGGTCGAAATTCACCATTAATTGTAGAGAGTGGGCTATGCGCTAAAAGTGCATTGACTAGTGTCTTATTGGGGTGACCAGGTGATGGATGTACTACCATGCCTTGTGGCTTATTAACTACCAAAACATCATCATCTTCATAAACAATGTCCAACAAAATATCTTCTGCTTGAACACTTATTTCTTTGACTGGTGGAATAATTAATTCAATTTGATCATTTTTCTTTACTTTGTAGTTAGGCTTTTCTATATTTTCATTAATTAAAATCGCACCATTAAGCAACCACTGTTTTAATTGCGATCTGGAATATTCAGGAAAAAGCAGAGTTAACACCTTATCCAACCTACCATTTTCGTCATTAATAATTTTCTTAGTCATTCTTTTCATCCCGCAACATTCCAATGATAATAATAACAACCCCAACTGAAAGAGCTGAGTCTGCTACATTAAAAATTGGAAAATTAATAAAATCAAGTTGTAACATATCAACAACGTAGCCTATTCTAATTCTGTCAACAAAATTGCCGAGTGTCCCACCTATCATTAAACTAATTCCAAGTGCATAAATCCAATTTTTCCTTAATTTTAAAAAAAGATATCCTAAAATACCCAAAGCTACAAGAGTAATCAAAAATAAAAACCATTTTTGACCAGTAAAGATATTCCAAGCAGCCCCATAATTTCTAATATGAGCAATTGATAAAATTGATGGAATAAACTGAACGCTATGGTCTAGCGGTATACTATTGACCACCAATAATTTTACCAATTGATCTAATAAAACAACTGCAAAAATCAAAAAGATATAAAGCGCCATTACATGTATCCTCGCTTTCGCTATGCTTCTGACATTTGCAGAAACAGTATATATAATCCTAAGCATTTATTATACAGCATTTAAACGAAACCTTAAACAGGTGTTTACTCAAAAATTGCTATCTAGTTTAGTTTTTCTTTTTTCGCTTTCTTATGTTATCAAACAATTAGTATAACTGTTATCAAAATACAATTAACTCCTCAAAATTTAACCTTCAATCGCAAAAAATATTTATTTTGAACTTTTTCTCAAAAAATCACTTGACCTTTTTTTAATTTAGTTTTAATCTAGATACTAATAAATGACGTTGAAAAGATAAGTAATATTTCAAGTGATATACAGAAAAGCCGATTATGTTGAGATTCGGTTATCATGCGGATACGAATATGGTCTTGGAGTTAAGGTAAGATGAGCATTTTGAGTTGTAAATCTTGCACGGGTACACCCGTTATAGTGTTCACGTATAGAATTCATTTTGTACGGTTGAGAGCTTCTTAGCTAAATCCGGGTGGTACCACGATAACTATCGTCCCGCAGTCTATTTTTTAGGCTGCGGGACTTTTTTTATAAAATTATAATCGATAAGGAGATTGTCAAACATGAGTAAAATTTTTATTTATAACGGATATTCTAAAAATACAAATGTCTCCCACCCCGAGGCACTGCAAGTATTATTACTCAATTTAATGCCAAATCGTGCAGAAACAGAACTCCAATTTATCTCATTATTGAAACAATCGCAAAGAGATATTGCACTTACCTTTTGTTTACCAAATACACATAACTTGAAAAATAATGCCGCAGAATCTCTTGAAAAATATTCAATGTTTAATGAAATACATGAAAATTATTATGATGCGTTAATTGTTACAGGTGCACCATTAGACCGTTTAGATTTTTCAGCTGTTGATTTTTGGAATGAATTTACTGAAATTTTAACTTGGCGTAAAACCCATGTGAGCCAAAGCCTTTTTGTTTGTTGGGGAGCTTATGCCGCGGGAAAAATTGATGGTATTTTCGAAGGAAAGCAACTTATCCAAAAAATTTCAGGGGTGTTCACCACTAATAACTTAACTATTCCACATTCTCGTTATTTTATCATTCCAATGAGTAATTCAATTGATGGAGATGTTATTGCTGGTAACGATGAGATTGGAGCTGCTTTGATAATAAACAAAGAATTAAATTCTACTTATTTAACTGGACACTTAGAATACCAAACAGAAACTCTCGCTCAAGAATATCAGCGTGATGTTGCTGCTAAACTTAACCCCCCAAAACCAAAAAATTATTTTAATACACAAAATCAACCTATCAATACTTGGAAAAAAACAGCAATCACTTTGTATCAACAGTGGATTAATAATGTCACCATCTTACAAACCTCATCTGTATCAGGAAAGGAATAAAAATTTTGGAAAAATATGAAATCGAAACACTTTTAGCTCAAGCTGGAAATCATAGCCAAGAAGACCCATATGGAACTGTCTCTACCCCCATTTATCTCTCATCTAACTTTCGACATGGCAAGTTATCCGATGTAGATCACTTTGATTATGAAAAACAATATGCATATTCAAGAATGGCAAATCCAACAAGAAAGGTTTTAGAACAAACACTTGCTTTGCTAGAAGAAGGTACACGAGCATTTGCACTTAGTTCAGGAATGGCAGCAATTCAATTAGTCTTTTCACTTTTTAAAAGTGGCGATGAAATCATCTCCACAGATGATTTGTATGGTGGCACATTTCGCTACTTTGATCACCTAAATGACCATTTTGGCCTTAACTTTTCTCAATGGAATGGTAAAGACATTGCTGATCTTAAAAAGCTAATTACTGCTAAAACTGTCGCAATTTGGATTGAAACTCCTTCAAATCCAACTATGAAAGAAGTTGATCTCGTAGCAATTGCAACTTTTATCCATAACATAAATTCTAATATCAAAATCATCGTGGATAATACTTTTTATACCCCAATTTATCAAAAGCCACTCACCTTAGGGGCTGACATTGTGGTTCATAGTGCAACAAAATATCTTTCTGGCCACAATGACCTTCTAGGTGGAGCAGTTGTTTGTAAAGGAACAGAACTTACTGAAAAACTGATTTTTAACTTCAACACAACAGGAGCAGTTCTTGATCCCTTTGATTCGTGGCTCCTATTACGAAGTCTTAAAACACTCCCATTAAGAATGCGACAACATACTGAAAATGCACAAGCTATTTTCAAGTTCTTGTCAACCTCTCCTGCAGTTTCTAAAGTGTTGTACCCTGGAGTTGGCGGTATGATTAGTTTTTATTTGAAAGATTCATCTAAATTAGCTACCTTCTTTGACAATTTAAAAATAATTTCATTTGCTGAAAGCCTCGGTGGTGTGGAATCACTAGTTACCTTACCCGCAAAACAGACCCATCATGATATGCCTATTGAACAAAGAGAGCATTTAGGAATTACTGATAATTTATTACGTCTTTCAGTAGGTTTAGAAAACAGCAAGGATTTAATCACAGAATTAAAAAAAGCATTGGAATAAAGGAGTCTTCTTAATAATGAGTAATTTCAATACACAACTAGTGCATGGGAAATCATGTAATGAAAATAAAACCGGATCAGTAAACCCACCTATCTATAATTCAACAACTTATGTCTATCCAAGTGTAAACTCTAAGGTGCGTTGGGACTATGCTCGCTCAGGAAATCCGACTCGTGAGTTCTTAGAAAATCAAATTGCAAATCTTGAAAATGGCGACAGAGGATTTGCTTTTTCTTCTGGTATGGCAGCAATTCATGCAGCTCTTTCAATTTTTTCGCCGGGCGATCATCTGATAATCGGTGATCAAATATATGGTGGTACCTTCAGATTATTCAATCAATTCTTTAAACGCTGGCACCTTGAATTTACAACTGTTGATACAAGAAACATCAGTGCAGTAGCAGCCGCAATTAAGCCCAATACCAAAGGAATCTATTTTGAGCCATTTACTAATCCCCTTCTTCAAGTCACAAGTGTCCGGGATATCGCAGAGATTGCACATAAAAACAACTTATTAGTAATTGTTGATAACACTTTCCTAACACCTTATTTACAGCAGCCACTAACTCTTGGGGCAGACATTGTTATTCATTCTGCTACAAAATATCTTGGTGGGCATTCAGATGTGATTGCAGGAATCGTGGTTACCAAAAATAAAGAGTTATCGGAGAGAATATATTTTTCGCAAAATGCTATTGGCAGTGTACTTTCTCCCAGTGATTCGAATCTAATTCGTAGAGGAATACAAACTCTCAGTGTCCGCTTAGATCGGCAATTATTAAATACGCAAAAAATTGTTAATTTTCTTGAAAAAAGAAATGAAATAAAGAAAATAAATTACCCTGGGATTAAAGGAACTCCAGGCTACAAAATTGCTTCCTCTGAATGTTCCGGATTTGGAGCTGTTTTGTCTTTTGAGGTCCAAAATATTGATGTTATTAATTTTGTAAACAACATGAATCTCTTTCAACTAGCTGTGAGCCTTGGTGCAGTTGAAAGTCTTGTTGAATTACCTTCAAAAATGTCCCATGCTGAACTTTCTTCTACTGAACAATTAAAATGTGGCATCTCACCTAATCTTGTTCGCTTAGCGATTGGAATCGAGGATGCAGTTGACTTAATTGCAGATTTAGAGCAAGCATTGGAGCACGCTAAAATCTAAGTTGATTACTAATTAACTAAAAATTCACCGAATCTTTTAACCATCCAATTTTTATTTGCAAACAAAAGAGGTTGAATCAGAAAAATATTTTTTGATTCAGCCCCTTTATTTTTTGAATAATTTATTTGGCACTCATTAACGCAAATTATTGTCTTATTTCAAAACTTTCTTCTTTAATTACTCTATTATCCCAAAGCCACCTGTCCAACTAATATTTTCATTAGCTGCAAGTGTCATTTGTAAAAATCCGACAGCTTCTAATTCATGTGCACGTTTAAGTCCCCCAGCATCAATAACTTTGAGCCCACTTCCATCCAATGCTGCAACAATTGCCGATTTTGCATTATCAAAATCTGATGCCAATAATACAGTCGTCGTTATCTTTGATTCACCCACTTCTTTAGATAACAATGTCCCAGCAAAGTTCGTATTAAATCCCTTAACAATTTGAATACCAGGTACTTTATCTGCTAATTGTTCTGCTGCTGAACTACCAATTGGTACAACAAGTTCATCCCATGTCTCAAAGTTTAGCGGATTAGTAATATCAATCACAATTTTGTCTGCTAATTTATCTGCTTGTTTTGTAACAATTTCTAATGCTGCCGTATAAGGTACAGCAAGAACAACAATATCACCAATGTCACCGACCGTATCAGTTGATCCAATATAACTAACCTTATTGTCTGCTTTAACGAAATTATCGCCGATTGCTTTACCCATGTTTCCCTTACCAAAAATTGTAACATTCACCATTTGAAGAACCTCCCCTAAAATTTATACACAGTTTTATTTAGTACAATTATAAGGTAGAACCAAATTCTAAAAAAAGCAAAAACTCTTTCTCGCCTATTATGATTAATTTACTTCAGACAAATAATAAACTTTTGATTCTATCTCGAAGCCTAATTTTTTATACAAATGAAACGCTGCTGTATTTGATCCATCCACAGCTAAAACAAAAGTCTTTTGACTTTCCTTGCTTTCTTCAAAATATTCAACAATTGCTGTAATAAAAGTCCTCGCAAATCCTTTGTTACGAAAATTTTTCGCAATAAAAAGCCCGTATAAATAATATTCTTCTTTCGAACTTATATCAATTGAGCAACAACCAACAGCTGAATCTTTAAAAAGCAATACAAAATTCCTATTATTTTTATCTGCTAATCCCATTGTTAAATACGTCTGTGCTTCTTTTGCTGACGAATCCGGAAATGCTTCAATATAAATCGGAACAATCGCTAAGATATCACTTTTTTCAAGTGACCTAATTTTCAAGTCTTTTTGTATTTTTTCAAGTCTCTGACTTTTTTGACTCAACCTCATTTGATATTCAGGTTCAGGATCCGCTAACAAACAGAGTTTATTTAAAAAAAGTGGATTAGCATCTAAAAATCCACCCTCAGAAATAAACTCCCATTGCTTATATCCATATTCACGTAAAATAGCTCTTCCAATTTGCCACAATTTTGTTCCAATTCCTTGTTTCCGCATCTTCGGTGAAACTATTAAGAAAACATCGACTGATTCATTTGGTTCTCCATCTGCATAGAGCATCAAAAAGCCAATCATCTTTTCATTTTCTCTAGCAACTATAAATGCTGGCATGTCAGGGTAATAGTTGAACTGATTACTAAGATATGGATCTTTTTTTGTATTATCAAACTTGTGTACTTCATCAACTAGACATTTTATTTCTTCTTTTTGTTTATCCGTAAGACTTTTGAATTTATCGTAACTAACCATTTATGTTTGACCTTTCAAAATTAAAAATTATATTAGTATCTTAACAAAATCTTTGCTAACAGTCTAATCTGTTTTTCATATTTATCATGTTATAATTAATTTAAAGTTGAAAAAAGAAAACACATACATACAATTCTAACCAACATTTTTGGGTGGTTAGTATCCATTTGATTTCAAACACAAAGGATTGTGAAAAAAATGAATGAAACTGACAATGAACGGGGCTACATATATGCACTAGAAAATAAATCATTTTCCGGATATATAAAAATCGGACAAACAAAAAATCTTGAACACCGACTTTTTCAATTCAATAGCACTGGTATTCCAGATGGTAAACCGACACTTCTCCTTTTTGCAGTGTACATCAAAAATTACAAAAAAGCAGAACGTATTTTACATAAGACGCTTTCTGATAAAAGGGAAAGCTCTTCAAAAGAATATTTCAAAGCAACATATAATCAAGTTAAAAGTGCCTTTTCGCTTTTAACATTTAATGACCCTACTGCAGAGATGATTAGACCCGAAATCTATAATTCTAAAATAACTGGAAAAAAATACAAAGTTGTCACACGCAAAATTGGAACTAGGCCTAATCGGACATTTAAATATCTAAGTATTCCTGCTGGAGCCAGACTCGTTTTCAAAGAGAGTCCAAAATTAGTTGTCACCGTTCTAGACGAAAAAAATCATGTTTTATGCCGGTGTGGCAAAAAGCACTCCCTTTCACGTGCTGCAATTTGCTGTTATGATTATTATCATAAGTTACCAGAAAACGAAAGTGGAAAAGATAGAAATGGATTTGCTTGGTTTAAGTACAATGATGTATTGCTTTCTGATATTAAACCAATGGTAAACCAGGAATTTGACTAATTAAACTACTGTGGAGGGGGTATCCTCTTTAAGATGAATAATCATTTTACTTCAATATTGAAAAACGGCGATTTGTTATTTGTACATTGTAATGATGAGCAATTCTCACAAGTAATCGCCCAAAGTACAGCTGAATTTTCAACTAAAGAAAACTTAACTAGAAACTATACGCATGTCGCAATATTGGAAAAGAAATTATCAGAATTATTTGTGCTTCATGCCGTTCCAAAAAAAGGATGCATTAGACAGCCATTAATTGAATTCTTAAAAGAAAATGACAATGTTGATGTTTATCGTTTAAAAAAAGAAAAAATTGACTTTAAAAACGTAATACGACATGCAAAAAAATTATTAGGTAATCCATACAACGATAGTTTTATTGCGGAACAGCCTGGCTATTATTGTTCCGAATTTATTTGTGCACTCTTTTCTGATATTTTCATACAAACGCCTATGACTTTTGGATCAAAAAACACAATTTTACCCGAATGGCATAACTATTACAAAAACTTAAATTTGCCAATTCCAAATGGATTACCTGGATCAAGTCCTAATTCACTAATCAAACAGAACTTAACTAATTTTGTTACAAGCATTCCTCCTTTCTTTTCGTAGTTTTTTAACGTAGCTATGCGACCTAAAATTGAATATTTGTGTTAAAAATGTTATAGTTTAATCAGATGAATCTATTAAGAATTATTGCTATAGGAGGCTAGAATGTTAGCTTTATTATTGTTCACACTTGTAATTACTATCTTTTTCTGTCTAATTATTTTTTTTATTACTGCTTACCTAAAAAAGACTTCATGGGGACCATTGGTGATTTGTATAATTTCGCTTACCTTTTTATTGTTCAGTCTCTCTTTAGTTTGTCGTTCGAACACGACTACCCAAATTACATATAGTAAAAAAGAAGTTCGGCAATTAGGGACTTTGCAAACTGTTAATCTTACGACGAAAATGAAACCCAGCAAAACAAGACAAGTTAATACACCCTACATGCGTGGCAGTGTAAGTAATTTCAATTCATTGTCACCCCTGAGTTTTTATCAAAAACAAAAAAAGCTTAATAATAGTAAATCAACTCAAATTAAAAATGATTTTAATATTATCACATACCAATTGAAGAATTCGAAATGATTAACGAATAAAGCAAATTGTATTTATGTAATATTAGTTCAAGTCTTAACTGATTTTCATCAGTTAAGGCTTGAACTTTTTTATATTTGAATTAAATTCAAAAAAATAGACCTATAGGGAATGTTATAGGTCTACTATAAAAACAAATTGGTTGTGAAAAAATTAATTTGTATTAATGACTGCCAATTCATTTTATATACTCATTTTATAATATTTTAGAAATAAATAAAGTTGTACAAAATGAAAAAATTCACAAAAAAAATATTTAGTTACAGTTAACCAACGACAAAACTCAAACAGTTAATTAAAAATTTGACTATGTGTCAAGACAGGGGTAAAATCTCTTACAGTGATTGTATGATTAAACAGCGTTGCGTCCGAACACGGCTGTCTAAAAACAACTAAGGAGATTTTTAATTATGAAAAATGTTTCAAATTTTTATAAGGAACCTAATAATCAGCCATCTTCATCACACGAAAGTTTTTCCCACAACTTTAGCGAAGCACTCTTTCAAGTTTTTAATTTACAAAGAAACGTCTTGGAGCTTAAAACATTACGTAAAACAACTAAAGTTATGATGTCCATCATGCTAGTTGCAACAGTTGCTTCTTTTATTTTTGGTAATGATTTCACTTTTTCTGGCTGGATTGGTCTCATAACTGGAATTGCTGTCGTGTTGAACTTGATTCTTGTTGATCAAGGCAGATTAACGAATTATAGTTGGGGTGTTCTAGGATGTGTTGTTTGGTTGATAATTGCCATCAATAATCGCCTAATTGGCGACATTGCATCACAATCATTTTACCTAGTGATGCAATTTGTTGGGCTTTATGTTTGGCACAATCAAATCAACAAACAATCGACAAAAAATGAATTAACTTCTCGCAGTTTTACATGGTTGAGTGGCCTATTCTGGTTAATCGTGACCTTCATCATTTATTTTATCGTACTATTTTTTAGTAAAAGATTAAATGGCACCCAGATTTATCTTGATGCTACCCTTTTACCTCTTGGTATTGTCGGTCAAGTCTTAATGACTTATGGCTATCGTTCTCAATGGATTGCTTGGATTACTTTAGATATAGTAAATGTAATCATTTGGTTTAACCAATTAAAAATTGTTAGTCCTGCATCTAGTTCAATGTTTGTTCTTCAAATTATCATGTTAATAAATTCATTATATGGTATTTATCTTTGGTACTTCGGTCAAAAAGACTCTACTGTAAAAGCAAACTAGCAATTGGAAAGAATCATAAAATTCAATATCAAATAACCGTGACTTGAAACCACACTATCATATAATCACTTCACTAATTCACTTTTAGCAATTTTAAAATAGCAAAATTCGATAATAAAGACTGAATCAAATTATTTTTTTGATTTGGTTTTTTTTATAATTAACTTCTTCGAAAAAAATTGATAACAAAAACCTCTTCTTTTCCTCTAAAAAAATTTAATGCTTTTATGTTTCACTGTAAAAATTTGATACTTTTTTATTAAGGTATACATCTTCATAAAACTATTGTAATATTTTAATAAAAGGGGAATAGTTTTAATGAAGCAAATTATAAAAATCATCTTGAAAGTAATTAATTGGATAATTAATATAATCACCTTGCTCTTAGCTTTTATAAAAAAGCCCTGGGAACTATAATGATTTCTTTATTTTACAACTAAACTTATGTCCAATTAATTGAAGACACTAAAAGCTAGAACATACTTTACTAGGGGGATAATTTTTATGCAAGAATACGAAAATACTGTACCACCTGAAATCAAGGGTTGGAACTGGGGAGCATTTATGTATAATATTTTTTGGGGAATTGGGAATAAAACCTACTTACCACTTTTATGTCTGATTCCAATTTTTAATATTATTTGGATTTTTGTTTGTGGTTTCAAAGGAAATGAATGGGCATGGCAAAAAGGCAATTACGAAGATATTGCAACTTTTAAAGCTGTGCAAAAAACTTGGAACCTTGCTGGTCTCGTCCAATTTATTATAGCAATCGTCGTATTTGCCTTATATATTGGCACTCTCGTACTTATCTATTCGACTATAACGAACGGATCATATTAATTTCTAAAAAATATAGATATATCCACATTCTATACAGATTCAAAAACTTATTAGCCCCAGTACTAATTGACAACAATCAATTAATGCTAGAGCTTTTTATTTTACACTAAAGTCAACCCCTTTAGCTTAACTTTTTCTAACCGATAACGTATTCTAATTAAACTAAAATTTTGCCCGCAGCAATTTGCTGCTTAACATACAAGTAGCATTTCTTTATTTTGCTGATTGAACAAGGGTGGTAATTTATCCAAAGCAAAGTATTTCAAATCAAGTGTTTCTTCACTTCTTTCTTCTAATAACTTTCCACCAATTTGTTTAACCAAAAATAACTGTGAAATAACCTGTGCTACATCTCCATTAGGGTATTCCGTTAAATCATTATCAAATGTTCCTAAAAGAGAAATAATTGAAACATCTAACCCGCTATCTTCTTTAACTTCGCGTACACAGGCCTGCGCAAAAGTTTCTCCAAATTCCAAATATCCCCCCGGTAAACTCCAATCATTAGAATCTACCCGAAGATTTAATAAAACTTCTTTTCTCTCATTTAAAATAACACCACCGGCCGCATTTAAGATAATTGGTGTATGTCCAACAAAATTTCTAATCATTTGAATATAATTAGCCACAAGTTATGTCTCCTTTTTAATGTGCTTTTATACTTGTTATTAATAATAATAAAAATCAAAACTTTACAAAACAAAAAAAATCCTTATACTTAATTAAATAGTATTAATTACTATTTATACGAAAGGAAGCTACACTATGGCAAAAAAATCAAAAATTCAAAAAGAATTAAAACTTCAAAAAACTGTTATGCATTATGCAAAACAACGAGCTACACTGCTTGCTAACCATGATTATGAAGGACTAAGTCAACTTCCAAGAAATGCATCACCTACACGATTGCATAATCGTGATAGACTTGATGGCCGCCCACATGCATATATGCGTAAATTTGGAGTTTCCAGAATTAACTTTAGAACCCTTGCACATAATGGCCAAATACCGGGTATAAAAAAAGCAAGCTGGTAATAAAACTATATTTTAAGCACCCTAAAATGACATTGTTTCTAACTTTTTCATAGGTGCTTTTTTTATTTTTCTTATGAGCTAAACTTGTCTACAACAAATATTTACTATCACCTGTAGGATCTTGCGAAGTTAATATCTTTGGCCCATCCTTAGTAATTGCCACTGTGTGTTCAAATTGGGCTGACAAGCTATGATCAGCTGTTACAAAAGATATCCAATCATCTTTGACATCATAGCGATCAGCAATTCTCCAATCACCACCTGCATTAACCATTGGCTCAATTGTAATCACCATTCCCTCACGTAATCGTGTTCCCTTATGTGGGCGACCATAATGCAATATATCTGGTCCATCTTCATGAACTGAAGGCCCTATGCCATGTCCAATTAAATCTTTAACATCCCCCATATGATTTTGTACTTCTACGTACTCTTGGATTGCGTGTCCAATATCACCCACTCTGTTACCAACTTGTGCTTGCTCAATTCCTAGATACAAACTTTTCTTTGCAACATGCAATAATTTATTAATTTTCGGAGTACTCTCTCCAATTACATAAGTCCAAGCAGAATCACTTTGATAGCCATGCCAATTTACGCAAAAATCTACGGTCACTACATCGCTATTTTGTAGCTTAAGTCCTTTACGTGGAATTGCGTGGGCGACTTCATCATTTATACTAATGCAAGTTGCATATTTGTAGCCATCTACACCTTTTTCTGAAGCAGTCGCATCTTGGGACTGAATATATTGATCAACAAATTCTTCAATTTCCCAACAGTCCATCCCCACGTGCAACTTTTCTTTTAATTTTTTATGTGTATCAGCAAGAATTGCACCTGACTTGGCCATTCCTTCGATTTCACGTGCTGATTTTAAATTAACCATTGTGTTTATATATTCTCCTTTTTAAAATTATAATAGAAATAAATATCCTGCTTTCCTTTTTGGGAGGTTTGCTCATAGACCATCGTGTTAAGTCCACCGATTTCAAATCCATAATTCAGATAAAACAAGCAGGCACCTAAATTATTATTTTGACCAATCGTCCATAATCCGTGATAACCCTTTTTCTTAGCAATAGTTTCCACTTTTTTTAATAATTGTCGTGCAACATTTTTTCTACGATATTTTTTACAAACTTTTAAATCTAGCAAATATAGCATTTTATTCCAGTTGTATTCAAAAATTGCTAACCCAACAATTACATTTTCTTCAAATACACCAATCGCAAATCCCTTCTTATTAATCTTGCTTAGTTCATAATTTTCATCAGGAAAAGTTTGCTCAAAAATATTTTGTAACTCATATTCTTTAACTTCGTAATTCCATCCATTCAAATCTCTGCTGACAATAAGCTCTCCAAATATCTTAAATGGTTCATTTTTTAGCTGTAAAGGTTCGCTATTTTGTTCATTTAATATTTTGAAATCCATTTTATAGCTCCTTTCAATATTACTGAGCTGATTTTAAAATAAGTTAATCCTTTAAAAATTTTTCTTTATACCGTTACTTAACTCATTACCATAAGCAATACCACTGCGGTAGCAGAAATAATTCCAATAATTGACCTCTTAACAAATTCCTGCTTCTCTAACATTTACTTTAAAAACGCAATCTATATTTTCGAGCTATTATTTAAGAGGTTTTCTTTTCTCAAAAAGTATTTGACTTTTAGAATCCTATTTCTTAATACTACTCTTTTTTGTGCAATTAGAACATAATTGCTGTTTAAATTTATCTATTACTATCTTCGGCTTGTTTAGCAGTATAATAATGCAGTACAACAAATGTTAGTGTTATTTTATTTGTAAGGGAGAGTACAACTTGACTAACGAAAAAAGAGCAAAATTGCTGTTTCAATTAACTACATTGGAACAATTACATATTTTAAAGGACAATGACTCTACTGATGTTTATATTGTAGAGAGCGAATTTTCAAAACTTACAAGTATTTTGAATTTTCTTGGCAGCATCGGAAGTTATTTTGAATATTCACCTGTTACTGATGAGTACAACAAACTTATAGAGTTTCATATCATAATACATGATTATGTTTGCTCAAAATTTTAATTGATAATTACTTTATTCAATTATCTTAATTTCTAGTTTAAGATTAACAACAACTATAACAAATCAGTTCTGATTAAATACTTACATAAAAAAACTTTACCAATCGTATATTTAAATTACAACTTTTGTAATTCAATCTTCAACAAAAGTATAGAGACATAAACAGGCCTTAATTTCTTGAATCAATGCGAAGTCAAGATTAGGGCTTTTTTTCATCCAACCTTATTTTCAAATTTTTTATTTTTTACATATATTATATTTCAAAATTTATTTTCCATGGTATTATTTACTTAATTTGGGGGGGTTTTATGAAAAAGTTGTTGCAATTCAATATTAAAGATACCGAAAAACATAAAATTGATACAAATAAACTTATAAAAGAAGTGGTTGAATACAACGGTAAAGATTTTCTATTTGATGGCTTGAGCAATTCTGAAATAAAAGAAGAATACTATGATGAAAAAATATATCAGTTAGACAAATATCAAATTAACACGATATCTGATATAAAATTATCCAAACAAGATGACCATTATAGCATCGTCATTTCAATTGAAGGTATAGAAAATTTTTTTACAATTGGATCAGTTCCGCAATCACTTACATTGAAAATTGATAACTTATTAGAAGGTTCTGACATTAAATGTGAGATTGTAATGATGGGCGGAAAATACAAAAAAGTTATTGTAAATGATGATGGCTCTGAAGTCGTCAAAAGTTTCAGAGAGCCAATTTTATTTAGCCTATCAATTTATGAACGTCCCGCTATTCCAACAGGATATTCTCAAATCGGATATGAAGACATTAATGAGAAACATATTGACTATTTCTGCCCAAATTGTAAAGAAAAGCTTTCAGGAAAAAGAAACTGCTTAACCTGTGGTCTTGAAATCTTCTATCCTGGAGAAAAACACCCTAAGACTACTTCGGAAAAAATAATTGAGACTAGCAATAAAATTTCTATAGCTGGAGACTCGGTGCAAAGTTTTGGTAATTCTATGATTTTGGGTTGTACTATTCCAATCATCATAATAATACTAATAATGTTGTTGTTTTAATTACTACGTCCAAAACTGATGACCTTAAAAGCTGAAAAAATTACTGGAGATAATTATATTATGGAGAACTTATCAAAGCGGCTTATTGACAAGAGCATCGAAGCATTTATAATGGGCATCGAAATTTATAATAAACCAACCATTCATTACCGTATCGAAGGATTTTCTTTTTTCGTAATTAATGCATGGGAATTAATGCTGAAGGCTGAACTACTTAATCGTAATGAGAGTATTTATTTTAAAAATGATCCTAGCCGTACATTAAGTGCTTCTGGTGTAGTTAACAAAATATATACAGATAAAAATACCCGTATACGCTTGAATCTTGAAAAAATTATTGATCTTAGAAATATAAGTACTCATTATATTACAGAAGATTATGAAGTGAAGTATGCACCTCTTTTTCAAGCCTGTGTATTAAATTTTATTAGTGAGATTAATAAGTTCCATAAAGTGGACATTACTAAATATATCCCACAAAATTTTTTAACTGTTTCAGCTAACTATGCGCCTCTTTCTAATGAAGAAATCAAATTAAAATATAGTCCTGAAATTGCCGAAAAATTTATTAAACAAGCTAATGAGATTGATGTTCTCAGCCATGAGTTTGACTCTGATAAATTTTCAATTAATATAAAACAGAATCTATATATAACCAAGAAGAAAAGTGATGCTGATTTTACAGTAAAGGTAGATATGGCATCTGATAATCAAGTATCCTTAGTTAAAGAATTAAAAGACCCATCAAATACACATAAATACTCATACAACAGCGTAATAACTGCAGTAAATATTCGTTTAAATAATAAAAATATTAAACTTGATTATTCAAAAGGTTTTAATCAGTATATTTTAAAACTAGTTATTGATTTTTATAGTATTAAGAAAAATGAACTGTATGCCTATGAACATGTCATTGGCAATCAACAAATCTATACATACTCCCAACAATTCATAGACTTCATTGTTTCTGAAATAAAACAAAATCCATCAAAGTTTGTTGAGAGTTTACGGAGCAACAAAAAAAGATAACCCCAGGCACATAGGATTGCTCAATACTATCTGTAATAGTACCTACCCCATTATGGGACCCAGTGTTATTCCTTCTCAAGTTATCTTGTGTATATTCTAACGCATTCCAATATTTATAGTCAATCATTTATAATCAATTGCTTCAATTCTTTTTTTCAAAAAAACATCCCCCACTCGCCAAAGTAAAAGATATGTCTCACTGTTTATACAGGGCAACTACACCCTTTATTTGTACTTAGAAGGGAGTTGATGTCTAACAGCAAGTTCTCTCTAAAATAAATCACTTGTCGCCAGTAAATCGTTAATAATTGGTTCAACAAGCCTTTAAAGAACTACAAACGGTTCTTCAACAATATCAAAAATATTTTTGAATATGCTGTGCGTTTAAAGCTGCTTACTGATGACCCCACTAAAGCGGTTATAAAACCTAGTGCCAGACATCAAAAGGTAAAAACAAGAAATGACAAAGACATGTACTACACTCGTGAAGAATTAAAGAGATTTTTAGAGTGTTTGTATGATTCAGATAATTATCAAGGATATACCTTCTTTAGGCTACTTGCATTTACTGGTATGCGTAAGGGGGGGAGCTCTCGCCTTAACTTGGTCCGACGTCGATTTTAGAACGGGACAGATAAGAATCAATAAAACACAGTCCAATGGTTACAATAATCATTTAGTAATTCAATCAACTAAAACATCAGCTAGTGATAGAACTATTTTCATTGATTCAAAATCACTTGATATTTTAAAGAATTGGCAAAGGTTACAGCGCAAAGAGTTGTTACAGTATGGATTTAACTCTTTGAATAAAAAACGGCTTGTTTTCTCCTCAAAGAATAACACAATGCATAATCCTAATAAACCTCGTGTTTGGGCAGTCAGGGTGACACAAAGCTATGACTTAAAACGCATCCCCGTACACGGATTTAGACATACCTATGCAACGCTAGTTATTCAAGGTTGCTGCCACCTAAAGAGTTACAAGCACAACTTGGCCACAGTGATATTAAAACTACACTAGATATTTATACTTCTGTAACTGATCAGCAACGAGAAAATACACCTGAAAAATTCACTGCTTTTGTTAATTTTGATTCTATGCAACCTAGATTTGTTGCATGAGTCTCTAGTGTCACTACTATAAAGGCGTCTTGGAGACAATTCCATGCAACATAAAGATGTAAAAACATACGAAACGTTACGAACATAAAAAATAAAAATGGTGGTAAATCAACGTTTTACGAAGATTTACCACCATTTACTAACCTATAATTGGGCATACAGGGCTCGAACCTGTACATTGCGGATTCAGAGTCCGCTGCCTTACCAATTTGGCGAATGCCCAATAACTAAAAACCAACTATCAAATACTAATACTTATGTATTTAATTGTCAATATATGTATGAAAGATGTTCTTGACAAAAATAATAGCCCATCTTCTAATCTGATGGACATGTACTTTGCCACAACATATCACCCGTACGGGGATCGAACCCGTAACTCCGCCTTGAGAGGGCGACGTCTTAACCAATTTGACCAACGGGCAAAATACTCTTATTATTATACATTCATTTCAAAATAAGTCAATACTATTTTTTTGAGAAAAATTGAAGATAGCAGCAGCATACAAAAAGAATAAGACAGTAACCGACACATAAAATTATTACTATATCAACTAACTGACTATCTAGAGCTTTCCGAGATATCATCAGTAAAACCGTGGTTACGCTCCATCTTAGTAATCGAACATATAGTTCTCGTAATTGAACATTCATTGTATGAGTTTAACTTCTTTGGTAATCAACTTGCAAACTAGGAATCGGCTCAAAATCACGATTATAGAATTGTACTTTAATATTTTTTTCATCCGCTTCAATAATCGCATAGGTTCCACCAATGTAACTATATTTTCCTCTTGGGAAACCTATGCTTCCTGGGTTCAAAAATAGACATCCATTAATCATTTCCGCTCCCAACTGATGGGTGTGTCCAAAAAAGGCAAAATCTGCATTATTCTCTTTTGCTAACAAGCCAATTGAATTCAACCCGCTTGAAACACCGTATAGATGTCCATGTGTCACTAAAATTGTTTCTCCTGCTAGCTTTACAACTTCCTTTTCTAAAAATCTAGAATCAAAATCACAATTTCCTTTTACTACATGAAAAATTTTAAAAAGTTCATCATCAGGTTCTAGTTCTGAATCACCGCAATGAAATAATACATCGACTTTGTTCGCATATTTTGCCAAAAGGTCTGCCAAAATTTCACGTTCCCCATGACTATCACTCACAACTAACATTTTCGTACTCATTATTCATCAATCCACCAATCATCAAATTTTTCATCTAGTTTCTTTATTGCTTGCCCACGATGGCTGATTTCATTTTTTTCATCTGGTGTTAATTCTGCAAAAGTCTTCCCTAAATTTGGCAAATAAAATAGTGGATCATATCCAAAGCCATCTCTTCCGCGTAACTTTCTTAATATTTCTCCGCTAACTTCACCTTCTACAATAAGTGGAGCTTTATCTACTCGCGTAACAACTAGCGACGTATGAAAAGTTGCCGTCCTTTTTCCATTTGGAACTGTTAGCAACTTCTGCAATAATTTCTCATTGTTCTTTTCATCGTCATGATCACCTGCATATCTGGCTGAATATATCCCAGGTTCTCCTAAAAGAGCATCCACCATCAAGCCAGAATCATCTGCCACTACAGTTGCTTGTAGGGCATTAGTTAACGATTGTGCTTTAATTAACGCATTTTCAGTAAAGGTCTTTCCACTCTCAATTATTTCCGGAATATCATCCAATTCACTTAACGTCACCACTTTAAAGTCTCTCGGCTCAAAAAAAGCTCTAAATTCACGTGCTTTTCCCTCATTTTTTGTTGCAATCAATATTTTCTTCATGATTCCCCACCATTATTCATAATTTCAATAAACTAATTATACAAATAAAATCACTTTGTAGCAAAAGCTTTGTTATTATTTAAATTTAAATTAGTTCCGCATTTTTCTACTAATTCAATGTATAATTAATAGTAGATTGAATCAAAGGAGAATCATCATGGACGCAAATAAATATCTAGAATTGTCACAAAAAAAGGAATTGGTAAATACTTTAGGGTATGAAATTATGCGTGATATTCTAATTCCTGAGTTGATTGGAGATAATCATAATATATTATATTGGGCCGGAAAACGTCTTGCTCGTGAAATTTTTCTCGCGAAAGATGAAGACTTACCTATTTTTTTTTCAGAAACCGGATGGGGAGACCTTAAGCGAACTAAGAGTAACGAAAAACAACAATTTTTCGAATTAAATGGACCAATAGTTCAATTGCGCGCAACAACAATTGACAATCCTGATTTTTTATTAGAAGCTGGTTTTCTGGCAGAGACAATTCAATTACAAAGTGGCTTTGTATCCGAATGTATCGTAAAAGAAATCAAGCAAAAAAAAGGTGAGGTCATATTACTTGTCCAAATTGATATTTCTGACCCTATTGATGTGGCACTTATTCCCGAAAAAGAACCATTACATTTTATTCAATAATTAAACTTAACAAAATTTTTTACAAAAAAGGATCAGATCAAAATAATTTTTGACCTGATCTTTTTCTATAATTTTCATATCACATATAAATATGTGTACTACCTGAATAAACTCCACATCGTGACTAAATTAATATGACATATTTTGCCATTTTTTCGTATAAAAATAATTATTTATTTTATAATGCGGATTACTTTGTTTCTTTGTTAAGAAAGGATTTACATATTGATCGACTGCCAACCATCCTCTCCATCCAAGATGTATCGTATCTTGCATAAAGTAAGGCTGAGTCCCCTCATTTGTCAAATTGGCAATATGCGTAAATCCTTGTGAATTAAGCTGGTAAGTAATTTTTTTATCAAATTTCTGAATCATTGCCATTGACAATCCAGTATAATTTGCC
The DNA here is from genome assembly GCF_001436735.1 of Liquorilactobacillus cacaonum DSM 21116. Lineage (GTDB taxonomy): Bacteria > Bacillota > Bacilli > Lactobacillales > Lactobacillaceae > Liquorilactobacillus > Liquorilactobacillus cacaonum. The sequence goes on from NZ_AYZE01000015.1 coordinate 35,140, forward strand.
CATTTTTGATTAATTGGTGGAATAATAAACAAGACATTCGTATGATGTTTAGCAAATTCATTTAAAACAAGTTGAAAATCAGAATATTCTACTGATTTAATATAACTAAAGTGCTTTTGCTCTTGTGCCAATCTCTTATAAACTGGTTTGATCTTATGGTCCCAAAAATGATTATCAATTCCAAACCGGTTATTTGTTGTATTGGCTTCACCTAACTGAAAACCAACTCGATCCAATTTAACTATATCATATTTTTTTGGTAATTCCTTTTCTCTTTGTTTAATTAGATTCTCTCGATTGTTCAATGAAATTGTCGAAAAGAGCTGATCTTCACGATCAAGTTCATTTTTCACCAGATGTAAATATATCTTCTGAAAGCTCGTCAAATGTTGCCCTGCCGCAATTCTTAAAACACTATCATCAATCACATCAGTCGAATCCTTGGGATTTAGTGCCAATAATCTTTCAGCAGCAAATCGATCCTCTTCAGTAGATTTTGCTTTCAACAACCAGTTTACAATTTCCGGACGTGGATAAAAATAATTGAAGGCCGCAGGATCAATCCCACCTTTAACAAACCACTGCGGAGATATAATAAAGACCGCCTTTTTGTGATTTAATTCATTCCCGAATCCTTGCATTTGCCAAAATTGAGTAATTGATTGCGTACCAGCCGTTCCCAAAAGAAACGGACGATAACTGCGATGATATTTTTGTGCTAGAACAGAAGGATGTAATGCATCAATTCTAGAAAGTTCAGATGAACCAAAGAACGGCACGTAATTTTCCTTAAATGCTGCTTTTTTTACCGCCATTCCTTTAAATACTTGCGCTGATTGCGACAATGCCGCTTTTTGGATTATGCTTTGGGAGATTTTATCTGGCCTGAATGGGGAAAACAAGAACCCGATAATAATCAAAGCAGCACAAACAATTGGTCCAAAGATTAAAAATAATCTTTTTTTTACGCTCATGCCTGTAAAGATTCAACTTTCGCAATTATCTTATTAGGAGTTTCCCATTCACTACGTTCAAATTCCGAAACTGGTACATCAATGTTACACTGAGATTGCAATTCTAATAAAAGTTGAACGGTTGCCATCGAGTCTAATAATCCCGTATCAAACAGGTTAACATCAAGATTCTTAGCTACCTCTTCACTACCAGTTAAATCTTGTAAAATTTCAATAATTTGTTCTTTCATTATAAAGACTCCTTTATTTCATTATATGATGTACTAACATTGTGTTTAAAAACCCAGAAAAAATCAAAAAGCTAAAGCAAACAATATTGAAGGTCAAAAAAACTGCAAACATTTTAGTAAAACGATTACTTGGGATCTGATCACGATGTTTCTTCTTAAATCGTAACCACATATCACAAATAATAATTGCACATGCATGGAATAACCCATAAACAATGTAATACCACGTTACACCATGCCAAAATCCCATGATGAGGAAAAGTGTCAGATACCCTAAATTTGCAATTGTAATCTTACTCTTAATAAGTTTTTTCTTCATGATGAAAAACACAAGACGCATATAAATATAGTCCCTGAACCAAAAAGAAAGCGTCATATGCCATCTGTTCCAAAATTCCTTGATATTAGGTGCACTAAATGGTTTATTAAAGTTCATTGGTGTTGCAATTCCCATAATATAACTAGTTCCTACTGCAAATAAGCTATATCCTGCAAAGTCAAAAAATAAATCCATTGAATAAACATACATATAAGCAACTAGCCACCATGAAATGCCTCCATGTGCCAATGCATTTTGACCAACTTGTGGCAATAATATCGTACCAAAGAAATATGCGATAAAGAATTTATAAACAAACCCTAGAAAGATATACCAAACTCCTTTTTCAAGCATATCCAAATACTTCTTTTGTGGCAATTTTTTGTCATAATCACCTAGAAATCTACGATAACGATCAATAGGACCTGAAGATATTGTTGGAAAGAATAGTAGAAATTCGACTGTTTGTCGCAGTTTAAATTCTTTAATCGCTCCATCACGAATTTCCATAATCATTCCTACTATTTTAAACGTAATGTAGCTAATTCCCAAAAAGCCAATTATTGAGGCCTTCCCGCCATATACTGCTGGTGTTATTTTAACTATTACCAACGGAATAATTGCAACTATCACTGCTATATAAAATATCCATGAAACATTCGCACGTTTTCGATATTCATAATAAATTTTTATGAGAATAACTTCCAAGACAACATATATAATTAACGCAATTCCTTGATGCCACTTTATTCCACCAAATGATAATAGTAAAAAAGCTACAGTACTAATTGATTGATACCAATGTAATTTTTTCTCATATAAATTTGCAATAATAATTGGTATTAATGCTAGTGTAATAAACAAAAAATACGTTGGGTTCTGATAAGGTTGCATGTTAATCATTAGCAATTAACCTCGTGCAAAATTTTCTTACGGTCAACTTTACCATTATTGGTTAGAGGTAAGGAATCCACATAAACGAATTTTTGCGGAATCATATAAGGCATCATCAAAGTTGTCAATTCCTCTTTGATTGCTTTTGTTAATGAAAAATCAGATGGATAATCGTTTTCCTTAGCAACAACGTAAGCTACAATCTGTGAAACTTTGTGATTTACATCATACTTGGGAGCACAAGTGGCTTGCTTAATTAATGAAACTTGTCCCAAGTGATGATCGACCTCTTCTAATTCAATTCTAAAGCCATGCAATTTAACTTGGAAATCAACTCGTCCATGATAAAGTAATTGTCCTTCATCATTAATTTCAGCTAAATCTCCAGTCCTATATGCAAATTTTCCTTGAAACTTCACAAATGCATTTGCAGTTTTTTCAGGGTTATTTAAGTAGCCCTTTGAAACACTTGGCCCAATAATCAATAACTCTCCAGCATTGTTATTTGGCAAAACATCCAAATTTTCATCAACTACTATTAATTCTGTATCTTCTTTTGCTAGTCCGATTGGTAGACGAGAATAATTTTTCAAAATTGTTTCATTGACTTCTACTTGACTTACTGCAACCGTCGCTTCTGTTGGCCCATAAGTATTATAAATACTTGCCTTACTAAACCGTTCATGTAATTGTTGAGCTGTTTTTTTAGTCAATTCTTCACCACAGAATAAAAAGTGTGTTAATTCAGGATATTCCTCTTCATTGAAGTTCTTATCAAGCAAACAAATATCCATAAATGAAGGTGTTGAAACCCAAATATTCAATTCCATTCGTGGTAAGCATTCAAACAATTCTTTAAAATTATCAGTGACCTTCTTAGGTAATGCAGCTAATCTACCACCTTGAGTTAGTGCTGGATATATTGACATAACTGATAAGTCAAATGAGTATGCGGCTTGTGCTAAGAATGTTTTTCCTGCAACAATCCCAAAATCTGATTTCATCCAGCTTAAAAAGCTTTGTAAATTATTAACACTTATTTGAACACCTTTTGGCATACCTGTCGTCCCTGATGTGAAAATGATATAAAAAACATCATCTCCTTTTATTTGATACTGTTTTACATCAAATACGCTCGGTTCACTTTCCAAAATTCCTTCAAGCATCTGCTTGCTAATTAAAGGCACATCCTCTTTTAAAACAAGTGGAAAACTTTCAATCGCAATACAGGCAACCGGCTGAGAAATTTCCATAATTTGCATAATTCTTTCTTTAGGTGATTCGCTATCTACTGGTATATATGAGTGTCCTGCTTTAACAATTGCCAAAAATGTTGCAATCATCTCAAATGTTTGACCGCCATAAACTAAAATTGGTGCCTTTTTTTGTAAATTCAATCCAACAAGATATTGTGCAATCTTATCAGAATATTCTTTTAATTCTTTATATGTCTTGGTATCTCCCAAATAATCATAAACAACTCGATCTGGAGTCATTTCCGCCCACTTATCAATCTGTTGAATAATGTCCACTGCAAAATACATCTCCCTCTTTTAAAACTCATTGTAAATAAAGTGTGGTCCATTTATGCCACTATAACTAAAGAGGTATATTAACCCCATCATAATTGCAGCATAAAAAATTGTTTTTAAAACGAATAGAGTGACTTCATTCTTTAAAAACCGACTTTTAAGTAACTTCAAAATTTTTGCCACCCCCAAAAATTGAAATAATGTCACACTTCTTTATAATTACAATTCATATTATTTTCAATTTTTAATCATCAAATAGTCATAAATTGTACATATACAATCATTACATCTCTTGGCAGTTGTTACAAGACCTTTTCATATAAGATTTCTTAAAGAACTTGTAAAATTGTCTTAAATTTGTAACAAAATTGTAAAATATAGTCAATGATACAGATATTTGTAAGTGAAAGCGAGTTGCATTAAAATTTTTTTAGCCTGACATCCATTTATTTACTTTTTTTGTCTCTAAATTCACCTTCAATAATATCATTATCAGCATCCCTGTCATTTTTATCGGGCATAACTGCTGCAGCAACAAAGTAGGTGATTATGCCAAAGAAAAATTGTCCTGGAAATATTATTAGAATTGCACCAATAATTCGTGTAATTGCTTTGTCCCAATTAAAATATTCGGCAATTCCTCCTAAAACTCCTAAAAAAATATGATCATTTGATTTAACTAGTTGCTTATTTTTCATTTCAATCCATCCCCCTATTTGATTTCGTTATCTCCAGAATTATTATTTAAAATAATGTGATTGCTCGTTTTCCCTTGAGTATTATAGTCAGAACCAACATTTTTTCCTAAATAAGTATTGTCCCCGTCTTCATTATGCATCCCTATCAAAATATCCGTATTTTTCTTCAACTTAACTTCATTATCTCCATCACTATTTGTTACATTCAACTTATGTAAAACTTTCAAGTTATTTGCAGTGAAATCACCTTCTTGAAGTTTAAAATTTACGTCATTTACAATGATGTCATTTACATCAATATCACCATTTGCATTTATAATCGTCGTTTTGTTTAACTGACTATCCTTAAGCATCAGATCACCATCTTCCATTATGATAAATCCTTGCTTTATTTTATTGTGATTAATGATGCCAATATCTCCATCTTGATTATTGATTTTTAAATAATCAATCTGATTTTCCGCCAACGCTATATCCCCATCCCCACTGCTCAAATTCATTCGTTTGATTTTCATATTCTCTGCTTTGAAATTACCAAAGCCAATATCCCCACTGAATTCTTGAAGATTGCTATCTGTGGGAACAGTTATAATTACTTGTTCATTAGTGGAATTTGAAATAGTAATATTCACCCCATGTGGTTTGTGTTCATCAATTGAAAGAAGGTCATCCTTAATTTTAACAGTCGGCTGATCTTTTTTCTCACCTTGATAGACTACCCCAAATTTAGTACCCTTTTTTACTATGATATTCAAGTCTCCATTTACACTGACTTTTGAAAATTTAATATTTTTAACCAACATAACTTTCCGCTTACTATCCTTTAAGAAACCAATCTCCCAATTCTTTGCGTTGATTAGATTCTCACCGTTATTTAGATAGGCATAACCTGTAAGAAGCAATCCAACGATCAACATCATAAATCCAACTAAGATTGACTTTTTCATAATTTTGTATCCTTTCGCTGCCTATTTCTAAACTTTTGATAAAGATAGCTTACTAAATTTGCTACCACTTGTAGAATTTCCTTACTCATCCAATAAATAATCGGCCATAATATTAGCAAAAGACCTGAAATTACAAATCCTGTACCAAAATAAAAGATACCCGTATAAAAATTTTTCAAAATATTAGTTAATCCAAAGTAAAATGATGTTACTCCCCCAATAATCAATCCACCAAACAATCCAATAACAAAAACAACAATTGAAATTATCATACATAACAATCCAAGTAAGATAACAGCACCAATTCCAAGAGTCATGGGTGCCGATAAAACGGCCAAAATTATAAGTCCAATCATCTTCGAATTTGAACGAACTGTTTTCATTTTATTGTTATTTAATCGATCTTCTTTTACTGAATAATCAGCCATAATTCTAAACGCTAAATGCTTGGGCGTACCAAGTTTATCTACAATTTGTTGTCTTGATACTAGTCCAGCATCTGCAATATACTCACTATAATAAGCAACTGCGTCCTGTTTATCAGCATCATTTAAGTTAGATAAAAAATCCACTAGTTCCCTTAAATACTGTTCACTTTCCACTTTATTCTTCCTTTCTTCCCCCAAAAAAGATCTGATCCAAGCTATATTTATAATTACTCCAAATTTCTTTAATGGCCGCTAAATGCTTACTCCCTTCTTCAGTAATCTGATAATATCTACGATTTCTTCCTTGAAATGGTTGATCATATGTAGTCAAAAAACCTTTCTTTTGAAGACGTCGTAAAACCGGATACATCGTTGATTCAGATATTTCAATTGCTGCTTGCATATCTTGTGTTAGAGCATATCCATAATAATCATTTTGAGCCAACAACGCGAGAACCATCCCGTCCAATAAGTCAGCTGAAATCTTAATTTTCATTGTTGGACCTCCAAATGTATTTCATTTCAAATAATATTATACACCGTATAATATTATTAACAATATAACTGTTTAAATTCAATAAAAAAACTAGATCAAGATTATCTTCTGATCTAGCTCTTAAATATTCAAAAATAATGTAATTGATGTGCTACTAAATTAGATATACTGTTCTAGCTTTGCTTGTAACTGTTCTTTTGGATGGTATCCAACCAAGGTATCAACAACCTCACCATCTTTTTTTATAAGCAACGTTGGAATACTCATAATCCCAAATTCACTAGCCACTGCTTGATTTTGATCTACATCAACTTTTGTAAATGAAATCTTGTCACCCATCTCTTCATCTAATTGCTCTACAACAGGGGATTGCATCCGACAAGGACCACACCAAGTTGCCCAAAAATCAGTTAATGTAACCCCTGTACTTGTTTCTTTTTCAAATGTTGCATCTGTTAATTCTTTTACCATTGCAATTACCTCCTACTTTCTTTTTGTAAGTAAATAATAACAGATTATGCAAAAAATGCAATAATTCTGCCCTCTATTTTAAATATACTATAGTTGATCCATTTCCACCCGCATTTGGAGCTGAAAATTTAAAACTTTTTACAACCCGACTCTGTGCTAAAAAGTCTGTAATGCCTTGCCTTAAAGCTCCAGTACCTTTGCCATGAATAATTGTCACACTCGCATAGCCTGCTAACACTGCAGCATCTAGGTATCTATCAGCTTTCACTAAAGCTTCTTCATATCTTTCACCTCGTAAATCAAGCGTTGGTGAAACATGTACAGCCCCAACACTTTTAACGCTCGTTCGAATTGCCTTTTTCGAATTTTCTTCGACCTTAATTTTCTCTAATTCTGCTTCTTGAACCTTCATCTTCAAAATTCCAAGCTGGACTTCCCATTCATGTTCACCTGCCTTGCGCAGTAACACTCCACGTTGACCATAAGATTTTACTAGCACATCATCGTTTGGTTTAAATGCTTGCTGCTGTTTAGCTCGTCTCAAAACTCGATTTTTTCTCAAATTTGTTGGTTGTTCTAACTTATTTAGCTGTGCCTTAGCCTCAATCAGTTCATTTTCTTTGATAGATTTGCCCGAATTTAAACGCATTTGCCGTAACTGTGTAATTATCTTTTCAGCTTTTTGTGTTGCCTGTTCCACAATTTCATTTGACCTTTTACGTGCATTATCTAGCAGTTGTTCTCTTTGATTTGCTAATTCCTCATATTTTTTTTCTAAATCATGATGCAACTTTTGAGATTCTTCGAGATTTTGATGAACCTCAATTGATTCTTCTTCAACTTGATGACGCTTTGAAACCAAATCCTGAATCATATCATTCAGATCTTGATTTTGTCCAGCAGTCAATTGTTTGGCCTGCATTACAATAACTTCTTCTAAGCCCAATCTTTTTGAAATTTCTAAAGCGTTACTTCGGCCAGGGATTCCTAATAAAAGACGATATGTTGGTCGCAAGCTCTCAACATCAAATTCCATGCTGGCATTAATTGTTTGTGGGCGCTCAAAACCATAAGCCTTAAGCTCAGGATAATGAGTTGTGGCTATCACATAACTTCCCTTTGAACCAACGTAATCAAGAATTGAAATTGCAAGAGCTGCACCTTCTTGAGGATCAGTACCTGCACCAAGTTCATCAAATAGGACTAATGCCTTTTCATCAATTTCAGCTAAAATATCAACAATATTTGTCATATGTGATGAAAAAGTACTTAGACTTTGTTCAATTGACTGTTCATCTCCAATATCTGCAAAAATATCCGAAAAAATCCCAATTCGACTTTCTTCAAATGCTGGAATAAACAACCCTGCTTGCCCCATTAATTGTATCAAGCCAAGGGTTTTAAGGGTAATTGTCTTTCCACCTGTATTGGGCCCAGTAACAACAATCGCCTTATAATCGTCGCCTAACATAATATCGTTTTTAACTGCTTTTTTCATATCTAACAAAGGATGCCATCCTTGTCGTAAATAAACCTTATTTTCCAAAGAAAGCATTGGTTCAGTAGCATTAATTTGTTTAGCATATTTCGCCTTCGCATTAATAAAGTCAAAAATTCCAAGAAGGTGGGCATTTTGCCGAATTTCTGCTGTATAAGGTGCAATTAGTTCAGAAAGTTCACGTAATATCCTTGCTATTTCTTCTTTCTCATTTGCCTGTTGTTGTTTTAAATGATTATTTAAATCAACAATTTGTCTTGGCTCTATAAATAATGTCTGACCTGAAGCACTTTGATCGTGCACAACACCACCAAAATGATTACGATACTCTTGTTTTACAGGAATAACATATCGATCATTTCTAATAGTGACTACTGCATCACTCAGATATTTGGAAGAAGTCCCATGGATCAAAACATTTAGTTGGTCTCTTAACTGTCCCTCTATAGAAGTAATAGATTTCCTAATACCTGCCAGTGTAGCAGAAGCTTCATCGGTAACATGACCATCACCTTCAATTGATAGTAATAACCGTTTGTTTAATGTTGGTAAGACTTGCAAATCATCAGCTAGTTCATCTAACGTAGTAAGCTTAATTGCCGCATCATCAAGTTTGACAAAGAAATCTCTAACTTCATTGGTAGCTCTTAAGATTTTACTTATCGCTGCTAATTCCTTTCCATTCAAAGTTGCATTAATATCCAATCTCTTTAAGGATTGCGAAATATCTGCTAACTTTGGAACGGGAATTCCACCTTTTACCCTTAAAATATCAACTCCATCTTTTGTTTGTGCAATCTGATGACTAACTTCATCAAGGTCACTACTAGGTTCGAGTGATACTACTCTTTTTTTACCCATTGGAGTACCCACAAAAGATAATAAATTATTCTTAACTTTGTCAAACTCTAAAGTTTTCAAAGTTTTACTATTCAAAAAATCTCCCCCCTAAACACTACTATCATTTTCTTGCAGCCAGTTTTTCAAATTTTGTGACATTACTGGTGTTTTTTGTAAAATAAACTGAGCCACAGTTGACCCATAAACATTTTGCCTTACATCCACTGTCGGCCAAGATTGCATAATAATCAAGGCAACAAAAATAATTAAATAGCTTAATATACTCGACACTAGCCCACCTGCCAAAGCATTAAGTTGCCCGAGTACAGGAATTTTTCTTATTAAATTCAGTGTCTTAACCACTCGATAAAGTATCAGACCACCAACAATTAGAATTAACCAGTACGCCAGTCCATAATAAAATGTAGAACTACCACTCAAACTACCTTGATCTGCATTCCAAGTTACCGACCCTTGACTAAAAGTCTCTACTATTTGTTCTAACCAATTTCCAAATATTCCTGCAAAATTATGCGCAATAAAAAATAAAATAATTAAACTAATTAATTTGAGTAACATTATTAACAATCCACGATGCATCCCATAGATAAAGGCACAAATGAGTATCACAATAATAATCAAAGATAAAGCCATTAAAAATCACCTACTTTTCATGTGAATCTAACAAGTTTTGTAATTCTTCTACTTTTTCTTCTTTATATAGTTGATCTGAAACAGCATTGATTGCAAGTAAAACAGCAGCTCTTTCTTTACTCAAGTTGGGCATCATTTCCCTTATTTCTTCAAATTGTTCTTCAACAATTTTTACAACAGTATTCATATGATCACTAGTACTATTCCCAATGATTGTATAGTCTTCGCCCGCAATTTTCACTCTAAACCGGCGCTTTTCATCAGACATGTATATTCCTCCTAATTTGAGTTATATGAGTTTAATTTTAGCATATTTTTATACTATAAACTTGGTTAAAAGTTAAATTTTGGCTTAAATTCTGACTTGATAAAGAATAATTTCAGATAAAAAAAACCAAATCAATACTCGATTGTATGATTCAGTCTCTTCGTGTCCTTTTTAAATTATGAAATCTTAAAAACAATTAGTACTTCTTGAGGTAGGGGACAGATAAAATTATGATTAACAATTTATTGCATGTTTTCATCATTCAAAAAAGTATCTAAAACTCCCTCGACCATATCCCATTCTTCATCACTTTCAATATCGTGTAACTCAGCATCAGATGCTTCGCCATTTTCATCAGGATCAAATGAAAATGCTAAGACATCAACTTGTTCCTCGGGTTGAGTTCCAGCAGGAATTAACAGAATGTACGATTTTTCATAATCATCTGATTCAAATGTAAACAAAACTTCATACAGAGTTTCATTTCCATTTTCATCAACTAAGGTCATTAAGTTATCATTTTCTTTCATAATACACTACCTCATATCTTTAATTTTTATTTGTCTAAAAGTGGGCCTTTTCTATCCAGATAATTTTGTAAAATTAATCCTGCTGCTAATTTATCAATAACTTTCTTTCTTTTTTTTCGAGAAGTATCTGCTTGTTCTACTAACATTCTCTCTGCTGCCACAGTCGTCAGTCTTTCATCTTGAAAATCAACTGGCAAGCCAAAAGTTCTTTTTAATAATTCTCCGTAATTTTGTGAAGCTACTACTCTTGGACCAGAAGTATTATTCATATTTTTAGGCAGTCCTAATACAAAACCACTGACTTCATATTGCTCAACAAGTTCTTTCACTCGTTCAATTCCAAATTCTTCGTCCATCTCATTGATGGGAATTATTTCTATTCCTTGGGCAGTCCATCCTAATAAATCGCTAACTGCAACCCCAACTGTCCTTGAGCCTACATCTAGCCCCATTAGCCTAACCACTATTTCTCCTCCTTGTGAAGATAAAATCGAACTAATTCCTCAACTATCTCATCGCGTTCGTGTTTTCTAATTAAGTTACGTGCATCATTTAATCTTGGAATGTACGCAGGATCTCCCGAAAGAAGATACCCTACAATTTGATTTATTGGATTATAACCTTTTTCTTCTAAAGCTTGGTAAACAGTTACCAAAGTTTCATGCACATCTTTTTTATGATTATCACCAAAATCAAAATACATTGTCTTATCTAATGAACTCATCGCAAGCACCTCCGCATGCATAACCTACTACTATTTTACTAAAGAAAAAAGATTGTCACAATCAAAACACGTGCTTGTAATGATACCGTAATCTTTTTGTTAAATTTTTAATTATCTTGCTCTTCATCATAACAAGATAACTCTACCCTTTCAAGTAAAAATAAAGAGTTGGACCACTAAATCTAGGTCGCAACTCCTTATTTATTATATGAAAAATTAATTAAATTAATCTGTAATTGACTGTTAATTTCTGCTTAATTCCGCTAGAATAACTAAACAACTTTATGATTAAATACCTTTGCCAAGAAATCTCCAACTAATTGGATTATTAGAACAATTATTAACACTAAGAAAGTAGCTACAAAGGTAATATCATTAGCAAATCTTCCATATCCATAGGAAATTGCCATATTACCAAGGCCTCCTGCACCGATTGCACCAGCCATCGCGGTTAACCCAACAAGACTGATTAAAGTTACTGTTGTCACACGAATCAACTCAGAACGAGCCTCTCTTAGGTAAACATCGAAAACAATATCCCAAAAAGTTGCACCAACAGATTGTGCAGCTTCAATTATTCCATGATCCACACTTTTTAAAGCAACTTGAACTTGACGAGCATAAAAAGGAAATAACCCCAAAGATAAAGGTACAAGAGCTCCTAAAATACCAATTTGAGTACCAACAATCAAATTAGTAACGGGGGCTATAAATGCCAATAAGATAATAAATGGAATTGCTCTAAAAACAGAAACAATCTTGTCGAATATTCCGAAAACTGTCTTATTAGGTGAAATTCCATCTATATCAGTTAAGACCAGTCCCACACCAAAAACTAAACCGAGTATACCACCAAAAATTGCGGGCCAGAAAATCATATAGAGTGTTTCACCAATTGCAGGTAACCAACCGCCATCACCAGTCCAACCTTGAGCCACAACATTTGGAAAATACTTTGCAAATAGTTCAACCATTTTTTTGCACCTCATGTTCCTCAATATTTTTAATAATAACTTCTTGTTTTTCTAAATAGTCTAATGCTTTTTTGCGATTATCTTCTGTGCCCTTTAAAATAACAAAGAGTGTCCCAATTGGTGTCTTTCCTAAAACTTCAATATTGCTATATATAATATTCGCCTCTACATTGAAATCTCGATAGAGCTTAACTAAGATTGGTTCACTAACTTTTGATCCCATATAAATTAATTGCACTAATCTTTCATCATCAGCTAATTTTCCCAGTTCATACTCTTTCAAGGTCGCTATTGCCTTGGTTGAACCCCCTCCAAGAAATTCCCTGGTCAACTTCTCTTTTGCATTTGTAAAAATCGAAATCAAATCTCCTCGTTCAATAATTTGACCATCTTCCATTACAGCTATTTTATTTGCAATTCGTTTAACTGCATCCATTTCATGGGTAATTAATACAACTGTTAAACCTAATTCCTTATTAATTTTTTGCAACAAATCCAGAATCTGAATTGTGTTTTTGGGATCTAAAGCTGAAGTTCCTTCGTCTGAGATTAAAATATCCGGATCGTTAGCCAATGCCCTAGCAATCGCAACTCTTTGTTGTTGTCCCCCAGATAATTGTGTAGGATATGCATCGGCCTTTTCTGATAACCCAACAAGATCAAGTAATTTTTGCGCTTTTATTGTGATATTTTTTTCTTTTAAATTACTATGTTTTAAAGCGAAGGCAACATTTTGAATTACTGTTTGTTCATTAAGCAAGTTGAAGTGTTGAAAAATCATTCCTATCTTACGTCTTCTTGCGCGCAATTTTTTTGCACTAATAATTTTTTCATCAGCAGAATTTTTCTCAAACAAAACTTCACCGTTGACTTCAACCCTACCAGAAGTAGGCTTTTGCAACAAGTTAATTACACGTACTAAAGTTGACTTTCCCGCGCCAGAATATCCCACAATTCCATATATATCACCTTTTTCAACACTTAAAGTTACATCTTTAACCGCATTAACTTGCTTTTCTTTTTGTGTAAACGTAACATTGACCTTTTCTAATCTAATCGCTTCAACAGACATATATTCTTAGCCTCCTACTCAATAACAAAGTAATTATTTTAATTTAATATCCCAAGCAGCAATCTCAGCTGTACCGTATTGTTTCTTAATAGTTTGCTTGGTTTTTGCTGTTTCATATGCTTTGACAACATCTTTATATTCTTGCTTGTTCTTATCTTTTTTATTTGCAGCAATTATATTGATCCATTGCTCTGAATCTTTATTAACTGGTTCTACATAAATTGCAGATTTATAGTTAATCTTTGCAGCCTGTGCGTAATTCGTATTAATAACAGCTGCTGTTACATCTGATAATGAACGAGCAGTTTGACTTGCATCTAATTCTTTAATTTGCAAATGTTTTGGATTCTTTGCAATTGACTTAACGGTTGCCAAGGATGTATTTTTCTTAAGTGTGATTAACCCAGCATTTTTTAGAAGGAACAAAGCACGTGATTCATTTGTGGCATCATTTGGAACAGAAATTGTTGCCCCATCAGGAATATCCTTAACTTTTTTTACTTTATCTGAATATAAACGAATTGGCGTAATTACCGTCTTACCAATGGCAACAATGCTTGTCTTATTAGCCTTATTCCAAGCATTTAAAAAAGCATAATGTTGGAAAGCATTTAAATCAACGTCTCCATTTGATAATGCCTTATTAGGTTGCGTATAATCAGTAAATTTCTTGAATTTCAAGGTAATATTATATTTAGATTTTGCAGTTTTTGAGACTTCTTTCCAAATTGCATCATCTTGCTTAACACCTGCCATTATCCCAATTGTAACAGTTTTATTAGTAGATTTTTTTTGTCCCCCACCAAAACTAAAGTAGCCTACAATTGCAATTACAACGACAACGATTGCCCAAATGATAATATTTTTTTTCTTCATAATAAAATACACTCCTTTTTTACTATTATTAATTAATTTTGCGAATCATTATAATCGAATAAAAAAAGCCCGTCCTCATAAAAAGGACGAGCATGTCGTGGTACCACCTTAGTTTGTGATAATAAATATCACCTCAGCAAGTTGCCAAAATAGCCTCTAGAAAGCCATAATACAACCTTGCACTTGTAACGTCTGCAACCACGTCAACGGCTCAAATTTCACCGTCACCATTCCGAGTCCATCTTCCAAAATATTTTGTCTCACTTCTTCACACCAACCAGAAGCTCTCTGAGAAACTCAATTCTGTACTCTACTCTTCAAGATGTTTTCATTCGATTATTAATTCTATAGACATTATTCTAATCGAATCTTTATTTTTGTCAAGCAAAAAATTTTAAAAAATGTTTTTTTAATTTCAATTTTCTTACTCTCTACTTTAAAATACTTTGAAATCTTTATTGACAACTTTTTTTTTATAATATAAGCTCTTATAAAATTAACAATTAAGATTACAAAGGAGCTATTAATATGTCATATAGCATTAATTCGGCAGAAAAAAAATTAAGCATCATAAATCTTTTTGATCTAGAAGAAAAGTTTCAAAAATCAATGCAACAAAGCAACCATGAAAAAGAAGCAGATTTTATTCTAGGAGGCGCCGGAAGTGAATATACGTTGCGTCACAATATCTCGGATTTTGATGATTGGGAAATAGTTCCCAGTGTTATGCATGGACTTTGTGAAGATGATGGTGTAACTACTACAAAAATTTTTGATATTGACTTAAAAACGCCAATTATTGTATCACCAAGTGCCGCACATGGATTAGTTCACAAATCAGCAGAATTGGGAACAATTAAAGGAACTTTTAATGCTGGCAGCTTAATGACTGTTTCAACCTTTAGCAATGAACTTCTTAAAGACATTCATGAATCATCTCCCAATGCTCCCTGGTTTTATCAATTTAGCATGGATCAAAATGAAAAACTGAGTGATTTTTTGTTGCATGAAGCTGTCACACAAGGAGCAAAAGCAATTGTTGTAGGTGTATTCGGTGCAAGTTTTGGACGCCGTGAGCGCGATATACGTAATAATTTTGACTTTGATCCAGACTTACCTTTTCGCCAGTTAGCAGCCTTTCCTGACTATCCCAAAAATCTTGATATCTTAAAAGTTAATGGCCGTACACGTGATATTTCACCCAAAGAAATTGCAGTGATCAAAAAGAAAACAGGTCTGCCTGTCTTGATTAAAGGAATTCAAACAGGTGAAGATGCAATTCGTGCAATTGAATTTGGTGCTGATGGTATTTGGATTTCAAACACTGGTGGTCGCCAACTAGATGGAATTCGCTCAACCATTAATGCCCTTCCAGAGATTGCTAAAGCTGTAAATAAACGCGTTCCTATCGTATTTGATAGCGGTATTCGTCGTGGCCAACAAGTTTTTAAAGCTTTGGCACTAGGTGCTGATCTTATTGCTATTGGACGAGCACCACTATATGGCCTACATTTTGGCGGTCACAAGGGAGTTACTTCTGTTTTAGCTCAGCTCCAAGTTGAACTACTAAACACAATGTTGCTTTCAGGAATTACAACTATTGACGAAATTAAACAAAATGCAAGATTAGTTAGAACTAATCGTTAATTTAATTATATTTTAACCACATAAGACACTTTTATATTTGGTTCATACAAAAAAACGACCTTCAAATGTTAGATTTTGTTCTAACACTTTGTGATCGTTTTTTTCATTAGAAATGAACCTTTTTTGCAATTAAAATTCAAAGTAAAAAATATGCTCATTTTTTAGTTGCTATTGTAATTGCTTTATTTTTCTAATATTTTTTTTGCCTTTTCTAAAGCTTGCGCGATTCCAGCCGGATTTTTACCACCTGCTTGTGCCATATCTGGGCGTCCACCGCCACCGCCACCTACAAGAGGGGCAATTTCTTTAATGAGCTCCCCAGCTTTAATTCCGGCTTTGATTGCACTAGGAACAACTGCTGCAATTAGATTAACTTTACCATCACTTGTAGCAGTTGCTAACACTAACACATCAGAAATTTGTTTTTCTTTCCATTGATCTGCCAATTGGCGTAGTTGTTCCATCCCTGAAACTTTGACCTTAGCAGCAATGATTGAAAATCCACCAATTTTTTCAACATTAGAAAAGATGTCAGCTGCTTGTTGACTAGCAAATTTAGCTTCTAGTGAACCCTTTTGTTGCTCCAAGTTTTTAATCTCTATCTGTAAAGCTTCCACTTTGTGCGGTATTTCTTTAATTTGGGTAATCTTTAGTTGAGTTGCAACTTCTTGTAGCAATTTATTTTTTTGTTCCATAAATTCGAAAGCTTCGCGCGAAGTCACTGCTTCAATCCTACGTACTCCAGCACCTACTCCAGATTCAGCAACAATCTTGAATAGCCCAAGTTCACCTGTATTAACAGCATGGTTACCCCCACAAAATTCCATTGAGTAATCGCCAATTTGTACAACACGAACCAAATCTCCATACTTTTCTGAAAAAAGTGCAATTGCTCCAAGTTTTTTTGCCGACTCTAGATCAGTTTCTACAGTCGTAACTTGTAAGTTAGCCCAAATTTTCTCATTAACAATTTGTTCAACTTTTTGTAAATCTTCTGGTGTAACAGAGCCTAAATTTGTGAAATCAAAACGTAAATATGTTGGTTCAACTAAAGAACCAGCTTGGTGTGTATGCTCCCCTAAAACGTCACGTAAAGCTTGATCAAGTAAATGTGTTGCAGTATGGTTCTTGCGTACTTCGTTATGAAATGCATCGTCCACTATTAATTTGTATTCGTTTCCTACAGAAATTGGGCGTAAAATTTCTACAGTATGCATATTTTGACCATTTGGTGCATGTTGGACATCTGTAACTTTTGCAACAATATTACCGTTCTCATCTTCAATTATTCCTTGATCAGCAACTTGTCCACCCATCTCGGCATAAAATGGAGTTTCAGAAAAAATTAAATCAGCTTTACCATCTTTAGCAACTTTGCTTAATTTATCACCAAAAATAATATCTTTTAACACTGCATTTGTAACTAATTTTTCATATCCGACATACTTACTCTCAGTCTTAATATCAGTTAATAATGCGTTTTGAACTCCCATTGATTTCGCATTACTTCGTGCTGCTCGTGCACGTTCTTTTTGTTGTTTCATCTGATCTTCAAATTCTGCTTCATCCACAACTAAATCTTGCTCTTTTGCATATTCAGTCGTTAATTCAAGTGGAAATCCATACGTATCATAAAGTTTGAAAGCAATTTTTCCAGATAATTTACTTGCTTTATTTTTTTTAGCCTGAGCAATCATCTCATTCAAAAGCTGTAACCCATCTTTTAAAGTTTCATTAAAGCGATCTTCTTCCATTCTGACAACTTTAGCGATAAATTCTGCCTGCTCCAATACTTCAGGGTAATGTGACTGCATGATTTGCCCAACAATTGCTACCAGTTTATATAAGAAAGCATCTTGAATTCCCAAATTTTGCCCATGCATCACTGCTCTTCTTATTAGTCGTCGAATAACATAACCTCGTCCCTCATTAGAAGGAAGAGCGCCATCACCAATTGCAAAAGTAACTGCACGAATATGATCCGCAATCACTTTAAATGACACATCAGTAGCAGCTTCATCGCCATATACAACCCCATTGCCCAACTCCTGAGCCTTTTTTATTAATGGCATAAATAAATCTGTCTCAAAATTAGTACGCGCATTTTGGAAAACTGAAACAACGCGCTCTAATCCCATCCCCGTATCAATGTTCTTATGTGGTAAGGGCTCGTATGTTCCGTCTGGCTTATGATTAAATTCAGAAAAAACAATATTCCAAATTTCAAGATAACGTTCATTTTCGCCTCCAGGATAACTTTCAGGATCGTCTTCAGCAAGGTTGTTAAATGCTTGCCCACGATCATAAAAAATTTCTGAATCGGGTCCACTAGGTCCTTCACCAATATCCCAAAAATTATCTTCAACTTCAAAAATATGACTTTCAGGTAATTTTACCTCTTCAAGCCAAATTTTTTTCGCCTGTGTATCTTTGGGATAAACAGTCACATAAAGTTTCTCAGGATCCATATCAAACCATTCTGGACTAGTCAATAGTTCCCAAGCCCATGTAATTGCCTCTTCTTTAAAATAATCACCTACTGAAAAGTTACCAAGCATCTCAAATAACGTATGATGTCTTGCTGTATGCCCAACATTTTCAATATCATTAGTCCTAATACTTTTTTGTGAACTAGTAATCCGTGGATTTTTCGGCACAACTGAACCATCAAAAAACTTCTTCATTGTGGCAACTCCAGAATTAATCCAAAGTAACGTTGGGTCATCATGTGGGACAAGCGGTGCACTTTGCATCACCTCATGTCCCTTACTCTTAAAGAAATCTAGATACATTTGTCTAATTTGTGCACTGGATAATTGTTTCATATCTTCCCTTTCCTTTCAAAAGCAATAAAAACACCGTTGCTAGTAAGGACGCTTTTAGCGCGGTACCACCTTACTTGCAACGATGCTTGTCGTCTACCTCTTTAGGCTCGATAACGTTGAGCAAACGTAAAAATACTGAACTCAATCAGGGAGCATCTACCTTACTAGCCGAGTTTTTCCACCAACCAAACTCTCTCTTTTGACTGTTAAAAATAGATATATCCTGAAACACTAAAAGTATAGCTAAAAGGCCATGAAAAGTCAATTAGTGTTTTTTGCGTTCTTCTCTTAGTTTTTGACGTCGTGTAACTTTACGATCTTGTTGTTCTTGACGTTTAATTGCTCGTTTAATTTTGTTCTTATAACCTGGTTTCCTTTTTATCTTCTCTTTTTTCACCATGCTTGCAAGTCGACCATCGAGTTTATCCTTTTTAACATGCCTTTTCTCTCGCCGATCACGATCATAAGAATCAACTATTTCATCGTCTTTTAGTGCCTTAGGTTTAAATTTAACTCCTAATTCTTCAAGCTGTGCAATTTTTTCATCATCACTTGGTGCATAAAGCGTAATAGCAATCCCACTCATCCCATTACGTCCTGTTCTACCAACACGATGAATAAAAAACTCTAGATCATCAGGAATATCATCATTAATAATATGAGACACACCTTCTATATCAATCCCTCGAGCAGCAAGGTCAGTTGCCACAACATATTGGTAATCAAGATTTTGTACATCTCTCATCACACGTTTTCGTTCTCTTGGTTCAATTCCACCATGTATCTTAGCAACTCTTAATCCTTGAGCTCTTAAATAATCAGTTAAATCATCAGCTCTTGTCTTGGTATTCGTGAAAATCAAAGCGAGATATGGCTGCCCCATCGTTAACAATTTATAGATTAAAGCATTGCGGTCTCGTCCCTTAGTAGATAAAAGCCAATTGTCAATTGTCGGACTGATGATATTTTTATTTTCTACAACCTCTACGACAGGTGATTGCATGTATTTTTTTAAAAAGGGCTTCAATTTTTCTGGAATTGTTGCAGAAAAGACTAGCATTTGCAAGTTCGACGGCAAACTTGAAGCAATTGCGTCAACTTCCTTTAAGAATCCTAAATCTAGCGTCATATCTGCTTCATCAACCACCAAAAAATGGGCCTTATGAATATCCAATGCTCCGCCTTTAACTAAATCAAGTACCCGCCCTGGAGTCCCAATGACAATTTGTGGTTGTCTATGAGCCAACTTCTCAATTTGTCGTTGCTTATCTGTACCACCAACATAATTGGCAGCATAAATTTTTTGTTCTGGATATTCCGCTATGATTTGCTTGGTCGCTTCATATATCTGGTACGCTAATTCACGACTTGGTGTAGTGATTACCGCCTGGACTTCTTCAATTGTTGAATCAAGTGCATCCAATATTGGCAACAAAAATGTATGAGTCTTTCCACTGCCTGTTTGAGATTGTCCAACAACACTCCTACCATCTTTAATAAGTGGTATCAATCTTTGTTGAACTTCAGTTGGTGTAGTGAAATTAATTTTCTCTAAAGCCTGATTAATATAATCAGTAAAACCAAATTGTTTAAATGTTTCGTTCATTATTCTTCTCCTGTATAACTTGCTGCAATAGCATCAAGTTTCTTGATATAATCAGGAATTTGCTGGCCATCTGGCATAAATGCCCCACTTGCTAATGGATGTCCCCCACCACCATATTCTTTAGCTAACTCATTAATTACTGGTGCTTTTGAGCGAATTCTCAGTCTATAAGAACCATCTTTTTGCTGTACAAGCACTGTCCAACATTTAACACCAACAACCTTACCAATCAACGGTACAATCGGTGCTGTGCTTGCATCTTTTAAATCAAATTGCTGCATTACTTCATTGTTCAAGATAATGTAAGCTGCCCCATTTACAGTTAACTCCATATGTTCGTAAACATAAGCTGCTAATTTTGCAACTGGGAACTCAATACTATCTAATCTTCTATTAATTTTGGCTGCATCAAAATCGTGTTGAATCAATTGGGATGCCACCTTCAATGTATGGGCACTTGTTGCATCATACATAAATCTACCTGTATCCCCAACAATTCCAGCATAAAGCATTCGCGCTGCATTGTCTGTGATTTTAAGATTCGTTGCATTCGCAAAATCTACAATTATTTCAGAACAACTTGAGGCTTGAGTATTAACCCAACAAGGACTTCCATATGGATCTTCATTAGGATGATGATCAATTTTAATTAAGGCTTTACCATTAATATAGCGCTTATCATCAACACGAGGTTGGTTCGCCGTATCAGTTACAATGACTAATGCATCACTATATACCTCATCTTCAATTTCTTCTGGTTCTGAAATCCAAGATAACCCCTTTACACTTTCTCCAACTTGATAAATTTTTTTTCCTGGAAAGTTATCCCTCAAAATTGTTGCCAATCCACATTGGGAGCCATAGGCATCAGGATCAGGTCGCTGATGTCTATGAATAATAATTTTATCGAATTTTTTTATTTTTTCCAATATTTCTTGCTCAATAGACATTTAATTTCCCCTTATAATTCAAAACTCTCGCCAATTTCAATACCTATACCTACACCGTTATCCAATTGTGCAAGATACTGATTGGGATCTTGTTTGATGGCAGGGAAAGTATTGAAATGGATTGGCAAAACATGCTTTGCTTGCACAAATTGTGCTGCAATTACTGCATCTTCAATTCCCATCGTAAAATGATCTCCAATTGGTAAAAAGGCTAAATCTACGCCCTCTCCGTGATTAATTAACTTCATATCAGAAAAAAGTGCCGTATCTCCAGCGTTATATAACACTTTGCCATCAATATGCAATTCAAAACCAGCTGCTACACCCAAAGTTCTTGGAAGTGCACCCTCAATTGGCAAAGCTGCTGTGTGCCATGCTGGAACTAATTTGAACTTTCCAAAATCCGTGAGGAATGAACCACCAAAATTCAACCCTTCTGCAGGAATACCATTTTCGTTTAAATAAGCTGCTAGATCTGTAATAGCAATCACTTTTGCATCAGTTTTTTTGGCAATTTCAATTGTATCACCAAGATGATCATAGTGTGCATGTGTTACCAGAATGTAATCTGGATGACAATTTGCGATTGTCAAATCAGTCAGGTCATTTCCTGTAATAAAAGGATCAATTAAAATGTTTGTTTGATTTTTAGTGGTTATTTCAATAATAGAATGCCCATGCCATGTAATTTTCATAATTTGATTCTCCTTATCTAAAATCTGTTATTACGTTTAGTATACCGATAAAATGAAATAAACACAAAGAGCGTTATTCTTTCCAAAGTGGTAACTCAATATTTTCATACTGCAATGAAGTAAGATTTGTCATAGTCATTCCGAGTAAACGAACATCAATTTCATTTTGAATTTCCTCAAAAAGTTGTAAAGCATGAAATACAAATACTTCTTGATCATTTTGATAAAAATTATCTAATGTTCTTCTTTTAGTGACAGTTTCAAAATTACTATTACGGACTTTAATCACAATCGTCTTTCCATGCAATTGTTTTTTATGCAATTGTGCAACCAATAACCGTGCCAAATAATTAAACATATCTTCAATTTCAGTTATATTTTTCAATGCTTGACCAAAAGTTCGTTCGTTTCCAAGCGATTTTTGCTTTCTTTCCCATTCAACAACTCGATTATCAACTCCTCTTACATGTTGATAAAATAATGCACCCATCTTCCCAAAATCGGCAATCAATTCAAGCTCTGTTTTTTTTAATAAATCTTTACCTACATCAATCTTTAAAGAATGCATTTTTTTAGCAGTTTTCACACCTACACCCCGAAACTTCTCAATTGGTAATGGCGTAAGAAACGAGAAAACATCTTCTTCTTTAATCAGTGTAGTACCGGCAGGCTTATTATAATCAGATGCCATTTTTGCAAGAAATTTATTATAAGAAATACCAGTTGAAGATGTCAAATTAGTTTTCATAAAGATTTCTTGCTGTATCATTTTAGCAATAAGAAGTGGATTACCAATATTTTTCTTATTTTGAGTGACATCAAGGTAAGCTTCGTCAAATGCCACAGGTTCAATAATATCCGTATATTCATGAAAAATCTGATGAATCTGAGCCGAAACTGCACGGTATTTTTTAAAATTTGGCGTCACAAAAACTGCATCTGGACAAAGCTGCATAGCTTTTTGTGCACTCATTGCAGAGTGTATTCCCATTCTTCGGGCAACATAATTAGCTGTAGCTACAACCCCCGTTCCACCAGTATGACGTGGGTTCTTAGCAATAACCACTGCCCTATTTCTTATTTTAGGATTATCTCGCATTTCAATTGAAGCATAAAAGGCATCCATATCAACATGAATAATTTTTCTTTTCTCTGTCATCTATCTAATTACTTCCATTAGCTATTAGTCTAATCATATTTTACTAGAACAAACGTTCGATTTCAAGATAGTAATGCCACTGACTTCAAAAAATACATACGTCTACACTTTAGCAACTTGGAAAACGTCAAACAAAAAGAGCCCTAATCATAAAGCAATCAGAACTCTAATTTCGATATATCATCGTACTAGCAAAAAAATTAATTATCAAAAACTAACAATTATTTTATTCACCATCAAATACCCACTGGTGTCCATCTCTTTCTAGTAATTCTTCAGACTCTCTAGGTCCCATAGAACCACACGGATATTCTGCTAAATTCCCATTGCCATCATCCCATGCTTTACGAATTGAATCCACAAACTTCCATGCATATGCAACTTCTTCCCAGTGTGCAAAATTAGTTGCATCACCTAGTAACGCATCCAATAATAGCTTTTCATAAGCCTCTGGTACAACAACATTTTCATTATTCAACTGCAACTCCATCAAACTTGGAACAAGGTCAAAACCTTGGCCAATCTTCTTAATGTTAGTCTGTAAAAAGACTTTTCCTTCAGGTTCAACATTAATTGTTAGAATATTACGTCCCAGTTTTTTTGAATCAAAGAAGCTAGTCTCCATTTCTTTGAAAGAAATATCAATTCTTGTCGTCTTCTTAGTTAGTCGCTTACCTGTTCGAATATATATAGGAACACCCGAGAAATTTTCATTGTTAACAAATAATTTTCCAGCAACAAAGGTTTCAGTTGTTGAATCATTTGCAATTTCATTTTCCTGAAGATACCCAATTTGGCCATCACCTGCGCTATATTGTGCCCTAACAAAATTCTCTGCAACTTTTACAGCTGAATATTTTTTCAATGACTTAAGTGCATATATCTTTTCACGCCTAATATCCGATTCAGAATACGAAGCTGGCATATTCATCGTCAACAATGAAATGATTTGTAAAATATGATTTTGAACCATATCACGCAAAGCACCGGCTGTTTCATAATATCCCGCTCGTTCTTCAACACCTAATGCCTCGCTAAGTGTAATCTGAATATTGTCAATGTAACGATTATTCCAAACAGCTCTAAAAAGATTATTACTAAACCGTAGTGCCATAATATTTTGAATCATTTCTTTACCCAGATAATGATCAATTCTAAAAAAATCTTCTTCTGGAAAATATTTACTAATTGAATCATTTAGATCTTTAGCAGATTCAAAATCACGTCCAAACGGTTTTTCGACAATTACTCGATTATACCCTTTTGTTGTCACAATTTTTTGTGATTTAAGATGCTGTGCAATAGTTCCAAAAAAACGCGGTGACATTGCCAAATAAAATAATCGATTACCCTCAATTTGGTATTTTTCATCTAATTTCTCAGCAAGTTTACGCAAAGTTACATAATGTTCTGTATCATTGACATTATGCGATTGATAATAAAAATGTGACGCAAATTCAGCGCCTAAGCTAACAGCCGCCTCATCGCCTTCAATAGCTTCTTTAACAACTTCTTGTAAATGTTCATCTGACCATGGACGCCTTGCAGTGCCAATTATTGCAAAATTATCTTTTAATATTCCTTTTTTGTAGAGCTGAAAAAGTGAAGGGTAAAGTTTCCTTTTTGCAAGATCACCAGTTCCACCAAAAATAATAAAGAGCGCTTTTTGTTCAATTTCCATAATAGCTAGCACCACTTTCATCTATACTTGTTGTATTCATTATTAGTGTACTTGCAATTTTTTGATAAAACAAGTCTTCAGCAACTTTTTAGAATCATTAACACAGAATTTAAATAAGGTGCACACCCTTATCAACATAGATTGTGTCCCCCACTACACCTGTTGCAAGATCACTAACCAAAAAAGTTGCTGCTCCACCAACTTCACTTGTAGTAACAGATTTACCATCAACGGTCCTTTCTTCTGAAAGACGCAACAAATCGCCATGATCCTTAACACCGGTAACTGCAAGGGTTTTGATCGCACCTGCAGAAATAGCATTAACACGCACTCCATATTTAGCCATGTCTCTTGCTAAATACCGAACATTTGCCTCAAGCGCAGCCTTCGCAACACCCATCACATTATAATTAGGAATCGCTCTTTCTGAACCAAAATAAGTCAATGTGACAATGCTAGCGGGATTATTTAGAATTGCAACTCCATATTTAGCAACTGCAATCAATGAAAAAGCAGAAATGTCCTGTGCTAAGGCATACCCCTCACGACTAGAATTCATAATATCTCCAGCAAGTTCTTCTTTATTCGCATATGCAATTGCATGCACAATTCCATCAATTTTACCAAATCTTTGGTCAATAATATTGAAGGCATTTTCAATGCTTGAATCACTTGCAACATCACATTCAATCAGACGTTGCTCATCTGGTATCAACCGTAATAAACTCTTCTTCAGACGCTCATTTTGATATGTAAATATCAGTTCTGCCCCATTATCAAGCATTGATTGCGCACAGCCCCACGCAATACTTCGCTTATTAGCAACACCCATAATCAAAATTTTTTTACCACTTAGTAACTTTTCCAATTTCTTACCTCCGCTCTCTATATATCCACGTAACAATTGTTCCTTACCACACTCTAAAATTTCCGGAATCGCTCATACCTTTTAGCAAGTAACTCTTCCGTCGAAAGTGTACTTAATCTGCCTAATTCTTGTTCCATTGTTTTTCTTATTGCACGACAAACCCGTTTATGAGAATGTGATTCTGGAATAATTCCTTCAATAACATTTTGTGCTAATAATTTTTCTGGGGTAAGTTGCATCACTTCAGCAGCTTCATCAGCACGTTTACTGTCTTTCCACAAAATTGCTGCAAACCCTTCTGGGGAAAGTACTGAATACATACTATTTTCTACCATCCAGACTGCATCTCCACATGCCAATGCTAATGCACCACCACTGCCACCTTCACCGTAAATTACCGTAATTACCGGAACCTTCACACCACTTATTTCGAGAAGATTGTTAGCCAGTGCTTCACCTTGACCATTTTCTTCTGCAGACTTACCTGGATATGCACCTGCTGTGTTTACAAAAATAAAAACAGGTCGTCCAAATTTTTCAGCCTGTTTAATTAACCGTAATGATTTGCGATAACCTGATGGCTGGGGACAACCAAAATGAGTTAACATTCTTTCTTGTGCACTTTCACCCTTATTAGTTGCAATAACGGTAACTGCCTTGTCTGCTAACATCGCAATTCCACCCACTATAGCAGCATCATCTCCTGAAAGACGATCTCCATGTAATTCAAAAAAATCATCAAAAATTCCATTAATCAAATCATATGCCGACATCTTTTCTTGATTGCGGGCTCCCGCTACAATCTGTGCAGCTGTCTTTTTTCTATCTAATATATTGACCATTATGAGTCCCCCTTTTCATGAATGTTCAATAACCATGCAATCTTTTTTTTCAATTCTCTTCTTTGAACAATTGCGTCGATAAATCCATGCTCAAGCACAGTTTCTGCATCTTGCAAATTATTTGGTACCTTTTGATGAATTGTTTGCTCAATTACTCTTTTCCCAGCAAATCCTATTAAAACTCGTGGCTCAGATAAAATAAGGTCACCTTGCATTGCAAAACTCGCAGTCACGCCACCAGTAGTTGGATCTGTCAAAATAGTAAGATAAAACAACCCTTCATCTGAATGGCGTTTAATTGCAGCAGAAATTTTTGCCATTTGCATTAAGGAAAAAATACCCTCTTGCATTCTTGCACCGCCAGACGCAGTGAATAATACAACTGGAAGTTTTTCAGATGTAGCTTTTTCAAAAAGACGTGTTATTTTTTCACCTGTAACTGAACCCATTGAACCCATAATAAAGTTTGGATCCATGATACCTAATCCAAACTTTTTGTCTTGAATTGTCGCAATTGCAGTCAAAATTGAATCATTTAATTTCGTATTAACACGCGCTTTTTCTAATTTTTTTTTATAATCTGGAAAGTGTAAGGGATCAGTTGTACACATATCAGCATCCAACTCAGAAAAGTCATCAACTAACCAAGAAATTCGTTCTCTAGCCGTAATTCGAAACCCATATTCACAATTTGGACAAACCTGATATATACCTAAGTCCTTATGATATAGAGACTGATGGCACTTAGGACAAGCAATCCACAAACCAGAAGGAACGCGTTCACCAGCTTTTTTATCAGCTTTTATATGTTGCTGCCCAAGCGTTTTTAATTCATTAAATAATTGCATGGCTTACACTTTCTCCTTCCATTTTGTCATAAAAAGATTTTCAAGATAGTCCGTTGTAAAGTGGTTTTGTTGAAAATTATAATCTGATAATAATGCCAAGTGAAATTGTTGATTAGTCTTAATTCCACCCAACACTAGTTCATTTAACAAGCGTTTCATTTTTACAATTGCTTCATCTCTGTTTTGACCATGAGAAACTACCTTGGCAATCATTGAATCATAAAAAGGGGATACCATCGCACCTGCATATAAAGCAGAGTCAATTCGCATGCCCAAATTTCCCACTGGTAAATAAAGATAAGAAATTTTACCCACAGATGGTGCAAACCCATTTGCTGGATCTTCTGCATTAATCCGACATTCAATTGCATGTCCTAAACATTGAATTTCTTCTTGTTTAAAAGGTAGTTCCTCGCCAGCAGCAACCCTGAGTTGTGCCTTTACGAGATCAATTCCGGTAACCATCTCTGTAACCGTGTGCTCCACTTGAATGCGAGTATTCATTTCCATAAAGTAAAAATTATGATCTTTGTCCATCAAGTATTCTAAGGTTCCAGTGTTTACATAATCAATTGCATTTGCTGCTTTAAGTGAAATTTCACCTAAAAAGGCTCTTTGCTTACTAGAAATTAACTCACAAGGACTTTCTTCAATTACTTTTTGCTTATTTCTTTGTAATGAACAATCTCTTTCAGGAAAATAAACAGCATTTCCTTTTTGATCACGAAAGATTTGTACCTCAATATGTTTAACATTTTCCATTATCTTCTCAAGGTACATTCGCTTATCACCAAAAGATACCAATGCTTCTTGTTGTGCTTCCACAAAAGCCTTTTTAAGTTCGTCTTCATTGCGCACACGTCGAATTCCTTTTCCACCACCACCAGCAGCAGCCTTCAACATAACCGGATAGCCAACGTTGCTTGCTACTTTTTGCGCTTGTGCTGCATCGGAAATAAAGCCTTCGCTTCCAGGAATTACTGGCACACCGCTTAAACGCATCTGTTCTCGTGCATTTGCTTTATTACCCATTAAATCAATTGTCTCCGATTTGGGACCAATAAAAGTGATCCCACATGCCTCACACATCTCAACAAAACGACTGTTTTCTGATAAAAAACCAAAGCCAGGATGGATTGCCTCAGCACCCGTTCCAACGGCAGCACTCAAAATATTCTTCATATTTAAATAAGAATTTTTAGCCTTCGCAGTTCCCACACAAACTGCTTCATCTGCCAACTGAACATGAAGACTCTCACGGTCAACATCCGAATAGATGGCAACAGATTTTATTCCCATTTCCTTTAACGAACGAATTATACGTACAGCTATCTCGCCTCGATTAGCAACTAAGACTTTTTTAAACATCAAATCACCTTACCCTTAACCAATCATAAAGGTCAATTCAGCCGAACAAACTTTTTGACCATCTACAGTCGCAAGAGCTCTTCCCAAACCAACATTATTTCTAATTTTATCTAGTTTAACATCAAGAATCATTGTGTCCCCTGGTCGAACAACTTTACGAAACTTAGCATTTTTTATTCCACCAAAATAAGCTGTTTTCCCTTTAAACTCTGGAAGTGATAAAAGTGCAACTGCCCCCGTTTGAGCTAAAGCTTCAATTATTAGGACACCTGGTAAAACTGGATTATTTGGAAAATGACCGCTGAAAACCTCTTCATGTGCGGTTACGTTTCGTCGTGCAACTGCAGATTCCCCAGGAATTAATTCATCAACTCGGTCAATTAAAAGCATGGGATAGCGATGAGGAATTATCTTTTGTATTTCAGTAACATCTAAAACCATCTTTAGCCCTCCTCGATTCTAATCAGTGGTTGCCCAAATTCCACAAGTTCTTCATTAGTCACAAGCACTTCTTTTACTACACCATTTACATCACTTTTAATCTCGGTCATCATCTTCATTGCCTCAATAATGCAGACCACGTCACCTTTTTTTACTACCGAACCAACTTTAACAAAAGATGGTTTCGTGGGCTCTGGCTGAAGATAGACACTGCCAACCATTGGTGCATCAATGGTTATTCCTGGTGTTGGAACATTTGTTGAAACTAGTTTATTACTGTCTTTTTTTCTATCATCCTTAGGTGTTTCCTGTGCAATTATGTTATTTTTCACCTGAGATGACAGCTGCGTTGCTATTTCATTTTTGCTTAATCGTAACTTGAATCCATCCGTTTCAATCTCAAGTTCCCTAGTAGGTGAATCATTGAAATCAGCAATTATTTTTTGTATTTCGATAAAGTCCAAACTTACTCACTCCATTTTCTAAATGCCAAAACAGCATTATGGCCGCCAAATCCAAGAGAATTACTAATTGCATATTCTAAATTCGGAGCCTCTTGTTGATTTTTAGTAACTACATTAACATGACATTCTGGATCTTGACTTTCTAACCCAACATTTACTGGCAACTCACCCTTAGCAAGTGCAGCCAATGTAATCACTGCTTCCAATGCTCCTGCTGCTCCTAATAAATGCCCAGTCATACTTTTTGTACTGCTTACCATAACTTTGCTATTTTCACCAAAAAGTCGATTAATTGCAATTGATTCGCCCACATCATTTGCATGTGTAGCAGTGCCATGTGCATTAATATATCCAACATCAGCTGGTGTTACCCCTGCCTCTTCAATTGCTTGCTGCATTGCACGAGCTGCACCCTCACCAGTTGGATCCGGCGATGTCATATGGAAAGCATCACAGGTACTTCCATATCCAACAACTTCGCCATAAATTTTTGCACCACGCCTTCTTGCATGATCAAGGTTTTCTAAAACAAGTGTTGCTGCACCTTCACCCATCACAAAACCAGAACGATCAACATCAAAAGGAATTGAAGCACGTGTTGGATCTGTTTCCTTAGATAGAGCTGTTAAAGCGGCAAATCCAGCAATTCCAATTTCATTAACAGATGCTTCGGCACCACCGGCTAACATCACCTGTGCACGTCCTTCATGAATTTGACGAAAAGCCTCACCAATTGCATTTGTTCCTGATGAACAAGCAGTTACAACCGCTGTACAAATATTTTTTGCTTTAAAACGAAGTGCAATATTTCCTGCAGCCATATTCACAATTGAAGTTGGCACAAACATTGGTGACACACGCTGTGGCCCTTTTTCATGCATCTTGATAACTTGCTCTTCAATTGTTGTTAACCCACCAATTCCGGAACCATAAATAACACCAAAATCAAAAGAGTCAGTGTTTGTTTCATCAATACCCGCTTGCTCAACTGCCGCTACTGCACTATCAACTGCATATTGTGAAAATAAATCCATTCTCTTTGCAGCCTTTTTCCCAACCCTTAAAGTTGGATCAAAATCCTTAACTTCCGCTGCAATTGTAATTCCAGTTTGTGATGCATCAAATTTTGAAATTTTATCAAATCCAATTTTACCAGAAAAAATGTTGGCAATAAATGTTTCTACATCATTACCAACCGGAGTCACAGCCCCCATACCAGTAATTACAACTCTACTCATGAAAAAATCCTCCTAAATAGTCATTCCACCATCGACAGTGATTACTTGTCCTGTTATATATTCATTCTGTGCAAGAAAAATTGCGGTTTCAGCAATTTCACTTGTTTCTCCAAAACGGCCCAATGGAATTTCTGTTAGAACTTGATCTTTAACCTTTTGGTCTAAAACAGCCGTCATATCACTCACAATCATTCCAGGTGCAATTGCATTACATCTAATATGTCTTAATGCCCCTTCACGTGCAATTGACTTAGTAAAACCAATAATCGCAGCTTTACTAGCCGCATAATTTGCCTGCCCAATGTTGCCGTGCAGTCCAACAACACTTGCCATGTTGATAATTACACCTGTTCGTTTGCGCAACATCTTTTTAAACAATGGTTGAGTAATATTAAATACTCCCATTAAATTTGTTTCAATGACTTGTCGAAAATCTGCTTGCTTCATTCCAATCAATAATTTATCATTTGTAATTCCTGCATTATTGATTAGTACATCTAATTGTGAATTTTCCGCAAAAATTTCCTCTTGCATTTTCTTCACATCATTTACTTCTGAAACATCTCCCAAGACAATTTGATAATCACTACCTATATCCGCTAACTTTTCTAAAAGTTCTTGTGGTATTTCTTTACGAGCATTTAAAATAACTTTGCTACCTTCTTTTGCAAAGGCCAAAGCAATTGCAGCTCCAATCCCACGTGAGCTCCCTGTAATAAAAACCGTTTTATCCTTCAAATTCATATTTAGTAACCTCTTAATCTTGACTTGCTTCCACAAATTTGTTGTAGGTCTCAATGTTTTCAATATTAAAACAATTCAATTTCTTATCAATTTGTTTTGCAAACTTACACAATGTTTTGCCGGGGCCAAGTTCAACCACAGTATCAACCTCATTTACAGAAATCATTTTTTGTAAACATTCACCAAAATGAGTTGGTAAAATAACCTGTTGTGCAAGTACTTGTTTCAAAGTTTCTGATGAAAACACTTCAGCTATTGTATTGCTATATACCGGAAGTCTAGTCTCTTTAATCTCTACACTAGCCAAACGTCGCTCCATTTTAAAACTTGTTTTTTGAAAAAGCGGGGTATGAAACGCCCCGCTAACATTTAATGGAATGACTTTCTTTATATTCTTTTCTTTAAATAGCTTGAGTGCACGTTCCACTGCCTGACGATGCCCACCTATGACAACCTGACTAGGAGAATTATAGTTAGCAACCGTTACAACTTCTTCATCATTGCTTGCCTGTTCACAGATTTGTGTAATAATCTCCAAGTCCGTCTTCATAACAGCTAACATTGCACCATCAATCTCGTCAGCATCCAATTGCATATAAGACGCCCGGTCTTTCAAAACACCTATTCCATCAGAAATACTTAACGCATCAGATGCAATAAGTGCAGCATATTCACCGAGACTCAATCCTAACATTGCACGGATATCTAAATATGGTAAGTCTCTTTTTAGCATCTGAAAAATTCCCAGACTCATCGCAACAATTGTAGGTTGGACATACTTTGTTTGTGCCAATTGCTGATTTTCATTTTTCAAAACCTCTACTAAGTCTATATCAATGGTAGAACTAACATCATCAATTACCTTACGATAAAGTTTATCATTCTGATAAAAATCAAGCCCCATGTTGGTATATTGTGCACCTTGCCCACTAAACAAAAAGCCAATTCTCATAATCAAATCTCCAAACTATTTAGCTGCAACTTCTTTTTTTACATACTCAACAACATCTTTAATTGTCTTGACATTCTCATCAGCTTCCAGCTTAATATCGAGTTCATCTTCCAATTCATTCATAATTTCAAAAACATCTAAACTATCTGCTTCAAGATCTTCTTTAATATCTGCGTCCATCTTTACAGCTGCTGCGTCAACATCAAGTTGTTCTACTACAATACCTTGTACTTTTTCAAAAATTTCTTGTTCTGTCATTTTATAACACTCCTATTTTTAGTATTTTATAATCTGTGTTCCAACTGTCAAGCCACCACCAAAACCACTTAACGCAATAACTTGTCCACGTTTAATTTTTTCGCTTTTTACTAATTCATCTAGCAACAACGGTACACTTGCTGCGGAAGTATTTCCATATTCCTCTATGTTCATCGGGAATTTACTAATTGGTTGTTTTAATTTTTTTGCAATTTGCTCAACAATACGTGAATTTGCTTGATGCATAACAAACCAATCAATTTGCTCAAGTTCAAGACCTGCCTTTTTTGAAGCAGTAACTATCGATTCCGGAACCTTATGTGTTGCAAAAGTATAAACATCCCTTCCTGACATTGAGAAGCCAGAAATAACATGTTCTTTAGTTCTAGGAAAACTTTCAATTGGTTTTGTTTCTCCCGCTTTTAACTTGTCTCCAAGCTCACCATAAGTTTTTAAATCATGTGCCAAAAAAGCAGATTGTTTTGTACTTTTTTCTAATAACACTCCTGCAGCACCATCACCGAACAAAACTGCACTAGAACGTTCAGACCAATCAATTACTTTTGAAAGCACCTCACCACCGATGAGCATCACTTTTTTTATTTCATTTTGCATTAAAAAACTTTGTGCAACTGTAAGCCCATATACAAAACCTGAACATGCTGCACTAATATCAAAAGCAACTGCATTTGTAGCACCGATTTTTCCTTGGACAAGTGCTGCCGTAGCTGGTGTATAACTATCAGGTGACATCGTGGCAACAATAATTAAATCAATTGATGCACACTCCCAATCACTCTCTTGCAATAATTTTTCAGCAACTTTAATACAAAGTTCTGACGTATTTTCTGAAACACTGATATGTCTTTTTTTTATTCCAGTACGACTACTAATCCACTCATCAGAAGTATCCATGATCTCCCCTAAATCATCATTTGTAATCACTTTTGACGGAACATAACTTGCAATCTTACTAATTCTTATATTTTCCAATGTAACCCTTACTCCTTAAACATTACGAGTGCTCTCTTAAAAAATTCTCGAGATTTCGTAAAGCTTTTTCGATTGTCTTAATCTCATCAGGTTCAACATCTTTCAAAAAGCTGTCAACCATCATTCGGTGAAATGCATCATGCGCACGATACATCAATCGGCCTTTTTTCGTTAAGCCAAGTCTAACCACTCTACGATCATTATTGCTACGAATTCGCTTGACATAATCCTTTTTCTCCAAGCGATCGATTGTTGACGTCAATGTTCCAGGGGTTAAATGCAACTCTTTTGCAACTTGAGATGCAGTTTTTTGATCATACATCGTAATTGCACTGATTGCATGCATATCCTTGATTGTTAAGTCCTTGAAACGGCTTTGGCGTAGCTCATTTTCCTCAATCCACAATATGTCTCCGTATATGCGAACCAAGGAATCATTGATTGTCTTTACTCGTTTTTCCATTGCTATACTTCCATTCCTTGTATATTTGCTTACTTTGATTATCAAAGTAAATGAGTAAAAAAACAACCCTTTTGCCTATATTTTTTCATTTCTTTCAGCTACAACAAACATCAATTCCGCTGTACAAGCACTTTTTCCATTCACAACAGCTTTTGTTTCAACAATTCCCATGTTTTCTTTTTTCTTTGTTAGCGTGATATGTAACTTCAAAACATCACCTGGTCGAACAACATGACGAAATTTAGCTTTGTGAATTGCCCCAAGATAAGCCGTCTTCCCAAAAAATTCTGGGGACTTGAGAATCAAAATAGACGCCGCCTGAGCCAATGTTTCAATAATTAATACACCTGGCATGACTGGATTTCCTGGAAAATGTCCTCTAAAAAAAGATTCATTAATTGTTACATTCTTTGTTGCTACTATACTTTCTCCAGCAACCAGTTCATCTACATAATCGATATAAATTATCGGAAAACGATTAGGGATTAAGTCCATTATTTCTTGTGCATCCATAAGCACCACATTCATCACCTCACTAAATAATATTACAATCGATTTAAATTGTCAAATAGTGGTGTTTTTTGATATAGCTTAAATTTATTTTAGTAAAATATATTAATTTTAATTGATTTTTTTCATGTATCATCATTTTTCCCATTTGATTACATTCTTTGACCATACAATAATTATCTTGATAATCAAATTAATTTTTATGTTATACTAACATAAGATTTAAAAATATAAAAAGGACAAATTTTCTCATTATTTCATCTTTAAATATACTTTCTTACGGATTCTAATCTAAAATTAATTTTTAAAATTATTATAATCTCTTTCAAAAAATCGACTTAATTATATATTTATTAAAAAAGGGCTAAATCAAAATAATTATTTTGACTTAGTCCTTTGAGTGAAATACGTTTTATAGGTTTAGCACCTCAAACGTTTCCATATGATATATTATATAATTTTAGTAAATCAAACCTATACCACAAACAAAATAATAATATTATTATTTTGTTTCATCCGATGAATCATTGTTCTCTGGCTTTGAATCTTCAATAACAGAAGGTGATTGTGTACTTTGTTTAATATCTTCACTTGAAGTAACTCTCCCAATTGCAGAGCGATCAAATGTTAAAAAAATCCCATCGCAATCAAGTGTAACTGTTTGATCAACATCATTGATGCTATCAACAACACCATGTAAACGACCAATTGTAATTACTTGATCTCCTTTTTTCAATTGATTCATCATTTCTTTGCGCTTTTGTTGTTGCTTTTTTTGCGGACGAATCATCATAAAATACATTAACGCCATGATAGCAACAAACATAATAATAGTCGAAACTGAAGAACTACTCATTTATACTCACTCCTAATAATTTTACTTAAGTCCTACTTTAGCAAATATTTACACTACTTACTAGTCCTTTAATATAAAAACTAGAAATTTCGTGCATCTTTAGCATTAAATCCATACTCTTCGAAGAATGATTCCTTAAATTCAAGCAAGTTATCATCCATTATCGCCTGACGCACATTTTTCATCAAATTCAATAAAAAGTAAAGATTATGGTAACTTGCTAATCGTAATCCAAATATTTCATCTGCTTTTATCAAATGTCTGATGTAAGCACGTGTAAAATTACGACATGTATAACAATCGCACTTCTCATCTAGTGGTCTAAAATCATGTGCATAAACCGCATTCTTCACAACTAAACGTCCACTTGAAGTCATACAAGTCCCATTTCTAGCAATTCTAGTTGGCAAAACACAATCAAACATGTCCACCCCACGTATTACTCCATCAATTAGTGCATCGGCCGAGCCAACACCCATAAGATAACGTGGTTTATTTTCAGGCAACAAAGGCGTCGTAAAATCCAAGACATGATTCATTTCAGCCTTGCTTTCACCTACAGATAGACCGCCAATTGAATAACCCGGAAAATCCATTCCGACTAACTGTCTTGCACTTAATTCACGTAAATCCTTATGACCTCCACCTTGAACAATTCCAAAAAGGCCTTGACGATCGGCATGAAGATGTGCCTCAAGTCCTCTTTGGGCCCAACGACTTGTCCGTTCAACAGATTTCTTAATATAATCATAACTTTCAAAAAACGGTGGACATTCATCAAAACTCATCATAATATCAGAGCCAAGTGCATTTTGAATATGAATTGCCTTTTCGGGTGATAAGAAAAGTTTCTCACCACTCAGATGACTCTTAAAATGTACTCCTTGTTCAGTAATATCACGCATTTTTGCAAGTGAGAACACCTGAAACCCACCTGAATCGGTCAAAATTCCCTTCTTCCAATTCATAAACTGATGTAATCCACCTGCTTCTTCGACAAGTTTTTCTCCTGGTCTTAACCACAAATGATACGTATTGGAAAGTATGATATTGGCTCCCATTTCATCTAATTCCTCGGGCGCAAGTGATTTTACAGAAGCTTGTGTTCCAACTGGCATGAACATTGGTGTTGGAAAAGTCCCGTGGGGAGTAATTATTTCACCCAAACGAGCTCCGGTATGTTTTTCTTTTTTTATTAAACGATATTTTATCGCCGGTTCAGTCATTTAGTTATTCTCCATTTCTATAAATCAATTATTACTTAATAAACATTGCATCACCAAAACTAAAGAAGCGATATTTTTCATCAACGGCATGTTTATATGCGTTCAAAATATTTTCACGTCCTGTAAAAGCCGAAACCAACATTACTAGGGTTGATTTTGGCAAATGGAAATTAGTAATAAAAGCTTGTACTACTTTCCACTCATATCCTGGTTTAATAAAGATATCGGTCCATCCACTGTCAGGTTTAATTTCACCATTAAATTTTGATCCAATTGTCTCAAGTGTTCTAATTGACGTAGTTCCGGTTGCAACAATTTTTCCACCATTTTTTTTGACATCATTCAAAACTTTAGCTGCTTCTTCATTTAAACGATAAAATTCACTATGCATCTTATGATCTTCAATATTATCAACACTTACAGGTCTAAATGTCCCTAGTCCTACATGCAAAGTTAAGTAAACTAAATGCACACCTTTTTCTTCGATTTTTTGCAAAAGTTCTTTAGTGAAATGCAATCCAGCTGTTGGTGCCGCAGCTGAACCTATTTCCCTTGAGTAAACAGTCTGATACATCTCTGGATCATCAAGTTTTTCTTTAATATAGGGAGGTAATGGCATTTCTCCTAATTTTTCGAGAATTTCCATAAAAATTCCATCATATTCAAATTTAATCATTCTGCCACCATGGTCAAGTTCCTTTGTGACAATCGCACTAAGTTTTCCATCCCCAAAGTTTATCTTTGTTCCAACTTTAGCCCTTTTAGCAGGTTTCACCAAAGTCTCCCAATTATCACCATCCGTATTATTTAACAAAAGTACCTCTAAATGACCCTCAGTGTCAGTTTTTGTGCCGTAAATTCTCGCAGGCATCACACGAGAATCATTCATTACCAAGGCATCACCAGGATTGAGTTGATCAATCACATTATAAAAAATATCATCTTGATAATCGCCTGTCTTACTATCAAGAATCAGCATCCTTGAATGATCGCGTTCTTTTAATGGTGTTTGCGCAATCAATTCTTCTGGTAAATTATAATCGAAATCTTCTGTTGTTAAATGTTTTTCTGACAAAACAGCCACCCTTTTCCAATTCTATTTTTTTTCTATTTTAATGCCTAAATGTTCATAAGCAGCTCGGGTAACAACCCTACCTCTAGGCGTTCTCTTTATAAAGCCAATCTGTAAAAGGTATGGTTCAATCATATCAATAATCGTTTCCATATCTTCACCAATATTGGCCGCAATTGTATTTACTCCGACTGGCCCACCACTATATAAATTAATCATAGTCGTCAAAATTTGCCGATCGGTAGCATCTAATCCTTTGTTATCAACTTTAAGCAAGTCAAGTGAATAATCAGCAATTTTTCCTTCAATAACTTGTTTTTGTGCAACTTGTGCAAAATCTCTGACTCTTTTAAGAAGACGATTTGCAATTCGAGGTGTTCCGCGCGATCGCAGTGCAATCTTCAGTGCTCCCTCAGGGGTAATTGCGGTATCAAAAATACTTGCAGAACGTACAACAATCTCTGCCAGTTCTTCTTTTGAATAATAATTCATATGTGCAATTATACCGAAACGATCTCTTAGGGGTGCAGATAACAATCCAGCTCTTGTCGTTGCACCAATTAATGTAAATGGCGGTAATTCAAAATGAACAGGATGAGCAGTTGGTCCTTGCCCTATTACAATATCTACAAAAAAATCTTCCATTGCAGAATACAAAACTTCTTCAACAATTTTTGGCAAACGATGAATTTCATCAATAAAAAGAACATCGCCAGCTTCAAGTTCATTCAAAAGCGCCACAAGATCTCCAGGCCGTTCAATTGCTGGACCACTTGTTGTCTTTACCTTAACTTGCATCTCATTTGCAATAACCATAGCAAGTGTTGTCTTACCTAAGCCCGGTGGCCCGTACAAAAGAACATGATCGAGTGCTTCTTGCCTTACTTTTGCAGCTTCAATATATACAGACAATTCATTTTTCAAATCTGATTGACCGATATACTGTGCAAAAAAATGCGGTCTCAATGAGAGTTCACTCAAATCATCTTCAAGTGAACTACTTGAGACTATCCGGTCCTTATCAACCATAGATAATTCTCCTTTCCTCTTAAATTATATTTCTCTAATGCATTAGCAACTTGAGAGCTGCACGTAAATATTCATCTGTTGAATTTGCTTGCATTTGCTTTAATTGCTGGGTTATTTTTTTAGTTTCAGTTTTAGTATAACCTAAAGCATCAAGTGCTGCGAGTGCTTCCGTTAAGTAACCACTCTTTAAGTCAGTTTCCTTAATTGGTAATTCTTGTTGTCCTACGAGATTCTCTGAGTTATTAAGATCATCTAACTTTCCTTTTAAATCCAGCACAATTTGTTGCGCAGTCTTTTTGCCTACGCCTGGAAACTTAGTCAAATAAGCAACATTTTCCCCATTAATTGCTTCAACTAACCCTAGATGGTTGTCATTTGCGAGAATTGCAAGCGCACTCTTTGGCCCAATACCAGACACATTCAACAATTTCAGAAAAAGCATTTTTTCATCTAAATTCCAAAAACCATACAGAGTAATTGCATTTTCCCGAACAGCCTGATAAACATATACCTTTTTAGGCTTATTTGTATCAACTTGATATCTAAATGGATTAGCCACATAGACTTGATAGCCAATCCCTTGAATTTCAATAACAATATAATAAGGTGTTACTGCGGTAATCATTCCACTAAAGTATTCGTACATCTAGCTATTCCTTCCTTAGTCCATTGAACGCTTGCTTTGATGTGAATCTTGAATCCGTTTGAACATTTTTTCCATATCTGAATTGCTAAAATGGACAAGAACAGGACGCCCATGTGGACAATTAAACGGATTTTCACATTTTTTTAAATCATTTAATAGTGTTTTTGCCTGTAAGTCGTCTAAATGATGATTTGCCTTTATTGAACGTTTACAACTCATCATGATTGCTGTTTTTTCACGATAAGACGCGATATTAATTGCACCATCCTTTAAAATATAATCAATCATTTCACGTAAAATTGATTCCTCTTGTCCAGCTTTGAACCAAGTCGGATGGTGATGAACAATATAACTATTTCTCCCAAATTCTTCAAGATGAATTCCAACATCTTCTAACTTATCAAGATTTTGGTTAATCATTAAGATATCACTTGTTGAATAATCGAGCACTAGTGGTACTAATAAATTTTGCTGTTCACTTCCAACCTTCCCAATTTCTTTGCGATAAAATTCATACTTACAACGCTCTTGAGCAGCGTGTTGATCAATAATATATAGACCATCTTCACCTTGGGCAAAAAGGTAAGTCCCATGCATCTGGCCAATATAAAGCAATTCTGGAAAGCGGCTTTTTTCACTTTTGGTTTCTGTAGCTAAATCTTCTTTTTTTGGTGCAACTGTATTCGTCTCAGCTTCAATCACACCATTTTCGGTATCTTTATTACTTAAAACATATTTCTTATCCCATGCACTCAATTTTTGGGTTAAATCGCCCTTATTTTCAACAATAAATATATTAGGCTTTATTTCTTCTTTTTTATCGTCCGTAGCTATATTTTTTTGTACGCTTGAATTCTTACTATTTTCATCATCCAAAATTTTTGAACTATTAACTTGATAGTGCCTTGACGACTCATTCAAATCAATTTCAAGTTGTTCTAAGTTCACACTTGCAGTTTCTTTTTTTTCAATATTCTTTAATGCGTCTGGTATTAAATTCTCGGGTGCAATTCGATTTGCAATACTTTCCTTGATTAATTTACATAGTTGTTCTTCTTTGCTAATTCTCACTTCTTGTTTTGTTGGATGGACGTTAACATCAACTAATAATGGATCAAGTACAATTGATACTACAGCAAAAGGATAGCGGCCGACCATCAATTTTGACCCATAACCTTTTATAATTGCTGTGCTCAGTTGGTAATTCTTGATATAGCGACCATTTATCAAAACGCTGATATAATTTTTTGATGCCCTTGTTAATTCTGGCAAAGAAACAAACCCTGAAATTTTAAAGTCTAAGTCTTCATTAGAAAAGTGCAACATTTTTTTTGCATTATTAACTCCATAAATTGCACTTATCGTCTGTTGCAAATTACCATTTCCAGCAGTTTGTAACAAGGTTTTTCCATTACTCGAAAAAGAAAAAGCTATTTGCGTATTACCTATTGCCAGTCGATTCATAATATCACTAATTACAGCTAACTCGGTTTGAACACTTTTCATATATTTTAACCTAGCAGGAATATTAAAGAATAAATTTGCGACTGTAATTGAAGTTCCTTGCGAACGAGAAATCATTTTTCTTTCTAAAATTTGACCACCGTTAATTTTTATTTTTACCCCCGTTGTCAAATTTGTAGCAGTTTCTAATTCCACATCAGCAACAGATGCTATACTTGGTAAAGCCTCTCCTCTAAAACCTAATGTTTTTATCTTAAACAAATCTTTTTTTGTTAAAATCTTACTAGTGGCATGTCTTTTAAAAGCTAATTCTACATCATCGTTAGCGATTCCTTCGCCATTATCGATAACTCGAATTTTTGTAAGCCCACCATCTTCTACTTCAACATCTACCTGTGAACTGCCAGCATCAATCGCATTTTCAACTAATTCTTTAACAACAGAAGCTGGCCGCTCTACAACCTCTCCAGCTGCAATTTGATCAGCTAAAATATTCGTCAACTCATGGATTTTACCCAATATAGTATCCCCCAATCCAAGTCACCATATTATTTTCTTAACTCTTTCTGCCATTCATACAACCTATTGAGTGCATCAAGTGGAGTAAGCGACATTAAATCAGTCTCTTTAATTTTATGCATTATTTTTTCTGTTTTATTTATACTTTTCTTTTTTGGAGTTTCAAATAAAGAAAGTTGCTCTTCTCCAGTAATTTCGACATTTTCTTGTAGCCCTTTTTCAACATCAACAACATTTTCTGCCATATTTTTAACAACTTTTGAAGAACCATTTTTCCCCTTGCTATCACTTTCAAGTTTCATCAATATTTCATTAGCACGTACTAAAAGTTCATCTGGCATCCCTGCCAATTTTGCAACATGAACACCATATGATTTATCGGCAGGTCCTTTTTGTATTTTGTGCAAAAAAATTAACTCTCCATCTTTTTCAACTGCTCCCACATGAATGTTCGATAATTCCTTTAAATTTTCTGAAAGCTCTGTTAATTCATGATAATGTGTAGAAAAAAGCGTTTTTGCATGTACATGATTATGTACATATTCAATAATAGCTTGTGCTAAGGCCATTCCATCATAAGTTGCAGTTCCTCTACCAATTTCATCAAATAAAATAAGTGAATTTTTTGTCGCATGACTAAGTGCCTGGTTTGCTTCTTTCATTTCTACCATAAACGTCGATTGACCCGCAATTAAATCATCCGCTGCTCCAATTCTAGTAAATATTTGATCAAATATTGGTAAAACTGCAGACTTTGCAGGTACAAAGCATCCAATTTGAGCCATCACAACAGTCAAAGCTAATTGCCGCATATAAGTACTCTTCCCAGACATATTAGGTCCAGTAATAAGCAAAATGTTTAAATCATTAGGCATTGAAACGTCATTGGGAACATAGCTTTGCTTTCCCATAACTTCTTGTACAACAGGATGCCACCCAGCTTTTATTTCAACATCTGCACCATTTTCAACTAGCTCTGGCATTGAAAAATGTTGACGCTCGCTCACAACTGCAAACCCTTGAATTACATCTATTGCCGCAATAGCCTTAGCAAGCTTTTGTATCCGTTTGATTTGTTTTTTTACTTGTTCACGAACATCAATAAATAATTGGTACTCTAACTCTGTTGCTTTACTTTGGGCACCAAGAATCAATTCTTCTTTTTCTTTTAATTCAGGCGTAATAAATCTTTCCGCATTTGTCAATGTCTGTTTTCGTTGATATCTTTCTTTGGGGAGCTTATTCAAATTAGCTTTTGTGACTTCAATAAAATATCCAAATACACGGTTAAAACCAATTTTTAATGTTGAAATTCCAGTCTCTTCCCGCTCTTTTTTTTCCATTTTAGCTAACCACTTCTTGCCATTCTTCATAGCATCTGTATACCCATCAAGTTCAGAATTATAGCCATCTTTAATTATTCCACCATCTGTTACAGACAATGGTGGTTCATCGATAATTGCTTTATCAATCAAATTAACTACATCTTCGACAAAATCTAGTTCTGCTATAATCTTTGTCAAGGAACCATCATTAATCGTATCTAAAACATACTTTATTTTAGGTACTTGTTGCAAAGACTGTTTCAATTGAATTAAATCACGCCCATTAACACTACCAAACGCTACTCTCCCGGCAAGTCGTTCTAAATCGTAAACTTGGGTTAAATTTTCCTGTAGTGCGCTTCGTTCAAAATAATACTCCAACAGTAAATTAACCATGTCATATCTACTTGTGATTTTATTCTTTTCTAACAGTGGCCTATCAATCCATTGTTTTAGCAGTCTTCCGCCCATAGCAGTCTTTGTTTCATCAAGAAGCCACAATAATGTTCCATTTTTTTTGCCTGTTCGACTATTTTCAAGAAGCTCTAAATTACGTTTTGAATAATGATCCATCTTCAAAAAATATTTAGGTTCATAGTGAATTGCACGTTGCAAATGTTCCAAACTTCTTTTTTGAGTAGTACTTAAATAGCTAATTAAATGCTCTACTGCCGCAATTTCAATTTTGTTTTGTAAGTCTTGAATTACATAATTTACTTCAGCATTTTCTTTGATTTCATCTTGTTTTGAAATTAAAATTTTTAGCGGTGCTATATCTTCCAAAACAGCAGTGGCCACAGTCTGATCTACAACTAATTCTTTAGTTTGTAGACTAATTAACTCATTAAGGACTTGGTCAAGCGAATTCAAACTTGCAACTTT
Organism: Liquorilactobacillus cacaonum DSM 21116; assembly: GCF_001436735.1. Lineage (GTDB taxonomy): Bacteria > Bacillota > Bacilli > Lactobacillales > Lactobacillaceae > Liquorilactobacillus > Liquorilactobacillus cacaonum. The sequence continues at coordinate 79,136 of NZ_AYZE01000015.1, forward strand.
TAACTCACCCGTAGATAAATCCGTATAGGCTAAGCCAAAACATTTATCCTCTTGATGAAGTGCAGTTAAATAATTATTTGTCTTAGCTTCATTAGCTGAATTATCAATCATGGTTCCAGGTGTTATTAATTGAATTACCTCACGCTTAACCATTCCTTGTGCAAGTTTGGGATCTTCCATCTGTTCGCAAATTGCAACCTTATACCCTTGCTCAACTAAAATATCAATATAGTTTTGTGCCGCATGATGTGGCACTCCACACATAGGAATTTTTTCAGATGCATTCTTATTACGCGTTGTTAACGTCAACTCTAGTATCTGTGAACCTTTAATTGCGTCATCATAAAACATTTCATAAAAATCGCCTAAACGATAAAATAAAAAAGCATCTTGATACTGATTTTTTATTTTTAAATATTGTTCCATCATTGGCGTATTTTTTGTTTTCTGTGGCATTTTCAATCTCCTTTACAACTTTGCCTTTATTCCTCGAAAGGATGATCTGCATTAATTTGAATTGTTTGAATTTTTTTTGCCATTCCATCATCTCCCAAGTCTAATAAACAACCAGATAGATTGGCTCTCCCTTCTTCATCAACTTCAAATCTTGTAGGCATTTGATTTAAAAAACGATCAATCACATTTTCCCGTTTCATTCCAATAATACCATCATAGGGACCAGTCATTCCGACATCTGCCAAAAATGCAGTTCCTTGAGGTAAAATTCGTGCATCATTAGTTTGAACATGTGTATGTGTACCAATAACCGCAGAAAGTTGTCCATCAAAAAACCAAGTAAAAGCTTGCTTTTCACTCGTGGTTTCTGCATGAAAGTCAACGAAAATAAAATCTGTCTCTTTTTTTATTTTCTCAATTAAGCCTGTTGCAACTGCAAAAGGATCATCTGATGGTGTCATAAAAACTCTTCCTTGCATATTAATCACCGCTAATTTTTGTTGATTTATCTGCATTATTACATACCCTACACCAGGTACCTGTTTAGCGGGCAAATTTGCAGGACGCACAATCTTTTTAGCGCTATCAATAAATGATGTAATTTCTGGATTATCCCAAACATGATTTCCCATTGTGATAATATCCGCACCATAACTAAGAATCGCCTTATAGACTTTTTCGTTTATACCTCTTCCTCTGGTTGCATTTTCCGCATTGACGATAGTTGCCTGTGGATGAAATTTTCTTTTTAATTTTGGTAAATATTCCTGAACCATCTTTTGACCGGAGTTTCCCATGACATCGCCTATAAATAAAATTCGCATTTTTTTCCTCTTTCCTGAATAATCCATAAGCTTAATTTTAACATTTTTCTTAGTTTCTTGCTAAAGTTGCTAACTGTTTTGTACTAATAAAAAAAGAGAGTGAAACATAAGTCAAAATTCTCCGTCTAACATCGAATTACCTATAACAAATTCCTGCTATATCATAATTTCGAGCTAGTGCTCAAATTTTGTCGACTTATGTTCACACTCCCGCTAAAAAATTCAACAACTATAAAACTACAAAAAAGTTAATTAATTATTACTACTTTGCATATTCAATTGCTCGAATTTCTCTGATGACCGTAACCTTTATATGACCTGGGTATTCCATTTCCTCTTCAATTTGATTCTTAATATCTCTTGCTAAAACTGTTGATTCTAAATCACTAACTTCATTTGGTTTTACAATTACCCGAACTTCACGTCCAGCTTGAATTGCATAACTTTTCTTTACCCCATCAAATGCATTTGTAATCTCTTCCAGTTTTTCAAGACGATGAATATAACTTTCTAAAGACTCACTACGTGCACCAGGTCTTGCAGCAGAAATTGCATCTGATGCAGCAACCAACACTGCTATAATGTACTTAGCTTCTACATCACCATGATGTGAAGCAATTGTATTAATAATCGTATCACTTTCACGATATTTTTTTGCAAGCTCAACCCCAATTTGTACATGGGAGCCATCCACTTCATGATCAATCGCCTTGCCAATATCATGCAAAAGTCCTGCACGCTTTGCTAAGTTAACATCTTCTCCTAGCTCCGATGCCAAAACGCCTGCAATTTTTGCAACTTCAATCGAATGATCCAATACATTTTGACCATAACTTGTCCGGAACTTCAAGCGTCCAATTGTCTTAATTAAATCAGGATGAACCGAATGTAATCCAAGTTCAAAGATAGCTTCCTCACCAATGTCTCTAACCTTTGCATCCATCTCTTTTGTTGACTTTTCAACCATTTCTTCAATTCTAGCTGGATGAATTCTACCATCTTGAATCAACTTTTCAAGTGTCATCTTAGCAATCTCACGCCTAATTGGGTCAAAACCACTTAAAACAACAGCTTCTGGAGTATCATCAATAATCAAATCAATTCCTGTTAGTGTTTCTAATGTCCTAATATTTCGACCTTCTCGTCCAATAATTCGGCCTTTCATCTCATCATTAGGTAAAGAAACTACAGAAACTGTTGTCTCAGAAACTGTATCAGCCGCACTCCTTTGAATGGCTTGGGCAATCAAAATCTTTGCTGTCTTATCCGCATTTGCCTTTGCTTCGTCTTCACTATCCTTAATCATTACAGCCATTTCGTGGCTCAATGCTTCTTTCGTTTCAGACATAACAATCTTACGTGCTTCTTCATGTGATAATGCTGCAACTTTTTCTAATTCTAATTCTTGCTCTTGAACTAATAATTCAGCTTTTTCTTGCTTTTTATTAATTTCTTTTTGCTGTTTTTCAATTTGATTTTCTTTTTGAACTAGACCTTGTTCTCTTTTTTCGAAAGCTCCGTCTTTTCTATCCAAATTTTCTTCTCTTTGCAACAAACGATTTTCTTGTCTTTGAATCTCTGTTCTACGTTCCTTTAATTCGCTTTCTATCTCGCCACGATAACGATGACTTTCATCCTTAGCTTCTATAATAGCTTCTTTTTTCTGTGTCTCTGCTTCTTTTTCAGCATTCTTCAAAATTCCTTGCGCAGTTTGCGTAGCAATATCAAGTGTCTTTTCATAACTTTTCTTACGAAATACAATGCCCCCAGCAAATCCAATTCCAAAAGTTATAATAGCGATGGCGAGGATAATAATTATATAACTCAATCTTTCACCTCCACATCGTCAAAAAATGATTAAAACATTAAATAATCATTACTTTAAGATGTATTTTTAATTTATCCATACGTATGTATTTTACGTTGTTCAACCATATTATGTCAACCTAAAACATTAACGTTTGTCCGTCACAAACAAATCTTAATCTAGTATAATTCACTACTAAAGCACAGAAAAAGAGCTCTAGCAAATTCATGTCAAGTCATGACTTCAAGAGCTCTTTGCAAATTACATTTCTTTCGGTGCTTGGACACCTAATAACCTTAAAGATTCATTCAATACAATTGAGACACTTTTAACCAAAGCAAGTCGTGAAAGAATTTCTTCATCTTCAACTAAAATTTTAGTATGCGCATAATATTTGTTGAATGCTTTTGCAAGATGCAAAGCATATTTTGCGATAACAGATGGTTCATATTCTTGAACTGCTCTCTTAACAACATCAGGGAATGAAGCAATTTTAGTCACAACTTCCCATGAATCGTTATCACTCAATTGATAAGTATCTGTTATATCAAACTTGGGATTTCCTGCTTTTCTTAAGATACTTGTCGCCCTGGCATGTGAATATTGGACATAAGGCCCAGTTTCACCTTCAAAACGAACAACTTCTTCTAAATCAAAATCAAAGTTATTCATTCTTTCATTTTTTAGATCATGGAAAATCACTGCCCCAACACCAACTTGATTAGCAACTTCTTCTTTGTTAGCCAAATTCGGATTTTTTGCAGCAATTTGCTGCTCAGCTAGCTTAACGGCATCATCTAAAACCTCTTCAAGTAAAATCACACGTCCGGCTCTAGTTGAAAGCTTCTTGCCTCCTTGTGTAATTAAACCAAACGGAATATGGTGAATATCATCAGCCCATTCTTTACCCATCTGCTTTAAAACAGCCTTCAGTTGTTTAAAATGATTAGTCTGTTCATTTCCAACAACATAAAGTGATTGTACAAAATCATATGTTCTTTTACGATAAATTGCAGCTGCCAAATCACGCGTTATATATAATGTTGCCCCATCCGTCTTTTTTATCAAAGCAGGGTTTAGATTGTATTCCTCAAGATCAACAATTTGCGCACCTTGACTTTCCTTTAACAAATGTTGTTTTTCAAGCATTTCAACTACTTCGTCCATCTTGTCATTGTAAAAAGCTTCACCGTTAAACGAATCAAATTCAATCCCTAATTTATCATAAATCTTCATAAAAGACTTAAGTGATTCAGCCCTAAACCACTGCCATAAACGAATTGCTTCTTCATCACCATCTTCTAATTTTTTAAACCATGCCCGTGCTTCTTCATCTAATTCTGGATGATCAATGTCCTCTTGGTGGAAGCGTACATAATATTCGAGCAACTTGTTAATTGGATCTGCTTTAACTTCTTCTTCACTTCCCCAAAGTTTGTAAGCTTCAATTAGTTTTCCAAATTGCGTTCCCCAGTCACCTAAATGATTTATTTTAATTGGATTATAATTGACTTTTTGCAGCATTTTAGCAATTGAATTTCCAATCACCGTAGAACGTAGATGTCCCATTGAAATAGGTTTCGCAATATTAGGTGAAGACATGTCAATAGGAACATTGCCCCCATTACCCAGATTTTGATTTCCAAAATCAGCTTCCTTTTCAATTACTTGTCGCAATATATCTGCACTAAAAAAAGATTTATCCAAGAAAAAGTTCACATATGGACCAACTGCCTCAATTTTTTGAAAATGACTTTGATCAATTTCAGCTACAATTTCTGTTGCAATAATCTGTGGTGCTTTGTGTAAAATTTTAGCCAGCGGAAATGCAGGAAATGCATAATCCCCCAAGTCTAAACTCTTTGGTCTTTCAAGTAACTGATAAATTTTCTCATTTGTAATTTGTCCATCTAAAACCTTGAACAAGGCATCTGTAACTAATTTTTTATAATCCATAACTCTCTCCTTTTTGTAAAAAAAAACTCCTACATTAAAAAATGTAAGAGACGAGCTAAACCCGCGGTACCACTCTAGTTGATTAGTAATCCACTCTATAATCTATTATCATCCTAGAAAGTGCGATTCGCATTAGTTTCAATTCCTGGCTCACACCCACCCAAGATCGCTAAAAAATCTACTAATCTACTATTCTTTCATAATCGGAATTATTATTAATTTTTCTTGTAAAAGCGGGTGACGAGAATCGAACTCGCGACATCAGCTTGGGAAGCTGGGATTTTACCACTAAACTACACCCGCACAACAAAGAGTAGTATAGCATAAAATAATTATTATGTCAGTATTATTTTGCAGATACTTTTTTCATATCTTTCAATCTCACAATTACCCTATTATGAAAATCATTAACAGCAACTGCGTCAGCTGCATCATGCTCAAGAATAGCTACCATCGCCGAATTTTCATATACTTTTTCAATTTCTCCAACAAAATCATGGCTCAATGTTCCAAATTTTTTACATTTGACCTTTTCGCCTACTCTAAATTCATTTTCCAATTAGTCAACCCACCTTCTATTCAATAATCTTTAGCATAATATCAGATTTGTATTGTCAAATCAACAATTTGAACTAAATTTCTACGATACTTAAAAAAAATCATAAGATCTGCTTATCAATTTCATATTGCTTTTTTTTCAACATTCTCATTGCCTTAAAATAAGAAAAAATTAATACACAACAAGATCCCAGCCAAGCAAGCGGATTAGCAAAGCAAGCTCCAACATATCCTACTGTTGTTGCCAAAAAAATGGCAGCTAAACAACGCATCAATAATTCCATAATACCTGCTATTGTAGGTATCATACTTTGTCCTAAACCTTGCAGTGTATATCTTAAAATAAATAAAGTTGCTAGAAGGAGATATAAGCTGCTATTAACATTAAAATAAATTTGCGCTAGTTGCAAAACTTTTTCTTCGGTGCTACCTACAAACAAAATAACCAAATCTCTCCCAAAAATAATTACTAGTGCACCTGCAACAATACTAAATAGTCCAGAAACTAATAGACATTGTCTTACACCTTTAACAATTCTCCCATATTTACCAGCACCATAATTTTGTGCCGTAAAAGTAGCCATTGCAACTCCAAAAGACATCATTGGCTGAATTGCAACTTGATCTATTTTACTAGCTGCAGTGGTAGCTGCAACAGCAGTTGTTCCTAACCCATTCAAAGCCGACTGAATCATAATTCCTCCAATTGCAATAATTGATGCCTGAAAAGCCATTGGAAGGCCAATATAAAGATGCTGCCTAAAATCTCTCCGTGTAAAGGTTGTAAAATCCTTTCTTCTAACTTGAAGCAACGGAATCTTTCTTACAATATAGATAATACATAATATCACTGAAAAAATTTCTGCAAGAACAGTCGCATAACCTGCTCCATCCACACCCATATGAAAGATTAATATAAAAATCAATTCTAAAACAATGTTAACAATCGCAGCAACAATCAAAAAATATAATGGAGTACGGCTATCCCCCAAAGCACGAATAACATTAGCTAATAAATTAAATGCCATCGACGCAAAAATTCCACTAAAAATAATTGAAATAAATAATTGAGCATCAGCTTCAATTGCTTTTGGAGTTTGCATTAAATGAAGAATATCTCCAATAAAGTAGAGACTTAAAAAAGTCAGTACTATTGTTGCAATAATACTAATTATGATACTTACTGCAAAACTTTCACGCACTTTACGATAATTTCCAGCTCCAAAATGTTGTGCTGTAATAATCGATAACCCTGCAGTCAATCCTTGTGCAAAACCAATTATTAAAAATTGAATACTACCTGTTACTCCTACGGCTGCAAGTTGATTAACACCTAATGTTTGACCAACAATTAATGTGTCTGAAATACTGTATAATTGCTGAAAAAGATTTCCTACTAATAGTGGAATGGTAAACATGAAAATAAGTTTAATTGGACTTCCTTCAGTTAGCTCTTTCAAAAATTACCCCCCGTTCAATTTATAAGATACGTAAAAAACACTTTATGAAAATACATTTTAACATGGTATCACACGAAAAAGAACATATGAATACCAAAAGCAATTTTTTTAATTTATCTTTTCATTCGGATAACGTTGTGCCAAATATTTTTGAATTGCTTCAACAAAAGCGCGTGTTGACGGGGTCTGTTTAGTTTCAAAGTGGGAAACCAAACAAATAGTACGATAAAAATGCTCCTTAAATGGGTAATGTTTTACATTTCCTGATAGTTTCTGTAAAGCTAACTCAGGAAGTATCCCCAGCCCAAGTCCACTTTCTACCATTGCAATAATCGATGCATCATCGATACTATATTGGATTGAATTGACTGAAACATCATATGTATCCAATGCTCTTTTTGTATCACGATCATAATCAATTTGCTGTAAAATAAAGTTTTCATCTCGAATATCCGCTTTCGTAACAACCCCAGCTTGTGTATTAAAGGTTCGTGGTGCAATACAATAAATCGGGTCTTTATGTAAGGGCAGTACCTCAAGTTTCTCCTTAATTGGTAATGCGCTAAAACCAATATCCAATGTCCCTAGCCGAACTTGTTCAGCGACTTCATTAAAATTTCCTTGGGTAACTGATAATTTGATATCTGGATATTCTTTCTTAAAAGCTTGGATAATGTCTGGTAACCAATTAATACATACACTACTAAAAGCACCAATTCTGATTTGTCCTTGATTCAAACCGTTTATTTGTGCCGCTTCTTCTGTTAACTTTGCTTCGGAGTTTAAAATATCCAAAATAATTGGCAGAACTCTTTGCCCATCTGGTGTTAATCTCACACCTGTTCTATTACGAATAAATAACGCAAAACCTAATTCCTTTTCTAACCCAGCAATTGAGTGACTAATTGCTGAGGGCGTTACATTTAATTGTGTTGCCGCAGCAAAAAATGTTTTTCGCTTTGCAACTTCACTAAAAACTTCATATGAAAATGTAGACATATTTAACACCTCTATTTTTTTTGGTGAAAATAATTCATTTTTGATTGAAAAAAATGAATTTTACTTAATTATAAAATAACGTTACACTTTAGATATTAAGAAAACAAGTAAAAAATAACGAGGAGGATTTATATTATGATACCAGCTTTTTCAAACCGCATAAATCAAGAACCAACTAGCCTTGATGCCCTATTTAGGCTAAGTGGCCGAGCTGATTTGATTTCTTTTGCGGGTGGCTATCCAGATCCTACTCTATTCCCCAAAAAAGAACTTAATGTTGCATTTGAAAGTAGGATTAAAAATGCATCTGCTGAAATTTTCCAATATCGTTCAACTTTAGGATATGAGCCATTACGCAAAAAAATCTCAAATTATGCTAAAACAATCGGAGTTAGCTGTGAAACTGATAATATCATGCTTACCCAAGGTGCTCAACAAGGAATTAAACTTTTAGCGAGTCTTTTCCTAGATGACTTCGATGGAGTTGTCGTTGAAGCACCTACATATGTTGGTGGACTTGAAGCATTTAATGAGCATAAACCGACATATTATGAAATCCCCATGGAAAAAGATGGGATGAATCTTGACATTTTAGAAGATACACTCGATAAAAATGAAGTTAAACTAATCTATACTATACCCAACTTTCAAAATCCCACAGGTTATTGCATGTCAATTGAGAAAAGAAAACGCCTGGCAAAGTTAGCTTCAGAGTACAATGTAATTGTGATTGAAGATGACCCATACCGTGAATTACGGTATGTTGGTGAATCTCTTCCTTCTATTAAATCGTTTGATATTAGTGAAAATGTTGTTACACTCGGTAGTTTTTCAAAAATTTTGTCTCCTGCACTTCGCTGTGGATGGTTAATTGGTGCAAAAGAAATCGTGAACCAATTATCCTCCCTTCGCTTATCTTATGATTGCCAATCTTCAAATGTTTTACTTGAAGGGATTGATGAATATCTTGAACAAAATGATATTGGTAAACACATCCAAAAATTACGTATTGCTTATAAACAAAAAATGGATACAATGATTCGTGGACTAGCTGATAATCTTCCATCAGAATGCAGTTTTTCAAAACCAAAAGGTGGATTCTTCCTTTGGGTAACACTTCCAAAGGAACTTGATGCAAAGGAACTTCTGAATAATACCAAAAAAGTAACATTTTTAGAAGGATCTTCACTTTTTGCACTCTCTAAGGAAAACAACCATTTGAGATTAAACTTCACAGGAATTACCGAAAAACAAATCATAGAAGGCTGTAATGATTTAGGTAATACTATTAAAGACGCACTTTTGGAATTAGCTGTTTAAATACTTCTAAAACATCATACATTAAAAGACAGATGCATACCAAATGAATTTTGGTTTGTACCTGTCTTTAATTTTTCTTGGAATCCACCCTTCGTTTGTGTCAACTGTTCATTAATCCTTGAAAGCTTTATTGCCAATATCTTTACGGAATCTACAATTTTCAAATTCATAATTTTTCATATAAGAATATGCTTTTTTTTGTGCCTCAATAAGTGTTTTTTGTATTGAAACAACACTTAAAATTCTACCCCCATTGCCGTAAAATTGGTCACCATCTTTGATTACATTAGCATAATCAATTGAAATTCCTGGCTCCTGTGTAAAGCTTGGTAATAATTGGCCTTTTCTTGGATTAGTAGGGTAACCTTCAGCTGCTAAGACGACATTCAAACATGCCTGGGGATTAATACTTAATTTTTCCATTTTCAAACCATTTATACAATCATCGATTACTTGAGCAAAGTCTGATTCTAATCTCGGTAAAACAACCTGTGTCTCTGGATCACCTAACCTGACATTGTATTCAATTACTTTAGGCCCTTGTTCAGTCAAAATTAATCCTATATATAAAATTCCATGATAGTCAAATTGCTCGGAATTTAAGCCCTTGATTGATGGCTCTACAACTTTAACAATCATATTTTGATAATCTTCTTGCGCCAATTGTGGAACTGGACTATATGCCCCCATCCCACCAGTATTAGGCCCACTATCATTGTCAAATGCCCGCTTGTGATCTTGAGCCATTGGAAGAATTTGGAAATCTGAACCATTAACAATTACAAATAACGAATATTCTGGCCCATTTAAAAATTCTTCTAGTACAATTTGTGTTTCGCCATTGTCAAACATTTTTTTTATAACATCAACAGCTTCATCAGACGTATTTGCAATCGTAACACCTTTGCCTCCTGCAAGACCATCAGCTTTAATAACTATTGGTGCAGAAAAATTTGTAAGTGCTTTGATTGCATTTTCTGATTTTTGGAAGGTTTGATATCTAGCTGTCGGAATTTCATGATTAACCATGAAATTTAAAGCAAAGTCCTTAGAGCCTTCTAGTTGTGACGCAATTTTATTAGGACCAAAGATTGCAAGTCCACGTTCCTTAAAATAATCAACAATCCCAGCAACCAAGGCATCTTCTGGTCCAACAAAAGTCCAATCAATTTTATTAGCAATTACAAAATTTGCTAATTCTTCAAAATTTAGTTCAGGAATACTAACAGGTTTAATTTTACTTGATTCCATCGCTACGTTACCAGGAGCGCAATAAACATTTTCAACAATTTGACTCTTACTAAAGGCTTTACAAATTGCATGTTCCCTTCCACCTGATCCCACTACTAACAAGTTAAGTTTATTACTCAAAATTGCAACCTCCACTTTAATGTCTGAAATGACGAATACCGGTTGTCACCATCGTAATTCCATATTTGTTAGCCATTTCAATTGAATCCTTATCTCGAATACTACCACCAGGTTGTACTATTGCTTTAATTCCATGTTCTGCTGCGTATTGAACACAATCATCCATTGGGAAAAATGCATCGCTTGCTAATACAGTAGAATCATCGATATCATTTCCTGCATTTTTGATAGCTATTTTTGTTGAATCAATTCTGTTTGGTTGACCAGCACCAATCCCTAATGTTTGATTAGCATTAGCCACAACAATTGCATTACTTTTAGTATGTTTAACCGCTTTCCAAGCAAACATAAGTGTCTCAAGTTGTTCTTTTGAAGGTTTATTTGCAGTCACAACTGTCCAATCTGCTACATTCTCTTCTAAAACATCTTGTTCCTGTACTAATATTCCGCCCATTATGGAAACAGTTTCTTTTTTGGGTTCTTCGTTCCTATTTGAAAAATCTAACTGGAGTAAACGAATGTTTTTCTTTTTTGCCAAAACTTCAAAAGCATCTTTATCATAAGCAGGTGCAATGATAATTTCTAAAAATAATTCATGCATCTTTTCGGCAGTTGCAAGATCTACTTTACGATTTAATACAATCACGCCACCAAAAATTGAAATTGAATCGGCTGCATATGCCCTATCCCAAGCTTCTTTTAGACTTTTACCTCTTCCAATGCCACAAGGATTCATATGCTTTAGTGCAACTACTGTTGGCTCAGCAAATTCACGTGCAATTCTAATAGCAGCATCTGCATCTTTAATATTATTATATGACAGCTTTTTACCATGTAATTGCTTTGCATTCGTTATCGCATAATCTTTAGGAAGAGCATCCTTATAAAACCATGCTTTTTGATGACTATTTTCGCCATAACGCATTGAGTTCTCCAAATCATATGTCAGTGTTAATTTTTCAGGCGCCTCAATTCCTACTTTTTTTGTTAAATAGTCGGCAATCAATGCATCATAGGCAGCTGTATGTCTAAAAACTTTAGCAGCAAATTCTGCACGTGTTTCTAACTTAGTATCCCCAAAATCATTTAATTCAGTCACTATAACCTCATAATCATTGCTATCAACAACTACAGTCACATCATGATAATTTTTTGCAGCACTACGTAACATACTTGGTCCGCCAATATCAATATTTTCAATTGCATCTTCAAGTGTCACATCTGACTTTTCGATTGTTTCTTTAAACGGGTAAAGATTTACACATACCAAATCAATTGGATTAATATGTAATCTTTCCATTGTTTTAACATGTTCAGGTAAATCTCTTCTCCCTAACAAACCACCGTGAATAAGTGGGTTTAATGTTTTGACACGCCCGTCAAGTATTTCAGGGAAACCAGTTACATCTTCTACAGAAATTGTTTGTATGCCCGCTTCTTCTAAAACTCTTTTTGTGCCACCTGTTGAAATAATTTCAAAATTATTTTCAATTAATTTTTGTGCAAATGGTACTAGCCCTGTTTTGTCAGAAACACTCATTAATGCTCGCTTCATCTTTAGTTAATCTCCTTTTCTAGCTCAATCAAAATATCTCTTACAGTTTTAGGATACAATTCGTGTTCACACTCATGTATTCTAGTTTCCAAGGTTTCAAGCGTATCATCTTTTAGAATTGGAACCTTTCTTTGTGCAATTATTGGCCCAGAATCTAGGCCTGAGTCAATATAATGAACAGTTACTCCTGTCTCTTTTTTATGGTCCTCAAAAGCACGTTCAATTGAATGAAGACCTGGATATTCGGGAAGATAGGCTGGATGTAAATTCACAATATGTCCTTCATAATTATCAAGAATTGCGGGCCCAATTACCCTTAAATAGCCCGCAAGAATTATAAAGTCGATCTCATGTTCTTCCAATAACTTAGCAATTTTTTCCTCGTATAACTTTTTGCCACCCGATTCTTTGACAGTAAAAGTTTCAACTGGTACTTGATGCTTCTGTGCGCGTTCCACCACATATGCATCTGGATGATCACAAAAAAGCAATGCGAGATCACCTGGTATTTCTTTTTTCTCAAACAATTTCGCAAATATTTCAAAATTGGATCCATTGCCTGATGCAAAAACTGCAATTTTCATGTTAAATGCCTCACTTAATACTAATTTTTTCAGAATCAGCGAGTCTGTTTACTAATTCTCCAATAATGTAAAATTCTTCATTTTGGGAAACTAAAATAGCTTTTGCTTTTTCCAATTTATCTGGAGAAATCGCAATTACCATACCAAGTCCCATATTGAAAGCCTCAAAGCAGTCTCGATCTGTTAAATTACCCAACTCCTTAAGATAATTAAAAATTGGTAATACTGGCCATGAACCCTTATTGACTTTTGCCTGTATATTATCAGCGAACATACGTGGTAAATTCTCGATTAATCCCCCACCTGTAATATGGCTAATTCCATTAATAATTCGACTCTCTATGAGAGGTAATACATTCTTAACATAAATTTTTGTTGGTTCAAGAAGTACATCACCTAGGGTTTTGCCTTCAAAAATGATTGGCTTATCGTTGAGATTCAATCCATTCTCTTTAAAAAGAATTTGGCGTACTAAAGAAAAACCATTTGAATGCAACCCACTTGAGGGTAACCCCAATAAAATATCTCCAACTTGAGGTTTTTCATCTGTTAATAAATCTTTTTTTTCTACAACCCCTGTTGAAAAGCCAGCTAGATCATATTCTTCACTAGAATACATATCTGGCATTTCAGCAGTTTCCCCTCCAATTAAAGCCACTTCAGCTTGACGACAACCACTTGCTACTCCTTTTACAATTTCAGCCATTTTTTTAGGATCATTGTGCCCAGTAGCGATATAATCTAAAAAATATAATGGTTTGGCACCTTGCGCAATAATATCATTGACACACATTGCAACACAATCCATTCCAATTGTGTCATGAAGATTTGCCTTCTGTGCAACTAATAATTTTGTACCAACACCATCAGTACCTGACACCAAGATAGGATGTTTTATTGCTAACTCTCCAAGATCAAACAATCCGCCGAAACTTCCAAGTCCTCCGAGAACACCAAGCTGCTTTGTACTTGCAACTTCTTCTTTAATACGAGCAACAAGTTCATATCCGGCATTCACATCTACACCTGCATCTTGATATCTACTCATTTTATGCCAACCTCCAATTTCTGTTGACGTTTCAAGGATTTCAAATAACCATCTTCATAGTCATACAAAGGAGTTGGATAATTACCATCAAAGTAAGCAACACATAGACCACCATTTGGTGCATTTTTTGCATCAGGAATATCAATTGCTTTAATTAGATTTGGAATTGTTAAAAACTCAAGAGAATCTGCTCCAATTTCTTTACACATTTCATCAACAGTATAATTGGCCGCCATCAATTCTGAACGTGTTGAAATATCGATTCCATAAAAACAAGGAAATCTCAAAGGTGGTGAAGCAATTCTCATATGAACTTCCTTTGCTCCAGCTTCCTTTAATAATCTAACAATTTGTTTGCTAGTTGTCCCTCTAACAATCGAATCGTCAATAATTGCAACTTTCTTACCCTCTACAACCCCTCGAACAGCCGATAATTTCATCTTTACACCACGTTCACGCAATTCCTGAGTTGGTTGAATAAAAGTTCTAGCAATATATTGATTTTTGATAAGACCCATTTCATATGGCAAACCACTTTCTTCAGCATATCCACTTGCTGCAGACAAAGAAGAATTAGGAACACCAATGACCATGTCAACATCCAGTGGAGATTGTTGAGCTAATAGCCTACCCATTTTTTTTCGTGCATTATGCACTGTAACTCCATGAATAATTGAATCAGGTCGTGAAAAATAAATATATTCCATTGAACAAATTGCCAATTGAGTATCTTGAGTATATCGATCAATATGCAATCCTTCCTTATCAATGATTACAAGTTCACCTGGTTGCACATCACGCACTAATTTTGCACCAACCATATCTAATGCACATGTCTCACTAACTACAACATATGAACCATTTTCAAGCTGTCCAATCGATAATGGCCTAAATCCATTTGGATCTAGTGCAGCAATCAAACTGTCTTCACGTAATAGCAAAAAAGCAAATCCGCCATGTACTTGGTTTAAACTAGCTTTTAATGCATCTATAAAAGGCATATCTTTTTTTTGACGAATTAAATGAATCAAGATTTCTGTATCAGATGTAGATTGAAAAATCGCACCATCTTTTTCAAGTTCACGTTTCATCGATTCAGCATTTGTTAAATTTCCATTATGAGCTAAAGCAACGTCGCCATCACCAAAATGAAAAAGAAATGGTTGCACATTTGCAAGAATATTATTCCCACTAGTACCATATCGGACATGTCCGATTGCTGCCGTGCCAACTAAATTGTCTAAATTTTCCTTATTAGAAAAGACTTCAGCCAATAGCCCACGATTCCTAAATTGCTTGAGTTTTTTTCCATCACTCACAACAATTCCAGCACCTTCTTGCCCGCGATGTTGTAAACTGTGTAATCCAAAATACGTAAGATGATTAGCTTCGGGTGTTCCAAAGACGCCAAAAACACCACATTCTTCATTTAATCCTTTGATTTCATAAGGCATGGTATTGCTTCCTCCCAAACTTTTTGAGCTTCTTCAACTGAAAAATCAAATTCTGTATCTTGACACTTTATCTGCAATTTTCTATTTGTAGTAACTTCACCAATTTCAGTGCAATCATCTTTCATTAATTCAATAAAATTTTCAACATTTTCAGGAACTACACTAACAACAAATCTACCCGGAGTTTCACTAAATAAAAATGCTGAGCTCATTGTTGTCAAATTAGCTTTGAGTCCTAAGCCACTTGAAAAAAGACTTTCTGCCAATCCAACTGCGAGACCACCTTCACTCAAATCATGCGCACTATCCACAATACCGAGTTCAATTGCCTTTAACAATTTAAAGAACTTCTCACTTTCTGAA
This sequence comes from Liquorilactobacillus cacaonum DSM 21116, assembly GCF_001436735.1. Lineage (GTDB taxonomy): Bacteria > Bacillota > Bacilli > Lactobacillales > Lactobacillaceae > Liquorilactobacillus > Liquorilactobacillus cacaonum. The sequence goes on from NZ_AYZE01000015.1 coordinate 94,891, forward strand.
TTGACATTAATTGACCTCAGATTTCCAGAAATTTTACCTGTCATCATCTTTTGAATTTCAGATCCAGCAAAATCAGCAAAAGTCTCACCAACTAAGAATACTTTTGCCCCACTCTTTCTAAAAGTATTAGTCAAATAACCATTAATATTTTTAATCAACCCAACCATTCCAACCATTGGCGTTGGGTAAATTGCTTCACCATTATTTTCATTGTACAGCGAAACATTCCCTGAAATAACAGGTGTATTCAATACTCGACATACTTCTGACATTCCTAAAACAGATTTATGAAGTTCCCAATAAATTTCTGGGTCATTAGGGTCACCATAATTTAGACAATCTGTCATTGCCAATGGTAAAGCGCCACTTGCAATTAAGTTAGCAGCAGCTTCTAACACAGCAATCTGGCCACCTATCAAGGGATTCAAATAGACAAACCGTCCGTTCCCATCAGAAGTCATTGCAAGACCTTTTTTAGTTCCTCTAATTCTTAAAACAGCTGCATCACTTCCAGGCCCGACAACCGTACTAGTTCTAACTTGTGAATCATAAGTTTGTGTAAAAATTTTTTTTGATGCAACTGTCGGTTGTGCAAGCATTTTCCCTAAAGTTTCTCTAGCATCCAATATATCAGGCACCCAATTGTTAAGCTTTTCAGATACACTTATTCTTTCAGGATTTGTTTCTTCACTAGGTTCTTCCAGTACATCTTCTGTTAAGCTTGAAACAGGAATATTGGTGACAATCTCACCTTTGTGTTTTAATACATAATCATTTCCTTCTGTCACTCGTCCAATAACAACTGCTTCCAAGCCATAGTCTTTAAATAATGATCTTACTTCTTCTTCAAATCCCGCTCGAATACACAACAACATTCTTTCTTGTGATTCGCTCAGCATTATTTCATAAGCCGACATTTCTGGTTCACGCTGTGGAACATAGTCAAGTATTAATTCCATCCCACTTCCCGCCTTAGAAGCCATTTCACAACTTGATGATACTATGCCTGCTGCTCCCATATCTTGAATTCCCACAAGCCAGTCTTTATGTTGTCCAGTCAATTCCAAACAAGCTTCCATCAAAAGCTTCTCCATAAAGGGATCTCCAACCTGAACTGCTGAACGTTGTGTTTCTTTATCATCCGCAAAATCTGCAGAAGCAAAAGTAGCACCATGAATTCCGTCACGACCAGTCTTTGCGCCTACATACATAACCGCATTACCTACTCCTTTTGCCCTTCCTTTTTGCATATCATTTTGGTCCATAATTCCAACACACATTGCATTAACCAAAGGATTACCTGTATAACACTCGTCAAACGTTGTTTCTCCACCAACCGTTGGAATTCCCATGCAATTGCCGTATCCACCGATTCCAGCAACAACTTCATTAATTAAATATCTCGTATGTGCATTATCAACTTCTCCAAAATGTAATGAATCTAGCATTGCAATCGGCCGAGCACCCATACTGAAAATATCACGTATAATTCCTCCTACACCAGTTGCAGCACCTTCATATGGTTCAACAGCAGAAGGATGATTATGACTTTCAGCTTTAAAAACCACTGCTTGGCCATCACCAATATCTACAATTCCAGCACCTTCACCAGGTCCTTGAAGAACACGTTTACTTCTATTAGGAAACTCTCGTAACACAGGCTTGGATTTTTTGTAAGAACAATGTTCACTCCACATAACCGAGAATAGTCCTGTTTCAGTGTAATTAGGTAATCTTCCTAGCAATTGTTCTGAAATAAAATCAAATTCTTTTTCAGTTAAACCCCATTCAATGTAAGGTTTCGTCTCTTTTATTTCTTTTGGACTCATTTCAGCTTTGATGGCCATTAAAATGCTGCCTCCTCAATCGTATTTTTCCCACTTTCAAGTAATGATTTAAATACCCGCAACCCATCTTCATTACCTAACAAAGCTTCAACAGCTCTTTCAGGATGAGGCATCATTCCAAGAACATTTCCTGCTTCATTAGTTATCCCAGCAATATCATTCAAACTTCCATTGGGATTTTCTCCTGCATATCGAAATACAATTTGGTGATTTTCTTCTAGTTTTGCCAATGTTTCTTGATCAGCATAGTAGCTACCATCAGCATGTGCAATTGGTAATGAAATCTGTTCTTTTTCCCCATACTGCGATGTAAAAGGTGTTTTTGTATTTTCAACAGTCAAATCAACTGTTTTACAAACAAATTTTAAACTGTTGTTTTGTTTTAAAGCCCCTGGTAATAGTCCTGCTTCAGTCAAAATTTGAAATCCATTACAAGTTCCAAAAACTGGTTTTCCTTGTTTTGCAAATTCCACAATTGCTGGCATAATATTACTAAATCTTGCAATTGCACCACAGCGTAAATAATCCCCATATGAAAAACCACCCGGTAGCATCACAGCATCAAATGATTCCAAGCTTTTTTCTTTATGTGAAACGTATTCAACATCTGCTTGGCAAACGGTATGCAAAGCCTCAAAAAGATCAACATCACAATTTGATCCTGGAAAAACTACAACCGCAATCTTCATTACGCTTCCTCCATTACATCATATCGGTAAGTTTCTAAATTAAAATTAACTAGCAATTGTTCTGAAACCTCTTTTACAACTTCTTCAACTTTCTTGTCACTTGAATCAATTTGTAAATCAAAAAATTTCCCAACATTTACTTTTTTTACATTAGAAAACCCTAAACTATGAATTGCATCTGTAATCGTTTCTCCTTGAGGGTCAAAAACAGATTCTTTATATGTTACAAAAATTCGTACGTTAACCATAATTAGTTTTCCTCCATAAGAACTCTTTTGAGTCGTTTCAATACTTCTTCGTATACAGTTGTTAAGTTCCCAATATCACGTCGATAAACATCTTTATCCATATGGGCATTATCTGAAATATTCCACAAGCGACAATTGTCAGGAGAAAATTCATCTGCTAATACGATTTGACCATTTTTTAATTTCCCAAATTCCAATTTAAAATCAATTAGTTTTAAGTCCATTTTTGCAAATAAGTCAGTCAATAACTGATTCACTTTTCTTGAAATGCTCCACATTTTTTCAATTTCTTCTTTGGTAGCAATTTTTAAAGCCAAAATCTGAGAATCATTCATAAAAGGATCATCTAATTTATCACTCTTAAAGTAAGTTTCTTCAACGGGTGTCTGAAATTTTTTTCCTTCTTCAACACCAAAACGAGTAGCAAAATGTCCAGCTGCTACGTTTCGAGTTACCATCTCAAGTGGTAAAATTTTTACTTTTTTAACCAATTCTTCAGTAGGCGACACCTTTTTTATAAAATGATTTTCAATTCCCTTTTGTGCAAGATATTCAAAAATCAAAGATGATATTTGATTGTTAAGAACTCCTTTTCCATAAATTTGGTCTTTTTTCTTACCATTTAAAGCCGTTGCTTGATCCATATATACAACTCTTAAAACATCTTCATCAGCAGTTGTCCACATTTGTTTGGCTTTTCCTTCATAAATCAATTTTTCCATCTTTTCAATCCAATCCCTTCAACTAAAAACGAATATTAAGAATAAAAACTACTATTAATGGTCATTAATTCACTTAAAGATTAACAATAAAGAAACAATTAGTCAATACATAAAAGCCGAACTTTATTTTAATATGTGGTAAATTTGTTAGCTTTTTTATAAATATTTACTAAATTGTCAAATTGAATTAACATGTTAATAAATTATTACGAACAATACGTTGTGTACAATAAATAAAAAAAGTATAGGTCAAAAGTACTTGACCTATACCACTTATTTTCTATATATATTAAACTAATTTAAACCAACACGTTCAAAAATTTCATCTACTCGACGTAAATGCCAATGATAATCAAATGCATCATCTAATTCCTCTTTTGACAAACGACTTGTAATTCTTTCGTCTTGTTCCAATAAAGGTCTAAATTGTACCTGCTTATCCCAAGATTCTGCAGTTTTTGGCTGAATTAAATCATACGCTTCTTCTCGACTCATTCCTGTATCAATTAATTTAAGTAACACACGACCACTATAAATCAAGCCGAATGTTCTACCCATATTTCTTAACATATTTTCTGGAAAAACCGTTAAATTCTCTAAGATTTTACCAAAACGATTCAACATATAATCAACTAAAATTGTTGTATCTGGCAAAATTATTCTTTCTGCTGAAGAATGAGAAATATCTCGCTCATGCCACAAACTTATATCTTCAAATGACGTTAGCATATGGCCGCGCACGACGCGCGCTAAACCACAAATATTTTCTGAACCAATTGGATTACGTTTATGAGGCATCGCTGAAGATCCTTTTTGCCCTTTAGCAAAATGTTCTTCAACTTCTCTAGTCTCGGACTTTTGTAATCCACGAATTTCAGTTGCAAATTTTTCTAAACTAGTAGCAATTAAGGCTAATGCAGAAAGATATTCCGCATGTAAATCACGTGGTAAAACTTGACTAGAAATTTCTTGAGGTCGAATTCCAAGTTTTTCGCAAACATACTTTTCCACAAAAGGATCGATATTTGCAAAAGTCCCGACTGCACCACTTATTTTACCGGCCTCAACACCTCTAGCAGCATGTTCAAAGCGTTCAATATCTCGTTTGATTTCAGAATACCATCTAGCTAACTTCAAGCCAAAAGTAGTAGGTTCAGCATGTACTCCGTGAGTTCTACCCATCATAACAGTATTTTTATATTTTTTCGCCTGATTAGCAACAATCCCCTTAAAGTGCGCTAAATCTGCTCGCAATAATTCATTAACTTGTTTCAATTGATATCCATAGGCTGTGTCAACAACATCTGTACTAGTCAAGCCATAGTGAACCCATTTTTTTTCTTCACCCAATGATTCAGATACACATCGAGTAAAAGCAATTACATCATGGTGCGTTGTCTGCTCTATCTCCAGAATTCTATCAACATTAAATTTAGCATTCTTCCTTATTTTTTCAACATCATTTGCTGGAATATGTCCAAGCTTTGACCAAGCTTCATCAGCAGCTATTTCTACTTCAAGCCAACACTCATATTTCTTTTCATCTTCCCAAATTGTTGCCATCTCTGGTCGTGAATATCGTGAAATCATTAATTTTACTCCTTTAGTCCCATACTTTTGTATTTTTTATTTCTGAAAGAGTTTCCTCTATATCATCTGTCAAAACTGTAATATGGCCCATTTTTCGGTCTTGTCGCACATCACCTTTTCCGTAATCATGAAACTGCCATTGAGACTTTTCAGGAATTAGCCGCTCAACACCTTCTACATGTTGTCCCAGTACGTTAACCATGACAACAGGTTTTAATAATTCAATTTTTGGCATTGGCCAATTGCAGATTGCACGATTGTGAGCATCAAATTGAGAAAAATTACAAGCTTCAATTGAATAGTGTCCTGAATTATGCGGACGAGGTGCAAGCTCATTAACATAAAGTTCTCCGTCTTCTCCTACAAACATCTCTACTCCAAGAACGCCACACAAATCGATGCTCATTGCAATTTTTTTTGCCATACTTTGAGCTCTTTTTTGTAACTCATTTGTTATTCTAGCAGGTACAATACTCTCATGCAAAATTTGATTTCGATGAATATTTTCACTAACAGGAAACATTGAAATTTCTCCATCCAGATTACGAGCAACCATCACAGAAATCTCTTTAGAAAATTTAACCCAACCTTCTAGAATACATTGTCCTTGATAAATTATTTCTGTTGCCTTCTCTAAATCAGTAGCATTATGCAACACTAATTGCGCTTTACCATCATATCCACCTTGACAAGTTTTCAAAACAGAAGGATACCCAATTTTTTGAACCGCAGTAACTAATTCAGCGCTTGAATTAACTTCTTCAAAAGGTGCTACTTTCAGACCATTTGTCACAAGAAAGTTTTTTTCATTTAATCGATCTTTAGTAATTGCTAAAAGTTTTGTACCTTGTGGAACTGAGACTGTATTTTGTACATCTTCTAAAGCTTTTAAATCAACATTTTCAAATTCATAAGTTAAAACGTCAGCTTGCGAAGCCAATTCTTCTATTGCAGAAATATTTTCATACTCAGCAACGATTTGATTATCAGAAACTTGCCCAGCTGAACAATCAGGATTAGGATCTAATATCACTACGCGAAACCCTGCTGACTTAGCAGAGTATGCAAGCATCTGGCCTAATTGTCCACCCCCAATTATTCCAATAGTTTGTCCTTGTACTATCATTTTAGACAAGTTCTTCACCACTTTTCAAGGCTTTATCATGTAACTTTTTACGATAAGCTTTAATTTTTTGCGAAATTTCCTTATTTTGAATTCCTAATATTTGAAGAGCTAATAAAGCAGCGTTTTTTGCCCCAGCAACACCTATAGCGGTTGTTGCTACAGGAACACCTGCCGGCATTTGAACAATTGATAATAATGAATCAAGTCCATTTAGTGCATGACTTTGAACTGGAACACCTATAACTGGCAAAATCGTATTAGCTGCTATCATGCCTGGAAGATGCGCTGCCCCACCTGCACCAGCAATGATAACTTTAACTCCACTATCTGCAGCATCATTAGCAAATTTAAACATCTCTTGCGGCATTCTATGTGCAGAAATAACCTGTTTATCAAAATTGACACCAAATTCTTCTATTATAAGGGCAGCTTCTTTCATTGTTTCCCAATCCGAAGAACTTCCCATTATAATACTGATTTCATTACTCACTGCTATCCCTCCTAAACTACAGACCTAGCTTAGCAAAGGTGTACATAATTGTCAAAGTAAAAATCGAACTTTATCCACAAAAAGAACCCATTTATCCGGATTATCTATTACTCAGACCCAAATAACACAAAATAATTAGCTTATCTTCGTATTCTATTATTTCCAAAAAAAACTTATCAGGAAATTTACTAATAAAAAAAGAATATACCAAAACTAAACGTGTTAGTATACTCTCTTTTTTATTTTTGTTAATTGCTTACTTTGATTTAATCTTCTGCAGCATTCATTGCTTCTAAAATAATCTCAAGTTGTTCACGTTCTTCTTCAACATCACGTTTTTTCTCATCGTAAGCACTTAATAAGTGGCGTCCTCGCTTAGAATTGCTGATTCTCATGCAAACATCATCGAGTTCAGCAATTTTAGCAACCGTCTCTTGATAATCATGTAGAATATCAAGTTTGTTTCCCATGACTAAAGTCCTCCCAAATTAATTGAATTATCGACTTGAATAATCTAACACTTTTTGTCATGTTTGTGAATAGTTTTATATTACGATTTTATTACAAAAAGCTGCATAAATCACTATATTATCTATACCAATTTAATGCTTTAATTTCTTTTTCATTATTTTATTAACATCACGTGCAATCATCAGTTCTTCATCAGTTGGAATTACAAGTACCTGTACTTTAGAATTATCAGTTGAAATTAATAAATTTTGTCCTCTTAGTGCGTTTTTCTTTTCATCCACTTCAATTCCCATATACGCCAATCTATTCAAAATTTTGCTACGAATCTCGGTAGAATTTTCGCCAATACCAGCTGTAAAAATAATTCCATCTACTCCTCCCATTTCAGCAGTGTATGCGCCAATATACTTCACTATATCCTTAACAAAAACATCAATCGCTAATTTTGCACGTAAATTTGTTTCACGTTTCGCTAAAATATCACGCATATCAGAAGATACACCCGAAATTCCTAATAATCCAGATCGCTTATTCAAATCATAAATTGCTTCAGGCATCGAATGCATATCTAATTTTTGCATCATAAAAGACAACATTGCAACATCTGTATCCCCTGAACGAGTTGCCATGGTAATACCTGTCAGTGGTGTAAATCCCATTGACGTATCAAATGACAAACCATTTTTTATTGCGCAAATTGAGGCCCCAGCACCCAGATGACAACTAATCAATTTTAATTTTTCTAATGGTCTATCTAACATTGAAGCTGCAACTTTTGCAACATAGCGGTGACTTGTCCCGTGAGCCCCGTATCTTCTAACACCATATTCTTGATACCATTCATAAGGCACACTAAAAATAAAATTCTCTTTAGGCATTGTTTGATGAAATGAAGTATCAAAAACAGCAACAGCAGTCGCAAATGGTAATACTTTTTTAAATGCCTTGATTCCCATTAAGTTAGCCGGATTATGGATTGGAGCGTACTCAGCTAACGAATTTATTTTTCGTATAACTTTACTTGTAATCTCCACAGAATGCTTAAAAACTTCGCCACCAGCAACTACGCGATGTCCAACTCCTTCAATCTCAGAAAAATCGCGAATAATTTTTAAGTCAAGTAACAATCCCAATAATCTCTTTACCGCATATGCATGATCTTTTACTTTCTCATCAACCTCAAACTTTTTATTAGTTTGATACTCAATTTTTATTTTACTCATTTCGAGTCCAATTCTATCAAAAATTCCTTCAGCTAGAACCTTTTCTGAATCGATTTCAAATAACTTGAACTTCAAACTAGAACTTCCTGCATTAATAGCTATAACCTTTGTCATGGAGATGCCTCCTTTATTCAATTAAAACGTTTTCATACTAATAATATAACAAATTTTAAATATCCACACCACTTAATGAGGATTTAATAATTAATAATATTGCCTTTCAATATTCTCGCAAAGATATTACAATTAACTTTAGCACTTTTTTATGGAGGAATTAAATGAATTACGAACAGCAATTAATTAGACTATTAAAATCCAATATTGAACTTAATGAAATTTTTCATATTTTAAAAAAAAATCATCTTAGTAATGCATTTGTTTGTAGTGGCACAATACGTACAATTATCTGGAATATCCTTGCCCATAAGAAAACTAACTTAGTTTTAGAAAATATTGATGTTATTTATGCAGATACGAGCGAAACCTATGAAGAGTTTCTAACTAAAAAAGCTGTTCTTTCTCAAAATTTTTCTAAATACTTTTGGAATCTTGAGAATGTATGCCTTAACAATAAAAAATCTATGCAACCTTTTGGTAAGAATATTTCACTTGCACTAGAAACAATTCCCGAAACATGCAATAGTATCGCAGTTAACTTTAATAACAGTAAATCTGAGCTTATTGCGCCTTTCAGCTTAGATCACCTTTTTGATTTTGAAGTTCATCCAACTCCAAGGTTTCAACAAGATTCTACGATACTTGCAGATTACAAGTCGCGTGTTACAAATAAAAAATGGCAAGAAAAATGGCCGAGTATTACATTCTTTGCAGATTGAAATTTTGCAATGAACTATTCTTTAAATAAACTACATCTTTATGCATCAAAAAAAGACTAAGTCGAATTCTTTTGACTTAGTCTTTTTTTTAATAATACATATAAGTATACTCATATCACTATCAATAATAAATTGTTCCTAATTTTAGAGAATTCCCGGTTCTTTTCGTCTATCTTTCAAATTTAAAACTTTTAAAAAGAATAACTTATCAACTTGTTCTATATAAACCAAATCTTATAGGCATCTCTATCTTAATAACCCAAATATTAACTGTTATTTTGCACTTGCACTCTATCATAACAATTATTTTTTATACTTTATCTTTATTTGCTAAGTATGAATTCTTCATTCCGTATGCAAAGTATATAACTAACCCAATTGCAAACCAGATTAATGCATATAACTTTGCATCATCCCCTAGACCCCAAAAAACTCCAAAAGATCCCAGAAAAGCGATTCCTGGTAAAATTGGATAAAATGGCATTTTAAACCCTGGAATAGGTAAATCTTTTCCTTCACGAGGGCGTAATGCATAAATTCCAATAGAAACAAACATAAACGCAATTAACGTCCCAGCCGAAATCAATTGGGCTAAAAAGGCAAAAGGAAATAAGGCTCCAATCACAACACCGATTGCTGCAAGCGTGTAAGTAGAATGATTAGGTAATTTATTTTTACTCAGTTTGCCTAACCATTTTGGTAACATCCCATCCCTTCCAAATGAGTACAATAAACGTGAACCAGCCATCATCATGCCAATTAATGCAGTCACCATTCCAATAACCGCAATTGTTTGGACAACTGTTGCAATAATTGGGTGACCACTCTGTCGTAAGGCCCATCCAATTGGTTCAGCATTGTTGGCATAATTTCTATAATTAAACATTCCAACAATTACTAGTGACACAACAATAAATAACACAACCGCTATGAGCAATGAGCCTAGTATGCCACGTGGCATTGTTTTTTGTGGGTTTTTTGCCTCAGCTGCGTTGGCTGCGATTGAATCAAATCCAATATATGACAAAAAAATTGCAGAAATCCCTGCATAAATTCCTTGCCATCCACCAAAAGCAGAACCATCAGAATTTAAATGGTACTTAGGAATAAAAGGAAAATAATTAGTTTTATGCAGAGCTGTCATTCCGACTACAATAAATAAAATAATTGCTGAAACTTTAAGCAGCACTAAAATATTCTCAATTCGTGCAACTCCAGAAACTCCCTTTGATAATAAAATTGCAACCGCAATAACAACGATTAATGCCACTAAGTCAATAATTCCCCCCTCTGTGCCATATGCATTTGCCAATTGCTTAGGAAAACTAATACCCAAAGGTTCAAGTAACCCACGAAAATTAGCTGATATTCCAGATGCAACAAATGCGACTGCAATAAAATATTCAGCTAATAAAGCCCATCCAGCAATCCAGGCAAAAAACTCTCCAAAAACTACATTTATCCATGAATAAGCAGACCCTGCAAAAGGCATTACTGATGACATCTCAGCATAAGCAAAAGCAACTAATCCTGCAACAATTGCAGCCAATAAAAAGGATATAACAACTGCTGGCCCAGCATGTGATGCTGCAACAACACCAGGGAGAGTAAATATTGATGTTGAAACAATTGTGCCTACCCCTAATGCCAGAAAATCTTTAACAGTCAAAACTTGTGCTAAATGCGCATCTTTATTTTTATAAACATTTGGATCTTCTTTTAAAAATAACCTTTTTAAAAAACTTTTCATATGTAATTAACCCCTCCTGTAAATTAATAAATAACAAGATTATATCAATTTCATTAGAAAAGTCAACAGCAAAACTTTTTTTTATTCACAAAAAACACCACAAAAATTAATAAAATTAATGAATTTCACAAAATAACTTACTTTTTAAAATTAACATCCTCAATTTCATTAATTCATGATTACTTTTTGTAAAAAAATTACTGGAGCAAGGATAATAAAAAAACAATGTTTCATAAAACTCAAAAAAAAGTTCAATAATATATCTCTTGAATCATTTTCCCTATTATTATTTCTCTGTGATCTTTTCATTCTTTGCTCTTCTTGCTGTAATGAAGTAAATTCCTTATTAGTTCTACTCATAACCTCTGAAATAACTTCTTTATCTTTTTTTATCTCAATATTCATCATATTAAATGGATTTAATAGAAGAAAGTTACTGATCAAGTAGTAATCCAACACAAGTTTCCAATTATATGCAGCTATTAATTGTACTAGAGCAAACAAAACGATAAATGAACAGATGCTATTAATTAATGCTTTCCCATATTTTCCAAAATTAGCCATAATAAATTCCTCAATTCAGTTTAAATTATCCGCGCAAACAAAATTTTGTTCAATAAAAAAGCCAAGGTTAAAAAACGACCCCAGCTATATTCCCTTGCAAAAACTTAGATAGTTCTACAATTTAATAAGTTCAGAAAAAACTTTTCTATTTACAAGATTTATATAAATCACAGTTACCGTATATAAATCAAGAAAATAAATGACTAACCCAAGATTTCCTTGCATCATCATTACTATCGATACCCAAAATAAACATTGGCTTAACAAAGTCCATCTTTTTCGAACTTTAATTGCATCTACTATATTTTTATTTGCATCCTCTGTAAGCTTTATCTTTCTCCCATTATTTAGCTTATCTTTTAATTTTCTTACCACTAGTCCTAATTTAATATTATATGCCATTAAGCCAATTAAACTAACAAAGGCAATTAATTCAATGATTGTCATTGCAATAACCTCGCTTTCAACCAACAACTAATACATCGCAGCTAGCAGTTCTAATAACTCCATCAGTTACAGAACCCACAAATATTCTGCTAACAGTTGACATTCCCGTTTTTCCTAATACAATCAAGTCTATTGGATAGTCATCTACAAAATCCTTAGCAATTACTACTCTTGGAGAACCGAATCTAGCATGCACCTCAACATTATTGAAACCATCCTTAAGAATTCTTTCCTTCAATTTTTCAAGATACTGCTTCACTGTCTCAAAGGTTGAATATACTACATCACCAGATATGCTAATAATTCCACCAAAATTATTTGTAAACTGCTTTGTATCAATTACATTTAAAATTTCAAGAGAACTATTATTTCGCTTAGCAATTTCAATCGCTTTTTCAAGTGCTTTCTCTGCATTTTTGGAACCATCAACCGGAACTAAAATACTTCTGTAATTCTGTTCCATTGGTCTTCCCCCTTACCTTTCGCAATTAATATAACATCTTATCTATATAATTTCTTCAAAAATACTATATCGTTAAGTAATCTTAACCTCCTGTACATCATCAAACCTTACTATAATTTTAAATGTTATCCCTCTACTATTCAAGTATTTCGAAATTATTGTTCTTTTATTTTATACGAGTATATTGTATAATATCTTGGTATTATTATTTCTTGCCCTCGTGGCGGAATTGGCAGACGCGCAGCGTTCAGGTCGCTGTTTGGTTTTCCAAGTACAGGTTCGACTCCTGCCGAGGGCATAGAGTGGCACTGGTTTAAAGGCATTTTTGAATGATTTGTGCAACATTTGTGCAACATTATTCGAAAATGCTTTTTTTGTCTTTTGCGTACTTAATATTGAACAGAAAATTCAATAAGGAGTTTTGCAAAATGACAAGAAATGAATTGATCAATAACTTAATAGGTACGGAAATAATCATAAAAGAAAATCACTACTCTAAAATATTAAATAAAGTAGTGACTGCCGAGTATCCTATATATTATGTATAGTAGAAACTGAAAAATTAGTTGACTCAATTAGCTGGCATGAAAAAAGTATTGAAGAAATTCTTCTGTTAGTTGAAGAGTATTAATCTTCTTAAAAAATTAACTCCCCGTTGCTGTGCCAACGTTGACCATCAAAGCAGATGAACTTGATTTTAAAGTTTGTTTACTTTTTTGAGCTAAGCATATAATCATCTCTGTCTTGAAAGCAAACACATCATTTTAATAAGTTATTAAATTGGAATCTATTACCTTTTAAAAAGTTTGCACTCATATTTCTGTAGACGTGTTGATTCTGACTGCTACCCCTCTGCACCACTCGACGTCCTCTTTTATAATTTAAACAAATATAATGAGTTTGCCACCCATCAAAAATAGAATCTTTTAACTCTGAACTTCCATATCCCGAACAAAATAATAAATGTTCGGCCCATTTTTTTCCAGAATACAACTGTTCTATAATTTCTTCCTTCCTGCAATTAGTATTCTTTAACTCAATAAAAATTACCAATTTTAAACTTTCATTTAATATAACATAATCACAGTCCTTTGGTTCAGACTTAAGATAATGGGCATAGTTTTTTAGCTCTTCTAAATTTTTCAAAATTAAAAACTTCTGTTTTCTTAAATCTTCTGTTAATTCAATAATAAAACTATAAGATTTAGTATTTTTGTTTCCATCATTATTTTTTTCGGAAAGCTTAATTGATCTTTTATTCTCTATTATCTCAAAATAACTCGATTTCAATGTTTGACTCACCATATTCCCAAGTTCATCATCAGTCATCATGTTTTTCACACTCGCTATACTTCTCTATTAACTTATCAAACTCATTCTGAAGTGTTTCATACGGAGAATCGAAATTGCTTAGATAATCATCTTCCCAAATTTTATCATTTCCGTGAATTTCGCCATTTTCAAAATTAAAAGTTGAGATTGTTGAAGCTTCACCCTTTAACTTAATTTTTTCAGATAATGCTATATTAGTCATGGCTCTCATTATATAATCACTATGAGTTGATATGAATAATTTAATTCCTCTATTTGATAATTCATAAAGTATTTTGCTTAACTCAACTTGTTTAAATGGATCTAAATTCATTTCTGGTTCATCTATAAACAATACACCCTTAGCCATTCCACTTGCATTTAACATAACTTCCATATAGATGTCCATACCATACAGAGACTTAATGGATGAAGAAGTTACGTTGAATGGATATGACTTCTTCTTAAATTTAACTACCCCACCTTTAGTAATTGAATATAATTGCCGAAACGCTAACTGCGAATCTTTATTTCTTACATATTTTCCTCCCAAAACATTTAGCAAGAAATCATCATTTCTTTGTTTATCACTAGGTTCGAAAAGGGGCCTTATCCATTGTACAGTGTTTAGAAAAATTATATAGTCAGAAATCGGAGCAGGATAATTGGGATATTTTTTTATGTTTTCGCTAACTTTATTAGATCGTTCAGCATTAATCTCTTCTCTAAAAACGTTAACTCCATTACGCTCCGCAGGAATGTAAACATCGCCGAAAAAATTACTTCCCTGAAAGAATCCCTGCATGACTTTGTTAGCCATTAAGATAGCAGACTTTTTTGTAACTTTTTTTTCTGCCGCTTCCTCCCCTTCAATTTCCTTCTTAAGACGCAACGATGGCTCTCTCACATATTTAAATACTATAGTTACTTTATCATTTGCTTTATTATTTTCACTTTGAACAAGTTGGCTGTAAACTCCTTGTTCAGACAACCTTAATCCAAAACTTTTTTCTTTAGCCTCATAAATATTATCAACATTGTTATTAATAACGAGCCTTTTTAAATCCTGTTCGCTCAATTCAAGTTCCATATCCTTAAATTCGTCCTTAGGTAAAGAAAAAACATTTGTCGTAATAGAAATATAATTTTCAGTTATATCCTTTAAAATTTTCGATATTAATCTATCCTCCAGCGTAGATACTTCACTAATTTCTATTATAAATCCTTGAGAGTCTGTTTCCATAATTTTAATAGAATTATCAGCTATAAATTTATACTCTTCTCTTCTCACATATTTTAATATTCCATAAAAAAGGTAAGACAAATACGTTTTACCACTATTATTTTTACCAAAAAAAACATTTACATTATTGAGAGAAAAATTTGCTCTCCTTATTGGTCCTAAATTTTCTATTTTCATTACTATACCTACTTAAAATTGAATTCTTTTTATATGAATTAGTATAGTCTATATATTTCTTAATGCAAATAAAAGCCTAATCCAAAAACCACTTTCAATTAAGGCAGTGGGGCTTTTTTTATTCAATATAATATAGACGATTATCTTAAGTCTACTTGAATTAAACAAGCACCAAGTATAACCCCTGACTCAAACTCTACTTTTTGCTTTTATTTTACTAGATTAATTAATCTGTTTGGCGTACTTAATATTGAACAGAAAATTTTTTTGTTCAATTTTTAAATATCGGAATAGATCTCAGCGCGTATGCTATACCATCCTCTATGTTTGACTTAGTAATGTACGTTGCTTTTGCTTTAATCTCAGGAAAAGCATTACCCATTGCAATTTTATATGAAACTCTATCAAACATTGCTAAGTCGTTAAATCCGTTACCAAAACATGCAGTTTCATCAATATTCAATTTTTCGCATCCAATTATATAGTCAATTCCACGAGACTTTTTAGCATCAATACTGGTAATCTCTAAATGTGTATCATCTGATTGTTGAATGTTCACATCTGGTAAAGATAATTTTTCAAAAAATTCTTTTAGCTTACTCATTTCAGTAGTATCAAACGTAATTAACATAACTTTAAATAACGGTGTACTACTCCTATCAAATACTTTTGAGAATGGCATTAAAGAAGGATATTGATTAGTCAATGACGATTCAAAAACGGTACCATCATCATTTTCTTCTGCTAGCCACTGTTCACGATTATATAAGCTAAGACTAACTTCTGGAAACAGCTCCTGAATTTTTCTAACAATCAATTGAACAGTTGTTAAATCTATAGGACATTCACTTAATGCTGTGATGCCATGTTCTTGTGGCAAATATATCAAGCCACCATTAAAAGCAATTTGTGGTTCGGTTAATCCTAATGCTCGAATAGCATCTTGCATTTCCAGCGGAGCACGTGCTGATACAAGTGTTAAAGGTATCTGTGCTGTTTTAACTGCCTCAACTGTCACAGGCGACACTTGCCCAAAGTCATTTAAAAGAGTACCATCCATATCGGAAAAAATATGTTTTATCATTTATAGTCCTCCTTAAATTTCTATAAGTATATTGCCTTGCTTCAGAAAACTCCATAATAATAATTACCCAAACGCCATTTTACACCCTTCCTCACCCCAGATACAACATATAAAGGAACAGAACAGTTAGTTCTTTTAGAGTTAAAAAATTTCGAATTAAAGTTGAATTAAAGTGGTATTATAAAAATAAAGGTCTGATTTTTATGCGGTTAGTCGGGAAAAGTGGCAAATCATTATTCCGTGAACAAAATTGTTTAATAGATATGCTAACTAAAGACATCGAGAATCATGGAAATTTTAGGTGTTGGTATCATTTTAAAATCTTTGATGGAATTAAATTGTATACTTCCTATACAAAAATTGAGGATTACCATTCAGAATTAATTTCTAAAGCTCAATGTTGTGAAGATGGAGAATACTTTGAAAGTATTCAAGCTACTGACTTACTAAAAATACTGAAAAGGCGAAATAAGGTTGATTAAAAAAAACCCACTCAATTAAGAGTGAGACATGTCTAGGTTGCATATAAAACACAAGCTATATTTTAACTTATTTATATATGCTTTTCAATACAGTTCACTAAAAAACATATAAAATATATTTTGGAGGCATATATTTTATATAGGTTGCATTATAGCACTAATGCCAAAAATATAAACCCTTATTTATACAAAAATAACCCCCACTCAATTAAGAATGGGGGTTTTAATATGCTAACAATATTCAATTTAAAGGATTCTTGATGTTTACTATCTAGTTCTGAGTGATTGTCCAACATAAATATAGTTAACATTCTTTAGCCCATTTAATGATTTGATATTAGCTACCGTTGTCCCATAATGCTTAGCAATCTCACTTAAAGTATCACCCTTTCTAACTGTGTAGTATAATTTTGAACTTATAGTTACGGATCCTGAAACTTTTAAAGCTTGACCAGAATAAATAATGTATGGTGCCTTAATATTATTCAGTGTGGCCAACTTTCCGTAAGTGGTATTATAGTTAGCTGCTATTTTCGATAATGTGTCACCAGATTTAACTGTGTACGTTGAGCTTGCACCAGTTGATGTAGCTTGTTTTGCTGTCTGCAAAATTTCAACATTACTCTTATCAATCCAACTTAAAATATTAGCTAACAATACTTGGTTCCCACTTACTTGTTGAACCGTATAGCTCTTTCCTTTGACCCATGATGGAATGGTTGAACCATTAGACCATTTAGTTGCTGAAAAGTTTACTTTAACAGTATCACCAGTCTTTATTTCAGACTTTCTTGTGTTATTTGCAGTCTGACCTTGCTTGATAGCAGCAGTTGTACTGTTGGTTACAACTTTAGTAGCACCAGAGTTACTTGCTGTCGAAGTACCATCATAACCTTTTTTTGTGACCCCCAACAAGTCAACGTTCCCATCTAATCCGCCAGCTTTGCAGTAATCTGTAAACTGCCAGATAGCAACGTACTTATGGATTGGAAAGCCTGAATAATCAGGTGTTTGAGTCACATAGGAATGAGGATATCCAGCAATCCATATAAAATTATTACCAAATTAGCTATTGGTTCATAGTCAATATTGGCATCCATATAAGGCTTATAAGAATAAAGCATAGGTGGTGTACCCTTCATCTTGAATCCTTTGTAAGGCATTCTTTATACATTTTATGCAATTCTGAAAGTCTTAAAACGTTGATTTTAAGGCTTTTTTACGTACACCAATTGTAAATTTAAAGCAGCTCCAATGAACAAACTTTGGATTCTGTAACTATCACCATCTTATTTTCAAGAATTAAGCTACAACAAATGCAAGTTAAATCTACAAAATAAAAAAACCAGAAGTGAGTTAACTTCTGATTCTAAATAAATTTAAATCACCACGGGTTGTTTGACAGAACGTCACTGATTTCCAAAGCGTAGAGCTAATAGGCTATCGGCATACGACAAGTCAAAATCACTAATTAAATACTTTTCTAACACTTATAAATTAATTCAATTTTAAAAAAATGGTTACTATTCTTTAGTATCAGAAGGACGATAAAAATTCCTACCGTCCATTCCAAAAATTCGTTCGGAAAACTCTCCAGGTTCGGTATGTTCTAAAGTCCCCTTTAACATCTGTATTGAAGCATCTAATTGATCAATTTGATGCAAAATTTCTGCCTCCAAAATATGTGGTTGCACAGGTGAGCCATATTCAAGTAACCCATGATGAGCCAATATCATGTGCCGTAGTAACACCATATCTTCACTGTTTATATCAATTTTTAATTGTTCACTTGCCTTAATGATTTGTTCATCAATCAAGACAATATGCCCTATTAAATTTCCTGCCAAAGTATATTGTGTCGCAACAGGTCCAGATAATTCGATTACTTTTCCCAAATCGTGTAAAATAGTTGCTGCATATAACAATGAAGCATTTATATCGTCATATTCCTTAACAATCGCATGAGCTAAGTGCAACATTGAAAGTGTATGAAAAGCTAGTCCTCCCGCAAAAGCATGATGATTCTTTTTAGCTGCTGGGTAGTTAAAAAAATCATCATGATATTCTGCGAGTAAATATCTTACAATTCGATTCCAATTTGCATTCGTTATTTCGAAAAGTGTTGCATTAATTTCATCTTCCATATCGTTAATAGAAACAGGTGCCTTTTTAACAAATGAACTTACATTGCTAGGTTCCTGTTCAGTTGCTAACCTCATCTTAAATATTTTAACTTGTGGATTTCCTTGATAAACCTCACGTTTCCCCTTTACAAACACTATTTTTCCAGGAACAAAAGATGCAATATCTTCATCAGATGCGTCCCAAAATTTTGCACTAATTTCACCGGAACTATCTGTAAATATAAAAGCAATGAATTTATTACCGTTTTTTGCTATTCTAACATCGGCTGCCTTTATTAGCACAAATAATTCCATGTTATCATCAACTGCGTAATCATATATTTTATTTTGAATCAAACTTAATCCTCCCTTTCCAGCTTCTAAATGGCCAAAATACTTTCTTTACTTACCTTATCACAGATAATCGAAATATCGACCGTAAAACATAATATTTGTGTTTCTTTGCTAATTTCTAATAATAAATCAATAATTTGTGATTTCCGTTCCTCATCAAAATTAACAAATCCATCATCTATTATCATTGGCAATCCAATTTTTTTATTAAAAATAACTATAAATGCTATTCTTAGCGCAAAATACAATTGTTCCGCAGTAGCTCTAGACAATTCATTTACAGTAAAAATTTGATTGTCAATCGTCTTTAAAAAAAGTTGATTATTTCCAACAGAAATCTTAACAAAATGTTTATTTGTCAACACCTCAAAAAATTTGCTTGCCCTCTCCATAACTAATGGTAATTGATGCTTAGATAGCGTTGCAAGATATTCATCTAACCATTTATTTGCAAGGGACATTGTCAACCATTCTTCAATCGTATTATTTATATTGGATCTTTCATTTGCCATTTCTTGTTGAAGTGTGGCAAACTCAACAGAATTGCCAATATTATCTAACTGTATCTTATACTCAATCAATTGTGCAATTCTTTGTTCATTTTTTACTCGTTTTTCTTCATAGTTCTTCTTTGTACTAAAAATATCTTTTTCAAGTTCAATTTTAGTTGAATATTTTTTTAAAGCATTTATCTTTTCATCAGAAAGCTGTGATTTCAATCCAATTATCGTGCTTTCCAGTTTTAATTTACCTTGTTCTTTAAAAAAGTTTTCTCTTAGCGAGTTAAAATTATTAAATCCCATTTCTTCTAACTGTTTTGCAAGTTTAACTTGTTCTACTCTTAAACTTGATAAATTTATACTCCTTTCTTGCTCCAATATTTTTTCCTTTACTTTAGTATTGTCTCTCAATTTAATTTTTTTCTCAATTTGTAATTTAAAGTTCAAAATTTTTCTCATGTTAGCTGTATAATCATCAGAAAGTTGTAATTTTTTCTTACAAAAATCAAAAATTTCTTGGTTCTCTTGAGTAATCCCACTCGTCGAATATACAGGGTTTAAATCTTTGATAAAAAGATAACCACCAAAAAAGATCCCAATCATTCCTAAAATTCTAATAAAAATATTTGGAATAAATATGATTGCTAAAATTGAAATAACTACAATAGCTATAGTCGTATAATTTGGTTGCTTATTCTTTGACTTTGTATGGCTACGACGCCGCAACACTTGACTATTCTCATTTGAACTATCTTCAACATAACTACTTGTAGAGCGTTCTCCACCAACAATCTGATTAAATTTTTCCTTATTATTCAAATAAAAGTCGATATCTTCACCATTTGAATCTAATTTTCTAACCTCCTGTCTAACATCTTCCAACTGTTTTTCAAGGCTTTGAATTGAACTTTCAATTGAGTTAACTTTCGTATTTTGCAGTTGTATTTTATCAAAAACTTCAATAGGTATATTCAGCGCATTTTCATTGTAGTTTTTAGATGCACCTAACCACTTTTGATAAATATCCCAAGTAGATTCTAATTGGTTTAATCTTGCTAATTTATTTTCATATTCCATCTTTTCTTGTGAAAATTTAGAAGTCTTTTCTTTTAGATTCTCAATTTTTTCCTCAATCATTTTGAAATCATCCAAATTATTAGATATCTCTTGAAATTTTTGATAAGTTCCTTCATATTTTTTTAGCATTAAATTTATTTGTGGCACTCTACCATTTGGTTTATATAACTGGTTTGCTTCTTTTATTAATTTTTTTTGTTTTTCAAATATTTCTTGGCTACCGCTAGTTGCAATGCTATAAAAGATGCGTTCTAGTTCATCAGGTTTTAAATTTAATATCGTAGAGAGTTCACTTTGATTTACAGAGTAAATATCATCAAAAACTGTTTTATCTACTTTCGTTATCCATTTTTCTAACAAACTTTCAGGTAATTTTTCCTTTGTTTCTTGGTTAATTATTGTTAGACTATTATTTTTTTCATTACCAATACGTTCAATTAAATACTTTTGCTCATTTTGTAAAATTAAAAGATTGCCACCATAGACACTTCCTTTTCGCGGAATATATGTTTCCTTTTTTCCACGTTTTGTTGGAAACCCAAATAAGATTGAACTGATAAAGGATCTGAGTGTTGATTTACCTGATTCGTTTGGCCCTGTAATAACTTGAAAATGATGTGCAACATCAAAATGACAATCAACAAACCTTCCGTATCCATAGATATTAGCTTCTAAAATTTTCATAGCTATCAATATCTCCACTCAACTTTAGTTTTGTTTTTTCAAATATATCTTCTAGTTCATTCTCATTTTTAAAATATTCTTCTATGAACTCATACTCCTTTAGATTTCCTAATAAATTCAGAATTATTGATTTTTCAAAAATTTTGTTTTTAACGTCCAACAAAATATTTTCATCCAACATATTATCCCCAAAGAATGCTTCCGTTGTATAACTTATTTTTCTGATGAATATTTTCTCATCCATTCTTCTTCTTAGACTACGTAACATATACCCATTTTGAAGATTCTTTACCAATTCAGCATTTGGACTGAGCACATTTATTACAACACTAACTATTACTAACTTGCTTTCTTCAACAGTTTGTTTCTCGATACTTTTAATCATGGTATCTTCAATTTCAGAAAATGTTTGTTCTTTCACTACTTTTAAATTTAAGGTTACCCACTTAAGCACTGTCAACTCTCTAAACCTTGGACATAATTTACCATCTTTTGACTCCACGATCACAAAGCCTTTTTTTGTTATTTCTTTATTATTTTTTCCTTGCAACGATCCGGGATAAATAATCGAAGGTAAAGTACTAAGTTCATGATAGCTATGAATGTGACCTAATGCCCAATAATCATAATTTTTGCTTATTAACTCGGAGACTTTGAATGGTGCATAATTTTGCAGATTATCTTCCTCAAAGACAGAGCCATGCAACATTCCAATATGCCATTTAACATCTAAGCGTTTTGGATAACTTTGTATTTGCCTATCTACCCATCTTTTTTTATAACTAAAACCAGTAACAGCAATTTCTTCATTTTTTATTATTACTTTTTTAGTAGACACTTGATTAGGGAATACATAAACATTTTCTGGAAAATAAAAACTATAGTTGTCTAAATCTTGAAAGTCATGATTACCTAGAGACAAAAACACATAGATACCATGTTTTTCCAATTTTTCAAAGATATCTCTAAGCTTAAGCTGTATTGTAATATTAATTTTATGATTATCAAAAATATCTCCTACAAATAAAATAAAATCGATTTCTTCGTTAATTGCAATATCAACCATTTGATTTAAAGCATCTATGCCTGAATCAATTAAAATTTTCATTTGAGAATCGCTAACACCATTCAGTCCCTCAAAAGAGTTACCTAAATGTAAATCTGCACAATGAATAAATTTCATACTAACCCTAACCTCCTCTATTTTCTAAATTATACGAACAAAAATAACTTGCTAACCATTCTAAATTTAAATAATTTAAAAATAAACCTATTAATATTAAAAACATGATAATATGGTCAAGTTTATTAGTGAATAAATTAGAAATTAAAGGTTTTATCTCAACTCCAAATAAAAAAACATGAATTATCCGGTGCTAATAATTCATGTTTCAAAAATTTTTAGTCCTCGTATAACTCACTGACCGGTTTGAACATGATTTGATTAATCTCATCAATTAACTGAGCCAATATTTTTTCTTTATTCATCAAATTCATGATTACTTCAACTTTTTCAACCTGTTCCCCTAATTCCTTAATACTATCAATATCTTGTTCTTGAACAGTACCTTGCATTTGTTTATTTTGAAAATCAATTTGGGTCTTTTGAAACTCCTTAAATTGTTTAAATGCTATCGGATCTTTTTTTACATCCTCATACGCTATTTTCAAATCTGCATATTCTTTTGTTTTTCTTAAATCTTGTTCCAATTGGTTAGCCGAATCATATATATTAATCACAGTTCTACCTCCTATTATATCTCTCTAATTGTACCATCTCTTCTTAATAAAACTCAATTTTTTGATGACTAATTTCCGAACCATTGTTGAATTTTTTCTTTTCCCTCATCAAACCAGCTACTTGCCTTTTCTCTAAGACTATTAGCTGATTTCGACACACTTTCACCCGCATTTTTTAAACCATTCCAGATACTATCAGATGAACTATTATTTGAGCTTGCCAACCTTGACGAGGCACTTTTAACTGAAAATGAAGTTTTTGCAGTATATGGCAAAATATTTTCCATCTCATTTTTAAACAGTGCTGATCCTCCCCGCACACCTTCATTATTAAGACTATACTTCGAAGAATCAAAACCAACCCATGTAGCAACTACGATATCCGGTGTATACCCAATATACCAATGATCTTTATCACTTGTATCCGTCCCAGAGTCAGCTTTTGTAGTTCCAGTTTTTCCAGCAATTGTATAGCCATAAGGTTTCGCATTTACACCTGTTCCATCATTAAAGACATCAATCATCATACTAGTCATTTCATTTGCAGTCTTTTTACTAATTACTCGCTTGGATGATATTTTATTGTTAACAATCGTTTTCCCCGAGGCATTAACTATCTTAGTAATTAGATATGGTGAGCTTTTTACACCATTATTTGCAAATGCCGTATATGCCCCAGCCATTTCATATGGAGATACTCCCTTCGTTATTCCTCCTAAAGCCAAGCTTAAGTTATCATCACTTTTGGAAACATCTAGGCCAAATTTTTTAACCATATTGTAGCCATTTTGCACACCTATTTTATTAAGTAGCCATACTGTAGCAGCATTTTTACTCTCCGCTAAGGCTTTATACATCATTATTTTCCCTGCATATTCATTACCAACATTATGCGGGGTATAATTATTAGTCCCATACGATTGTAATTTGTCTTTTAAAATTGAATCATAATGATAACCCGCTTCAAGTGCCGGTGTATAAACCGCAATAGGCTTGATTGTTGAGCCAGGTGAACGAATTAACTGCGTTGCTCTATCATAACCACGAAAAACATGAGTTCCTTCTCTACCCCCAACAAGTGCAAGTACTCCTCCAGTTTTGGGATTAATTGCGATTGAAGCTCCTTGCGCTTTTGTACCATCACTTGCATTATAAGGAAATAAATTCGAATTCGAAAAACTGGATTGCATCTTAGTTTGGTACGTTTGATTAAGTGACGTATAAATTTTATATCCACCATTCATTATCTGTGTTTCTGTCAATCCATATCTATTTATTGCTTCACTAATCACAGCATCAAAATAATAAGGATACTTATACCCTGATTCATATTGATAATTATCATGCAAAGTCATTGCTGATTTTTTATACTGATTTGCTTGAGCTGTTGTTAATTTATTATTTTCGACCATTAAATTTAAAACAACATTTCTTCGATTTATTGAATATGTTAATTGATCTATTGGATTATATTTGGTTGGATTAGTAAGCATTCCAGCAAGTGTGGCTGCCTGAGCAACTGTCACATCTTTTGCAGAGACTCCAAAATATTTTTCAGAAGCATCTTGTACTCCCCAAACACCATTGCCAAAATAAGCGCTATTCAAATACATTTCCAAAATTTCTTTTTTTGTGTATTCGTTCTCAACCTGCATAGCAATAAATATTTCTTTTGCTTTACGTGAAAAAGTCTGTTCCTGCGATAAGAATGCATTTTTTACTAGCTGTTGAGTAAGCGTACTCCCACCACCACTAATATAGTCTCTCCCAAGTAATTTATTTTTGAGCAACAAAAATGCCGCACGACCAATACCCTTAAAAGAAAAACCATATTCGTGATAAAAGTTCCTATCTTCTGTTGAGAGTACAGCACTTGTGATATTTGTTGAAATATTATCCATATTCTCCCAAGTTCCTTTTTGAGAATATAAATATCCAGCTCTATTATTAGAACCATCATATATTTCAGTTGTTTGTTGTAATTCTTTTTTCAAATTTCCAACATTAGCTGTTTTAGCAACAAAAACTAAATAAATACTCATCATCAAAAAAAGAAATAAAAATAAAACAATCAGCCAACGTACTAGTTGATATCTTAGTATTTTTGTTTTTAGCCAATCACCGAGTTTTTTTAAAAAATGCATTGTAGCACTTAGTATTTTTTCCAAAAAAGAATCATTCTTCATTCACATTAATCCATTCCTTATAAGTGTTTCTACTAATTCTAACACACTTATAAATAGTACCAAAACTCAACGAAAAAAATTAAAAATATTTAAAATCCTTTATTATTCATTTTTCAAATATTTTTTAAATGTATCTCTTACCAATCGTGCATCTTGTTCATTCTTACTAATAATTAAAATCGTATCATAACCAGCAATAGTTCCCACTACCTCACTCACTTCAAGTTCATCAATAATTGCAGATAACACATTTGCTGTTCTCGGAAGTGTATGAACAACATTCATTGTTTGTACTAATGTTATATCTATTACAGATTCCGTAATCGCGTTATACATTTTTTCTTCTTCAGATGGTAGCCCACCTTTAAAAATTGCATAATGAATTTTTCCTTTTGCATTTTGCTCTTTAATTATTCTCATTTCTCTAATATCACGAGAAATAGTTGCCTGAGTTGCCTTGATACCATTTTGAGCTAAAATTTCCATTAATTCTTCTTGTGTACCAATTTCATTTTGTGTAATTAGTTGTTCGATTTTAGCTTGCCTAATTTCTTTTTTCATAATACGCAACCTCGTATTTATATTTTGCATTTATTATAGCAAAAAAAAGAGAGTACTTCGAATATTACATTAAATTAAAAGTATTCTTTAAATTTTTCAAAAAAAGCACTTGTTAACTCTATCTTTCTCAAACTTTGAGTCAACAGTTCTTCATTCTTCAACATTTTATAAGTTTTACCAACAGTTTCTCTTGTAGTTCCAGCTATCTTAGCAATTTTAACTTGAGTCAACCAATTTGGAATACTATAATCATCAGAATTACATTTCTCACCAAATTTTTTTGCCATATATATTAACGTCAATATAACTCGCAATCTCGGATGTGGAAGAGAGTTTATATAACTATTTTGCATTAAATCAGTTATAATTTTCCCGGTTTTATAGTGTAAAAAATCACTCACTTCTCTATTATTATTGACTATGTTTTGATATTTTTTTTGTGGCATAGACACGATTGTTAAATCCATACACGCTTCCATACTAAAATCTTCCAGATGCTTATTTAAACTCAATGAGAATGGTAAAAATTCATTTTTACCCAAAAAAAATGAACTCATTGCTTCCCCATTAAAGCTACATTTATTTACTCGAATCACACCTTCTGTCAGCAAATATACTATCTGCTCACCTTTGTTATTGAGAAAAAATTTTTCGCCTTTTTTAAAATTTAAAATACTTGCTTCCCTTAAAATCTGATGTAACTCAATTTCAGTGAAATAAGAAAAAAATTCCTTCTTTTTTATTTCAAAAAGTGCTAAATTAACTTTACTTTGTTTAGTAATTCCTTCTTTCATATTTTATAGCTCCCCCTAAGATTAATTCTATAAAAATATATTTTAATTTAATACTATATTCATTGTATAACATGTAAATACGCAAAAAAAGATATTTATTCAAATCCTCTTCACAGAAAATTCAATAAATATCTTTTTAAAATTATTTAGTATCAAGTTCATCGAGTGGCAAATCCGTTGAAATTTCAGATGTTTCTTCTTCATCAGCAATCCCGTATGCCTGTCTCACTTTTAATGTAACTTCTTGCATTATTTCAGAATGATCAGCTAGATATTGTTTTGCATTTTCTCTACCTTGGCCAATTCTATCTTCCCCATATGAATACCAAGAACCACTTTTTTTGACAATATCTTTTTCAACTGCCATATCAACTAGTTCACCAGTTTTAGAAATACCCTCCCCGTACATTATATCAACTTCTGCACGCTTAAAAGGAGGCGCAACTTTATTTTTGACAACCTTGATTTTTACACGATTACCAATAATCTCAGTACCATCTTTAATTTGTTCAGCACGTCTAACTTCTAAACGAACTGTAGAATAAAATTTTAGAGCTCGTCCACCTGGAGTCGTCTCAGGATTTCCAAACATTACTCCGACCTTTTCACGTATTTGATTAATAAATATCGCGATCGTTTTAGTCTTATTTATAGTACCTGATAACTTACGTAACGCTTGTGACATTAATCTAGCTTGCAGTCCAACATGCGCATCCCCCATCTCACCTTCAATTTCTGCTCTGGGTACAAGTGCAGCAACGGAGTCAACCACTACAATATCTATTGCTCCAGAAGAAACAAGGGCATCTGCAATCTCCAACCCTTGTTCACCAGTATCTGGTTGAGATAATAATAATTCATCAATATTTACACCCAGCTTGGTTGCATAGGCAGGATCTAAGGCATTTTCAGCATCAATATATGCAGCTACTCCCCCATTGCTTTGTACTTCTGCAACAGCATGTAAAGCAACCGTTGTTTTACCAGAACTTTCTGGTCCATATATTTCAACGATTCTCCCCCTTGGGTATCCACCTACCCCCAAAGCTTCATCAAGAGCTAATGATCCACTTGATATGGTTGAAATTTGCGTATCAGCCTTTTCACCCATACGCATAATTGAGCCTTTACCAAAATTTTTTTCTATTTTTTTCAATGCAGCATCTAATGCTGCTTGTCGTTCATCTGCCAAATTTACTCCTCCTAGTGACACCAGTCATAGACAAGGTTTTATAATTATATAATACAGAATCATATAAAAAAAATCAAGAAAAAAGGGAACATAGGTTCGAAATTATAAAGATTTCCTTATATAGTCTAACCCAGATAAAACAGCTCGTTCTCTAACTAGATATCGATTACTAGAAAAATGATACAATTTTGCAGTCGTTTCTTTCCCTTTTATAGATAATCCAATCCAAACAGTACCAACCGGTTGCCCTTCTAATTCAGTTGGCCCTGCTACTCCCGTAAAAGAGATACCAATATCTGTTCCTAACTTTGTTCTTACAGATGTGGCCATTTCCTTAGCTGTTTCTTCACTAACAGCCCCTTTATTCAGCAATGTATCGTGTGAAACATTTAATAATTGTTCCTTAGCTTTATTAGAATACGTTACTACGCCTCCCAAAAAAACCTCCGAAACACCTGATATGCTTCCCAATGTTGACTGAAATTCACCAGCTGTTAGACTTTCAGCAGCAGAAATTGTTAGCTTTTTCTTTTTTAATTGTTCTACAATCACTGCAACTAAACTGTTATCATCTCCATAACCATACATAAATTCCCCAACTCTCTTAGCTATTTCTAGTTCGAGTTGATCCAATAAATTAACTGCTTCATCTTCACTCTTACTACTTGCAGTCAAGCGTAATGTAACCTCACTTGTCTTTGCATACGGAGCAATCGTAGGATTAGTTTGCCCATCTATCAAATCCTCAAGTTTGGTCACTAAAAGTGATTCTCCAATACCAAAAAAGCGTAAAACTCTTGAAAACAACAAATGATCATTAAAATATGCTTCTTGTAATATAGGTTGTGCTTGATGAACAAACATTGGTTTCATTTCGCTGGGAGGCCCTGGCAATAGAAGAAAATCTGTTCCATTCGCATTTTTGAAATAATTTCCGACTGCAAAACCTGTTTCGTTTTTTAATGCAATCGAATCTTCAATAAAAAGCGCTTGTAACTTGTTATTTTCTGTCATTGTCTTCCCAGTTTCATGATAATAACGGACAATTTTATTCATGGCTTTGCTATCTTCGATGAGTCGTTTACCAAGAAACTTTGCTACTGTTTGCTTAGTTAAATCATCCTTTGTTGGCCCAAGTCCACCTATTAAGATAACAAGATCACTTCTTGAGTCTGCTTTTTTTATCTCTTTTAAAAGCCGACTCTCATTATCCCCTACCACTGACTCAAAGTAGACATCAATACCCATGTCTGCCAATCTTTTAGCAACAAAAGTAGCGTTGGTATTAACTATCTGACCTAAAAGTATTTCTGTACCTACTGCAATAATTTCTGCATGCATTTTTTATGCCTCCTGTAGTTTATAAATACGCAAAATCTGAAAAAACAACTAATCTTTAACTTTCCAGTCTGTACAAGATTAGTTGTTATTATTAACTTATTTATTAAATGAATCCGAAAAAATATCTTTACTATTTATAAAATATTCAATGCCAGAATACACAGTAAAGAATAAACAAATGTACAGCAATATTTCTCCAACCGGAATCCCAATAATAGAAAAAAAGATATCATTTAAGAACAAGAAAATTATAGACAACATTTGCGTCATTGTCTTAATTTTTCCCGGCATTGCAGCTGCAATAACCTCGCCGTCATTTTCAACAACTATTAGGCGTAGACCTGTAACTGCAAGTTCCCGACAAACAATAATTGCTGCTACCCAAGCTGGGACTTTCCCAAAAGAAACTAAAATTACAAATGCTGTCATCACTAACATTTTATCAGCCAATGGATCAGCAAACTTCCCAAAATTAGTTACTAAATGCTGCTTACGAGCAATTTGGCCATCTGCAAAGTCAGTAATTGATGCAACTGCAAAAATTAATGCCCCAAAAATTTGAGTAACCGGAATCATCGCTCCACCAACAAAAACAGTCCCCCAGTCAAGCGGCAACAATAGGACTAACATAAAAATCGGGATTAAAATTATACGTAAAACAGTTAATTTATTTGGTAAATTCATTTGAAATACAAACCCCTATCCTTCAAAAACTAATTTTCTACATTAATCGTCAATGTTCTGACTGTTAACTCACTATTATCCTTTTTGAAATTAAATTTCTTCCCGTCAATTGTTAATGTTGTAGCTCCGGAGTTTCCTAGATTAATAGTAATTACAGTTGTTCCACTTGGTAAATTAACCTCGTGTTCCTGTCCACTACTAAGCGTTCCTTGCCATTGTTGTGTCCCATTAGCAGAAACAGCACTCCATGCATTTCCACCATCAATTGCAAGCTTAACGGTTCCAGAACCTGTAGAATTCTTAGAATTTGTCATAGTATAAACAAATTTTGATCCTGTATTTGAAGATAGTTTAATTTTTTGCTTACTATTTTGTTTTGCACTTGCCTTAGAACTAGAACTGCTCGAATCTTTTGAAGTCGATTCTTTGCTTGAAGAAGAATCTTTAGACTTAGTTGAAGTTGTTTTTTGCGAAGACACTGAAATCTTCGAACTACTTTCAATTTGTTGAGTCTGCGCATCTTTTTGATGATTACTCCATGCAACATAGTATATTGAACCCAATATTACTAAGACAACTGCAACAACAATAATTGTTGGAAGATACCCCAATATATGATTAACCTTATTAGATTTTTCAATATTCTCTCTAGTAACTTCGCTTCGCGTCCTTGCAACTTTTTCACTTGCATTAGCAACATCACTTGATGTTTTACGGCTTTCAAAGGCACTTAAAAATTCAGTTGCATCTATATCAACTGTTTCAGCGTATTGCTTAATGAATGCTTTTACATAAAAATCACCAGGAAGTGCTTCGAAGCGCTCATCTTCAATTGCAATTAAATATCTTTTCTGAATTTTTGTGATTTGTTGCAAATCATCTAGAGTATATCCTTTTTCGATTCTAGCAGCTTGTAAATCTTTTCCAATTTCAACCATTTTTAACTCTCCAATATCAACTTATATCCGAAACCTTAATCTATATTAATTATATCATAGACATCTAAATAAATTAATTAAGAATTGCTTATTTTAGCCAACCGCCAGTAATATAAATTGTTTGTCCCGTCAGATATGCTGCTTGCGTATCCAAAAGTGCATTCACCCAGTAACTTATCTCCCCTGTGTCTGCAAACCTTCCCATCGGAATTTGCTCATTTATCTCTTCTTTTTGATTGTTTGAAAATAAAGAATTCATACTTGTATTTACTGCGCCAGGAGCAATTGTATTTACCGTAATTCCAAGTGATGCGACTTCCTTACTATATGCACTTGAAAATGCTGAAATTGCTCCCTTAGCGGTACTATAGGCTACTTCCATCGCACTTCCTGCACCACCATAAACTGAACCAATGAATATAATTCTTCCATACCCATTTTTTGCCAGCTTATCTTCAAGTAGCTGAATTAATCTTAACGGACTTAAAACTTGCATCTGCATAATTTCTAAGGTATCCACATAGTCACTTTGACTATATAGTCCATACTTAGTTGTCCCCTGTGCAAAAATAATTGCATCTAACGAAAATAAATGAGCTGTTATCTTCTCCACTTGTTCAATCTGATTAAAGTCCACTTTAAGTACCAGAAAATCCTGTTTTTTGTATTTTTCACTCAAACATTCAGCTAAATCATTAACCTTATCAACTCTGCTATTTCCATGTAAATATAGCGACCAACCTTTTTGCGCCAAATCTTTTGCAATGTTTTCCCCGATATCACCTGATGCACCAATTAGTAACGCCCATTTCATTTTTAAATCTCTTCTTTCGGTAAAACTTGATAAACACTCATATTATTTTCTTCAATAAAGTATTCCATCGCTTTGAGTATATCAATTAACGTCAATTTTTTTAATATTTCTACTGTATCAAAGCTCATGGCATTATCAAATAAACTTCCTTCATAGCGATTTGCAATTCCTTCAAGAGAGTTCATTGACTGAATCTGCCTACCAATAAATTCCTTCTTGGTGAGTTGAAATTCTTTTTCTGATTTGCTTAACTTCTCAGGTGCCACCTTAATTAATTTAATTATTTCAGATGTAAGCTTCTCTGCATTATTTGTTTCCCCACTTATAATACAAAAATGATAGCCTCGGCCCATTGAAATATCATAATCAAAACTATCATCAATCACACCCGTATCATATAAATCATTAAAGGCCTCAGAGGACTCACCCATTAAAAGATAGAATCCGAGATTTAAAGCTACTTTGTATATTAACCCCATTCTTCCTGCTGGAAGATTACCATTTCCTCGAATCCCAACTGCTACCTTAGGCCGTTTTGTATCAACTTCCAACATACGATATGGAATTATTTCATATTCTTCATTAATCAGTGATTTTTCATGTGCAATTTTTTGAAATAAAGAAAAATTTTTATTTTGTTGATTTTTCTCAATCCACTCTATTATCTCATCTGGGTTAATTGCTCCAACTACTAATAAATTCATGTTTTTAGGATGATAAAAAGTTTCATAGCAGGCATATAAATCATGAATCGATATTTTTTGAATAGACTCAACAGTTCCAGCAATATCCTTACTAAGAGGACTATTGGGATATAAGTTCTCAATTATTCCATTATATAGACGCCAATTATAATCATCATTGTACATCATGATTTCCTGGGCAATTATCCCTTTTTCTTTTTCTACAGATTCATCTGTAAAATAAGGCAATTGAACAAAGTCTAATAACGTTTCAAGACACTCTCTAACATTACCAACAGTTGAAAAGAGATAACTGGTTTTGGTATAAGATGTATAAGCATTCGAATCCGCACCTAATTTTCCAAATAATTCAAAAGCATCATAATTTTCTTTTTCAAATAATTTATGTTCTAAAAAATGTGCTACACCATCTGGCTTATGAATAATTTTATTATCAGCAGAAATAACTGAAGAATCAACTGAGCCATAATTCACCGTAAAATTTGCATATGTTTTATGAAATCCATTTTTAGGAACCAAAGTAACTGTTAGACCATTGCTTAATACTTTTTGAAAAACTTTTTCTTCAAATTGAGGATAATCAATTATTTTCATTTTTCAATTCTCCATCTAAAAAATAACTAGCTTCCAAGTGAACTTTCCTTGCAATTTGTGTAACATCATAAATCGTGACCTCATTTAACTTTTCCATCCATTCTTGTTCTGAAAAACTTTTTCCTAGCAAGCTATTGAATAATGCTCTATTTAGTACAACACTTTGATGATCTAATTGGCTTAAATAACTATTTTTTAGTCCCTTTTTTGCTGTTTCAATTTCTAATTCAGTAATCATACCCTTTTTTAATTCGCCTAGTTGAGCATCAATAATGCCTAGCACCTTCTCTTTGTTTTTCGCTTTAATTCCAGTTTTTACAGTTAAAAAACCACGAAAACTATCATAAGAGCTGCTTGCATAATAAGCTAAGCTAGCCTTTTCCCGTACATTAATAAATAGTTTTGATAATGGTTGGCCGCCAAAAATATCATTAAAAATTAACGCTGCATAGTATTCATTGTCCTGAAAAAAAACAGGCAATGAATAACCTAAATTCAATTTAGCCTGACTAACATCCAAATAGTCAATTCCCTTTTTTTCTCTATCCGTTCCTTTTTGAATATAAAACAATTCAATTTTAGGTGGCACTCTCTTTGCAAATTCAAAATCAAATGCTATTTTTTTTGCCTGATCATCCGTAATATCTCCAACAACAATTATCTCAATTTGATCGTTTTTAATACTGTCTAGATAGTAACTATACAAGTCCTCATTAGTAATCTTTTCTAGTTCATCAATACTACCAAATGATGGCATTGACTGAGCTTTATCTTCAAAAAACAATTTGTTTAATTCTATTGAAGCAAATAGTTGTCTATCATCTCGGACAGAGTCAATATAATCGGCAAGAATTTCTTTTTGGCGCTCAAACACCTGAGTATCAAACTTATTTTTATCTATTAGCGGTTTAAAAATAATTTCTCTTAAAAAATTAACACCTTGATCCAAAAGATTTTCAGTGGTTCCTAAAAAGTTTTCATTAACACATTCTAAATTAAAACTAAGAGCATGCAAATTGCCCTTTCTTTCCGTAGAAACACCAAATCCTGCTCCATACATTTGTGCAAGTTTCTCTGTTAGAATCTTTTGACTAGAATATTTTTGACTACTATTTTCTAAAATACTAGCTAATAATAAACGTTTTGTTAGTGCTTCAGACTTTAGTGGAGCTACAAAATCAACAGCTATTCTAGTTGTCTTGAATTGTTTAGTTTTCACTACTGACAAATTAACTCCTGGTTTCAAGCTTATATGCACTAATTACCCCTCCCCAAAATATACATAATGTTAATAATAGTCGAAAAAAAAATAAAAAACAATCATCCTTCTAAATTATAAATACATACAAAAAAATAAAAGTTACAAAATTCAATTACTTGAAGTAACTTTTTTAATTTCAATCTATTCTCACGATGATTGCCCATCTTCTTTTTGAACAAATACTTTCCGTGGTTTGCTCCCCTCAGATGGCCCAATCATTCCATGAGCCTCCAATTCGTCCACCAACCTTGCCGCACGATTGTAACCGATTCTAAATCTACGTTGTAACATTGAAATACTGCAAGATTGTTCTAATGAAATCAAATTAACTGCATCCGAAAACAACTCATCTTCAGAATCATCACCTTTATCTTGTTGCGTCTCTTCATCCGAAACAATCAAAGTTTCGTCATACTCAGCCGCTTGTTGTCCTTTTACATAATTAACAATATTCATTACATCCTGATCTGAAATGAAAGCTCCTTGAACACGAATTGGTTTATTAAGCCCCATGGGCAAAAACAACATATCTCCTCTACCCAATAATTTTTCGGCTCCATTTGAATCAATAATAGTTCTTGAATCAGTTCCGCTTGAAACTGCAAATGCCATTCTTGAGGGTACATTAGCTTTTATTAAACCGGTAATAACATCTACAGAAGGCCTTTGAGTTGCCAAAATCATATGAATGCCCGCGGCTCTAGCCATCTGAGCAAGTCTTATAATTGCATTTTCAACTTCATTAGATGCAACCATCATTAAATCAGATAATTCATCAACAACAATTACAATGTACGGCAATAACTGTTCCGCACTTTTCATTTCTTGATTTTGTCGCCCAATCATTTCGTTGTAACCGGCGATATTGCGTTGTCCAGTATTTGCAAAAAGCTCATATCGTCGTTCCATCTCTTCTACTAACTTATTGAGTGCTTTTGCAGCTTTCTTTGGATTAGTCACCACAGGGGTTAGTAAATGTGGTATCCCGTTATAAACTCCTAATTCCACTTTTTTTGGATCAACTAACATTAATTTAACCAAATGAGGCGGGCAATTCATTAATAAACTAGTAATGATACCATTTATCGCAACTGATTTACCACTCCCTGTAGATCCAGCTATTAATAAATGTGGCATCTTGCCTAAATCAGCAACAACCAAGTTTCCAGCAATATCGCGCCCTAAAGGAACCTCTAATAGTTTTGACACTTGTTTCTTTTGCTCCTCAACTATACTTCTAAACGATACTGTCGAAACTTTTTGGTTAGGAACTTCGATTCCTATCAACGATTTGCCAGGAATAGGAGCTTCAATCCTAATATCTTTAGCTGCTAAGGCTAGTGCTAAATCATCCGTTAGCCCAACGATTTTGCTAACTTTTACACCAATTGCTGGATGCAACTCATACTTAGTAACTGAAGGACCTAAAATTGCTTTTTTTATTTCTACATCAACCCCAAAGCTCTTAAACGTTTCTTTTAGAACTTTTGTATTACGTTCAATCTTTTGATATTCCCCGCTTTGA
Source organism: Liquorilactobacillus cacaonum DSM 21116 (assembly GCF_001436735.1). Lineage (GTDB taxonomy): Bacteria > Bacillota > Bacilli > Lactobacillales > Lactobacillaceae > Liquorilactobacillus > Liquorilactobacillus cacaonum. Next base: position 130,726 of record NZ_AYZE01000015.1, read on the forward strand.
TCTTCTGCATCAACTTCTTGCAATAGGTCCGTGCTTGGTAATCTATAATTTGGATTAATTGAATTATCTACATTTTCATCATTTACTTTTATTTCATCGCTTTCAATTTTTCCATTTTCTTTTTCTTTATTTTCATTATTCCAACTATTAGTCTTTACAAATTCAGTTACAGAATCGGTAATAGTTTCATCTTGTATTTCTTTTTTTATATCACTCTCTTCGAAATCATCTACTTTTTTCGTAGCAAGTTCTTTTTGTTTATTAAGTATTTTTTGCTCATGATTTCTTTTATAATTTAATTTTTTCTTGGAATAGATTTTGCTAGCTAAATCAAAAATTTTCTTACAAAATACTCGGCATATCTTAATAAAGTAATTGATACTTAGACCAATTATTTGCAACACTTTTGCAAACGAAACTTTGAATAAAACACATAAACTAAACACTACTAAAATTATATCAATAATGTACGTGCCAACTTGCGAAAACAAAAAATAAGAAGGTGTATACAGTATAGCTCCGATTAGCCCACCACCTACATTTGATCCAATATTTTCAGATATTAAATCACTTTGTAAATACTGCCAAGTGATACTAATGAATCGTGAGTGTAAATCCAACTTAGCAAATAATAAAGCATGTAGTAATAGTAATATTGCACTAATCAGACCTGTTGTCCCCCATAGCCAGTTTTTTTTCAATCTAGGTTCAGTTCCAGTTACAAGAAGATAAAAACCTGAAAGTACCAGTAAAGTCAACCCTGCTGGAGCAAAATCACCTATAAAAATTCGGAAGAGATTTAAACATAAAATACCAAGAAAACCAAATTTAAAAATTCCAAATACACCAAAGAAAATAAAAAATCCCCCACATATTCGGTTTGCTTCTCTTTTTCTCGATGCAATACTACCTTTTCTTTTTCTATTTGCCATCGATATTCACCTCACTTTCTGACAATAAAGGTATTGGACCATATAATTATTTCAACTTATCATTTTCATACAAGTGTGTCTGCTCCAAGTCAGGAAAATTCTGTTGCCTCAAAACTTCAAAAATCGTAATTGCAGCACTGTTGGACAAATTTAGTGCTCTAATATTTTTGTCATTTTGAGGTATCCTAATACATTTCTCCATATTCATACGCATGAATGGCTCAGGTAATCCTGTAGTTTCTTTTCCAAACAACAAATAATGATCCTTGCCAGACACTGTATAATCTACCTGTGCATATGATTTGGTCGCAAATTTTGAAACCAAATATAATTCATCATTAACTCCAAGTGTCTTCATAAATGCTGGTAAATTTTGGTGGTACGTGATTTTTACCTTATCCCAATAATCAAGACCAGCCCTTTTTAAATACTTGTCATCAGTTGAAAAACCTAGTGGTTCAATTAAATGTAATTCGGTGTTTGTCCCTGCACAGGTTCGTGCAATATTACCTGTATTTGCTGGCATTAAAGGTTCAAACAATACAATATGATTTGTCATTTTTATACTTCCCATCTAAATAAGTATTTTCTCAATAAAAAAAGCGTAACTGTTCGGTATGGGTACGGCGAACAGCTACGTTAAATGAAGTACAATTATGTAATGACTAACGAAAAAATCGATAATCACTAAAAACCGATTTCTTATCATTATACTAGCATGCTCTTATTACGTTTTCAAGGTTTTCTTACAAAAAAATTAATTTTCATTTGTTTTTCACTACTAAAACAGAAACATCAATAGTTACGCTTTTCAACTTATTTGTGAGAGCATAATCCATTTTTTGTTTCTTAGCTCCCCAATGAAGTGGAGTCATAAACAATAAATTTTCAAACAATTCATCAGTTAATTCAAAAGTATATTTTAATTGCTCAACTTCGACATCTGCATAGTTTTCCCTAACTAAGTTAATTACATTATGATTGCTATACGAATAATTTTTATCGCCTTCATCGTACAGTAAATGTCTTAATTCAACCAAATAATTACTGTTTGGAATAATTTTGATTAATATTCCGTCTTCCGCAAGTACACGCTTAAATTCACTATACGATGATGGGGAAAACATATCGATAATGACATTGAATATATGCTGGTCAAATGGAAGCTGTGCGAGATCAGCAATACAAAAAAAAGCATCAGTTTCACGCTGTGCAGCTAAATTTATTGCCCTTTTTGAAATATCAAATCCTATCATTGTATCTTGCTTGCCTTGTCTTTGATTTTCAATATACGAAAGGGTAGACCCCTCCCCACAACCAACATCCAATATCCGCTGATTTTGTCGATTCCCAATAATCGAAATTATTTTTTCTACAATTGGTTCAAAAAAACCAGCAATTTGGATTTCTTTTCGTGAATTCCACATTTGGTCATCATCGTAATCACTTTTGATAGGATGCGTTAGAAAATATAGCGTTCCTTTTTTGGAAAAATCAAAGGTATGCCCATTCACACAAACTATGCTATAGGATTTCGTTTCAGCAAACTTTTTTTTACATACTGGGCAAATAAATAAATCCTTGTGTTGCGCAACAAACTCTAATTTTTTTTCGATTTTTTTCAAATTTTTATTCCTTTTCTATTGAACTTTCAAATATTCGCCTGAAACAAGGCGCACTAAATCATTTTGCTTCAATCGTACAGAACGACCTATTTTCCCAGCAGATACTGAAACTTCATCAAAATCTTTAATACGCTCATCAAAATAAATTGGAAACCCTTTTCGTATATTGATACCTATTGGTGTATTTGCACCATGAACATAGCCAGTGATATTAATTAATTTTTTATTATCTGCAAGATGTACTTGTTTCTTTTCTAACTGGTTAGCAATTAATTTCAAGTCAATTTCAAATTCTAACGGTAAGCAAACAACTAAGTAATCATTTGCATCTTCACTACCCTTTAGAACAATTGTTTTCAAAATACTATGAGCTGCCACACCAGTTTTTTTAGCTTCATTTAAAGCTGTCACACCTTTTTCCAACCAATTAAAAGAAATTTCTTGATAGTCAATATGATGCTGATCAAGAATTCTTTCATCATTTGTCTTTTTTAGTTTCTCTTTTTTTGCCATATCATATACTCCTTGCCATACTGCACTGTTTTTATTATAACCCGAATCAATCATTTAGTCATTTACATACTTAAAATGCGAATAATGGGATGATATTGCTTATTTTTAATTTGACTTTTATAACATAATGATGTAATTTATTCTGTGTTTGTTTTTTTATAAACACCATTGTCGAATTATACGCTCAATAAAGAATGAGGGGTTTTAAAATGTCCGTATTCGATTACGAAGATATCCAACTTGTACCTAATAAATGTATTGTTAAAAGTCGTTCAGAGGTTGATACAACTGTAAAGTTTGGCCCTTTGACTTTTAAAATTCCTGTTGTGCCTGCAAATATGCAAACAATAATTGATGAACCGCTTGCTATTTGGTTAGCTCAAAATGGCTATTTCTATATAATGCACCGCTTTGAAGAAGCTAAAAGAGTTTCCTTCGTTAAAATGATGCATTCAAAAGGGCTTTTTGCATCAATTTCAGTTGGTGTAAAACCAAATGAATATAAACTAATTGATGAACTATCTACGCTCAAAACTGTACCTGAATATATTACTATTGATGTTGCACATGGCCATTCTGATACAGTTATTGCCATGATTAAGTACATTAAAACTAAATTACCTGGTACCTTCGTCATTGCCGGTAATGTTGGTACTCCCGAAGGTGTTCGTGAACTTGAAAATGCTGGTGCAGATGCAACAAAAGTAGGAATTGGTCCCGGTAAAGTCTGTATTACAAAGCTCAAAACCGGCTTTGGTACTGGTGGTTGGCAACTAGCTGCTGTTCGTCTCTGCGCAAAAGCTGCAAGTAAACCGATTATTGCCGATGGAGGAATTCGTCATAATGGCGATATTGCAAAGTCAATTCGTTTTGGAGCTTCAATGTGTATGATTGGATCATTATTTGCTGGTCACCAAGAAAGTCCTGGTGATATTATTGAACAAGATGGTGAGAAATTCAAAACATACTTTGGCTCTGCATCACAGTACCAAAAAGGGCAGTATAAGAATGTTGAAGGAAAAAAAGTGCTTGTTCCTTATCGCGGACCTATCGCAGATACATTACGTGAAATGCGTGAAGATTTACAATCATCCATCTCTTATGCAGGTGGCCGAGAATTGAATTCATTACGAAAAGTAGATTATGTAATTGTAAAGAATTCAATTTTCAACGGAGATAACATCTAGTATTAAAATTCATTTCAAAATATAACAAAAAACGCTAGGTTATTTTGTAACAATCCTGAAATTAGATTACTAATTTATAGGGGATTGCCACATATTTAACCTAGCTCTTTTTATACTTATACAAAACAATTAAATTTAATAATATTTAATGACACTTCCAACTGAAATATCTGGTAACTTATATGGTTTCACATATATCCCACTATGTTGTGGTTCTTCAGGGACTGGTTCAAAAAACAAAGTAGCATGCCCAATCATTTCCATATTACTCTGAACCAACTCACCAATATGTTTTACTTCATAAATTTGATTATCAATACTTATCTTCTCTAAATTCTTAAGCTTTCTTTCTTCACTATTTAAATCTAAAAAATGTTGTACTACAGATACACGTCTTAGTTGAACTGATGCAGTTTCGTCAAAAAGAATTATCAATGGATCATCTTTTGAGATAGCTTCTGGTCCAATTTCAACAACTTTTGCTTCTAACATACTACTAACCCCTTCTCCGCTAAGTGTTTGTCTCTATTTATTGTATCACATTGTGGGCGAACTATACTAAGTAATTGTTACCGTTTTTATAAGATATGATATACTTTAAATTATAAGAAGTATATTAAAGGAGGACATACATTGACTCAAAAAATTTTATTCGGCACATACACTAAAAAGACTTCAAAAGGAATCTACGAAGCAATTCTCCATGAAGACAAAAAAGAATTATCCACTCCGGAGCTATTTATTGAAATTGATAATCCTACCTATCTACAAAGCACTTCTACCGGAATAACTTTTACTGTTGTTAAAGAAAACGAATTAGGTGGCATTGCTAGTTTTGCTGGTAAAACAAGTCCTCAACTTGTCAATACTCAGACAACTGTTGGTGCACCGCCATGTTATGTTGGTACAGATATTGAACGTGGCCTAGTGTTTACCGCAAACTATCATAAAGGAACAATTACAGTCTATAAAGTTGATAAAGCTGGAAAATTAACAGTCGTTAATGAAGTTAAACTAACAGGTCATGGTCCATTACCAGAACAAGATACGTCAAGAGTCCACTTTACTGATTTGACTCCGGATAAGCGCTTAGTTGTCTGTGATTTAGGATCTGACAAGGTTCATATCTATAACATTAGCACAGATGGACAATTAACCTTGTTATCTACCTTTGTAACAGCTCCTGGCTTTGCACCGCGTCATATTGTTTTCCATCCAAATGGTAAATTTGCGTATTTAGTAGGCGAGCTCAGCAGCAATATATCAACCTTATCGTATGATAGTGAAACAGGTAAATTTGGCTTGCTCCAAACACTTCCAACCGTTCCAGATAATTTTGATACGGCTAATAATGGAGTTGCAGCAGTTCGTATCTCTTCTGATGGTAAGTTTGTCTATGTCTCCAATCGTGGACATAACACAATCGCCATATTCAAAGTTGATTCTGACTTCACACTCAGTCATTCTGGCTATACAGCAACAGAAGGTGAGTTCCCACGTGACTTTGCATTAGATGCTACCGAAAAATTTTTGGTCGTTACCAATCAAAATACTGACAACGCTACTCTTTTTGAACGTTCTAGTACAGATGGTACCCTTACGCTACTTCAAAAAGATATCCCTGTTCCAGAAGGTGTTTGTGTTTCGTTTGCTCGTTTCAATTAAGTATATAGATTATTTAGTAATTGAGTCAAAATAAGATATAGCTCGTTACAAAAGAGACTATACCATATGGGGTTAGGCCAAAAATTTAATTTCTGGCCTAACCCCTTTTTCATACTCTTAATTATTTTTGTTTCTTTCAATAAACTGTATAAGTACCCACAAGATGGAAGACCAACAGTAACACAGTAGCTAGCACAAAAATACTTATGCCTTCGTCGACACCGTGAATAAAACTTTTTTGCAAAAGAAAAATCATTATAAATGAGATTAATAACATTAGGCCTATCGCAACTCCACTAATCCCATCTCCAAAAAGAATTGTAACTGCAATATATGCAGACGTATTAAATACCGCGAATAATGACTGTAGCATACTTATATTTCTCTGCACAAGACATCGTTTCCCTATTCTAATTTCAACAAAAATGCTCCCCAACAGTTCACTCCAAACAAAGAAGAGTATGATATTAATCTATATTGATTTACTGTCATTCTAATTCTAAGATACATCTTTCATTTTCCAACAATGAAAGACAAAAAAAAGCTTGCAATATTGAAATAAATTAAAACAGAAGTTAAATCACTCAATGTTGAAATAAATGGACCTGAAGCAACCGCTGGATCAAAACCCATTTTATCCATTGCCATTGGAATAATGCTGCCAGCTAAGTTCGCCACAACAATTGCGCACATCATAGCTAACCCAATTACGAATCCTAAAACAAAGTTATTCTTCCAAATTCCAACAATTATAAAAATTGTTAATCCTGTGGTTACACCAATTATAAGACCCGTCAACAATTCAGTAATAATCGTTCTAACAAGTCCTTCTTCATCGTCTTTAGAGGCAAGTTTTCTAACTGCAACCGCCAAACTTTGCGTACCTGCATTTCCCGCAGTACCAGTGATAGATGAGATAAACACCGCTAAGATACTCGCTTCACTTACCAATTGTTCATAATGTGAAATTAATGTTGCTGTCGACATCCCTAAAAAAAGTAACGTTACAAGCCACGGTAATCTTTTTGAGGCAGACTTAAACGGATTATTAGATACCTCTTCTGTGTTAACACCAGCAAGTCCCGAATAATCTTCTGCAGATTCTTCATCAATAACATCAATAATATCATCAACAGTAATAATTCCAATCATCTTTTCATCGTAATCAGTTACAGGTATCGCTAAAAAATTATAATCACGAATTGTTTTTGCAACATTTTCCTGATCTTCATCAACTTTTACTGACATCACCTGATTATTCATGATTTCTTCAATCAATAAGTCATCATCACTAACTATTAAATCTCTAAGTGTCACCACTCCAATTAACTTATCATCATCATCTACAACATAAGAATAATAGATGGTTTCAGCATCCACTGCAGCTTTTTTTAAAACATGCAATGCTGAACTAGCTGTTTGATTAACGACTATTTTGACAAATTCAGTTGCCATAATAGCCCCAGCAGTCTTATCCTCATAATGCAGCATTTCTTTTATTTCAGCCGCACTTTCACGGGGAAGTAATCGCAGATATTTATTTAAATTTGTTGCATCTACATATGCTAAAATATCAACAGCATTATCTGTATACATCTCAGAAATTACCCCAGCCGCATATTTTGTTGACATTTCTTGAAAATATTGTGCAACAATTTCAGGCTCTTCTTCAATTGCATTGAATGTATCAGCTAATTCAGCAGGAGTGAGATATCGATATACACGTGAACGATTTGTTTCATCTAAGCCACCAAAGACCAAAGCCTGTTCGTACACATGAAGCATTAAAAATTGCTCGCGAAACTTTGTAGCCCGTTGCTGATCTAATAACTCAACAATCTGCTCCTTTGTATATGAATCTCTTTTTTCTCTATCTCCCATGAATTAATCACCCCTTGATATTAATCTTATTATTAATAAACATTTGCATATCAGCTGCAATCTCACTTTTAATTGTCAATTCTTTATTTAAAAAAGGATGAAAAAAAGTAATCTGTTGGCAATGTAGTGCCTGCCTTTGCAACGAACACTGACTACTTCCCCCATATAATGTATCCCCCACAAGTGGCATCCCCAAAAATGCACTATGTACTCTGATTTGATGAGTTCTCCCTGTATGTAATTGAACCTTGCAAACATTATATTTTTGAAACTCTGCTATTTTCCAATATTCAGTACTTGCAGATTTCCCCTTTTCAACAACTGTTCTTTTTACAAGTGAACCTGGCATTCTGCCAATTGGCAAATTTACTAATAAATGCTTTGTTATTAGCTTTCCTTGCAATATTGCATAATAAAATTTCTTAATTTTATGTCGTTTAAGTTGCTCATCAATCATTGCATGTGCATAGCGGTGCTTGGCAAATAGCACAATCCCCGAAGTATCACGATCAAGTCGAGTTGCAATATGTGGTCCAATTCCTTTATATCCTCTAATTCGATAATATCCTAACACTCTTGCAACAAGTGAATCTTCCTTATGTAAATTTGATGGGATTGATGCTACACCCGCTGGTTTATCAACAACCAAATAGTCTTGATCTTCATACAAAATACTAATTGGTACAAATGAAGGCACAAGAAAAGAACTAATTTTTTCAGACGGTAAATTAATTACTAATTCATCCCCGTTAACCATCTTATCAATTTTTCTTCCTTCGCTACCATTTATAAGTAATTTTCCACCGTTAAAACGGATTGATGCTAATAATCTTCGTGATACTCCTTCTTGTTTTAGAAAAGTCTTTACACTTATTGGACTCTCCCCATCATACGACCAACTAATTTGCATACTCTGCCCCAATAAATGCATCTTGGACTCTTTGCCAAAATTGCATATGACGATACTTGGCAAAGTGAATATTCTTATTAGATATTTTGAATCTAATCTGTTCTATTCTTCGACCATGATAACTATCTTGATCAACTGTCAAAATATAATCGCATTCTCTTGTAGGAATTAATGTAACCCAATCATTGGGTGCAATTATCATTGGAGAACTAAGAGTTCTAAAAACTTTATTATTAATTGAGCTAATTTCTGTCATTTGTAAAACTTTTAAGTTTGGATGAATAACAGCTCCCCCAAGAGACTTGTTATAAGCTGTTGAACCTGTAGGCGTAGAAACACAAAGTCCATCTCCCCGAAACTTTTCAAACAAATCCCCACCCACAAACACATCAGTAACCATTGTGGCACTATTTCTTTTCAATGTAGCTTCATTTAACGCTAACAAATTAACTGGCCGTTGTTGGTTCTCATATTTAATCCTGATGTCTAGTAAAGGGTAACTAACAGACTGGCCGTTATCTGATTGCAAGCTAATAACTAAATCATCGATTTCATCATCACGCCAATCAGTATAGAAACCAAGATGACCAGTATGCACAGCAACGAATCGAACAGTATCAAGAATATACTCATACTTATGAAATGCTGCCAACAAAGTTCCATCTCCACCGATAGTTACAACAATATCTGGGTTTTTTTCATCCATAATAAAATGAGTTTCTTCAAATTTTTTCTTGAGTTTTTGACTCACCTTCAATGATTCTCGTCCATCATTTGCAAAAATCGCGATTTTCATAGTCAACCTCTTTTTAATTCCATCGTTAAGTTAATTCCTAAAATACATTATCTCACGACTACATTGTAAAAGAAAACAATTTAATAAATCAATTCTTTTCATTTCTTCGACGATAAGAAAATTCTTGTTGTGCTTCCTTTATTTCTTCTCGAATGGCAAACATCTCTTGATCCAACTGATAAGCCGCTTCTGCTGCTCTTTTAAGCCTGTTCCCCAATTATTCAGGAAATTTTCCTTTATACTTATAATTTAAAGAATGCTCAATTGTTGCCCAAAAATTCATTGCTAGCGTTCTAATTTGAATTTCCGCCAAAATCTCTTTTTGACCTATTAATAACTGAACTGGATATTTTATTATTAAATGATAAGATCGATACCCGCTTTCTTTCTCATTTGCAATGTAATCTCTTTCTTCAATAACAACCAAATCACTTCTTTTTCTAATTACTTCTACTAATTGATAAATGTCGTCAACAAATTGGCACATAACTCTGATACCAGCAATATCTTCCATTTCTACATCTAGGTTTTTTTCTAAAATATTACGGCGGTTCATTTTTTCAATTATACTTTCACGCGGTTTAACTCTGGCAGTTACAGATTCAATTGGGACATGTTGCCCTGATAATTTGTATTCTTCTTGTAATGAAATGAACTTTGACTTCAGTTCTGAAGTAGTTTTTTTATAAGGCAATAAAAAGCTTGTCCAATCTGTTTCCAAAAAAATCCCCTCTAACTCTAGTTAAATTATCTCCTAAAGTTTACCACACCTTTCATATAAACGTAATAATTGCAACTAAATTCAAATTTTAATTTTTTAATTAAAACAAGCACAAAGGTTGAATTATTTTTTTTTTTTGTTAAAGTTAGGTTAGCATATATCAATAAGAGAGATTACGTATATTTATATGGGGGAAAAATTGTGTTAGAAATGTATTTATTTATTAACCCGGTCGGAAAAGAATCTTACCAATCAGAAAAAAATATTATCAAACTTGTAAACAAACTTGATACGGAGATCCGTTTCAGATTTATTCCTTTTTTAAATCTGAACACAGTAACCAAAGTTTTAGTTGAACATAATTTACCTTTGAACGATCTCGATATAAGAAATAAAGTTTTTCACGATATCTATCAATCAGCTTTAGATTACAAAGCTGCACTTTTTCAAGGAAAAAATCATGGCTGTAACTTCTTATTAAACCTTCAAGCGCAAATTTTTGATAATCATCGTATATATTCAAACGATGTCATTCAGGATGTACTTTCTTCATTAAAAATTGATACTGAAATGTTTGAGGCTGATCGTTATTCCGATTTTACAATTGAATCATTTAAAAGAGATCAACAAATGGCTGCCGAAATGAATGTTTCCAATCATCCGACAATGGTTTTGTATAATCTAAAAGGTATCGATTTTGGAGTTTCTTTGACAGATTGTTCTTCCTACAATATGCTCGAGGATTTATGTTCAGGCAAACTAAATAGTGAGCTAATGTTATGCAAAAATAATAAGTCTCATAAAGGACCTATCACATCGTTACACACAATTTAAAAACTCAATAGGCTATTATAGCAAAAGAACAGGGCCATATCATAAGCCTTACAAGCATAGAAGAGATTAATGAAAGTCAAAAAATGATTTCATTAATCTCTTCTATTAGTTTACAAATATATCTAGGTTAATTAACCTTAGCAATTTTTATTTCGGCCTAATTTCGTTAAGTTTGACGTTTACCTTAATTCCTATTTTGCTTTATTTTTATTTTCTTTAGAATTCCTTCTAATTCATTCAATCGTTGTTCAAAAACTGCAAAAGCATCATCTAAATAATCAGGTTTCGTCATATCTACTCCTGCTTGTTTAACAACTTCTATAGGCAACTCTGAGCTTCCTGATTTTAAAAATTTAAGATAACTTTTTGGGCCCTCTTTAGAAATCTTTTTTGCTAGTGCACTTGCTGCCGCAAATCCTGTTGCATATTGATAAACATAAAAATTATAATAGAAATGAGGAATCCTCGACCATTCTAACGCAATTTCAGGATCATTTACAATTTTTGGACCATAATAATGTTCATTTAGATTGGCATATTTATTATTCAACTCCTGTGAAGTCAATGGTAACCCCGCTTTATCTTGATCATGAATCCATCTTTCGAATTCTGCAAACTGTGTTTGACGATATACCGTTCCTTTAAATCCATCTAAATAATGATTTAAAATAGATGCTTTAAATTCTAAATCATCGGTATTATCAAGTAAATACTGTGTCAAAATATTTTCATTGGTTGTTGAAGCAATCTCTGCCACAAAAATTGAGTAATCACTATATTGATATGGTTGATTATGATTGCTAAGATATGAATGCATACTGTGTCCCATCTCATGAACTAAGGTAAAGAGACTTTCCAAATTATCTTGCCAATTAAGTAAAATATATGGTGGTGTTTCAAACATTCCGGAAGAATATGCTCCACTTCGTTTTCCTACATTTTCAACAACATCTATCCAACGACTTTCAAATGCTTTTTTAACTACATGAGTATAGTCATCACCAAATACATTTAATGCTTTTAAAGCAATTTTTTTAGAATTCTCATAATTATATTCCTGATCAGGTAATTTTGTAATTGGAGTGTATAAATCGTACATGTGAACCGAATCAAGTTCTAATAATTCCTTTCTTATCTCAATGTATCGATGTAATAACGAAAGTTTATCATTCACTTTTTCGACTAATGTATCATATACCGATATCGGAATGTTATTGGATTCTAAAGCCGCCGATATTGCATCTGGGTAATTTCTAATATTTGCTTGAAAGTTATGAATGTGTACATTTACTGCTAGTGCAGCTGCAAAAGTATTTTGAAATTGGTCGTATGTTTTATAAAGTGCTTGAAATGCATTTTTTCTAACCTCTCGATTATCTGACTCTAGTAATTTTTCAAACAATCCATGCGATAATTCCACTATATTTCCTTTTTCATCTGTTACTTGCGGAAATTTCAAATCGGCATTATTTAGTATTCCAAAAATATTTTCTGGAGTTGAAAAAATATCAGAAGCACTCGCCAAAACTTTTTCTTCTTTATCGGACAATAAATGGTCCTTTCTTGCTAAAACATCTTCAATATATTTTTTGTATTCTAATAATTCTTGGTCATTTTCATAATACGAATTTAACTTTTCTTCACTCAATGTCAACAACTCTGGCTCAAGCCAAGAAAATGCTGCTGCAAATTTTGCATACATCTGTTGTACCTGTGAAAACAGTCCCTGACTTTTTTTATCATTTGTATCTTGATCATTCAACATACTTGCGAATACATAAGTCTTGACTACCTTTTGTTCAATTTTAAAATAATGTTTTAATGCCGTTTTCAAAAAAACTGAACCTTGTGCTAACGTTCTTCTTAATTCATCAACCTTTTTAATTTCATTTTGAATCTCATCAAGCTCGGCAGTAAGTTCTTTTTCTGATTTGTAGACCTTAGTTAAATCCCACTTCAATTCATCAGGAATCTCATTTCTTTTTTTAATTTTTTTTAATTCTTTTCCCATATTCTAATTCCTCCCAACAAGTTTGTCTTAATTAATAGAATCATAGTTAAAGTTAGAATGCAATAGAATATATGGTATCAATCTAATCTACCATTTTTTAGACTATCTAAAAATATTTTTACATGCGTTCTAGCGATTCTCTCCCTATCTATAATAGGAACTTCAAACATATATTTTTCACACTCGAAAATTGCTTTATAATAAAGCTGGTCCGAACTAACTTTTTTTTCAAAAAATAAATAGATGACTTCGTTTTTCCAATAAAGTTCTTTAGTAACAAAAATTGGCGGCGAGTAGTTATTAGAAAAATATAAATTTCTAAATTTTTCGATTTTTTGCTTAACTAAATACCATTTGATTTGAATATTTCTAAACTTTCCCTGACTCCTTAATTTTTCTATCTCAAAAGCCTTTAACTGGATTACTCTTTCACCATTACTTATTTTGAGAAACCGAACTGAATTACCTTGTACAAAAAACTCTTTTAATGATACCACTGAGCTAAATTCGAGTGTCCTATACTTTAATGGTAAATAATCAGTTTGTTGAATTCCATACAATAACCTAAATTTCTTTTTACTCGTTAAATAATAAATTAAATAATATCCTAAAGAACTACGCCATAGAAGAAACTTTGCAATTTGTTGCGTCATTTTCTTTTTTAAAAGATAATGTTGTCCTAATATCCATAGAAAGTTTATTTTGGCCTTCTTATAACCTAGACTTCGTTCTTTCATTTTTTTTACCGATAGTGCAGCACACTGAAATTCAATGACACTCTTCTTAAATTCATTTTGAATGATAATATCTGGCCTTTGTCTCAGTACTTCATCGTAACTTTCTAGTTCAGACCTATATCCCGCTTTTTCAAAAAGGTTCGCTATTTCAAGTTTTCCCTTAAGATGCTCATCAGTTTCACCTTCAGAATAGCTCTCACAATTTTTTTTAATATGTGCAAAATGCGTTTGTTTTAAGTTTCCTTTCTTTATAATCAATTTTTTATGACAAGAGGGACAATAGTAATCTTCTTTTGATAGTGCCTCATTAGCCCAAATAAGTTTCCCATTAACATTCTGTGCTCTTAACACAAAAAAACACCTCCGATAACTAAATACGCAATTATCAGAGGTTAAATTATAATTATTTAAAATAGTACCTTGAAAGTTCAAGTGCAGATGATCTGAAGATACATCTTCCACGCTCTTCTAAAATATCAGGAGACAAGTTAACACGCTTACCATATTCAACAGTTAATGCCAAAATATCTTTAACTTGACTACCACTCATTTGATCTACAAAGAAAATTAAATCTAGAAAATATTTATTCCCCAACAAATATAAATTTGTCGCCACATTTTCTACCCTTAAAACTTTGGCCAAGTCAACAAAATCTTCAAAATCATTAAACTCTACAACATAGTGCTTACGTTCGAGGTTTTTATCATTCAAATATTCAGAAATCCCATCTTCATCATTTCCAGAATTTTTTTGCTTATTTTTTTCGATACCATTTAGCAAACCTTGGTGTAGCAATTCAGTTACATCCCTACCTTCACTTCCATCAGGTTCAAGAAATGTAAACCGAACATCATCAGTAAAGTTTCGTGGTTTTTCCTCTTCTTCAGTTCCGTTATCTTCATCAGTATCAAGATTTTTTGAATCATCCAAATCATCTTTATCTTGTTCATCACTATATTCATCTAGTTCTTTCGGATTTATTTTGCTAATAAACAGTTCCAATCCATTTCTATTTGGCAACAACTGAAAAGTTACAGCATCATTTTCTCGAAATTCATTATCAATATCAACTTCGTCCAAAATACTATAAAAAAAGCTTTCAATTTCTTTGCGACTACCTAATAAGTCCAAAACAGTAATCCCTCGTTCGGTCAAATCATCTGTTTCAAGCAATACTCTAATAGTATTATCGTTGATTTTCTCCATCTCCATTGAGATCACCCACCTTTCCGATATAACCCTCTTGCTTAATGATAACTAAAATAACAAAATTGTAAAGCACTTTATGTTAAAAAAAGAAGCCTTGAGCTAAATATTAAAAAAATCAGCAACTACACTAACAAAAGTAACCTACACTGTTTTAAGTATACAAAAAGACCTTGACGAAATCAATGTCGATGCGCCAAGATCAGAAAAATAAATAATACTTTTATTAAAATTTTAGAAACCCGCAAGTTCTTGTGCTCTTCTTAATTCTAAAGCTCTAACCTCACGAGGCAAAAATCTCCGAATTTCATCTTCATTATATCCAACTTGCAACCTTTTTTCATCAAGAATAATTGGTCTTCTCAATAATCCAGGATTCTCTTGTACTAAATCAAACAGCTGTTTCAATGGAATATCATCCAAATCAACATTCAATTTCTGATATGCTTTTGAACGTTTAGAAATAATTTCCTCTGTACCATTTTCAGTCATTTGTAAAATCTGCTTAATTTCATTAATATTTAATGGCTCCGAAAAAATATTTCGCTCTTTAAAAGGAATATCATGTTTCTTTAACCATGTACGCGCCTTACGACAAGAAGTACAACTAGGTGATGTGTATAAAGTAACCATAATTTTTCGCCCCTTTACATAAATAACAACCAACAAATAATATCGTTTACAATATTATTATAACACTTGTCTCAAAAAATTAACACCTTATTTTTTTAAAAAAAAATTTTTTTTTTGAAAACAGCTACGTTTATTAGATTAAACAGCTATAAAAGGAGCAAAGCATTTGACTCTTACTTGCTATTACAGTTTTGCTTTTTAAATTAAATTAAGGCAAAAGTTATCATTATCATAACATTTCATTATGATAAAGCACCTTTTTTTTTTTAAAGTACTAATTTAAAAGCAATGATGAACTTTCTCTTCTTTAAATTATATTATTTTATATTATGATTTTTAATATTCAAGGGTATTTTTTGAACCTTTTTTTTATACTTTTTCACTCAGACCTACAAAAGCCGAAAAAACTTCAACTTTGTTCTTAGTAATCAATTTTGCTTCTTCTACCAGGCTTGTTGCAGCTATCTTTTGTGGTAAATGAGAAAGCATCAATTTTTTTGAGACTGAGTTAACTGCTAGTTTAGCAGATTCGGTTGATGTCATATGCCACTTTGTTCCTTCTTTATCTGCACTATAATTCGTATCTGTAATCAGCAAATCAGAGCCTTGCGCAAATGCTACCATCTGTTGAATTTCTGCTGTATCTGCAGTGTAAGTTATAACCTTCTTTTCTAGAAGATCTTCAATTCTTATTGCATACGTAACAACCGGATGTTTAGTTTTCAAAAAAGAGATATTAAAAGGTCCTATATTTAAAACTTCGTTTGGATTATATGCAATTCCAACTGTTGCCCTTGCCCAAGTTAACTCATCAAAATGATTTTTATCTTCATCATGACCATAGATTGGCAATATCTTGTCACCAACTTCTTGATTGTTTAACTGCCAATAATATTGTAAAACACCTATGTCCGCGATATGATCATTGTGATAGTGCGAAAGTAATACTGCATCTAATTTCAGCGGATCTATATATTTTTCAAGACTCATTAATGCCCCACTGCCACAGTCTAGAAGTAAATTAAAGCCCTTGGCTTGGATCAAATAACTGCTTGTTCCTTTACCTGCAAACGGATAGCCACCATACATTCCCAAAACAGTAATTTTCAATACCTATCACCCTTTCCAACCTAGTATAATTATAACACAATTATTTTATCAAATTTAAGGAGAATATATTATGGAAAAACTTCATTTAACTTTTGGTTCTCCATCCGTACTTACCAACATTACAACCAGAAATACTGATAAACCATTCTTTTATTTTGTAGATAATAATAACCATCAACAATATGCGTTAATCACAATTGACCTTAACTCTACTTTTTTTAAATCAAATTTAAATTTCAAAATATTAAATGGTCAACTAAATAATAACATTGACTCTCTTTGGTTCTTTAATTACTTCTCTTTAGATATTAGGGAGCAAGAAACTTACTTATCTAAACTAAAAATAATTCCTACAGACTCACTCTCATTTCTTTGTTGTCAATCCTTTGATAGCGATTTTAAGTTTTTAATAATTTCTAATTGGTCAAACGAAAAAAATTATAAAACATGGCAAAATGCGAATAATTTTGTTCTAACCAAGATTGATTCCTTTAATAGTTTATATTCTCAAAAAAAGAACTTATCTCATTAACATTAACTTACCCTAACATAGGAGAAATCATTATGGATTCAAAAAAAACAGGTTTTTCAAATATACAAAGATTAGATTCTGAAATTATTGTTGATCTCAAGTATGCAACAATTGATAACTTTACACACCAAATAATTTATGATTTCAAAACAGCGATTGCACGGACTGGAACTGCAAATAAACTGGTTGTTGCAAGTAGAATTGTTAAAGAAAAAGGGTATTTTTTAAAAGTATGGGACGCATATCGTCCTGTGCGTGCACAAAAAAAACTGTTTGAAGTTTATCCTGATCCTACTTTTGTTGCAGAACCAAACCCTAATTTTAGTCATCAAAAAGGAGTTACATTTGATTTAACATTAGTTGATAAAAATAGAAAAAATGTCCTAATGCAAAGTGACTTTGATGATTTTTCAGAAAAGGCCAATCGTAATTTTGTTCGTAGTAATGAAGAAGAAACTAACTATCAAATTTTAAATCAAGCAATGATTAAAGCGGGTTTTGTTGGTTATTCAGAAGAATGGTGGGACTACCGTGATTCAGAAATGGATTTCTATCCGCCTTTAGATGCAAATCCGAATGATTATTGTTAAATTAAGCGAGACCGAATCAAATTGATCCGGTCTCGCTTTTTTCTAAGAAAATGTATTTCATTATTAGACTACAGTCCTAGCAATTAAATATAATATTCATTTAAAAATTGATATTATTTTTGTAGTCTGAATAAAAAATAGCTGTCTTATCGTAATAACTTATCCCACAAAATCACTTTATCATTTTTTAAACTCTTTTGTACATCAATTATTCGTTGATTAGAACTACCTCTAAATTGTAGAGTTAAATCTTTTTTACCAAGTTCAAATCTACCATCAACCAATATATCAATCAAAGAAAGTAACTCTAATTTATCAGCTGATTCCTTTAATAATTCATCCCATTTATAGCCGCTCCAAGACCAAATATCTTTCGTATTTCCGTACTCTTTTTTCACTCTTTTGACCAGTTTTAAACAAACCTGGGTATTCAAAAATGGCTCCCCGCCTAATAGTGTTAATCCTTGACAATATTCAGCACCGATATCTGCTATAATTAAATCTTCCAATTCCTGTGTATATCGAGTTCCATAACGAAAGCTTTGCGCAACTTTGTTATAGCATCCTGGGCAAGCAAATTTACACCCACTTACATATAAGCTGCATCGAACACCTTCTCCATCTACAAAGTTAAATGGCTTGTAATCCGCAACAAATTCTTGACTTAAATCACTTGCTAACCATTCTTTTGCACTTGGATTTTTTGGCCTACGCTCTTTTTTTATTCTTTCAGCCACTTCTTATCACATCCCATCAAATAAATTTTTTTTGCGAGATGCAATTTCAACGTGTCTACCATGAACCATTGGTCTTTGGAGAGGATTACCCAAGTAACCACATGTACGCTTCACACAATCACAGGTTTTTGGATCGTGATTACCGCAATCCGGGCATTCAAATCCTCTAGCTGTTGGCTTAAACTCACCATCAAATCCACATTTAAAACAGTGATCAATTGGAGTATTTGTTCCTAAGTATCCAACTTTATCATATGCCCAATCCCAAACAGCCTCCAAAGCTCTAGGATTTTGCTTTAAATTAGGATATTCACAATAATGGATAAAACCACCCGATGCATATTTAGGATAGTCTTTTTCAAATGTAAGTTTTTCAAATGGTGATGGATGTTTTCTTACATCATAATGGAAACTATTAGTATAATACTCCTTATCAGTAATATCCTTAATTTTACCAAACCGTTTTGTATCAAGAACACAAAAACGGTCTGTTAAAGATTCACTAGGTGTGGAATATACACTAAAATGATAATCAAATTCATCAGACCAAGCTACACAATTTTCTTTTAGTTGACGCACAATTTCAACTGTAAAATTATGTGCTTCTTCGTTATGCTCCCAATCCGGGCCATAAAAGGCAGTACCAACCTCATATAGACCAATATAGCCAAGTGAAATCGTTGCTCTTCTTTTTCTGAAAAGTGAAGAAACTTTATCAGTTTCACTTAATCGCTTTCCAAAAGCCCCATATTGATACAAGATTGGCGCATTCGCGGGAATTGCTTCTTCAACCCTTTTGGCTTTAAAAACCAATGCTTCTTTACAAATCAGCATTCTTTCATTAAAAATCTTCCAAAATAGTTTCTTATTCTTCCGAGCTTCAAGTGCGATTCTAGGAAGATTAACAGTAACTACGCCTAAATTCATCCTGCCTGAATTAACTTCTTTTCCAAATTCATCTTTCCATCCTTGCAAGAAACTGCGACACCCCATAGGTACCTTAAAACTACCAGTTAATTCTTTAATTTTATCGTACATCAAGATATCTGGGTACATTCTTTTAGTAGCACATTCAATCGCCAATTCTTTAATATCATAGTTTGGATCTTCGGGCTTTAAATTCAAATTACTTTTTAAAGTGAAAACTAGTTTTGGAAATATTGCTGTTCTTTTTTCTTTACCTAGACCCTTTATTCTAATTTTTAAAATGGCTTTTTGAATCTCACGTTCAATCCAAGAAGTCCCTAGACCAAATCCTAATGTTGTAAAAGGAGTTTGCCCCTGTGACGAAAATAATGTGTTTATTTCATATTCAAGTCCTTGCATTGCATCATAAATATCTTTTTTTGTTTTCTTTTTCGCAAATTCATGTAACTTTTCATTATCTTCTATATAATCTTTAGCATCGTTTAAATGCTTCTTAAAATTTTTTTGAGCAAAAGGAGCCAAAAGTTCATCAACTCTGTCAGCAGAACAACCACCATACTGACTCGAAGCGACATTAGCAATAATTTGTGCCATTTGGGCAGTCGCAGTTTGAATTGAATGTGGTGTTTCTACCTCAGCATTTCCAATTTTAAAACCATTTGTCAACATCTCTTTAAAGTCAATCAAACAGCAATTAGTCATCGGACTCCATGGAGTATAATCTAAGTCATGATAATGAATATCTCCACGTAAATGTGCCTTAGCAATATACATTGGCATCATTTTTAATCCAAGAGTCTTTCCCACTGCACCTGCTGTTAAATCTCTTTGTGTGTTAAAAACATTGCTGTCTTTATTTGCATTTTCATGAACCAAAGAAGGATCCTTGACTTGCAAACGTTCTAATCTACGGTTGGGATTTGTTTGTTCTTGCCAATACTCCTCATTTTTTTTATAAACTTTTATATATTCAATAGCTTTATTTTGTAACCCGTTTTTATTTAATACATTGATAACACTACGGTGAACTTCATGTGCTGTTACATTTACTACTCCATTAATTTCCTTCAAAACTTGCTGAATTAGTACTTCCTTTTGTTGCTCTAAACCCATTTCATCAAATATTATTCCGATTTTGTAAGAAGCAAAATTCATTCTACTGCCATCACGTTTAGTAAAGTATGTTGGACTTTTCACATTGTTAATTTCTTGAATATCTACTATCATAAATTTTTCCCCCTTGCAACAATATAATATATATATTGTATGCCCAGGTGATATTTAATACAACAAATAGTGTTATTAAAATAAACGTACACTATATATTGTTTTTTATCTTTGTGATAATAAAAACTTTTAAAGTAGTGTAAGAACCGCCTTTCAGGTTAATTGTTTGATATTCCATATGTGAACTCGAACTCATCTTAAAATGATAATAGTTTATTTCATTCTTCCCTGGTTTTTAGTAATTCCTTAAATAGTTCAATTAACTCAACATAATGTTTCCCATGACCAATCAATTCTAATTCACGCCACTCATCATGCTCACCATTCTTATACAAATTAACTACTAAATTGTCTTTTGGAATATCTTCTGCAACAAATTCTGACCATTCCAAAACACAGACACCATTACTATTAAAATACTCTGAAAGTTCCAAATCACCAGCACCAAAGCCTTCAAGTCGATATAAATCCATATGAAATAAAGGTAGCTTACCGTCGCGATATTCTTTAACTAAATTAAAAGTTGGACTCTTGACATTTCTTTGAATGCCAAGGCCTAATGCAAGGCCCTTAGTAAAAGTTGTTTTTCCCGCACCTAAATCACCATTTAGCAAAACTATATCGTTAGGTTTTAAAATCTGCGCAAGTAAATAGGCATACTTTTTAGTCTCTGCTTCATTTTTTGCAAAAATTTTCATCACAAATCAATCCTTATCTTAAAACTTTATAAAGTGGCTTGCAAAGCTGTAATTATTGCAACCTTATAAACATCATCTTCATTAGCTCCACGAGACAAATCTGACACTGGTTGATTAAGTCCTTGTAAAATAGGCCCTATAGCCTCAAATCCACCTAATCTTTGTGCAATCTTATATCCAATATTTCCAGATTGTAATTCCGGAAAGACAAAAACATTGGCCTTTCCGGCAACATTTGAAGAAGGAGCCTTTTTTAATCCGACTGATTCAATAAATGCAGCATCAAACTGTAATTCACCATCAATTTGTTCCTTTGGTGCCAACGCTTTTGCTATTTTTGTAGCTTCACTAACCTTCGTAACCTCATCAGATTTAGCGGATCCTTTTGTGGAAAAGCTAAGCATTGCAACTTTAGGATCGATGTCAAACAGCCGGGCTGTCCTAATACTTTCAACTGCAATTTCAGCTAATTCTTGTTCATTAGGATTAATATTAATTGCACAATCAGCAAATAAATATCTCTCATCTCCACGTGTCATTATAAAGGCCCCACTAGTTCTTGTTGTTTTAGGCCTCGTCTTGATAATTTGTAATGCCGGTCTCACTGTATCCCCCGTTGGATGAACAGCACCTGAAACTAATCCATCAGCTATTCCCATATAAACAAGCATTGTTCCAAAATAATTAACATCTTGTAACATTTTTCTTGCTTGATCTACAGTATTTTTCCCGTTCCTTCTTTCGACAAAAGAGTTAACCATTTTCTCAAATTCTTCTTTAGGATATTTTGTAATATCTATTACTGAAACATCATTTGGTAGAATATCTAATTTGGCAATTTTTTTTATTTGTACTTCATTTCCTAGAATAACACTGTTAATAATTCCCTCATCCGCTAATCGTATCGCTGCATTTACAATTCTTTCATCATTTCCTTCAGGGAAAACAATTTTTTTCCCTTCTCCCTTAATTTTACTAATCAAATTTTCAAATAAATCCATCATAATTCCTCCTAATTAATATCTTCTGGATCCTCTGGTAATTTCCAATCAATCGGTTCTTCATCCATTGCTTTAAGTGCAAGATTTGTCTTTGAAAATGGTTTTGACCCAAAAAAACCACGATGGGCAGATAACGGGCTAGGATGGGGTGAAGCTATTACAATATTCTTTTTTTGATTAATCAACTTTATCTTATCTTGAGCAGCTTTCCCCCACAAAATAAAGATAACCGGGGTTTTTCTGTCCGACAAACTTTGAATTGCCCTATCAGTCAGCAATTCCCATCCCTTACCCCGATGGGAAAATGCTTGACCATCACGAACAGTTAAAACCGTATTTAAAAGCAAGACCCCCTGTTTGGCCCATTTCTCCAAATAGCCATGCTTAACCGGCTTATATCCTAGATCACTTTCTAATTCCTTATAAATATTTTGCAATGATGGTGGAACTTTAACTCCTGGTAAAACAGAAAAGCTACACCCATGAGCTTGTTTTGCACCGTGATATGGATCTTGGCCTAATATACAGACCTTGACTTTTGAAAATGGAGTCCATTCAAAAGCTTGAAAAATCTGAAACATATCTGGATGAATATTTTGACTTGCATATTCTTTTTTTAAAAAATTATGCAACTCTAAATAATATTGTTTTTGAAACTCGGGTTCTAAAATTTCTTGCCAATCATTATGAATAAGCGTTTTCATTTGCGACACCTCGCATTAATTTTAACATATTTATTTTTAAAAAATAATAGCTCTCATTAGTTTTTCAGCGAATTTATTTTTAAAGAATTAACCTACTAAAAAAAATCATCTATTCATGGTAAGATGTACCTAAAGATGAATTAAAATGGAGGAAAAAGGATGATAAAGATTATTGCTTCTGATATGGATGGGACTCTTCTTAACGATCGTATGGTTATTTCAAAAAAAAATGCAGCTGCTATTAAGACCGCACAACAATTAGGTGTACATTTTGTTGTTTCCTCTGGTCGCGGATATACCGAAATTAAACCACTGATTGAAGAAGCTGGTTTCAATTGTCCAATGATTACTTTAAATGGTGCACAAGTATTTGATGAAACTGGAAAACTTATAAGTTCTTCCCCGATAAATGACACACTTTCTAGTAATGTTTTACATGTATTGAAAAAGAAAGGATTATATTTTGAAATTGTAACATCAGCAGGTATTTATTCTGACAGCAAAACAAATCGTATCGAAAATTTTGCTGAATTGTTAACAAATGTCAGCCCAGAAACACCTTATAAGTTAGCTGTTTCAATGGCTGCAGCTCGTTTTGAATTGATGAATATCAATTATACCGATGATTATCTAAATATTATTGAAGATCCAGCGTTAAAAATCTATAAATTCGTAACTTTTAGTAACAAAGGGGCGAGCGATCTGGATCCAATTAGAGAAGAGCTAAAAAAATTTGACTCATTAGTTGTTACCTCTTCTTCGAGCTCAAATATCGAAATTAACCATGTAAATGCCCAAAAAGGAAAAGCTCTACAAGCATTTGCCGATTTACTGAATATTCCAATGGATAACGTTATGGCAATTGGGGACAACAATAATGATATGTCAATGTTAAAGGTTGCAGGAGTAAGTTATGCTATGGGTAATGCAATTACTGAAGTAAAGCGTACTGCCAACCGTTTAACCAAAAGCAATACGGAAGACGGCGTAGGCCTTGCTATTGAAGAAGTACTTCAAGAAAAATAAATTTTATAATTAACTAACGTAAAAGGAGGTTTTGAATTGCGCAACTTGTATGCCCACCGCTATCGTCTAAGTGCTCAAGGTGCCACTAAAATTGTTGATGAAAATTCGAAGGCAATCTACCTTGTTGTTGGCAATTGGGGAAGGCATCAAGATGTTTTATCCGTATATTCAATCTCTGGAGAGTTGTTAGCACATATAAAACAACGTGGATTCGGGGTTTTCCCCAAGTTTGAACTTTTTGCTAACAATCAAAAAGTTGGTATTCTTCGTAGAATTAATTTTGCGAGCAAAGATTTAATTCTTATTAGAGGGTTAAATTGGATAGTTACAGGTAACATTCCAAATTTCAACTACAAAATATATCAAAAAAAAGATTTAATAATGTCTCTACAAGAAGTTTTGCTAGCCTCAGGTAGTTTTTTGGAGTTAACTATTTCAAAAAAAAGTAAGGAACCACTTTGCCTTTGTATTGTAGCCATCTTAGATTATTTTGAGAACTCAACCAACAAAAAGGGCCAATTTCGTTACCGATTCCAAATTAAATATAACTAATTGAATCGGTCCATTTTAAAAGGAGCGTTTGATTTGCAAATTCGAAAAGCTACAAAAAAAGATGCACCAGCAATTGTTTCCCTATTCAATATAATTGTTGATGAAATGATGCTAGAAACAATCAAAAGAATCGACCGTTCTAAATTAAATATTGTAATCCAAAATTCATTTGAAACTCCAGAATTTTTGGGTAAATGGTCCCAGACTTATGTTGCTACAAAAAATAATTTAGTAGTCGGATTCTTATATGGCTATCCGGCTGAAAATGAAGAAAAAATGAACGATCTTATGCATTCATTTCTAAAAATTGCTGGCCTTGATTCATCGCTCAAAATATTCACCGACCTTGAAACTCTTCCAAATGAATGGTATCTAAATTCAATTGTTGTTGATCCAACATATCAAAATCAAGGAATTGGAAGTGAATTATTAGCTTTAACAAATTCAATAGTGAAAGACCAAAACATAGAAAAAATGGGGCTTAATGTTGACTGGGAGAACCCCCGCGCAGAAAAATTATATAAAAGTCTTGGATTTGAAAAAGTTGGATTTAAAATTTTGGGCAACCATAATTATAATCACCTTCAAAGAAAAATACAGTAATACTAATAATTATAGTTCATCTGCAAGTCGCTCATATATTTAGTTATGACACATCTAAATTTTTTTCAGAAAAAGTCACCTTCAGAAATCCAATCGAGAATTTTAATTACACATAACTAATCATTTTCTTGCATCAAGTATCCATTCAAATATAAAAAGAGTCCTAGGTTATAAAATACCCAGGACTCTTTTTAGTGAACTTAGAGCTATTACTTTAAATCACAGCTAGAGTTTTATTTCTCTAATAATCGAAATCAGCTTAATATTTTAACTGTTACAGTCCGTCGTCCCCAGCTATTTGCTTGTCCAACAGTTGCAAAATGAACATCAATTATGTTTCCCTTTATTGCACCACCTGTATCACCTGCAACTGTCACACCATAACCTGAAACCCAAACGATACTTCCCAACGGAATTACACTGGGATCTACTGCTATGCAATTTGGATGCTCTCTTAAATTAATACCAGTCGCACTGTATGCACTCAATCCACTTTGTTCTGTTGAATACCCAGTTGACTGCATAACAAGCGTCTTTGAGGTGCTAATATTGGTTGTAGTAGCTGTTGCCTCACTACTATTTGAAGTTGAAGATGTATTACTATTTGCATCTTCACTTTGCCTTGAGGCAGTTGTTGATGAGGTACTATTTGTTGCTTGTGTGCTATTTGCTTGCGTAGTTTGCTCAGCATTTTTTGCAGCTACTTCCTCTGCTGCACTTTCTTTTGCCCATGCAACTTTGTTTGCAAGCGTAGCTACTGTTGCTTGATTATTCTTGACAAGTTGCTTCAAAGAATTCAATGATGTGGTCATCTGATTTTTCTTGGAAACCAAACTTCTAGACTGTACGTTCAAACTTGATTGATACGTTAGCAATTGTTTTTGATCATTTTCAATCTGATTTACACTTTGCTTAACTAAACCTAAACTGTCATTATAAACAGCTTGCAGCCGTCCTAATGCAATTATATCACCCAACCACTGCGTTAAATTACTAGAGTTCTCCAAAATTTGAATGGTCGTATTTGTACCTTCCCTCAATTGAAGTTCTCTCAACCGTTCCTTTGCATCTGTAATTCTTTTTTGTTTCTCAATTTTAGCTGTAACTAGTTTTTGTTTAACAGCTGTTATTTTATCGCTCATTTCTTTTTTTTCAGTATTTAACTGCTGTATGTCTTGATATACTTGGTTTACCGCACTTATTTCATTGGATAATTGATTATTGTTATTATCCAATTGTTTTTGTGCACTATCTTGTTTTCCTTGTAAATCACTGACCGTATCAGCTGAAACACTGCTAATCATTGTTGTAACTATAAGTATCGCTATTACGCTATACTTTATACAAACACCAATTAATTTCATAAAAAATAACCCCTTTACCTAGAAATATTATACGCACTCTAATAAATTCATTGGTTGCGGGTAGCTTACAAAATGTTACTTCTATGTTTCAATATTACTATTTTCTTAAGAATTGTAATAAAATTAGGTAGAATCACAAATAATCTATTATTCTTCAATTAAAAAAGATAGCTTAACGTAATAAATAAGGTATGTTGTCAAAGATGAAATTTGAATTTCAACTTTATCATATCTTAAACGTTAAACTATCTTTTATTAGATTCATTTAGAATCTTATAACATCCTTGTATTATCAACCAAAATTCTTTAAGCTTCTTTGAATTTGTCGTTCTTGATCTTTACGCTTAATTGTTTCACGCTTATCATAATCATGTTTCCCTTTTCCAACTCCAAGTAAAACCTTTGCAAATCCACTTTTGATATATACTTTTAAAGGTACTAATGTTATCCCTTTATCTGATGTTTTTTTATCTAAATCTATAATTTGTTTCTTGTGAAGTAATAACTTTCGATTTCTTAATGGATCATGATTGAATTGATTACCTTGTTCGTATGGAGAGATATGAACATTCATTAACCATACTTCTCCATTTCGAACTTGAGCAAAACCATCCTTAAGATTTATACGCCTTGCTCGTACAGACTTGATCTCCGTTCCTGTCAAAACAACTCCAGTTTCAACAGTGTCAATTATTGTATAATCATGGCTTGCCTTCTTATTTTGAGCCAATGGTGGGATATCAATCTTCTTTTTTACCATTGTATACACTCCTAACATTACTTGCCATCAATGTCTTTTTTTTAGTTTGTCCTTAAAAGGCCGGTATCCATGCTGCTTATCATTTTTCTTAAATTGGCCTTTTTTGCCATTATCATACTTATGATTTCCTTGATATTTTTTATCATTGCCGTTTCTTCTATTAGAATTACCCTGCCCTGATTTATCAAGTAAATCCGTTTTGGGTGCATTTTCTGGATTCAACAACGTAAAATCAACTTCTTTTTGGTCGACATTAACGTTAACTAGTTTAACTCTAATTGGTTGGCCAATTCGATACGTTCGCTTACTGTGACGACCAACTAAAACCATATGTTTCTCCAAGTATTCATAATAATCGTCTTTCATTTCACTTATATGAATAAGGCCTTCAACTGTGTTAGGCAACCCAACAAACATTCCAAATTTTGTAACTGAACTAACAACTGCATCAAATTCTTCGCCAACATGATCGGCCATATATTCAGCCTTTTTCATTGCATCTGTATCACGTTCAGCATCAATTGCACGTCGTTCCATTTGAGAACTATGCAAAGCAATCTCAGGTATTTCCTGTTTATACTCTTCCCTTGACTCTTCATCAATTCCATTTTGCTCATAAAAACGAATTAACCGATGCACTAATAAATCCGGATATCTTCTAATTGGTGACGTAAAGTGAGTATAGTCCTCTGCACCTAATCCAAAATGACCTAATGGTTGATCCGAATACTTAGCTTGTTGCATTGATCGTAAAAGCATTGTGGATACCATAGCTTCTTCAGGTTTGCCAGCAACCTTCTTTAAAATTGTCTGTAACATTTTAGGCTTTACATCATTACTACTTCCTGATACTTCTATTCCTAAACTTGATAAAGCCTCAAAAAAAGATAACATTTTCTCGGCTTTAGGGGTTTCATGAATACGGTAAATAAAAGGCACCCGCAAGTGATTAAAATGTTCTGCAACAGTCTCATTTGCAGCTAGCATAAATGACTCAACCATTCTCTCACTCGTCCCACGTTCACGCAACTGGATATCTGTTGGATGCCCTTTTTCATCAACAATTATCTTCGCTTCGGTGTCCTCAAACTCAATTGCACCTCTTCTTTTCCTCATTTTGAGTAAAATTTTATGAAGCTCATTCATTGTTTCAAACATAGGTACCAAATTTTCATAACGTGCCATTGTTTTTTCATCATGTGACTCAAGAATTTTATTAATAGCAATATAAGTCATTCTCTCCGTCGTTTTAATAACACTTGGAAAAATTTTATGATTGAGCACATTACCATCAGAATCTATCTCCATTTCACAACTCATTGCCAGTCGTTCAACTTTTGGATTCAATGAACAAATTCCATTCGATAATTTGTGCGGTAACATCGGAATTACCCGATCAGTTAAATATACTGAGGTTCCACGGGAAAAAGCTTCATCGTTAAGAGCAGTGCCTGTTCTTACATAATGAGAAACATCAGCAATATGCACACCTAAATGATAATTTCCATTTTCCATTTTCCAAGCTGTAACAGCATCATCCAAATCTTTTGATTCAATACTATCAATTGTTACTAAATCCTGATTTGTCAAATCAACTCGACCAATCCGTTCACTTTCAGTAACAAAATCTGGAATTTTATCAACTTCAGCCATTACTTCGTCCGGAAACTTTGTAGGAATATCGTGTTGGTAAACTACTTGTAAGATATCAATTCCAGGATCATTGACATTACCTATAACCTTTTTTGCAACACCTTTTAGAATACCTGGTTCGTGTGCATCTGGGTAGGCAGTAATATCAGCTAAAATCACCTCTCCTGGTACCGGATTTAGTCCTTTGTCTTCAACCAAAAAAGTGTAACGTGCTAATTTACGATCCTTTAACTTAATAGTTCCAATAATTCCTTCCTCATATTGCACTGAACTATCTTTTTCGAATTCACCTACCACTTGTTCAATAGAATGTTTTACTATCCCTACAACTTTTCCTTCAGGACCTCTTCCAGTTTTTTCATCTGCTTCTCTGAGCATTATGACTTCAACTTCATCACCATTTAAAGCTGCCATTGTTTGGGTTGGATTAATAAAAAAATCAGGTGTTTCTACATCAACTGTTACAAAACCAAAGCCTCGTTCATTTGCATGAAAAACACCCTCAAATTTAGGCAATGAATCATCTTTAGCAATTGTAAATGCTCCATTTTGATTAAGTCTAATTTCCTTGTCATGTTCTAATTGAGCTAATGCTTGTACAACAAATTTAAACTGGACCGCCGTTGTCATAGCAATTGCTTCTGCAATTTCTTGAGCTTGAAAATCACGATCTGGTGATTCTCTTAATTTTTTAAGTATTTTTTCCTTAATAATATTATTTTCCATTAATTTCCTCGTTTATTTACTTGATTATCTATTATAAACTATTAATCATTATTAAAACAAAAAAAAAGCAAGCCTCCCCTAAACACAAAGTCAAACAGGAGGAATACTTTTATCAATGCGCTGAAATATAAACTAGAGCCAACGAAAGTACAAAGAAAATTATCCCTAGTACAGCCGTCACTTTCTGCATAAAAGCTTCAAATCCCCGAGGCTTTTGCTTACTAAACAAATCGGCTGCTCCACCTGATAAAGCAGAAGCCGCATTATCATTTTTTGCTGGTTGCATCATCACTGCGATAATTATTAATACAGATACAATTAATAAAATAGTTAAAATTAAATTATACAAACTTTTACCCCCTCACTCCATAGGTAATCTATATCTATTATAATGTAGCATAAAAAAAATTTTTTTTCCAGTTAGTTTTATTACTTGTGATTATTATCACCTCGTAAGTATTTCAAATTAACTACTGACTTGAGTTTTTGCATTATTTAAATAAAACTTACTTAATTCTAATTAACAATAAATACTCCTATGAATAGTTGATCTATTAAATAATTTTATTATAAAAAAAGAGACCCAGTCAAAGTAATTTTGACTTAGCCTCTCTTTTAACAAATATATTTAAAAACTATCCGTAAAATTTACAGTAATAGTTATTTAATTATTTGCTTTCAATGTCTTGACGAGCTTGCTCACTTAAATTGTAGAAAGAATGAATACCCTTATATTGGGCAACACTTTCACTCAATTGATCTTCAATTCTCATCAACTGGTTGTACTTAGCAATACGGTCTGTACGACTCATTGAACCAGTCTTGATTTGGCCTGCATTTGTAGCAACAACCAAGTCTGCAATTGATGTATCTTCAGTTTCACCAGAACGATGAGAAACAATAGCAGTATAACCAGCTTCTTTAGCCATTTCGATTGCTTCTGCAGTTTCAGTTAAAGTACCAATTTGGTTAACTTTAATAAGGATAGAGTTTGCAGCACCCATCTTAATACCTTTTTTCAAGTATTCTGTGTTTG
Source organism: Liquorilactobacillus cacaonum DSM 21116 (assembly GCF_001436735.1). GTDB lineage: Bacteria > Bacillota > Bacilli > Lactobacillales > Lactobacillaceae > Liquorilactobacillus > Liquorilactobacillus cacaonum. The sequence goes on from NZ_AYZE01000015.1 coordinate 161,624, forward strand.
TAACAAAGAAATCATCACCAACAAGTTGAACTTTCTTACCAAGCTTATCAGTAATTGTTTTCCAGTCATCCCAATTATTTTCATCAATAGGATCTTCGATCGAGATAATTGGATACTTATCAACTAAACCTTCAAGATAGTTAATAAATTCTTCTGTAGTGAATTCTTCACCAGTTGACCAACGTAATTTGTATTTACCAGTTTCGCCATCCCAAAGTTCTGAAGATGCAACATCAACGGCAATTGCAATATCGCTACCTGGTTTATAACCAGCAGCTTCGATTGCTTCAATCAAGAATTTCAAAGGTTCTTCGTTGTTCTCAAAGTCAGGTGCAAATCCACCTTCATCACCAACTGAAGTTACTTTGCCTGCTTTAGCAAGTAATTTTTGTAGGTTATGGAAAGTTTCTGAACCCATACGAATTGCTTCTTTGACTGTCTTTGCACCAACAGGCATAATCATAAATTCTTGGAAATCAACCTTGTTGTCAGAATGAGCACCACCGTTGATAACATTCATCATTGGTGTTGGTAAAACATGTGCGTTAAAACCACCAAGGTAGTTGTAAAGAGGCACTTGTAATTCGTCTGCAGCTGCACGAGCAACAGCAATTGACACAGCCAAAATAGCATTTGCGCCTAATTTACCTTTGTTAGGTGTACCATCTAAAGCAATCATAGCTTTATCAATAGCAACTTGGTCTGTAACTTCGTAACCAACAATCTCTTTTGCAATAAGATCGTTAACATTAGCAACAGCTTTTTCTACACCTTTACCCATGTAACGTGACTTGTCGCCATCACGTAATTCAACAGCTTCATGTTCACCTGTAGATGCACCTGAAGGAACAATTCCACGACCAAAAGCACCTGCTTCTGTGTAAACTTCTGCTTCAACTGTTGGGTTACCACGTGAATCTAAGACTTCGCGTGCATAGATCTCTGTAATACTAGACATAATATACTCTCCTTTGAGTTTTAGATTGGCTTAGGCTTTTTAAGCCCAAACCTATTTTAAGGCTTTTTCCAATCACTTTCAATCACTTAATAATTAAAAAAATGATTATTTTTTGAAATTAACTAGGCCCAAGTAAGATTCTGGAACCAATGAGGCACCACCAACAAGACCACCATCAATATTTTCCTTACTCATAAGCTCTTTTACATTAGCTGGCTTAACAGAACCACCATATTGAATACGAACTTTATCAGCAACAGTTTGATCATATAATTTGGCAACTGTTTGGCGGACTACCGCACAAATCTCTTCTGCTTGATCAGAAGATGCAGTCTTACCTGTTCCAATTGCCCAGATTGGTTCATATGCAATTACAAGGCTTGCTACTTGATCACTTGAAAGATCTTTTAAGGCAGCAGTAACCTGACCTTCAACCCATTCTTCAGCCTTACCTGATTCACGAGTTTCAAGTGACTCACCACAACAAACAATTGGTAATAAACCATTTTTAAAAATAGCATGTGCTTTTTTATTGATATCTTCATCTGTTTCATGGAAATAATCACGTCGTTCTGAATGACCAATAACAACATAATCAACTCCCATTTCTTTAAGAACTTTAGGTGAAGTTTCACCTGTGTAAGCACCTTCATCTTCAAAATAGCAATTTTCAGCAGCAACTTTCAACTCTGAACCTTTTGCAGCTTCTAAAAGAGCCGGAAGGTCCACAGCTGGTGCAGCAATCACTGACTCAACTTCACTTGAAGAAGGTAAATCATTTTTTACAGCTTTGACAAATTCAGCAGTTTGTTCTGGATTCATATTCATTTTCCAGTTTCCTGCAATAATTGGTGTGCGCACTTAAATCATCCTTTCGAATTTACTCAACTTAAAATTACTTATCTGAAACAGCAGCAATTCCAGGAAGTGTCTTACCCTCAAGATATTCAAGAGAAGCACCACCACCTGTAGAAATATGTGTCAATTGATCAGCTACACCTAGTTGTTGCACGGCAGCTGTTGAATCGCCACCACCGACAATAGTTGTTGCATCGCTAAGTGTTCCTAAGAACTTACCAACTTCAAGAGTTCCTTCAGCATAATTACTCATTTCAAACACACCCATTGGTCCATTCCAAACAACTGTCTTTGCATCTTTAAGTACATCTTTAAACAATGCAATAGACTTTGGTCCGATATCAAGAGCCATGTAGCCATCAGGAATATCACCATCAACAATTTTATTTGGAACATCATTGTCAAATTTTTCTGCAACAACTGAATCAATTGGTAATACTAATTTATCGCCAGCTTTTTCAATAATTTCCTTAGCTAACTCAATTTTATCCTTTTCAACTAATGAATTGCCAATACCCATGCCCTTTGCAGCATAGAAAGTATAAGTCATTCCACCACCAATAATAACCTTATCAGCTTTTGAAAGAAGGTGATCAATCACACCAATTTTATCAGAAACCTTTGCACCACCAAGAATTGCCACAAAAGGATGGACTGGTGTATCAACAGCATTACCTAAGAATTTAATTTCTTTTTCAAGTAAGAAACCAGCTGCAGCTTTTTCCATATTACTTGCAATTCCAACGTTTGATGCATGTGAACGATGAGCAGTACCAAATGCATCATTTACATAAAGGTCGCCAAGTGATGCCCAGTACTTACCTAATTCAGGATCATTTTTTGATTCTTTCTTACCGTCCAAATCTTCAAAACGAGTATTTTCAACTAATAAAATATCACCATCATTCATTTTATCAATTGCTTCTTCAAGTTGTGCTCCTCTAGTTGTTGGAACAAAAGTAACTGGTTTTTTAACTAAGTCAGCTAATCTTTCAGCAACCGGACGTAATGACAATTCTTTCTTATCTTCTTCAGTCTTTATACGTCCAAGATGTGAAAATAGAATTGCCTTCCCGCCATTATCAACAACATATTTAATTGTTGGTAATGCAGCAACAATACGGTTATCATTTCCGATAACACCATTTTTTATAGGAACATTAAAATCCACACGGATTAAAACTTTTTTACCCGTAACATCTAAATCAGAAACTGTTAGTTTTGCCATGAGTGTAATTCCTCCATTTTATTTAAAATAAAAAGCGAAGAGAGTTGCCTCCCCCCGCCTTGACGAACCGAATCATTTAAAAATTTAGTGTCAACTAAATCTTAAAGCATGCTAGCAAATTTTTCCAAAGTACGGATCATTTGTGCTGTAAACCCAGATTCGTTATCATACCAAGCAACAGTCTTAACAACTTGGCCTTCACCTGAACCAACAACTTGTGTTTGAGTTGGATCAAATACAGAACCAAATGTTGTACCAATAATATCTGATGAAACAATTCCATCAGCATTGTAACCAAATGATGCGTTACCTTCTGTAACTGACTTAACAGCAGCATTAACTTCGTCAGCAGTAACTACTTTGTCAAGAGTTGTAACTAATTCTGTTAATGAACCTGTGATAACTGGTACACGTTGTGCATGGCCATCCAATTTACCATTAACTTCAGGAACAACTAAGCCAAGAGCTTTAGCAGCACCAGTTGAATGAGGAATTGTGTTTGCAGCAGCAGCACGAGCGTTACGTACATTTCCACCACGATCTGGACCATCTTGTAATTTTTGTGTAGCTGTGTAAGCATGGATTGTTGTCATAGTACCAGCTTTAATACCAAAAGCATCATTCATAGCTTTTACTAAAGGAGCCAAGCAGTTTGTTGTACATGAAGCAACAGAAACAATCTTGTCATCGTTTGTCAATGTGTCATCGTTAACACCATAAACGATTGTCTTCATTTTTCCAGCTGGTGCTGAAATAAGAACACGTTTTGCGCCTGCTTCGATATGTGCAGATGCCTTTTCTTCAGATGTGTAAAAACCTGTTGATTCAAGAACTAAGTCAACACCATCGTTCTTAACCCAAGGAATGTTACGTGCATCTGCTTCTGCGTATACAGGAATTTCTTTGCCATTTACAACAAGTGCGTTGTCTGTAGCAGAGATTTCAGCATCAAATTGACCATGAGCTGTATCATACTTCAACAAGTGTGCCAACATAGCTGGAGAAGTTAAATCGTTGATAGCAACAACTTCCAAACCTTCTGAAGTTTCAGCAATACGACGGAATGCTAAACGGCCAATACGGCCAAAACCATTAATACCTACTTTAGTAGTCATACTAAAATTTCCTCCTTTAGGAAATAAAAAATTTATTTTAAAAAGTGTGTCTATATAAACACTACTCTTTTAAAATCAGATTTGCTGCCCCTTCGTCAGTGATTAAACACGTTCGTTTTGGGGCATGTTTCATGTATGCAGCAATCGCTTTTGCTTTGGACGAACCACCCGCAACTGCAATCACACATTTCATATTGGCGAGATCCTCTAATTGTAAACCAATTCTTGGAATCCTATACACCACTTTACCATGTTCATCAAAAAAACACCCAAATGCCTCACCAACCGCTTGATTTTTTCTGAGCATTTTAATAACCGATTCAGACATATCTCTTCGATTAGCCATCTTCATAGCATCACCGACACCATGAATAACAGCATCACTACATCTAATCAATTCGATTACATTTTGAATCGCTGGTTCTTTTAGTAAGGGACCAAATGCATCCTCACTAAGTTGTTCAGGTACATACAACGCTTTATGTTGACCACCAGTATGCTTTGCCATCTGGGAGCTGACAGTGTTAGCTTGAATATCGACACTTTCACCAACACCACCTCTAGCTGGTACAAATAACAATTCACGATTTTCTGCAACTTTTTTCGTGAGAGCCTTTGCAATTGTTGCCATTGTAACTCCACCCATCACAGCAATAACATTTTTCCCCTCAGGTAGCACTGAAACTAGCTGGCCTTCAACTAACTGACCCATCTCATCAACAATCTTAAATTGCTGATCAGAATCGCCCGAAACTATCATGCATTTTTCGATGCCTAATTTCTTAGAGAGCTCAACTTCTTGATGCTTTATATCTGCCAATTGATCCGTTAAGTTTCTAAGACCTTGAAGAACATCTCGACCATTTTCGGTAATAATCATACCTGACCTAGTCGATTCAAGTAACCCCTGCATCCGCAAAAAATCGGTTTCAGTTCTAAGCACTCGCTCAGTTAGGCCAAACTCTTGTGCAAGACTTCTTCGTCCGATTGGTCCCATCCAAAAGACATAGCGCAACACCATAAGACGCTGTACCATGGTTTCAACCATGTCGGGAGCGATTTTTTCAATCCATTTAAACTCCTGATGCATTACGGTTACCTTCCTAAGTGGGACTAAATACGTCCATCAGTGTCATTCTGCGACCCAGTAAATCAAAAAACAAAAAGCACAACAACAATCTATTCTTAATTGCTCTCATACCTTTATCAACAATTGCATTATAGCAATATTTCAATACCATTGCAAGTCATTAAATCTGCTTTCCTAATAGTCGGTATTAACATAGATTAATTACATTCAGGCCGATTTTTTGAATATCATTCCGAATATTATTACAAAAAAAAATAATAATATTCTTAACAAACGAACGATAAGATAAAATCTGTATTATTTTTCGTCCTTTTTATTAAACATCTCATACTTTTTTTTTCTTTCAATTGAACTACCAATCCCCATTTCTTCTCGGTATTTATTAATTGCACGTCTAGAAACTGTTATTTGTACTTCTCTTAATTTCTCACAAAGTTTAACATCTGAAAAAGGTTTTTTTAAATCTTCATCAGCAATAAACTTTCTGATATATTCCTTAATAATTTCAACTGAAATATTATTGTTTTTACTACTTATCGGTCTTCTCAAGAAACCCTTAAGTTCAAAAACACCGTAATCACAGCGTAAATATTTACCATTTACTGCCCTACTAACTGTTGATTCATGCATATCTAGTTTTTGAGCAACATCACGTAAAAGAAGTGGTTTTAATGGCCCATTCCCAGTCTCGAAAAAAGTCCGTTGTTGCTCAACAATTATTTGAGCAACCTTTACAACTGTTTGATTTCTCTGCTCAATATCTCTCACTAATTCTTGGAAGTCTTTTTTCTTTTCTTTCAGAAAATTGGCGACAGCCTGATCATCATTATTTTTGAGCTTATCATAATATTCTTTCTTAAAATGAACTGTTGGATTACTTCTCTTGGTTGCTTTAATAGAAAATTCTGAATTCTCCGCATGTCTTGTAACTATTATATCTGGGTAAACATAAGTTGTACTTTCTTGATTGAAACTTCCACCTGGACTAGCAGATAATTTTCTAATAAATTCAAAAATTTCTCTGGTTTCCTCAAGAGTGATATTCAATTCTTCCGTTATTTTCTTCCAATCATGTTCAATCAAATAATCAAATTTCTTTTGCACAACTTCATATGTTTTTTGAGGTACGTCTTTTGCATCTTGAATTTGTAAAAGCAAACATTCTTGTAGCGATCTCGCTCCAACACCTGGCGGATCCAGTTGTTGCAACAACGTCAACGCATCCAACAACACTACTTTCTCAACCTTGGTACGTTTAATTAGTTCATCAAAGTCAATTTTCAAGTACCCATTTTGATCAACTTGGCCTGCTAGATAAATGACCCAACTTCTTAAATCAGTTTTACGCATCGTTAATTTTATTTGTGCAATTAAATAATTGTATAGTGACTGCTTTTTTATATCTGAGTTAAATTCAAATTGTTGTATGCTTGACTGTGAATTTTTTATACCACTAATCTCCCCAGTGTATGTGAAAGAGTCTTTAATAAAGATGAACGGATTGTCTAACTCTTTTTGCTTCAAAAAACTTACTAAATCTTCACTACTATATCGTAATAATTGGATTGATTGTTGCATTTGTTGAGTCATAGCAAGTTTTTGGACTTGTTTTTGAATCTGTCCATATCCTAATTTTTGATTTTCTTGCACACCGTTCACCTACTTTTTTTGACTTGTAAAATTACCAATTTTCTTGTAAAATAGTACGAGTATCGCACCGCTAGTGTAATGGATATCACACAAGATTCCGGTTCTTGTAATGTGGGTTCGACTCCCACGTGGTGCATATATGATTTACATTAATTATGATTCATCATCAAAGCCTTAATATTAAAGGCTTTTTTATTTTGTATCTCGATAAACTTTCACTTAATTTTTAAAAGATGTAAAAAAATGTAAGTTATAAGCACTTCATATCAAGTCCAAGAAAACACTTTCAATTATACATTTTAACATTCTCTATACAAATATCCAATTCATATGTAGCTTAGATAATATTTATATATATCCCAATTCCTGCTTTAAAATGTAATTAAATGTAATTATAAGTTATTATTATTTTGGAATAATTCATTCATAAAAAAGGGCTTTTAAAAAAATTTCCCCATATTCATCTTTAAGCTCACTTTTTATTTGACCTTTTTTGACCATTAAGTTAAACTAGCAATACAATCGTTTGAGTGCTACACTTAAAACGTAGATAAAACAATGAGGGGGTCGATGTTCAATGAATTTAGTTCCTACTGTTATTGAACAATCAGCACAAGGTGAACGTGCTTATGATATTTATTCAAGGCTTTTAAAGGACCGTATTATAATGCTTTCTGGTGAAGTTAACGATGATATGGCTAATGCGATTATCGCTCAATTGCTTTTTTTGGACGCACAAGACGCAGAAAAGGATATTTACATTTATATAAACTCTCCTGGTGGTAGTGTTTCTGCAGGATTAGCAATTTACGATACAATGAACTTTGTGAAAGCAGATGTTCAAACAATTGTAATGGGCATGGCTGCATCAATGGCAAGTGTTTTATCAACGGCCGGAACAAAAGGAAAAAGATTTGCTTTGCCAAACTCAGAAATTATGATTCATCAACCTTTAGGTGGGGCTCAGGGACAAGCGACCGATATAAATATCGCTGCTGAACACATTTTAAAAACACGCAAATTAATTAATAAAATTTTGGCAGATGGTTCTGGTCAAGATATTGAAACAATCAATCGAGATACAGAACGTGATAACTTCATGACAGCACAACAAGCTGTTGAGTACGGTTTGATTGATGGTATTATGGAGAATAAGAAGAACCTTAAATAAGGGGTTTGATTCTATAAAGGAATAGGCTATGTCAAAATAAATTTTGACATAGCCTATTTTTACTGTAAAACACTTTTAAAACAATCCTATTAACAAATTCATATTTAACTTAATATTTCACCTTGCCTTAATTGTTCCGCCAATTCGTTCAACTTTCGCAAACGATGGTTGACACCTGATTTCGAAATTGGGCCATTTTCAACCAAATCACCTAATTCTTTAAGACTAACTTCTGGATGTGCTAATCTTGCACGTGCAATATCTTGAACTTTGGGAGGTAATTTATTGATGCCAAAATTATTGTCGATAAATTCAATATTTTCAATCTGATGTTTAGCAGCATCTGCCACTTTATTCATATTTGCATTTTCACAATTAACAATACGGTTAACTGAGTTTCTCATATCACGCACAATTCGAATATCCTCAAATTTTAACATTGCACTTGTAGCACCAATTAATGACAAAAAATCAGCAATTTTTTCAGCCTCTTTTAAATAAGTTATGTAGCCGCTACGCCTTTCAGTTTTCCGAGCATTCAACCCATACCTATTTACTAAATCACAAATTACATCATTTTGCTCTTCATATAACGAATAGATTTCAAGATGATATCGACTTGTTTCAGGATTATTGACAGATCCAGCAGCCAAGAAAGCACCTCGTAAATAAGACCGCACTTTGGCATCATCCGCTAAAAAGTCAAGTGGCACACCGGTTTTTAATTGAAATCCATCCAAAATATCAAGATCATTTAAAACCTGTTCACTTCCTGTTTTTAAACGCACAATATAAAGATTATTCTTTTTTAACTTCATTTTTCGTCTAACTAAGAGTTCACTTTCAACATCATAGAACTTCTTCAAAAGTTGATATATGCGCCTAGCAATTGCTGGATTTTCTGTCTGAACATTTAACACAAAATGATGGTTTGCAAGACTTAAAGACCCATTCATTCGAATTAATGCCATTAACTCTGCCTTAGCATTTCCAAAATGAACTTCGAGTGTTGTCAATTCCTTTTTAACATCACTAGCATAAGACATGCGAACCACCCCCTTTTCAATTCTTAATTTAATTCACTATCTTTCCATGACAACGGTCGGCTTGTTAATCCAAGTAATTCGCTAACGACTTGTTCTCCATTATGAAAAACACCATGATTTCTGAGTTCCAAAAAATTATTGGAAACCACTCTACAACCTAAATCTCGTAAACCATTAAAATCATGCTTGACTTGGAATAAATACTCATCATATTTTTGTTGATCCATATAATCCGCAGGAACTGGTTCAGTATTCACTAAAACTGTATCTATAAAATTCATCCCCAGATGTCGATTTAATACACGTATGTGATCAGCATCCGTAAAATGTTCCGTTTCTCCTTTTTGTGTCATAATATTGCAAATATAAATTACTTCTGCATTCGTTTTGCAAACAGCCTCTCCAACATTTGAAATCATCAAATTTGGCAAAATACTTGTAAACAGACTGCCTGGTCCAAGCACAATTTGATCAGCCTCCATAATAGCATTTATTACTTCTGGCACTGCTTCTGGCATGTTATCGGACATTCCCGAAACCCAAACCCTGTCTATTGTTTTTCCAGCAGCCGAAATTTCAGATTCTCCTGCCAATGTTGAACCATCTGTAAAGCATGCATTAAGTACTAAAGGTTCATTTGAAGCCGGATAAACATTTCCTTCAACCTTCATTAATTTTGTCAATTCTTGGACTGCACTGAATATTCCAGTATCATTCATCTCTGAAAGAGCTGCAATAATCAAATTACCGATTGCATGTCCAGAAAAAAATTGGTCTTTTGAATTAAAACGATATTGAAATATATTCTTATAAATTTCCGGTAAATCAGAAAGAGCCACCAGAACATTTCTAATATCACCTGGAGGTACAACGTTAATATAATCTCTAATAATTCCAGAAGAACCCCCATCATCTGCTACAGTTACAACGGCTGTAATATCAGCTTTTTTTTTCCTCAAAGCTTTTAAGATAACTGGAAGCCCAGTTCCCCCACCAATCACAACAATATTAGGTCGCTTTTTTCTTAACAAATACTTTGTCATGATCGATTTACAGTCTCCTTTCTTTTTGCAATATCTCGATGTGAAATTCGCACCGGATTATCTTTTTTTAAAGCCTTGCCAATTCTTTCAGAAAGAGCCACAGAACGATGTTGTCCACCAGTACAACCAATCGCAATTGTCAAACTTGTCTTACCCTCATCTTTATAACCAGGAATGACAGTCTCAAGCATTGTCACAAACTGTGTGTAAAAAGACTCGGTCTTATTTGATTTCATTACATAATCATAAACCTCTTGATCAAGTCCAGTCTTTTTTTTCAACGATTCAATATAATAGGGATTTGGCAAAAAACGCACATCCATCACAATATCTGCATCAATTGGTACGCCATACTTAAATCCAAAGGACATCACTTGAATATGAAAAGGCGTCTGTGCGTTGGTTTCAAAATTACGAAAAATTTCTTCACGCAACTGCCTAGGAGTCAACTTACTTGTATCAACAACAAATTGAGCCTTCATCCGCATATCACGTAACAAATCTCTTTCCAAATTGATACCATCCATTAAACGTCCTTCCATCGCTAGCGGATGTGAACGTCTTGTTTCTTTATAACGCGCTACCAATTCTTCATTAGATGCATCTAAAAAAAGTATCTTCGTATCAATTGTTTCATCATTTCCTAAATTTCTTAATAATTCTATTATTTCGTCATAAAATGCTCGTGATCTTAGGTCAATTACTAATGCAATCTTATTTATTTTTCCAGATTCGCGAACTAGCTCCCAAAACTTTGGTAACAATGAAGGTGGCATGTTATCAATACAAAAGTAACCTAAATCTTCAAAACTTTGTACCGCAACTGTCTTACCTGCACCACTCATTCCAGTAACCACAACAAGTTTCAATGGCTTTTTCATCTATATAACCCTCCACTAATTATCCTTTCGCCATTATAACATACCGGGCATGTCATAGCGATTTTTTTAAGATTCAGACTTGAACACTTATTCAAAAAAACGAGATAAGATCAAGTTAAATTGACCTAATCCCGCTTTTTTAAGGCTATTCTTTACTTAATTAAATTACTTTACGTTCAAAAGGATCTGATGAAATTCCTTCTGCAAGAATCTTCTTGCACCATTCTTTTGCTGAAAACAGTGAATGATCCCGATAATTGCCACAACTCTTGATATCAGTACCTTGTACATCGTCCCAAGTTGATTCCACAATTTGTTCCAATGATCCCTTTAAAGCTTTTGCAACATCAGCTGTATCCTGTTCACCCCATACAATCAAATGAAACCCAGTTCTGCAACCAAAAGGAGAACAATCAATTACACCATCCATTCGATCACGTAAATAACCAGCTAACATATGCTCAATTGTGTGCAATCCTGCAGTCGGTATTGCATTTTCATTTGGCTGAACAAGACGCAAATCGTAATTTGAAATCTTATCGCCCTTTTTCCCTTCCTCAACTGTAATCAAACGAACATAAGGTGCCTTAACCGCTGTATGATCCAGTGCAAAGCTTTCAACTTCTGCCATCTATCCAACACACTCCATTCTAAGATATTTACTCTTTAACTCTAGCATTTTAACTTCAAAAAGCAATACCTACCTATCAACTCTTAAGCTTATTTAACATTACTTTTAAATACTTTCCTGTATAACTTCTAGAATTTAGGACCAATTGTTCAGGTGTACCTGTGCCAACAATTGTGCCACCACCTTCTCCTCCTTCTGGTCCTAAGTCGATCAAATAATCGGCTGTTTTTATAACATCAAGGTTATGCTCAATCACCAAAACTGTGTTCCCTAATTCAACTAATCGTTCCAAAACCTTTAGTAAATTTTTAATATCTTCCGTGTGTAGTCCGGTTGTTGGCTCATCTAAAATATAAAATGTTTTCCCATTTGACTTACGATGCAACTCAGATGCTAACTTCATTCGTTGCGCTTCTCCGCCTGATAAAGTTGTAGCTGGTTGCCCAAGTTGGACATAACCTAGTCCAACATCAACTATCGTTTGTAATTTACGCTTAATTTTAGGAATTGCTGCAAAAAACTTTAGCCCTTCGTCAACTGTCATCTCTAATATTTGTGCAATATTTTTGCCTTTATATTCAATTTCAAGTGTTTCTGAATTATACCTAGCTCCATGACAGACCTCACAAGGAACATAAACGTCAGGCAAAAAATTCATCTCAATTTTAATAATTCCATCACCCTTGCATGCCTCACAACGTCCACCCTTAACATTAAAACTAAATCGGCCTTTGGTATATCCATGAAGTTTGGCAGCATTTGTTTGTGAAAATAAATCTCGTACATCATCAAAAACACTTGTATAAGTGGCAGGATTACTCCGTGGTGTACGGCCAATTGGGCTTTGATCGATGTCGATAACTTTCTCAAGCGCTTCTGTCCCACTTATATTATTGAATTTACCAGGCTTTTCAGAATTATTATTTAACTTCTGTGCCAACGCTCGTTTCAAAATCGTATTGACCAATGTTGACTTGCCAGAACCTGAAACCCCAGTAACTGCAATGAAAGAACCTAATGGAAAATCAACATCGATATTTTTTAGATTATTTTCGCTGGCACCTGTTATTGTAATAATCTTTCCATTACCACTACGCCTTTTTTGAGGAATAGGAATAGATTTTTTTCCTGATAAGTATTGCCCGGTTAGTGACTTATTATTTCTGGCAACCTGCTTTGGTGTACCTGCAGCCATCACTTCTCCACCCTTGTCTCCTGCACCTGGTCCAATATCAATCAAATAATCGGCAGCTCGCATTGTATCTTCATCATGTTCGACAACAATCAATGTATTCCCAAGGTCTCGCATTTTTTTCAAAGAATCAATGAGTCGATCATTATCTCGTTGATGCAACCCGATTGAAGGTTCATCAAGAATATAGAGTACTCCTGAAAGATTTGATCCAATCTGTGTTGCAAGTCGAATTCTTTGAGCTTCCCCGCCGGAAAGTGTCCTTGCAGAGCGGCTAAGTGTTAAATATGCTAAACCGACATTAATCAAAAATGTTAAACGATCCTTAATTTCCTTTAAAATAGGTTTAGCAATCATCTCATCTTTTGAATTAAACTCTAATTTTTCAAAAAAATCTAGACATGCCTGTATATTAGTTTCCGAAACTTGACCAATATGTTGGCCACTAATTTTGACAGCCAGTGCCTTTCGATTTAGACGATATCCGTGACAAGATTGACATGTTAAACTTGTCATGTACTTGCGCATTACGTCTCTGGTAAAATCACTGTTAGTTTCATGATAACGCCGCTCAATATTTAAAATAACCCCTTCAAACTTTGCATCAACATCTCTTACACCACCGAAATCGTTCTCATAATGGAAATGAAATGTTCGTTCTCCACCACCATACAATATTATTTTACGATCTTTTTCAGGTAGCTTATTAAAGGGTGTATCCATATCAATTCCAAAAGATGCACACATCTGTTCAAGCATCGCTGGATAGTATTGCGAACTAATGGGATTCCAAGGCTCAATTGCCCCCTCATGTAAAGTTTTAGTGACATCTGGTACCACCAAATCCTGATCGACTTCTAACTTCATTCCCAATCCATCACATTCAGTGCAAGCTCCAAATGGTGCATTGAAAGAAAATAGCCGTGGCTCTAATTCACCAATTGTAAAACCACAATATGGGCAAGCAAAGTTTTCCGAAAACTGCAAAATCTTATTATCGCCAATATCAGCACTTGCATAACCATCAGACAAACGTAGTGCGGCTTCAAAGGAATCAAACAGCCTCGATCTTATCCCTTCTTTAACAACGATTCTATCAACAACAATTTCAATTGAATGTTTTTTATTCTTATCTAAATCTAACTTTTCTTCTACATCCAAAATTTCCCCATCTACACGAACACGAACAAAACCATCACGTTTTATTTTTTCGAAAACTTTCTTGTGTTGTCCTTTTTTTTCACGAATAATTGGTGAAAGAATTTGAACCTTGGTTTTCTCAGGTAATGCTAAAATTCTATCCACCATTTGTTCAGGTGACTGACTAGTAATTTCTTGCCCATCATTTGGACAAAAAGGCGTCCCAACTCTTGCCCATAATAAACGTAAATAATCATTTATTTCAGTCACAGTTCCTACTGTTGATCGCGGATTCTTGGATGTTGTCTTTTGATCAATTGAAATCGCTGGTGATAAACCATCTATCGAATCAACATCTGGTTTATCCATTTGTCCAAGAAATTGACGTGCATACGCAGATAAACTTTCAACATATCGTCTTTGCCCTTCAGCGTATAAAGTATCGAATGCAAGTGAACTTTTACCTGATCCTGATAACCCAGTGATAACAACTAATTTATCTTTTGGAATTGTAACATCAATATTTTTAAGATTATGAGCACGCGCACCATGAATAACAATCTTATTTTGTACCAAAATATAACCTCTTTTCTATTTTATTTGTGCTTTAAGATCTATAATTGTGTCACGTAATGTGGCAGCTTGTTCAAAATCAAGTTGCTTTGCTGCAGCTCTCATCTGTTCTTCTAATTTCGTTAACATTTCTTTTTGATCAGCTTTTTCCATATCATAAAATTCAAGCTCTGTAAATGACTGCTGTTTTTTTGCACCTTCAGCTGGCTTAGTAATTGAAATTAAATCCCTTACCTTTTTCTTGATTGTCTTTGGAACAATGTTGTGTATACTGTTATATTTTTCTTGGATTGTTCGTCTGCGTTTTGTTTCATCAATTGCGGCTTGCATTGAATCAGTAATCTTATTAGCATACATAATTACACGTCCATTTTCGTTACGTGCAGCCCGCCCAATTGTTTGAACTAATGAACGTTCACTTCTCAAAAAACCTTCTTTATCTGCATCGAGAATTGCAACAAGTGATACTTCGGGTACATCTATACCTTCTCTCAATAAGTTAATTCCAACCAAAACATCAAATACACCTAAACGTAAATCACGCACAATTTTTGTTCTTTCTAATGTTTTGATGTCAGAATGTAGATACTTTACTTTAATTTGTAATTCTTTTAAATAGTCGGATAAATCTTCTGCCATTTTTTTAGTCAATGTTGTTACAAAGACTCTTTCTTTTCGTTCAATTCGCTTATTAATTTCCCCAACCAAGTCATCCATTTGTCCCATTATTGGTCGAACTTCAATTAATGGATCTAACAACCCCGTTGGTCGAATAATTTGTTGCACAACATTATTAGTTTGTTCGTATTCGTATGGCCCAGGTGTTGCAGACATATATATGACTTGACTCACATGTTTTTCGAATTCCTGTAAAGTTAGTGGACGATTATCAATTGCACTTGGTAACCTAAATCCATAGTCAACTAACATTTGTTTTCTTGCCCTATCTCCATTATACATTCCTCTAACTTGAGGCATAGTAACATGAGATTCATCAACAACTATTAAAAAGTCTTTCGGGAAAAAATCAAGTAACGTATAAGGAGGTTCACCAGGTTTTCGTCCATCCATATGTCTAGAGTAGTTTTCAATTCCAGAACAGTAGCCCATTTCACGCAACATCTCAATATCATAAGTTGTTCGTTGCTCAAGACGTTGTGCTTCAAGCAATTTATTATTATCTCTCAACTGAATTAATCTTTGCTCAAGTTCATCTTGAATACCGCTAATGGCTTTTTCCATTACGTCTTCATTTGTCATAAAATGAGTAGCCGGAAAAATTGAAACGTGCTCTCTTTCTGCTACTATTTCACCTGTAAGAGCATCAACTTCACGAATTCGATCGATTTCATCTCCAAAAAATTCGATACGCAATGCTCGTTCATCACGAGATGCTGGGAAAATTTCAACTATATCTCCATGCACTCTAAATCTTCCACGTTGGAAATCAATATCATTACGTTCAAATTGGATATCTATTAACTGTCTTAAAAGTGTATCTCTTTCTAATTCTTGGCCCACTCTAAGTGAAAGAGTATGTCTTTGATACTCATTTGGATCACCTAGTCCAAAAATTGAAGATACTGATGCAACCACAATTACATCATTTCGTTCTAACAAAGAACTCGTCGCTGAATGTCTTAATTTATCAATCTCATCGTTAATGCTAGAATCTTTTTCAATATAAGTATCACTGGATGGCACATATGCCTCTGGTTGATAGTAGTCATAATAGCTAACGAAATACTCCACTGCATTATTAGGAAAGAATTCTTTGAACTCACCATATAATTGGCCTGCTAAAGTCTTATTATGTGCTAAAACAAGGGTTGGCTTATTAACATTTTTTATTACATTAGATATTGTAAAAGTTTTACCTGTTCCAGTTGCTCCCAAAAGAATTTGTGCCTTTTCTCCCTTTAAAATTCCTGAGGAGAGTTTCTCAATCGCTTTTGGTTGATCACCTGTCGGTTTATAAGCAGAAATTAGATCAAACTGATGGTTGTTTTGTCGTTCAATCAATTATTTTACCCCCTAATTTAATAAATGAAAAAAGCGTCGATGTTAGTCTAATTAACCTACATCACGCCCATTTATTTTATCATATCGAACATACTTTCGCACGTTTTTAAGAATTCCTTTTTGAATATCTACGAATTATTTTAGCGCTTAATCGTTTAAATCATTTTGTCGAAAAAATATTATATAACTTCAAATATTTCAATCTAATTCAAATTTCAGGTATCTTTTTAAAATACTACTAAACACTCTCGAAAACAAAGTATCTCCTTCAATGACTGACATCATTACTATTTGCGAAGAACTCTAGTCTTGGTATAGAAGATTTATCTTTGCTAAAGCCTGTTTGATTTCACTAAACTCTGATTCATTATTACAAATAATATTATGCAAATGAACACCTTGGGTCAAACTTGATAATAGATGGTGGTTGCCATTTTCTGCCCTACTCATAAAATCATTAATATCTTGTAAAGTCGCAATCCCAAGTGATCCAACAATTTGTCCATATAAATTGTGATCTACTATCACATCTTCAATTTCGCCACCCAAGTTAACAATCGTCTCAAGTTCTAACCTTGTTTCTCCAATTGTATGTTGACATACAATTAATCCATGGTAACGCGAATTTCTCAGTTGGTATTTATATCCATTAACTGTTGCCGTAATTGGTTCACCTTTTGCCCTAAGCAAGGCAATATCTCCTACAATTGTTTGCCTTGAAACATTATATTTTTTTGCTAACACAGTTGCACTTATTAAACTTGAATTTAATAAATCATCTTTGATGCTTAATCGTCTTTGTATATTATTATTTTTCAAAAACCCACCCACTTCTCTAAAATAAAAAGGCTAAGTCATAATTACCTTATGTCCCAGTCCTTTTTACTAAAAAATTATTTTTTAACAAAATCTTTAATTGTATCTTCAAAGGCATTTCTTTTTTGTAGCGCTGTTTCTTGTGTTTCATCTTGAGTTCCAATGTAAAATTTGATTTTGGGCTCAGTTCCTGATGGCCTTACAGCAATCCATGACCCGTCTGTTAAAATATACTTCAAAACATTTGACTTAGGTAGATTAATTGTTGTAATTTCGCCATCAGAAGAGATCTTTTGTGAGTTGGCAAAATCCTCCATAACTGCAACCTTAATTCCTGCAAATTCTTTTGGCGCAGTCTCTCTAAACTTAGTCATCAAGCTCTTTATTTGCTGTGCACCCTCTACACCATCAAAAGTAAGTGAGATAGTTTTTTCTGCAAAGTAGCCAAACTTTGCAAAAAGATCTTGCAATCCATCATAAAGGTTCTTACCCTCACTTTTATAATGAGCTGCAACCTCTGCTAACATAACAAGTGACTGAATCGCATCCTTATCTCTTACAAAAGGACGAACTAAATAACCATAACTTTCTTCAAAACCAAACATAAAACTATGTGCATTAGTTTCCTCAAAAATCTTAATTTGCTCAGCAATAAATTTAAAACCGGTTAGAACATTAATCATTTCAACATTATAACTTTTAGCAATTGTAGTAGCAAATTCACTCGAAACAATTGACTTCACTGCAGCTGCATTTTCAGGCAAAGTCCCTGCCTTTTGTCGTGCCGTCAAAATATAATCAAGCATAATTGCCGCAATTTGATTTCCAGTCAATAATTGATACTCACCTGATGGTTGTCGCACTGCTGCTCCAAGTCTATCAGCATCAGGATCAACGGCAATTAAAAGATCTGCATCTTCTTTTTTACCATGCTTAATCGCTAAGTCAAAAGCTGCCGCATCTTCTGGATTAGGTTTTTTGACCGTTGAAAATTCTGGATCTGGTGTGGCTTGTTCTGAAACCATTGTGAAATTTGAAAAACCAGCTCCAAGTAATGCCTTTTCACCCAACATTGCACCAGTACCATGTAACGGGGAAAAAACTAACTTAAGTGTTGCTCCTTCTTTGGTTACCAATTCAGGATTAATGGTTACCTTTTTAACTTCTGCCAAATAATCATTATCGACATCTGCTCCAATGATTTTCATTAAACCATTTTGAAGAATTTCTTCTTCATTAGCAACCTTAATGGAGAATAAATCTTTTGCTTGCCTAACAAATTCGGTAATCATATCTGATTCCTTAGGTGGCATCTGTCCGCCATCTTCACCATAAATTTTATACCCATTATATTCCTTAGGGTTGTGGCTCGCAGTAATCATAATTCCTGCATAAGCATTAAGGTGTCTCACTGTATAAGAAAGCTCAGGTGTTGGTCTAAGACTTTCAAAAACAAAACTTGCAATTCCATGTGCTCCTAAGACCTTTGCAGCCTCATGTGCAAAATCCTTAGAATGATGTCGCGAATCAAAACTAATCGCAACACCTCGTTTTTTTACACTTTCATCCAATGTATCCATCAACAAAGAAAGCCCTTCCGTGGCTTGCCTTACAGTATAGATATTCATTCTATTTATACCTGCACCAATTATCCCACGCATTCCAGCTGTCCCAAATTCAAGAGGTGCATAAAACGCTTCTTCTAATATTGCTTCATTTTCTTTGTTATTTTCCAATTCATGTCTTAATTCTTTGTTTAACTCAGGATAGTTAACCCATGTTTGATAAGTATCTTTCCAACTCACAAAATCACTCCCATTGTTTTTTTCTAAACTCAGTATACTATATTAAAAACACTTTTTTACAAAAAACATAACAAAAAATTGAATATTTTTCTTATTTTTTAATTTTATCCGATAAATTAGACAATATGTCATCAAAGCATTTCGGGACTTGGATTACGCTTCTACGCTTTCAATTAAGAAAATATAGGACCTATCAAATTTTTTGAGTTTACATCGACTTTCAGAAACTGATGAGTTAAATAAGTTTATCCAAAATAAATAAGAAGCTTTGTCAAAAGTTAACTTTTGATCAAGACTCCTTACTCTTTCAACTAATCTTTTAATGTTTCTAAATAGCTATAAGCACCTTGGCCAGCAATTCCACCGTCACCAACTGCCGTAGTTATTTGTCGTAATTCCTTTTTTCTAACATCTCCGATTGCAAATACTCCAGGGATTTTAGTTGCCATATTTTCGTTTGTTACAATCCATCCCTGTTCATCTGTTATTCCAAGATTTTGAAATGGTTCAGTCATTGGGACTAATCCCACATAAATAAATACCCCATCGACGGAAATATTTTCTTCGTCACCAGTTTTCTTATTCATTGTCTTAACACTGGTAACTTTTTTCCCATCACCTTCAATACCTGTCAACACAGTATCCCAAGTAAATTTCATCTTAGGATTTTCAAATGCACGATCTTGTAAAATCTTTTGTGCACGTAATTTATCACGGCGATGCACTACATTAACTTCTTTAACTAATTGTGAAAGATATGAACCTTCTTCAATCGCTGAATCTCCACCACCAACAACGACAACATCTCGGTTTTTGAAAAAGGCCCCATCACAAACTGCACAATATGAAACTCCGCGTCCACCATATTCTTGTTCACCTGGCACACCAAGCTTCTTATATTGAGACCCAGTTGCAATTATCAATGCATTTGTTTCAAAAGTATCACTATCAGTTTTAATCGTTTTTACACCGTTATCATCGACAGAAACATCTTCAACATTCCCATAGGCATATTCAGCATCAAATTGTGTTGAACTTTCAAACATCTCCTTTGCCAAATCCGGCCCTAAAATCGATTTAAATCCAGGATAGTTTTCAACTTCAGCTGTATTATTCATTTGCCCACCATAAATTCCGCGATCAAGCATTAATACAGACAGATTAGCTCTGGATGCATATAATGCCGCTGTCATTCCTCCAGGGCCAGCTCCTATTACAATTACGTCATATTTTTTTGTCAAGATACTACCTTCTTTCATAACATACTCATGAGTTGAATTATAACTTACTTTTGATAAGTATTCCACTGGAAAGTCTCTTCTTCAGATTTTCCCTCCCGTGTCATTAAATCAGAGATTGCTTTCTTCATCTTCTCATCTTGATAAACTACACGATAAATAGCTTCGGTTATTGGCATTTCAATTTTCTTTTCTTTAGCTAATTCGTATGCTGCTTGAACAGTCGTCAGACCTTCGATAACCATTCCCATATTATTTACAACATCAACAACTTGGGCTCCTTCTCCCAGTTGTCTTCCTGCACGCCAATTCCTTGAATGACTACTCGTACAAGTCACAATCAAGTCACCAACTCCAGATAAACCTATAAAGGTCAGCGGATCCGCACCAAGAGCTATTCCCAAACGAGCAATTTCTGCTAATCCTCTTGTCATCAATGCAGCTTTTGCATCATCACCATAACCTAGCCCATCCAAGGCACCAGCTCCTAAAGCAATAATGTTTTTAAAAGCCGCACCAAATTCTACACCAATAATATCACTATTTGTATATACTCTAAAATAACTATTCATAAATATTTGCTGAATAATTTTAGCGGCTTGTAAATTGGAAGATGCTGCAGTTATTAAAGTAATATCGTGTTTCGCTACTTCTTCTGCATGACTTGGCCCTGAAAGTGCAACAACACCTTGAACATTTTCGAAAGAAACTTCTTCAGAAATGATTTCTGATATGCGTTTATGTGTCTCTAGCTCTAATCCTTTACTTGCATGCACTATTATTACTTTGAGTTTCATTTTTTTTATCAGTAACCCAACTTCGTGTGACACAGTCCGCATTGCTTTTGTTGGAACCGCTAATAAAACCACTTCTGAACCCAACAATACGTCTTCCAAATTTGTAGAGGCTTCTATTTTTTTAGACAGTTCAACATGTGGAAGATATGCCTCATTAGTGTGCCTTTGATTAAGTTCATCAACTTGATTTTGTCTTCTTGACCAAATCTTTACTTTTTTTCCATTTGTAACCAAAACATTTGCAAGAACAGTCCCCCAAGAGCCTGCACCGACAACTGCAACCCTTTCACACAAAAAAATCACTCCTATTTATGATAAGTATCATCTGTACCATCTAAATACCACGGATCTAAAGGTCTCCAATATCTTCTTAATAATAACCATATAATTGAGCCAAAAAATAAAATTACAGATAACCATTGCGAAACTCTGATTGGTCCCAACATTAGACTATCAGTCCGCATACCTTCGATGAAAAATCTACCAAAAGAATACCAAATTAGATACGAAAAAAGAATTTCTCCGCGCTTAAACAAATTCTTACGGTGCCTTAGCAACATTAAAAGAACAAATCCAGTTAAATCCCATACTGATTCATATAAAAAAGTCGGTTGGTAATAGGTCCCTTTTATATACATCTGTTGAATTATAAATTCTGGCAAATGCAAACTATGTAAAAATGAAAGAGTAGTTGCTCGCCCATGTGCTTCTTGATTCATAAAGTTTCCCCATCGACCAATTCCTTGTGACATAATCACCGTAGGAGCAGCCACATCCATCATCAACCAAGGAGAAAACCCTCTTTTCTTACAAAGAGTTATTAATACCAATACAGCTCCTATTAAACCGCCGTATATCGCAATACCGCCATCCCATATTCGATAAACTTGATTTAAGTTTTGTGAGTAATAGCTCCATTGAAAGACTACATAATATATTCGAGCACATATGATTGCGATTGGTAATCCCCAAAGAATTAAATCATAGATATTGTCCTCAGCGATTCCCCTTTTTTTCCCTTCTCTTACAGCAAGGTAAGTTGCAATTACCACTGCACTTGCAATAATGATTCCATACCATCTAACTTCAATTGGACCTAAAGTAAAAGCAATTGGGCTTAAAGCCCCCAAAATTGGTGTAAACAAAAAAACACATCCTTCTAATTGTCTGAGTTCTCTTGAATCAGACTATTTAAATTTTTTTCGAACAATTTTGT
The DNA here is from genome assembly GCF_001436735.1 of Liquorilactobacillus cacaonum DSM 21116. Lineage (GTDB taxonomy): Bacteria > Bacillota > Bacilli > Lactobacillales > Lactobacillaceae > Liquorilactobacillus > Liquorilactobacillus cacaonum. The sequence continues at coordinate 184,094 of NZ_AYZE01000015.1, forward strand.
AGCGTCATAACCCATTGTTTTAGCTCGGTAATTCATCGCTGCTGCTTCAATAATAATTGCCAAGTTTCGCCCAATCTTAACAGGTATCGACATTTTAGGAATGTCAACATCAAAAACTTTCAATTTCTGTTCTTCAGTACCCAATCTATCAAATTGTTTATCAGGACTCCAATTTTCTAGATGTACAATCAACGATATATCGGTTTCTGTACGCACCGCACCTGCTCCAAAAAGATTCATAACATCAATAATACCGATGCCCCTAATTTCTAGTAAATGCTGCAAAATTTTTGGTGCCTCTCCAACAATTGTCTGTTCATCTTTTTGATAAACATCAACCCGATCATCGGCAATTAACCTGTGTCCTCTTTTAATTAAATCAAGTGCAGTTTCAGATTTACCTACCCCGGAATCACCCGTTATTAAAACACCTAAGCCATAAATATCAACTAACACACCATGGAGGGACTTTCTTTCTGCAAGTTGTGTTTCCAAATAATCTGTAACTTTAGAAGATAAGCGGGTTGTTGGCAATTTAGAACGTAAAACGGGAATATTATGCATCTTAGCAGCTTCATCCAACTCCTCAGGAACTGGCAAATATCGTGAGATTACAAAACAAGGGGTCTTTCCTTTTGAACACAACTGTTCCATAATTTCCTTACGCTTTTTTTTATCCATTTTTCTAGTATAAGAAACTTCTGTCATCCCAAAAAGTTGAATTCTTTCAGCAGGATAATAATCAAAATAACCAGTTAATTCTAATCCAGGTCTTGAAATATCACTCGTTTCAATCATTTTTTCATTTAGAAATTTTCCACCAGAAAAAACTTGCATTCCTGTCGCCTTAACCAAACTTTCAACACTTACCCTATCACTCACTCAAAAGGCCTCCCCTGACGTATTTAAATGATCAATGCTTAAAATAATTAGTTATCACAACATTAACTAAACTTAAAATCAATGCTAGTAAAAATGCATCACCAAAACTAGCAAAAATAAATGTACTACCTACCAAATAGGAAGTTAACTCTAGCATAAAAGCATTAATAACGAAATAAAATAATCCTAGTGTCATAAATGTAATAGGCAATGAAAAAATAAGCAATATCGGCTTTACAAACATATTCAATAATCCTAATACAATAGCTGCAATAAGAGATATCCAAATATTAGCTACATGAAATGACTGTGGAAAAAATCCCGCAACTGAAACAAAGATTATTGCGTTAACTAAAGCTCTACCCCAAAAAGACATTTATACTTCCTCCAATAATTTTATCGAATATCTTTTTCACGAACATCTTTTAGAATCTTTCGTGAGCTTTTTCCTTTGTTCTGTGAACCATTTTTTTCTGTCCCCTTAAAAAGCATTGAAAACAGACTACTTTCTTCGGCTGGTATTAAAACAGTACACATTAAATAGATACCTATAATCAAAAGTGTCATATGCGGAATAACTGCTAAAATAAGCCAAATTCCTCTAACTATCCAGGAATTAATACCAAAATAAGTCGCAATCCCAGCACACACACCAAAAATAATCCTATCTTTTGAACGCTTCATTTTTTTACCAGAGTCCATGACTTCTCCTCCTAACTATTAATTTATCCTCTATTAGAATTTTACAGTGTCCCGTGATGTTTAGCAAACTATGTAAAAAGAAGGCTTGAAATTTAATAAAAAATAAATTTTAGTATTGTTTGGTATTAGGATTTAATTCTACGATTTCTCCCTTTTCGAGAAAAACAATCCATTCACAGACATTCGTAACATAATCTCCAATTCGCTCCAAATAAGTTGCAACTAAATTATAATAGGAACCGCTAATAACTACCTTAGGATTTCCTTGCATAATCGTAACACACCTTTTCCTAATTTTTCTTAATTCTTCATCCAAAAAAAAGTCATCTTTTGCAATTTTTAAAGCTCGTTCTTCATTTTTTCTCATATATGCATCTAATACATTTTGAAACATTTGGCATGTATATTCACCCATTTTGGCAATTTCAATCTCAATTTCAGCGATTCTTAGACTGCCCTTCATATTTATTGTTGCATGACAAATACTTACAGCATGATCACCTACTCGCTCAATATCTGAACTTGCCTTTAGAATCGTAATAACATCCCTCAAGTCTTCTGTTACAGGCTGGTATAGTGCAATCAATTCAAGTGTCATTTTTTCTAAATCATTCTCACACCCATTAATCACATAATCTTTTTCAATTACCGATTCTGCAAGCTTCTTATCATGATTAACAAATGCATTAGTTGCATGAAAAACTGCCTCATTAACCATCATTCCTAATTCTGCAAATCTAACGTGAAGTTTTTTTAATTCATCATTAAAAGTTTTTCGCACATTCTTCACCCTGCCTTTTTTTGTTTGAAAAAACATTATAAAATAATTATTAGACTAGATTCTATACTTTTATTAAAACATACGCAATCCTTTATTAGCTATTCAATCAAAAAAGGGCTCTTCATATCTCAGCCCTTTATAATTTCTATTTCATCGTTTGGGGGAATCTCACAATAAATTTAGAGCCCACACCAACTTGACTCTCTAACTTAATTTCACCATTCATTGCAGCAACATACTCTTTGACAACAGAAAGCCCCAGTCCTGTTCCCCCACTATCGCGCGAACGTGATGTATCAACACGATAAAATCTTTCAAAAACACGTTCTTGTTTATCGTTTGAAATTCCATATCCATTATCGCGGATGCTTATAGTCCAATTCTTAGCATCACTAGTTGCTTCAACCCAAATTTTCCCTTGAAAATTATTATACTTTATAGCATTCTGTATCAAATTATCAATCACATGACGTAGCTTGTTTTGATCCATCACGACAAAAAAATCTTCAGATATTTCAACAAAAATTTTAATCTTCTTTTTTTCTATTTGTGGCTTAAACGTCTTCAAAAGTTCAGTTACATATTCTCTTAGATTGATTTCCTTTAAATCCAATTCAGTATTAGCATCGATTTTTGCCAAAGACAAGATATCTTCAACCAAATCTGTCAATTTTAAACTTTCTTTATGAATAATTGCTAAAAACTCTTTCAAAGCTTTTGCATCATCCATTGCACCATGTAACAACGTCTCACTAAATCCTGTAATTGCAGTAATTGGCGTCTTAAGTTCATGACTTACATTTCCAACAAAATCAAGTTGCATTCTTTCAATTTCTTTCAACTCAGTAATATCATATAATAAAGCCATCACTAAAAAATGACGTTTGCTTACTGGAACATAAACAACATGAGCATCTACATATTTATTTGTTAACTCAATTCGAATTTCTCCATGCTGATCTTCATGCGATGAAAAAGAATCTTCTATCAGGCGACTTAAGTCATAAGCTCTAATCTCATTGATATATATTTGACCTTTTAAATTCATCTCACGCCCCATCATATCGCTCATAGCATGATTACTCATGTAAATTTTTCTATCCTGATCAAGAACCATCACACCTGTTGTCAAATATTCAATCAGTGAAAAATATCCTCTTTGTTGCGTTGTAAAATTCTTTGTAAAATTATGCTGCTTATTTTCTAAGGTATTAATTGTCCGTGACATTCCATAAAGTGGATCATTGGGTTCTAATAAAACATGACCTGGTTTTTTCCCCTCAGCAATATCACTCAACTTTTTAGAAAGTAAGTCCAATTCTTTTTTATTTTGCCTATACCTAATAAACCTGAAGGTGACCTCTAGCCCAGCTAAAATTATTGCTGTAAAAATAACAAGAACACTTTCATTAGCACCTATTAATACCTTTAGGCTTGTACCGTTTTCAGTTGTCAGAATTGATAATAACATATAAATAACAATAGCTATTACAAAAAAGTCAACGAAAAAAATTTTAATCGTTTTGATTTGTTTCACCTTCAAATCGATACCCAAATCCCCTGACAGTTTCTATATAATGTGGATTTTTGGGGTCACGTTCAATTTTTTCTCTTAGATGACTAACATGCATGTCCACCATTCTAGTTTGACCAACATAATCAAATCCCCAAACGCCATTAAGTAGCTTATCCCTACTTAGAACTCTATGTTTTCTCTTTATGAAATATGCAAGTAATTCAAATTCCTTTGGTGTTAATTTGACCTTCTCTTTATTTTTTGTAACCGAGTAATTGACCAAATCAATGGAAAAATCAGGAAAATGGTAAATCTCTTCTTTTTCTATATCTTCATCCTGCATAACCTTTTTCTCAAAGCTACTATTACCATCATCTGTTCTTCTTGCAATAGCTTTTATTCTTGCAATCACTTCTCGCGGAGAAAACGGCTTAGTAAGATAATCATCAGCCCCCAATTCTAGACCAATAACTTTATCATATTCTTCACCCTTAGCCGTTAAAATCATGATTGGTGTTTTAATCTTTTCTTGACGTAATCTTTTTGTAACTTCAAGGCCATCAATTTTAGGTAACATTAAATCCAAAAGTATAAAATCAAATTCATAATTTTTACCCTTATCAAAGCCTTCTTGACCATCGAAAGCAGTATCAACCTCATAACCAGCTTGTTCAAGATTGTACTTCAACAATGTTACAATAGACATCTCATCATCAACTACAAGTATTTTTTTCACTATGTCCCCTCCAAAAAAATCAATGAAACAATATTACTCCAATTTCATGTGGTGAATTGGCAAAAATTGCACTTTCGGCCAATTTTAGTTGTCCTTCATACGTTTTTACTCTTAACTTACAGTAAGCTGAATTTTTTTGCAGAGCTTTATAAAACTCAGCTTCTGTCGTAACAGCCAGCCCATTACAAGTAACTATTACGTCACCCATTTCTAATCCCATCTTAGCTGCTGGTGTTTCAGGTTGAATTGCAACCACTCTAACTCCGTCGTGAGTTTCTACATACCAATTTCCCTTCCTCTTCATCTTTACATACCTTTGTATAAAGCGCAAGGCAACAAATAAAAGTAATACAATAAATAAGAATAAACTGATCAAAGGAAGATAAACACTAAATGCTGCACCTATTATTGCAATCAGTAATTCTATCTGTACGTTAAACTTAGACACTTGCAATTCTTCTTTAGCCGTATTTCTCCAAAACTTTAGCGTCCAAGATACCCATAACGGTAACACAAATAATGAAAATGAATGACTACCAATACTCATTATTGGCCAAAACGAAAGATAACTATGAAAAAAATCTCCTGGTATCAATACAACAAGCGGGATGATAGATTGATTCTTCAAAGAATATCTAATTAGCCTTCTTCCTCTTTTCCCAACATACACTTTAGGATGAAAGGTTCCGTCATGCATTTCTTTGAGCATCCATAATTTTGCCAAATAAAAGATTATTAAAATACCAAAGATTGAACTTGGTAATACTTTATCAAAGGCATTTGAAATTATTAAATTTCTAAATAACTTCACATAGTAGGTTAAAAAAGTGACTCCCATAAAAGTTAATAATAATAAACTATTGGCATCAACATATACTGATAAAATCAATCCAACTATAACTATTCCTATGTATACAAAAATCCATTGTTGCGTAAACTTCAAGCCTAGTAATAAGGATAAAATTGAACCAACAATACTTAATCCAAGTGCATACTTTATATAGAACCGACCTTCAAAAAAATCTTTATTAACAGCTATCCTAAAATCCTTTCGTTCATCTCTAATTCTTCTTAGATAACCCAAAAAAGTCATTAGTAGTCCAAACCAAACAACTGGATTAAAAATAAGTAGCGCCAAAAATTTCATGAGCACCATTTCAATCATCCTTTCAACACACTATCAGTATATAATCTCTTATAGTATATCAATTTATCACAGTTAGCACAAAATCACCCAACATAGATACTAGATTCGAGTTTCTATCAAAAGTAAAAAGCTAGATTAAAATTAATTTTTAATCTAGCTCATTTTTTTTATTATTCTAAATTCTAAGAAAACGTCTCATTGAAACCCCTGATCCGATTGCACCGATCACAATACCTATAAAGATCAAAAGAGAATCAATTTGAACTAAAAATACCCCTGGCGACAATAAATGATATCCAGTACTTGCAAGCGAAGCAGAAATAACCTTATAAAGCCACATATACCCAAAGTTTACAACAACAATTGGAATAATTGCACCAAATAACCCAGTCCAAGCACCTTCAAGAATAAATGGCCATCTAATAAATCCATTCGTTGCACCAACCAAGCGCATGATTGCAATCTCATTTTTTCTTGATAGAATTGTAATTCTAATTGTATTAGAAATCAAGAAAACAGCAACAAATAGAAGTAACAAACTTATCCCAATTCCCCATTTTTGGATATTATCAACGATGCTAAATAATTTTTTCGCTGAAGCTCCACCATATTTAGCATCATATACATACTTCATCTTTTGTGCCGCTTTTGCAATCTTTACAGTTTGCTCAGGCTTTTTAGCACTAACTACAAAAACATCGTTCAATGGATTATCGTCTCCGCCAAAAAGCTTAAACTCTTTTCCATAGCTACCAATTACATTTTTCAATTCTTGCGCTTTGCTAGAAAATTTTATTTTGCCAACATAATTTAAATCTTCAAGGTTTTCCTTCAGTTTTTGTTCTTGTTTTTTAGTAGTCCCACGATTAATTAAGACTCTAACTTGAACATCATTTTCAATATCTGATGCCACTTTATTAACATTCATCAGAATTGAAAGTAAAATCCCAACTAAAAGCAATGTTACTGTAACTGCACTAAAAGCAGCAATCGACATCCAGCCGTTTCGCTTCAAACTCTTTAAGCTTTCAATCATATGTCTTTTAAACGTACTAATCTTCATCTTGGAAAAATCCTCCTTCAGGTTGATCACGAACAATTTTTCCACCATCAATCTCCAAGACACGGTGTGTATATTCATCAACAATTTGACTATTATGGGTGGCCATTACTATTGTAGTACCTTCACTGTTGATTCTTTCAAGAATTTCCATTATTCCAGATGCAGTATCAGGATCTAAGTTTCCAGTTGGCTCATCTGCAATCACAATTTCTGGTTTATTCGCAATGGCACGAGCAATTGAAATTCGTTGCTGCTCGCCTCCGGAAAGTTCATTTGGAAATGAGGCAGCCTTATGCTTAAGCCCCACTAAATCCAATACATAATTGACACGTGTTTCAATGAAATCTGGCTCTTTTTCTATCACTTGTAAAGCATAAGCAACATTTTCGAAAACAGTAAGCTTAGATAACAATTTAAAATCTTGAAAAACAATTCCTAACTCTCTTCTTAAGTAAGGAACTTCACTATTTTTCATTTTTTGTAATTCATAATCATTCACTGTGACTTCACCCGACGTAGGTCTTTCTTCGCGATACATCATCTTAATAAAAGTCGATTTACCTGCCCCACTAGGACCAATCACATATATAAACTCACCTTGTTTTATTTTGACATTAAAATCTTCAGCAGCCAAAACATTATTTGGGTATTTTTTAAACACATGTTTAAATTCAATCAAAAGGATTTTCCTCCTTGTATTTTGATACACCCCAGTATTATAACATTAATGCTCAAAGCAATATTGCAACAGCATTACAATTTAGTTTCATTTACTTTATCATTGAGGGTTTTTTAACTGTAATTCATATTGTAAAAAGGCATTTATAAAGCCATCTAAATCTCCGTCCATCACACTTTGAATATTACCAGTCTCAAACTCTGTTCGATGATCTTTAACCAATGAATATGGATGAAAAACATATGATCTAATTTGTGATCCCCATCCTATTTCAAGTTGCTGTCCCTGTATCTCTGCCTTTTTTTTAGCCTGTTCTTCCAACTTTAATTGGTACAACTTGGATTTCAGCATACTTTCTGCCGTTGCCCTATTTTGAAACTGTGAACGCTGTGCTTGGCTTGACACTACAATTCCAGTAGGAATATGAATAAGGCGTACAGCTGAAGAAGTCTTATTAATATGCTGTCCACCGGCACCGCTAGCACGGAAAACTTCCATTTTTACATCTTCAGGACGAAGTTCAACTTCTACATCATCACCTAGTTCAGGCATTACATTTAGTGATGCAAATGAGGTATGTCGTCTTCCAGCTGCATCAAAGGGTGAAATTCTGACTAACCTATGTACACCCTTTTCACTGCGCAAATATCCATATGCATTAACACCCTTAATCATAAGAGATACACTTTTTATTCCTGCTTCGTCTCCAGCTTGATAGTCCAACACTTCAACTGAAAAGCCATGTTGTTGTGCCCACCTATCATACATTCTCAAAAGCATCGAACCCCAATCCTGTGATTCTGTTCCACCTGCTCCTGGATGAATTTCCAAGATAGCATTGCTTCGATCGTATTTGCCACTTAGCAACAATGTCAGCTGGTAACTCTTCAACCTTTTTTGAGTAACCTTAATTTTTTCATTTAGCTCTGCAATAATTTCTTTATCAGGCTCAACTTGTATAAATTCTAGCAACATTTCGAGTTCTTCAAGTTGATCCGACAATTCTTTAAAATTGTCATGCTTTGCTTTCAATGCATTAGTCTCTTCTATCAATTTTTGTGCATCAGCGTGATTATTCCAAAAATCTGGATTAGCCATCTGTGCTTCATTTTCAGAAATTCTAATATTCAGTGTTTCTAAGTCAAAGAGACCCCCTAAAGTCTTTGACTTGTTCATTCATTTGTTCAATAATCCGCTTATAATCACTTATTTCCATACCTAAACTCCTTTTATATTATAACTAAAGAATCCTAACACATTCTCATATAAAATGAACATGTTAAGATTCTTAAAAAAATTACCGTTTAATATCTTGTCTTATTTCAGCTTTCAAGAACAGACGTGTAACATCATATTCAATATCACCAATCATTTGTTCAAACATTCTAAAACCATCAGTCTGGTATTCCACTAATGGATTTAATTGTCCATACCCACGCAATCCGATTGATTGCCGTAACTGATCCATGCCATCAATATGATCAGTCCATCTTGAATCAACTACTCGTAAAACAACTACCTTCTCAAATTCTAACATTTGCGCTGCATCATATAATTGTTTTTCTTTCATCGCATAATTAGCATCTGCGCAATCCATCAAGTAATCAACAATTTCTTCCGGTTTCTTATCTTCTAAATCATTAATTGAAATATTATCTTCATTTACCATTGCACCAATCGCAAAATCAAGAATAGCTTGTAAATTCCAATCCTTTTTTTCACCTTGTGTATGCATTTGCACAAAATGATCAACCGTCCGCTTAATCATTGCCAAAATAATTGGTTTAAGCGTTTTTTCTTCCATAATTACTTGCTGTCTTTGTGCATAAATAACTTCACGCTGTTCACGCATAACATCATCATACTGTAATACTTGTTTACGCGTATCGTAATTATTACCTTCAACACGTTTTTGTGCTGATTCAACTTGACGAGAAATCATCTTACTTTGAATAACTGCATTTTCATCAGAAACCTTAAAGCGTTCTAAAATGGCTTTTACTCTTTCCGAACCAAAACGAAGCATTAAGTCATCTTCAAGTGAAAGATAAAATTGAGTTAATCCAGGATCACCTTGACGTCCAGAACGTCCTCGCAACTGATTATCAATACGTCTTGATTCATGTCGTTCCGTACCAATAACAGCTAACCCACCAACCTCGCGAACACCTGGTCCAAGCTTAATATCAGTCCCACGTCCAGCCATATTAGTAGCAATCGTTACCGCTCCACGCTGTCCAGCATTCATAATAATTTCAGCTTCTTTAGCATGATTTTTGGCATTCAAAACAGCATGAACAATCCCGGCTCTATCTAGAAGTTCTGAGAGCAATTCGGAAGTTTCAACAGCAACAGTTCCCACCAAAATTGGTTGTCCCTTTTCATTGCGTTCTCGAATATCCTCAATAACTGCATCAAATTTACTTTTTAAGGTTGGATATAGTAAATCTGCACGATCTTCCCTTAAAATTGGCTTATTAGTTGGTATTGAAATAACTTCCATATTGTATATTTCACGGAATTCCTCTTGCTCAGTTTTAGCAGTCCCAGTCATCCCAGCGATTTTTTTATACATTCTGAAAAAGTTCTGATACGTAATATTAGCCATTGTTTTTGTTTCTTGTTGTATTTCAACATGCTCTTTAGCTTCTATTGCCTGATGTAGTCCATCAGAATAACGACGACCATCCATAATACGACCAGTAAATTGATCAACAATTAAAACTTCACCATCTGAAACAACATAGTCTTTATCACGAAGCATAATAAAATTAGCCCGCAAAGCATTGTCTAAATGATGTGTCAATGCTGTATTATCTGGATCATATAAGTTCACCAATCCAAAGTATTTTTCTGCTTTTTTAATACCCTCTTCGTTTAAAGAAACCGTCTTAGACTCAAGATCAATTTTAAAATCAGCTTCCTCTGTCAATGTCTTTGCAAAACGATCTGTCCTAGTATATAGGGTAGTTGATTTTTCAGCTTGACCCGAAATAATTAACGGCGTTCTAGCTTCATCAATCAAGATTGAATCAACTTCATCAACAATTACAAAATTAAGAGGTCTTTGTACCATATCTTCGCGATAAACAACCATGTTATCACGGAGATAATCGAATCCTAACTCACTATTTGTAGAATACGTAATATCACAATTATACGCGTTTCTTTTTTCATCAGGTGACAGATTTGAAACATTCAATCCAACAGAAAGGCCTAACCAAGAATACAATTCACCCATTTCTTTTGCATCACGAGCAGATAAATATTCATTAACCGTCACAACATGAACACCTTGACTTGCAAGTGCATTTAAATAAACCGGCATGGTAGCAGTTAAAGTCTTTCCTTCACCTGTTTTCATTTCAGCAATATTGCCTTCATGCAAAACAATTCCCCCATAGATTTGAACTCTAAAAGGGTATAATCCTAAAACTCTTTTAGCTCCTTCGCGCACAACTGCAAAGGCTTCTGGTAGAAGATCATTTAAAGATGCTCCAGCAGCAAACTTTGCTTTTAACTCAGGCGTTTTTGCTTGTAACATTTCATCGCTCAAAGATTCCATATCTTCTGCGTAAGCTTCAACCTTATCAGCAATCTTACCCAAGCGTTTTAATTCTCTATTATCACTTTCAACCCATTTTCTTAGGACATTTGCCATGTCATATTTCCTTTCCAAACAGCTCAATATAAAAATTTATTCTGTTATCTAAAAAACAGTATGCCACTGTGTATTTTACCATTAATTGTTCAATTTTAAAACAACAAAAAAAGTTATGTCAAAACTCTTGCTGAGACAACCTTAAAAAAAGGCTACTCAACCTAACAATCTATAAAATCAATTATCACAATAAATCTATAGTATTCGACTATAACTATGAAAGTATCTATTAAGAATAAATTAAAAGCCAAGTCAAAATTAGTTTTTAACTTGGCCTCTCTTCTTAATTAGTCTTCTACTTCAATCAGTCCATATCTACCGTCTTTTCTACGGTAAACAATGCTAACCCCATCCGTCTGTGAGTCCTCATAAATAAAGAAATCATGTCCTAACATATTCATTTGAAGTACTGCCTCTTCACTATCCATAGGCTTCAAGGAGAAATGTTTTGACCTAACAATATCAAACCCATTATCTACCTCTTCAGAATCTTCTATTACATGAATTTCTTCAAACCCTTTTTCACGTGATTTACGATTAATTTTAGTTTTGTGCTTGCGAATTTGACGTTCTAGCTTATCAGTCACTAAGTCAACGCTAGCGTACATATCTGGTGATGTTTCCTCTGCTCTTAAAACTAGATAAGGCAATGGAATTGTAACTTCAACCTTCGCAGTCTTGTCTGAATAAATCTTCAAGTTTATGTGAGCTGTCGAATTAGACGTATCTTCAAAATACTTCTCTAATTTAGTTAACTTCTTTTGAACATAACTTCTAATCGCATCGGTAACTTCGATATTTTCTCCACGAATATTGTACTTTAGCATAACAAACCTCTCCTTTCACAACTCAACATAATTACCTATCAATTATAATTGAACAAGTAATGTACGCTAATTATATTATAAAAGAAAACGTTACAATTAACAAATATTATCTTTAATTACCTTGCAAGAGTAATTGTTTCAATTTTTTTTACTCCTGCATTTTTCAACACTTCTGCAGCAAAATAAAGAGTTCTACCCGTCGTATAAATATCATCAAGCAATAATATATTTTTATCTTTTACAATTTCTTCATATTGACTATTTAACTTAAATGGTTGTTTTCTTCTTAGGCGTTCATTTCTATTCAATTTTGATTGTTGCTTTTTTTCTTCACTTTGAACTATCAATGCCCTTGTAAAATTTACCCCTGAAAACAGCCCCTCCACTTGGTTAAACATTCTTTCTTGATAACTTTTTATTGAAATCGGTATTGGAACATATAGCCAATTACTACCATACTCTTTTTGCACAAACTTTCTTAATTCCTGATTAAATACATTTAAAAAATAATAATCACCTAAAAATTTAAACTTTTGAAAATAGTCTTTCATTTTTTCATTGTATTCATAGAGCGCAGTATTTTTTAGTAATTTACCATTGTATTTTTTTATCCATTTCTTACAATCATTACAAAATCCACTCATTTCTAATACTCTACTACAGCCTTCGCACTTTATTTTTCCAGATAATGCTCTAAATCCTCCCTGACAATCTTGACAAATTAATTTTATTTTTCTTGGTTGTAGTGAAAGTATCCATTCAATCTCAAAATTATCATTAATGATCCCTTGACAAATCAAACATGACTTCATATTCTAAGCTTTCTTCCTTTAGCATTCAATAACTGAATTTGTTTTTTTGCATCAACCACATTCTTCTTCCTTTTTCCACATATGAAAATTACATCACCTTTTGGATTTTGAGCACTCCTGCCAACTCTTCCGGCAATTTGTACCAACGATGAACTGGTAAATAACTCATCATCTGCACCGAGTACCAAAACATTTAGACCCGCAAAAGTTACCCCTCGCTCGAGAATAGTAGTGGTCACTAGATATTGATACTCACCATTTCGCATTTTTTGAACTTTTTCAACTCTGCGTTTATCTGCCGAAAAAACAGTTGTCCCATTGCATCTTCCCACAACAAATTTTATCATTACTTCATTTATAATTTTCAAATACTTTATATGTGAAACAAAAACAAAAAAAGGGTGTTGCTCATCAATCCACTTATTTATTATCTTTCCGATTTTTTTCTCCATTTCCCCTTTTTTGAACTTTTCTAACCAATTCGATTTAATAATTATTTGAGGAACTGGCAATTCTTTACCATGGTACCTCAAGGGAAGATATCCAACCTCCATTTTTTTCATTTTTACTTCTTTGAGTAAAGATTTAGTAGGCGTTGCTGTAAGCATTATTAAAGAACTGCTTGTTTTCCTTGCAGCATTCACAGCTCCAACTAACATACTATTGTCTTTAAATGGGAAGGCATCTACTTCGTCAATAATTAACATGTCAAATGCCTCTTTAAATCTGATTAGTTGATGTGTAGTACAAACCACCAATTGTGAATATTCATACCTTTCTGTCTGATATCCATGTAAAAGAACAATCTTAATATGTTTAAATGCTTCATTTAGCCTTGGGTATAACTCATTGCATACATCGATTCGAGGTGAAGCTATGCAAACACGCTTACCTTTTTTGAAGGCTTCAGCCAACGCTGCAAATAATATCTCCGTCTTTCCAGCCCCTGTTACCGCCCACAACAAAAAATTTTGATTTTCTTCTTGCACCTGAACTATTTTATTTGAACATTCCAGTTGACTCATTGATAATTCTCCGCCCCAAGTTAATGGATTTAAATTTTCAACAAATCTATTCGGCTCTTTTATCGTGTATAATATATGTTGTGTTGTAATCCGACCCAACATGATACATTGGGGACAAAAATACTCTTGATTAGGTAAAATTGCTCTTTTCTTCACTGTTTTTTGATTACATCGATTACACATAATTTTATTTTTTTGAACTTCAATTGCTTCAATTTTGAAAACTGAAGTAATATCCTTCAAAATAAATTGTTCTGTTTTTTTCAATGGTACCAATCTACCAAAAAAATCCTCATCTTTCATCTTTTTACCTCCCTACAATAATAAATACGCAAAGAAGGTTACTACAATTAAAAGCTATCTTACAATTAAAGAACGCAATTCTGCAGAATTGGTAATTAAAAAATCTATTTTTATTTGCAGCGTTGCACGAACAGAAACTGAGCAAGAAGCTCAACAGTTTATAAAAGATATAACTAATCAAAACGCTAAAGCTCGTCACAACTGTTTTGCCTATGTAATTGGAGATAACAATGATATTCAGCGACAAAGCGATAATGGCGAGCCCTCAGGGACAGCCGGTGTTCCTATTCTTGAAGTTCTTTTAAAAAAAGATATTCACAATGTAACGGCCGTAGTAACAAGATATTTTGGTGGGATAAAACTTGGAACTGGCGGCCTAATTAGAGCCTATGGTCAATCAACCTCTCTAGCACTCGAGAAAAATATAGTTTTGAAATTACCTAAGAACATAACAAAAGTAACAATTGCTTATTCACAACTTAATAAGCTTCAAAACTTTTCAACTACTAACAATTTATCACTTGACCAAATATCTTATCAAGAAAACGTTACCGTGTTAATTGCCACAAAAATTTCTGAAACACATTATTATTTAGAAAAAATCAAAGACTTACTTAATGGCCAAGTTGAATTTGACTCACTTGGTATAAATTACATTGAAGTTTCACCTGATGAACAATCAACATAACAATAATTGAAAGCAAAAAAAATGGCATAATTAATCTCCAAGAGAGAAAAAATTGCCAGAACATCGAAAAATATACCCATTAAATTGTTATTGTTTCTTGTCTTTTTTCTTTTTTAATACTTTCCATATCCATCTCAATACTGGGCGTCTTTCTGGACCCACCAACCCAATTGACTCAACGAACAATTCAAGTCCCAAAAGAGTCGCAATTGTCAATAATACTGAACCTAATACATTAGAAATAGGATAAAGTAACGATATCATTGAAAAAATAAGTGCTATCCCATATATCACAAGGACAGTCTGCGTGTGTGTCAATCCCATCTCCATAAGTCTATGATGTAAATGATGTTTATCCGCTTGAGCAATTGGCTTTTTATTTAGGAATCTTCTTAATACCGCAAAAACCGTATCTGTAATTGGAACACCAAGAATTATCATAGGTATAATTATTGTGATAAATGTTGCATTCTTTAAACCATATAGTGAAAAAGTGGCAATCATAAATCCTATAAAAAGAGCACCAGTATCTCCTAAATATATTTTTGCCGGATGAAAATTATATGGTAAAAATCCTAATAACGCAGCTACTAACATGAAAATCCAAACTGAAACATATGTACTTGTAACTGTTAAAAAGAAAAAGCCAGTAATGCCTGTAGTAAACAAAGCAATCGCAGACACACCTGTTGCAAGACCATCTAATCCGTCTATTAAGTTAACCGCATTTGTAATCGCCAAAATCCAAATTAACGTAATAGGCAAACTCAAGAGTCCCAAATTGAGCGTCCCCAAAAAAGGAAGCGTCAAAGTTGTCATTCTAATATTTGCAAAAAAATAAATTACCAACCCCGCACATGTTATTCCAAATATCTTTTGCTTAGGTGTTAGTTCAAAAACATCATCGAGTACACCTGTCAATATTATTACACATTCAGCTGCTAGTAATGGCCAAAACTGACTACTTGGATACTCTTTTCTGAGAAAGAAAATGTTTGTCAAATTAAAGGCAATAAAAATTGCAAGTCCACCCATTGTCGGCATTGGGGTTTTATTGACACGCCTAGCATTTGGATTATCAACCGCACCTATCTTAAATGCTAACTTTCTGATGATTGGTGTCAAAAAAAATGAAAATGCCAGTGTTGCCAAAAAAGACGCAACAACTATATACATACGCCGTCCTCTTTCTTTTTCTTCAATAAATTAAAGAAGAGCTTAATTATTCTACTAATTTACAAACTAGTCATCTAGCATTATAGCATAAACTCTAGTTACTTTATAGAATCCCTATACTTTACTTCTTTAAATGATAACTATATGTTGCCACAATAATATTTTCTCTAGAATTCAAAACAGCACGTAATCTCAAACTTGTTTGATTATGCAAAATATTCTGCCACGGCTTTCTTGGAACAAATTGTGGCACTAAAACTGTCATCGAAAAGTTTTTTTCTGAAGAATTTTTTGCAATCACATCACAAAAACGCAATACTGGTGCAGCAACTGATCGATATGAAGAATGTAAATCCACAAAACGCACATCCGGAAATGATTCTTTAAATTCCTTAGCAGTTTCATGCTCTTTTTTGGGATTTTCATCAAAAGAAACATGCATCGCTATCACATAATCACCGATTGATCTAGCGTAGTTAATCGCACCTGTCGTTACATGTGTTACAGAACTTACAAGCACAATAACAGTTGAACCATTATAATCATGTAAGGCTGCTTCTTCACTCAAACGCAATTGTGATGCGACCATTATATAGTGTGCATGAATTTTTCGAAACGCAAACAAGAGTACTGGCATGATTATTAAATATGGCCAAACATTTTGAAAATGTAATAAAAATAAAAATACGACTAAAAGAAAAGATATGGTCGTTCCTAAAAGGTTCACAAGCGAATTTAAAATCCAATTTTTGCCTCTTTCCCTAATCCAATGAATTATCATTCCTGATTGTGAAAGTGTGAACGGTACAAAAACACCTACTGCATATAATGGAATAAGTAAATTAGTTTGTCCATCAAAAATAAAAATTAGCACAATTGCACCTATAGCTAATGAAATAATCCCATTAGAATAGGCTAACCGATCTCCTTTATCCATATACATATGGGGCATAAACTTATCTTTAGCCAAATTGTATGCCAAAATAGGAAATGCAGAAAATCCTGTATTGGCAGCAACAGCAAGAATCATAGCTGTTGAGAACTGTAATAGATAATAAAAAATACCCTTTCCAAAAACAGCCATCCCAATTTGTGATAAAACTGTTTCTTTACTATTTGGAAGCACACCTAAATAGTAGCTTAAAAAAGTCACGCCAGAGAAAAAAACACCAAGAATCAGTGCCATTAAAGCTAATGTATTAGCTGCGTTTTTTCTTTTAGGCTTTTTGAAATTAGGAACAGCATTACTAATTGCTTCAACACCCGTTAAAGACGATGACCCTGCCGAAAAAGCCTTGAGAAATAAAATTATAGACATCCCAGGGACCACTCCACCGATAGGAGATGCTGCATTATATTGAATTTTATTTGTAGCAATATTAAAAAGGCCCCATATAAGCATTGAAATTAAAATTGTAATAAATAAATAAACTGGAAACGTCAAAAAAGAAGCGGATTCCCGCATACCACGTAAATTTAGTGTCATAATAAACAAAACAATCACAATCGAAATTCCAATACTATGCGCACGTAGGTAAGGAATCGCAGATGTAATTGCCTCAGTTCCTGAAGTCACAGAAACAGCAACAGTCAACATATAGTCTACTAACAAGGACCCACCCGCAACTAAGCCTACTGGGGTTCCCCAATTTTTTGTAGCAACTACATAGGCACCTCCACCTGATGGATACGCATGAATTATTTGTCTGTACGATAAAGTTATTGCAAATAATAAAACAAGGACAATCCCAGCAGCAGGAAGTGCATACCATGTTGCTGCCGCCGATAAGACAACTAAAACAGCAGTAATTTGCTCTGTTCCATATGCAACAGACGACAATGCATCAGATGACAAAAGCGCCAATGCCTTAAATTTCGTCAGTTGTTGATTTCCTTCATCCGAAGTTTTTAATGGTTTACCTATTAATAACCGTTTTAAATAACGCCACATTTAATTTCCCCTCTTCAATGAGCAAGATAATTTATAATAGAGCTGATCCAGTAACAAGTATTAATCTTGTTCAATTTAATTACGATAAACAAATACAATTCATCTGGCAAAAATCTTTATTATCTTTGAAATATTTATAATAAATAAACTCAACATAATATTAAATTTTTACTAGCTCAACTCAAATTTTCATCCTTTCTAAATAATTTATCACATTTTACACTTACATACATCTCAAATAACAGAACCAATTTAATTCAAATCACTTCGTTATATTCATTTTTTTATAAATTACTAAATTAGTGTTCATCAAATATTGCCCCTCGGTATTTTAGAATTATATTCTCTAAAGGGTTCTGGTGCAAAAATTCTCAGATAACTCTATTTCGAGTATAATTAGCCTAAAAAGCGGGGTAGCTATGATGAAAAATTATTTTAAAGGGCGGCATTGAGATAATGCACCAATTACATAAAAAAAGCCAAAGGGCGCCTAATCTCTTTGGCTTTTCGTCATCACAAACGTTGAACAAATTATTAGTTGGCTAACTACATAGCTTTTATCACTCTGGGTTAATATGGATAATTTATTATTTTTGCACCAGAACCCTCTAAAGTACATTAAAAAAGAAACTAAGCCAAAATTAAGTTTTGACTTAGTTTCTCTCTAATTAGAACTTAAACAAAGACACGTACCGTGTACTTTAATTACATCATTCCACCCATTCCTGGTGTTGGAGCTGGTGCAGCTGGCGCCTCAGGAGCAGGAACATCAGCAACAACAGCTTCAGTTGTTAACAAAAGTGCAGATACACTTGCTGCATTTTGTAATGCCGAACGAGTAACCTTTGTAGGATCAACAATACCTGCTTTTACCATGTCAACCCATTCATCTGTTGCAGCATTATATCCAATCCCTGGTTCTTGTGATTTTAATTTTTCAACAATTACAGATCCTTCGAGACCCGCATTTGCTGCAATTTGACGAACTGGTTCTTCCAAAGCTCTTTTAACAATATTAATTCCTGTTTGAACATCACCAGTTTCTTCCAATGCTTCAACTTTACTAATTACATTAACTAAAGCTGTACCACCACCTGAAACAAAACCTTCTTCAACTGCAGCTCTTGTAGCATTCAAAGCATCTTCAATGCGATATTTACGTTCCTTCAATTCAGTTTCAGTTGCAGCACCTACTTTAATAACGGCAACCCCACCTGCAAGCTTAGCTAACCTTTCTTGCAATTTTTCACGATCAAAGTCTGAAGTTGTTTCTGCTATTTGTTTTTTGATTGTATTAACGCGATCTGCAATCTCTTCTTTGTTTCCTGCGCCTTCTACAATTGTTGTCTTTTCTTTAGTTACAGTAATTTTGCTTGCCGAACCTAATTGTTCAACAGTTGTATCTTTTAACTGTAACCCAAGGTCTTCTGTAATAACAGTTGCACCAGTTAATGTTGCAATATCTTGTAACATTTCTTTGCGACGATCGCCAAATCCAGGTGCCTTAACTGCAACAACGTTGAAAGTTCCACGAATTTTGTTCAAAACAAGAGTTGGCAAAGCTTCTCCATCAACATCATCAGCAATTATTAGCAAAGGTCGTCCCTGTTCTACAATTGACTGTAAAAGATTTAAAATTTCTTGGATATTTGAAATTTTCTTATCTGTAATCAAAACATATGGAGTATCTAAATCTGCTTCCATCTTATCATTATCTGTAACCATGTATTGTGATAAATATCCGCGATCAAATTGCATACCTTCAACAACATCCAATGATGTATCAATACCCTTTGATTCTTCAATAGTAATTACACCATCGTTACCAACTTTTTCCATTGCATCGGCAATTAAACTACCAATTTCCTCATTAGCAGATGAAATTGCTGCAACTTGTGCAATATCACTCTTTGATTCAACCTTGTGTGACATTGCATGTAATTCGTCAACTGCAGCTTTAGTTGCAAGTTCTATACCACGACGAATACCAACGGGGTTTGCACCAGCTGTTACATTCTTCATTCCTTCAGTAACAATTGCTTGAGTTAAAACTGTAGCAGTAGTTGTTCCATCTCCAGCAATATCATTTGTTTTTGATGCAACTTCAGCAACCAATTTTGCACCCATATTCTCAAAATGGTCTTCTAATTCAATCGCTTTAGCAATTGTGACACCATCGTTAGTAATTGTTGGAGAACCATAAGATTGCTCCAAAACTACATTTCTTCCCTTTGGCCCAATTGTTGACTTAACTGTATTTGCTAATTTATCAACCCCTGCAAGCATCTTCGAACGTGCATCTTCTGAAAATTTAATTTCTTTTGCCATTAATAATTCACCTCATAGTCAATTTTAATAAAATGTTAGTCTACAATCGCAACAATATCTTTTTCATGTACAACCAAATAATCTTTTTCTGCGTATTTGACTTCTGTGCCAGCATATTTATCAAATAAAATGGTATCACCGACTTCAACTGATAAAGCAACCTTTTCGCCGTTATCTAAAACTCGGCCTGTCCCAACAGCAATTACATTCCCTGTTTGGGGTTTTTCTTGTGCATTGCTTGCAATCACAATCCCGCCAACATTTTGTTCCTCATCTTTTTGAACTTCTAAAATAACACGATCTCCTAAAGGTTTAAGCACTGTGTATCCCTCCAATATTGTTTTGCTTTTAGCACTCAATCTTATTAAGTGCTAATTACAACTATTACTATAATCAATCTTTCTACAAAATGCAAGTAATTTATCACTCTTACACTGAGAGTGCTAATTATAATATGCTATACTATAAGTATCATTTAAAACGAATGGAGCCTCTTATGAATATTCGCAGAAATTCTTTATTTTTATTGCTAACTTATTTAATTGTCATGTTATTTTCAAGTAGTTTATTTTCAATAATAAAAGACAGTATGCTTTCCTTTACTTCAGTTATTTTTGTCAGTATTTTTGGTGCTTTTTTAATGTTTTTTATTAATAAAAAAGTTCCTTTTGAAAATTATATTGAATTAGGAAATAAAAGCCTTAAAAAAAGCTTACTTTATGGTATCTTTGGTGTTGCTCTAGTGTTTGTTGTTCAAGAACTCACACTGCTAGTTGATACTTATTTGTTGCATCAATCAACCTTTTCCGAAAACACAAATCAAATATTAACTATTCTCACTCATTATCCCTACTACCTCCTATATGTGATTATAGCTGCCCCAATAATGGAAGAATTCATTTTTCGCAAAGTCTTTTTTGGTAACTTATCTACAATTATAAAACCTGGTGGTGCCGCTATTTTTTCAAGTATCTTATTTAGTGTTGCTCACGCAGATGGCCATTATCTAACTTATTCATGTCTTGGACTTACGTTATCCTATATCTACTATAAATCGCATGACATTAAGGCACCAATTATAACTCACTCGCTTATGAATCTCATTATTATACTTACACAAATAAAATAAAAAAGGAGCAGGCCAAAAGTGAATTTACCCTAACTCCTAATTTATTTTGTGCAAGCATGCTCTGAAATTCAAATTCCTTCATGAATAAACTTTGAACTTGCATCGCTTAAAAAATATAATATATTGTTTTCCAAAAAATTTCATAATTAGTCTACCAAAATATCTACTCTGACATGTTTCTTTTGTGAATCAATCTAACGTTTGCTCATCCTCAACACCAAATTTATTTAGAAAATAAATCAATGTTTGTAACTCATTTGTTAAATCAACATTTTGAACCCTAACGGTACTAGGCACAGTAATTCTAAGTGGTGTAAAATTAAGTATACCTTTGATTCCTACAGCCACAAGTTCATCTGTAACTGCCTGTGCAACAGTTGAAGGAACTGTTAGAATTACAATTTCAATTTGTTGAACCGTCAACTGTTCCTTCATATCTGACATATCGTATACAGGAACGCTACTTTGGATGGTACCTGTAATATCTTGATTAATATCAAAAGCTGCACTTATACGAACATTATTACTTTGGTGAAAATTATAATTTAAAAGAGCGTGGCCTAAGTTTCCAACCCCTATTAAAGCTACATTTGTCAGTTGATCTTGATTTAAAGTCTTTTTAAAAAAGGCAAGTAAGTTCTCAACATCGTAGCCATAGCCTCTCTTACCAAGGGCACCAAAATATGAAAAGTCTCTTCTAATAGTCGCAGAATCAACTTTGACGGCATCAGCAAGTTCGGTTGAAGAAACTCTTTTCTTACCAGCATCTGCTAGAAAATGTAAATATCGATAATAGATTGGCAGTCTTTTGGCTGTCGCGTGAGGAATTTTTGATGTTACCATAATTGGCTCCTTTCGCTAATACATGATTCTATCTTTTAGCAGTATAACACATTCCTTGTGAAAACAATGACTTAAAGAACTTCACAAAAGAGAATGTTGTACACTACATTTTACCGTATTTATGCTACACTAAATTACATTCACATGCAATAGGCTCTATAGGTTACTTAACAAAATTCACAAAGTTTGTGAAAAAAACAATGCTATTCTTATTTAAGAGGTGATTTTATGATTTTACTTCAAGTCCAAAATGTGGCACGTCTTTTTGGAAGTGATGTTCTTTTTGAAAAAGCTAATATGGATGTTCAAGAAAATTCACGAATTGCACTAGTTGGCCGGAATGGTGTTGGTAAATCAACACTAATCAAAATGATTATGGGTATTCAAACACCAGATAATGGTCAGATAACTAAAAATAAAAATCTAACAATTGGTTATCTCGCCCAAGATAACGGTCTTAATTCTTCTAATAGTATTTATGATGAGATGCTTACCATTTTTGAAAATTTAAAGACCATGGAAGCTAATTTACACTCTCTTGAAAATGAAATTGCTAGTTTTCATAATTTTGATACTTCACAGCAAAAATATGAGACTTTATTAAATAATTATGACCAATTATTACATAATTTTAGAGAAGCCAATGGCTATGGCTACGAATCTGAAATTCGGGCTGTGCTTCATGGCTTCAAATTCTATCAACAAGACTACAATACTCTTATTAACACACTTTCTGGTGGTCAAAAAACTAGACTAGCTCTTGCTAAATTGCTACTAGAAAAAAATGATTTACTAATTCTTGATGAACCTACTAATCATCTGGATATACAAACATTAAGTTGGTTAGAAAATTACCTCCAATCTTATTCTGGTGCACTCTTGATAATTTCTCATGATCGTTATTTTCTTGATAAAGTCGCTAACGAAATCTACGAGTTAACACCAAATGGAACGGAACACTATCAAGGAAATTACTCATTTTATATTGAAGAAAAAAATATCCGATTTCAACATGAAGTAAAGCAATTCGAAAAACAACAAGAAAAAATTGAAAAGCTTGAAGATTTTGTTTCACGTAATATTGTACGAGCATCTACGACTAAAAGAGCACAAAGTAGAAGAAAACAGCTGGAGAAAATTAATCGTATTGCTCGTCCAATTGGTAAACAACAAGGTCCTCATTTTCATTTCAGTTCAAATCAACAAAGTGGCAATATTGTTTTGCGCGTAAGTGACGCCTTTATTGGATATAACACAAAAATATCTGGCCCCATTAACATTGATCTTAGAAAACAACAAATGATGGCGGTTGTCGGTAGTAATGGAGTTGGTAAATCAACATTGCTGAAAAGCATCCTTGGTAAGATTCCTCTACTTGATGGCAAATATTCATTTGGAGCAAACGTTAAGACTGGCTATTATGATCAAGAATTTAAAAATCTGCATCCGAATAAATCAGTTTTGAATGAACTTTGGGATGAGCATCCTACTACAGCCGAAAAAGATATTAGATCTATCTTAGGTAGTTTTCTCTTTTCTGGTGAAGATGTTAAAAAAACTGTACACAACCTTTCTGGTGGAGAAAAAGCTCGTTTATTACTAACTAAACTTGCCTTTAATCATGATAATTTTTTGATTTTTGATGAACCAACTAATCATTTAGATATAGATAGCAAAGAAGTACTTGAAACAGCACTACTAGAATTCGATGGAACTGTCTTATTCATCTCGCATGATCGCTACTTTATCAATAAAGTAGCAACTAGTGTTCTTGAAATATCTGAGCATGGTAGTCAACTTTATTTAGGTGATTATGACTATTATATTGACAAAAAAGAAGAGCAACTTTTACTTGCACAAGAAAATAATCAAAATGAACTCACCGTCGTCAAAATGGCAGAAAAAACGGACTATCAATTAAATAAAGATCAACAACGAAAAAAAAGAAAATTACAGCGTGAAATTGTGGAAATTGAAAATCAGCTTGAAAATCTTAGTACACAAGAAGAAGAAATTCAAAAACAAATGATAATTCCAGATATTTATACTAATTTAGAAAAAAGTACCGAATTACAGACATCTTTAAAAACTATCCAAGGTAAGATTTCTGTCTTAGAGGACTCTTGGGAGAAAAAAAGTATGGAGCTTGAATATCTAAACTAGTAACATATATAAAACAAGAGGCTCGGGAATAATAACTTCCCAGCCTCTTGTTTTTTCCATCTAATTTCATTTTTCTCTTCTGTATTCTTAAATCCACTCAAATTCTAAGCTAGGATCCGCATTTAATGATAAATCTGCACTCTCGCCATTTTTCCAAGCTACAAATCCAGCAGCACCAATCATCGCCGCATTATCTCCACATAAATTCAATGGAGCTTTTAGCAATTCAATTCCTGAATATTTACCTATCAATTCATCTAATCCGTCTCTTAATCCTTGATTAGCAGCAACACCACCAGCTAGAATCAACTGCTTAACAGAAAAGTCATTAAGTGCACGTTCTGTTTTGTAAACCAAAACATCCACTACACTTTGTTGAAAACTTGCAGCCAAGTCATTAACATTAAGTTTCTCATTAACTTGTTCGGCATGATGTACAGTATTGATAAAAGCACTTTTAAGGCCACTAAAACTAAAATCAAAGTTTTCTTCTTTCATCATTGCCCGTGGAAATGCAAATGTATCCGCGCCTTCATGTGCCATCTCATCAATATTTTTCCCAGCAGGATACTTTAGCCCTAATACTCGCCCTATCTTGTCATAAGCTTCTCCAGCAGCATCGTCTCGAGTTTCGCCAATAATTTGATAACTATTTTCTCTTGCCATGTAAACAAGTTCAGTATGCCCACCTGAAACTAATAAAGCAATTGCCGGAAACTTAATCTCACTTTTAAACCTTGCAGCATAGATATGTCCTGCCATGTGATTAACGGGAATTAAGGGTAAATTGTGTGCATATGCGACAACTTTAGCACTAGCGACTCCTACCAATAAAGCCCCCACCAAACCAGGACCATATGTTACTGCAACAGCACTAAGGTCATTGTATGTCACTTTAGCTTCTTCCATTGCATCAGCTAAACATAGCGTTACTTGTTCAATATGGTGTCGGCTTGCAACTTCTGGTACGACCCCCCCGAATCTTTTATGGCTCTTAACTTGTGTTGCAACAACATTCGACAAAATTTTATTGCCATCTTCAATAACTGCAACACTTGTCTCATCACAACTAGATTCAAATGCCAAAATTAATTCTCTTTTTTTCTCACCATTACCCATTCACTAATTCCTTCTCATTTTTTATTAATAATTTCATATTGACTGCATCTTCATGATTTGATTGATAATATGCTTTCTTTATACCAATATTCTTAAACCCAATTATACTATAAAGCTTTTGCGCCCTAATATTACTTAACCTTGTTTCTAAGGACAACGAACTATAATTATTGTACCTTGCACAAGTAATCATCGTTTCAATTAAAAACTTTCCCAATCCATGGTCTTGAAAATCTGGTTTCACTGCCACATTAGAAATATGTGCATCTCGCGTATTTTGATTGAAAGACGCTCCAATAAATGCAACAAGTTGATCATTTTGTCGCATAATTAAATAAAGTTTGCTTTTTTCATTACGTAACTCACTTTCAAAAATTTCTTCATCCCATGAATTATCTTCTAGATACACTAATTTTTGTAATTGAGTCATTTCAGCAACATCAGGTACCAACGCTCTGCATAGTAGAAATTCACGATTACTTATAATAATCCGTTTGTTGTCAAAAGCTAGTGAAGTATCTTCAAAATGATTAAAACAATAATCCAGTAATTTGTTAAATTTTTTCAACAAGCGACTCATCATTACTCTCCTGATTTTTTTCTAGCCATTGACTTTCAGCTTGTGTTAATCTCAGATATTTTGGAACAAAACTATGGATATCAACAGGTTCTTGAGCGAGTCCCATTATGCCCAAATAATATGCTTGTGGATAATCAAGCTCATTGGCAGAAAACTGAATTTCTTTATCTTTAAGGACAATTTTTATTCTTTCAGCAAATTTATGACTATCTACTCCTACAAAAAATAATCGCTTATAGTCAGACAACTTTTCAAGTAACTTTTCTAACGGAATATGTTGATCTACTATTACATTTTTAAGCTGATTATTTTCTCTGAGATACGCTCCTGCAAAAACATTATCCCGTCTTGCATCAAAAATCGGAATGATTACTGTATTAACTTCATTAATTGGTGCAGCCAAAACAGCAAGGCTAGAAACACCAACTAATTCTTTTGAAAGCGTATATGCAAAAGTCTTCGCTGTTGTAACTCCTATTCGTAAACCAGTATACGATCCTGGCCCTTTTGCAACAACAAAGCGATCAATCTCTGTAATACTCATGTTTACCTGTTTTAATAAATTGGCAATTTGAGGCATTAAAGTTACACTATGATTCTTAGACTGATTTGTAGTAATTGTTGCTACCAAGTTTTTATTTTTTAATATTGCAATACTCAAAGTTTCATTTGACGTATCTATCGCCAATATATTCATTTTATGTTTTCGCTCCGCTCCCATAACTAAATTCTATGGATAATATTAACACAAATTTACTATAAACAAACTAGTATTCCTATTTTTTAATTATTGTAATATTTTTTTAAGAATAAACACTAAAAAAACGATGAAGGTACTTTAGTCCACACTCTTCACCGTTTCCACTATTGTAATATTAACTTTCCTAATTTTAAGAAATTTAATTAAACCTACTCGATTCTTTTGGCAAGTAGCATTAGGGACTTATTTTTACTTGCTAAATACAAAAGAATTATCTGGACTGGAACCATTAATAATTCCTTGATAAATCTCATTGGAAAAATTGTTAGAAAATTTGCATGGTATAATATTGCAACCCAATACGTATTCATTAGCGCATCTACCAAAAAAATATTCACCAACACCGCTATTACTATTCGTGTAACCGTAATATCTTTTTGGTAAAATAAAACACCATATACAAACGCACCTGCAAATGCTGAAATTGTAAATCCTACAAAATATCCCCCAAGTCCCCCAAAAATCAGAGTACCTAAAATGTCAGCACATGCAGCGCCAATCCCCCCTAGAAGGGGACCAAACCAATAAGACATAAAAAAAACAATTACAAACGTGAAACTAATCCTAACAGACCAGATTCCAAACGACAAAAACTTTGCGACTACAATATTTAAGGCAACTAAAAGTGCCATTAATACAAGATTGCGAGTCGACAAACGCGAAACAAAACTACTATTCATATAAGACATCTCCTCTTTGGAGTTGCCACAAAAAATGCGGCGAATGCGAAAATAAAACCGCAGGTAAAAACCTTTCGTCTAAAAGACACATTCCGTCCTTTTAGCACTTAACGCTTTATTCTCTACCCCGAAATTTGTACTTTACGTACTTTAACAGTGTATCATATTAAAACATATGTTGTTAATTTTTTTATTTTCCCAACTAAATTGCTAACATTGTATAAAAATATTCTATAATAGTAATAGTAAAGTATTTGCTTATCATTACCACTATTAAATACAGGAGGAACAATATATGAATCCAAACGAGCAAACTATCAAAATTACATCACCCCAAGTCGATGAATATGAGGATATTGTCTATTCCCAAATAAAAGAAAGCTGGAATACTCGCGAATTAAAAATGTCGCTGTTGGTACCTAGAACAGATAACCTCAAACCAGCAATTTTGTACTTTCCTGGAGGTGGTTTTACTACATCTAATTACCACAAATTTATTCAACTACGTCTTGCGTTAGCAAAAGCTGGAATGGTAGTTGCTTCAGCTCAATATCGACACATTCCCGATAAGTTTCCATGTTTAATTGAGGATGCAAAAAAAGCACTTGTATATTTAAAAAACAACAGTGCTAATTACCATATTGATACCAACAAAATTGCAGTAATTGGAGATTCAGCAGGTGGCTACTTAGCCCAATTAATGGGAGTTACAAGTAATTCAACACATTTTCTTCCAACTGAAACAACTGCTGAAATCAGTAAAGTTGCTGCCGTTGTTTCACTATATGGTATTTCTGATTTATCAACAATTGGGGGTACTAAAAATCCTCCCGTTTTTCATAAGGGAACTTCTTCTCCTGAGGCTTTACTTATACATGGAATTGGTGCTCAAAATAGTTCTTTGACCATTAATGATTCCCCAGAAAAAGCAAAAAAAGCAAGTCCAACAAGTTATGTAACAAATAATCTACCTCCTTTTTTACTTTTACACGGAAGTGCCGACACCTTAGTCTCACCTGAACAATCTCAGCACATGTATGAAGCACTTTACAAAAAAAATGTAGATGCCTCATATATTACTGTAAATGGTGCGGGCCATGGCACAGCTGAATGGTATCAAGATTCAATTATCAATGAAATTAGAGACTGGTTATTGTTAAAGCTCTCATAGATTTAACAATCCAATCTTGGTTTCATTTAGAAATCTGACCAGCATCGACTAATTTTTAAAATCGTTTTTTTTGTGAAATTCATGTAATATCTTTTGGAATATTTTCTCTATTTTCACTTTTAGCCCTTAATTCATGCTACCATCATCTTATTAAGATTAATATTATACGAGACGAGGTTACATATTGTGGAAAAATTTTCTTTAGCTTCAATAAAGTCCTATTTCGATGAAAATAAGACTATTTTCAAAAACAACTGGCTCTTAGGTGGCATAATGTATGTACTCCTAGTAATTGTAGCTGGCATTTTGTTCTTATTCGATTACGAATTGTTGGCAGTTGGCGTTTCATCAATTTCTACTAGCATTACGTATTTATTATATGGGCAATCAACTTATTTGATATTTATAAGTCTTTTAGAAATACTTAGTAGTATTCTTTTGTTTTTCATTATATCGATTGCTGCTTTCTTTGTTCGGTCCACTATTCAATTCGCTATTCAAGATACTTTGAAAAATGAACTAGCAAAAGTTACTTTTTCAAGAGTTTTCACAAAATTCAAGCAATTGAATAAAAATCAAATACTCCGCTTATTCTTGTACCTATCTTTATTTATTTTTCTATGGTTACTGCCACTCATAGTGATTCATGTGTTCACAAGTAAATTAACAATTATTACCTATATATTGCAATTTTTAACTTTTGTAGTACTTCTCTGGAAAGGTATCACTTATTCTCAATCATTGTTTTTATATCGTGAAAATCAAGCCAGTTTTTTGGGTCAATCGCAACGCTTTGCATTAAAGGCAAGCAAACGTTTCATAAGGGACCTCAAGTTTAAATATCTTCTTTTATTAATAGGTCTAGTTATTCCATTGGCAATTTGGATTGGCATTTGGAGTACCGTTACTTACTTTGGCTTTTATATCTGGGAACCTATTATGATTTATGGTGGGCCTATTGTCGGTACTATTGGATGCTGTTTCTACCTTCCTTTCATGCAATTTACGTTCGCGCATTTTTATGAAAAAAATGTCACCCCTGATTTACTTGAAAAATCGTTTAGAGAATGCTTTAAGGATGTCAACAAACTAACCGGCGTAGCTTATAAGAATATTTAATTTTAAAAAACCATACTATTTCAATATTATGTTGAAATAGTATGGTTTTTTAAATATTGCTTTTAATTATTGCCTCATGTAATTAAGTTCTTATGGTTAACCGCTATAGTAGCTTTTGCAAGGTATTTTATCATGTTCCTAAGTGCTACTTCTAATGTCCACAAGGCTTTTCCAGTGATTTTTTAGAGCTGGACATTTATTTACCCTAAATCTCGAAATAAGAGCCTATCGTTTGTATTTAGTAAACCATTTTACTATAATGAACTTACTAAATTAAAAGGATAATATAATTATGACAAAAATATTAATTATTGGTGCAACTGGGATGACTGGCAAGTCATTAGTGGCCGAAGCACTTTCAAATGGTTTTTCAGTTGTTGCAAACGGACGTAATAAAGAAAAACTAAATGCATTAAAGAGTGAATTTTCTGGAATTGAAGTTTTTAACAAAGATGCCTTTGATTTAGTCAAGACAGACTTTGAAGGTATCGATGTTATTATTGATGCTTTTGCTACTTCACCAGATCAAGCATATTTGCAAATTGATTTAGCTGCACACCTAATTGCGTTATTACGTAATACCACAATTAGAATTGGTTTTATCTTAGGTGCTGGCAGTTTGTACACTGATGAATCAAAAACACAACTCACAAATGATTTAATTGCTTCAGATGAAAGCACTAAGCCTTGGCGTGCAACACCTGAAAATCAAGTATACGAATTAGAATTTTTACGTCATGTTAAGAATGTTAATTGGTTCGGTGTATCACCTGGGAGCAATTACATACCCGGTAAAAAAGCCGATAACATTTTAGTTGGCAATGATGTTTTACTAGTAAATGAGCAAAATGTATCAGTAACTACTGCAGATACAATGGCATTTAAAGTGATTGAAGAAATAAAAAATAATAATCATAATCAAACTCGATTTACCGTAGCTAATGGTTGAAATTCTTGCTAAAAGAACACTAATCTAACTCTAGGCTTGCAAAACATTACTATATTATTAATAGTATCAAAGAAAGAATAGCATAATAATAAATGAGTTGATTTATAAGACTCTGGTACAAAGTTGGAGTTTAATTAAACCTTATCAAATCTTATTGATAGTTAAAATTATTTAGAATCGGAAGTTAACTCACTTCTGTTTTTTTTTATTTGTAAATTTAACTTGCATTTGTTGTAACTTAATAAAAATTAGGTTCTAAAAAAGCTTTGTAATAGAAGTTTTTTTGGTAAAATTTAGACGTCGACAACATTAAAAAACAATTGATATGTAGTAGTTAGTTAATTAATTAATCTTTTTGAAAGGAATTTATTATGTCAAAAAGCAGATTAGAAGCTTTTAGTGATGGCGTTTTTGCTATTATAATAACTATCATGGTCTTGGAATTAAAAACCCCAGAAACAGCCTCATGGAATGAACTAATTAAATCATCTTTTTATGAAACTATCTTCTCATATATTTTAAGTTATCTATTTGTTGCCAGTTTCTGGATTAGCCATCATATGATCATTTCACCAATTAAAAAAGTTGATCGAACGCTTTTATGGACTAATATTGCTCTATTATTACCCATAAGTTTACTTCCTCTGGTAACGAATTGGCAGGGCGAAAATATCGACTCTGTTGCTCCAAGTGTGTGCTATTTAGCAATCTATACTTTATCTGTTTTGGGGCTATATACATTGGGACGTGTCGCACTTAAGAGAGTTCCAGATGATAAAAAGCAAGAATGTTACACAGAAAATAAGCCTCGTTTTTGGGTGGTTCTGTTTGGTTTAATTGCTCTTTTAATAACTTTTTTCATTCCCTTTGTTGCTACACTTTCTGTGCTAGGAATATTAATCTTTTGGTTAATAAATTCTAGTAAATAATTCATTTAGTTCTGGTGCATCGTTAAAAAAACATCGCCCAACATCTCTAATATAGATATTGGGCGATGTTTTAATGTATTTTTCAAGAGCTGTTTCGTAAATTATAGACCCTAAATAGTTTTTAGCTTAGCTACTTCACTCTTTATGTTGATTACCCAATAATTATGAAGCATTAGCACTAGAAATCTAATTTTCTTAATTAAACGGCCACCATGGAAATCGTTTTGTAATCCTTTTTTCTGCATGAGCATCATAAGAAACATACTGATTACCAGCTTGTTCACGCATCACTATGGGAATCTGCCTGCGAGAAACAAGACGAATATTCGAAACATAGGATCCTTTATGAGCAATCAATGCCCAGCGATGCTTAGCATTATATTGTCCCGTATAAAATTTTAACCAACTTCCACTACCAAAAGGATCGTCAGAAACGAACGCATCAACTCGTTTACTGTTACTATTAACGATAGTCACTTTTCCTTTCTTTTCTGGTACCTTATTAGGAAGAACTGCATAGCCATACTCAATTCTCAAAAAAGGATTAGCACGATCAATCCATTCATTTTGCGTAGCACGCCCGTATCCCAATACACTTAACCATAAAAAGATAAGAACAAAAATTGCTAAAACAACTAGCAAAAATCGTTTATATTTGCTTTTGTCCCGTACATCTTGACTAATTTTGTTAACCATTGGATTTCCAGCTCCTTTAAGTAAAATATCTAGAGGAATTCCTAAAAATTCACTTAAATTTACTAATGTATCTAAATTAGGATAACTTAGATTGTTTTCCCAGCGTGATAGTGTTTGACGAGTAACATGTAATTGATCCGCCACTTGTTGTTGAGTTAAGTGAAGCTCTTTTCTTTTTTTTCGTAATACATTAGCAAATTGCAATTTAATAGTCCTCCTTAATTTTTAAGTTAGCATAAAAATCGTGAATGTAACGCAATTAACATGTTACATTGGCGTTTTTTCCATATTAAACAGCCAAAAAATTTGAATTTAACTTGTTTTGATTTTACTAAACCTAAAACAGGTTAGCTGTGGTGAAACATTATTTTAAAGATCGTCATTTTAAAAAAATATTATATTGATAGACAATGATGATTACACAGGCAAGATTGGGGGAGAGATAAGACACATATCAGAAAAAGCAAAAATCGTTCATGTTAACTTCTATTACCCCATTGCTAGTTATCATGGTTTTCAATTGCTATGAACAGTTTTAAAACACTAGCTGAGATTGAATGGGCATCCCAATTAGATAAAAAGCAACTTTTTGTGCATCATCAAGTAACTACTTCAATTAATTATTTCATTTGATAACTTTTCAGCTTTTCAATTAGTTGATGTTGCTTCAATTATTAAAGGAACATGATTAATTTTTTTATCCATCAAAATTTTATACCAGTTATTTAAAATTTATCTTGTAATCTGTTATTTTCAGTGTTTGAATAATAATTGATGATATTTTTTATTTACGAGAAGGAGTTTGTGTTTTGATTAGATTACAAGCCATTATTAGAGGTGCTATTGTTGGTATTATTGTTGGAATTGTTGTAAGTTCTTTTCGTTTTTCCATTGAAAAAATGTTATTCTTTTTCAAAAAAATTTATAATTTTGCAGGCGAAGGCTTTTTCAATTTTCTTTTAATTACATTTTTATTAGTTTTATTGTCTGTCATTATTGGCTTTTTCATAAAAAAACAACCTCACATCATGGGATCAGGTATTCCTGAAGTTGAATTACAGCTGACAAATCAACTTTCAATCAGTCCATATTCAGTTTTATACGGTAAATTTATAGCAGGGATTTTAGCAATCGGTACTGGTGGATTCCTTGGTCGTGAGGGCCCATCAGTTCAACTAGGAGCTGCAGTTGGTCAAATATTCGCAGAAAAACTATCCCTTAATAAAAACGATTGGCGCCTTTTAGTTGCATCTGGAGCTGCTGCTGGCTTATCTTCAGCATTTGGTGCTCCACTAGCTGGAACACTATTTATTTTAGAGGAAGTGTCACATAGTTTTTCAACACTTCTATGGTTACAATCACTTAGTGCTGCTTTAATGTCTGATCTAATCACTAGTTATTTTTTTGGCTTAAAACCTGTTCTTAGCATCCATTATACAGCAACCTTTCCTTTACGTTATTATTGGATATTATTGCTACTCGGAGTAATACTTGGATTACTTGGACGTTTTTATCAAGTTGCAACGCTAAAAACCTATTTATTATATCGTTATCTTCAAAAAATACCTCGAAAATGGCAAACCATTATCATGTTTGTGGGGATTTTACCTATAGGTATCTATTTGCCTAACTTGTTAGGCGGAGGTAGTAT
This sequence comes from Liquorilactobacillus cacaonum DSM 21116, assembly GCF_001436735.1. Lineage (GTDB taxonomy): Bacteria > Bacillota > Bacilli > Lactobacillales > Lactobacillaceae > Liquorilactobacillus > Liquorilactobacillus cacaonum. Next base: position 218,160 of record NZ_AYZE01000015.1, read on the forward strand.
TTTGATTGATTCCCTAGCTGTTCACGCTCCTTCTCTTGCTATTATTTTTGGAATCTTTGTTATTCGTTTTGGATTTTCTTGGCTTTCTTTTGGTTCAGGTGCTCCCGGGGGAATATTCTTGCCCATTCTTACTCTAGGTGCAATCATTGGAGTTTTTATTGGGAAATTGGGAGTTGATTTACATCTTTTGCCTCCTGTTTATCTACCAAATATTATTATTTTTTCATTAGCAGGTTACTTTGCCTGTATAAGTAAGGCGCCTTTTACTGCAATTATTCTAGTCACAGAAATGGTTGGTTCGTTGTCACATCTAATGCCCTTAGCTCTAGTTGCATTAATTGCTTACATAGTTGTAGATTTTCTTGGCGGCGAACCAATCTATGAATCACTCTCAAGCAGAATGATAACTTTTAAAAAACTCTCACAACATCCCAAGAAACTAACTCGTGTGGATTTCAAAGTTCCTGTTCTAAGTTCAATTGTTGGACAGGAAATTCGTGCAATTCCTTGGCCAAAAAATGTTATTTTAACAAGAATTCAACGTAATGGAGATGAACTTCTTGGACGCGGTGATTTAATTATTGAAAGTAATGATCTCTTAATCTTCTGGACTGTTGATGAGAATACTGAGGTTATTCGAAAGCAACTCAAATCAATTGTTCTTTAATTGCTTTGACTATCTTTCTTTATAAATCATTTACAAAATAAGGAGTTAGATCAATTTAACTTTTGATCTAGCTCCTATATTTATGTATTTCGAATATATGTTTTTAATCATTTAATTAATAATTGCATCCAGTACTGCCAGTCCAATGTTTGCAAATAGTAATACTACAAGCGTTACCAAATGAAATAGTTTATGTTGCATCAAAATCGCAATGTATTCTCTAATAAATGCATTTGGTATAAAAAATTTACTCGTTTTTGCACCAATTCCATCAATGTTTAATCCGACATATCTAGCATAACCAGCCGCTCTAAAAGTATGATAGTCACTGGTTGAAAAAATACCTGAATCTAATGGAAGACCCTTAGCCTCAATTATTTTTTTTGAAAACAACATATTCTGATATGTATTTTTTGAATTTATTTCCGCTATCAGTTCCAAGTCTTGCATACCGTGCTCTATTGCATACTCTTTCATAGCTATTCCCTCAGGAACTTTTTCATCACTACCTTGTCCACCCGAAAATATTATTATTGGTTTGATACTACTTTTTTTGAGTTGCTGCTCACAAAATTCTTTTGCTTTCATAATTCTCGAGGCTAATAATGGTGAGACTCTTTTACCATCAAGTAGTCCAGCACCTAAAACAATTATATATTTTTTGTCTAATTTTGGTGGTAGAAGCCTTGTTATTAAAAAAGAGGTAATAAAGCTAAGAAGCCAAAAAATACAATACATTACAACCAGTAATGCTGAACTAATAATTGTTTCCGCAATTGGACCAGGTAAAATTGCTCGAATCCCTCTAAAAATCAGGGGACTAATAATAACTAGTATTCCTAAAAAAAGAGTAAGCATATTCCCTAATGTATGACTTTCTTTGCGCCAAACAATTATAGCATTCCAAAGTAGTAAAAAACCTAGCGACAAATATGTTATTAATACCGGAATCAAAATAATTATAGCTAGAATTAAAATGCCATACTCTAGCCAGACTACCTGACTATACATGACAGTTAAAACAACGGTAATACCTGAAATAATTAGGAACATATTACCTAGAATTCCATTTAATAAGCGAAATTTATTTTTTTTAAGGCTTATCACTAGTACTCCACCCATAATAGCTAGTGCGAGCCATGAAGTAATAACCATTAATGTTCCCATATTAAATTGCATTTTTTATCCTCCCAAAATATTGATACACTAATCTTAACAGATATTCACATTCTTGACATTTTCATATTGTACTAACAACCTACTTATTGTCTAGTAATTGCTTTACTAACTGTTTATAATAAAATAAATTAATAAAATGGAGATTTTGCTTATGAAAACAATCCTTATACTACATACGGGCGGGACAATCGCAATGTCAAAAAATATTGATGGTGGTGTTGCACCTAATAATATAAATCCCTTAGATATGTTTGAAAATCCCTTTGTTGATAAATTAAACTTAATCACGGAGGATATCTTTAATCTACCTTCTCCACACATCGGACCAGAAGAAATGCTTTTAATCCAAAAACGTATATTAAAAGCCATCTCAGAAAATATTGATGGTGTTGTTATAACACATGGAACTGATACTTTAGAAGAAACAGCTTATTTTCTTGATTTAACCATCCAAAATGATTTTCCTGTGGTAGTCACAGGTGCAATGCGTTCAGCTAATGAAATTGGCTCTGATGGTCTTCATAATTTTCAAACAGCAATCCAAACAGCTGCTAGTGATTCTGCAAAAAATAAGGGCGTTCTTGTAGTTATGAATGATGAAATTCACACCGCTCGTTACGTTACAAAAACTCATACTACAAATGTTGCAACCTTTCGCACCCCCACTTTTGGTCCAATTGGCCTCGTAACAAAAGATCGAATTTTATTTTATGAGCAATTATTGCTAACCAACTACCATCCTATTAAAAATCTTGTGAGCCATGTGTACTTAGTAAAAGCTTATGCAGGAATGGATCCAGAAATATTAGAATTCATGGATAATGACCAAACAAATGGGATTGTAATTGAAGCACTAGGAGCAGGAAACCTTCCACCTCGGATCTTACCAATTCTTAAAAAATTACTTAATCGTCAAATTCCTGTAGTTTTAGTTTCTCGTTGTTTTAACGGAATAGCACAAGAAGTTTACTCATATGACGGTGGCGGTATTCAACTAAGCCATATGGGTGTAATTTTTTGCCATGGGCTGAATGGTCAAAAGGCTAGGATTAAGTTACTTGTCGGATTGAGTGATGGCCTTTCAGGAAATTCGTTAAAAGATTTTTTAAGTGACGCTGTTTCATAGAGATTTTCACTTTAATATATTATTAAAATTTAACCTATTCCATCAAAAAAGCCTAAACATTGAAGTGACTTAGGCTTTTTTTGAATAAAAAAATAATTCAATTAGTTAAAATTATCTGCTTTTCCATGTACAACTTGCGTAGCAACTTTCTTCATTTTCTGCACTTATTTTATGATATGTTACTAATTTATTTTCAGAAATACTTGTCTCACTATCAACCGTTTCACCATAATGTATTTCTTTTTTATACTTTATATTCATCTCCGTCAAATCATGGGTTAGTAAAAAATCTTCAGTTAATCCATCAATCATCCAGTCAAAGTAATGAACATTATTAACGTGTTGATTTGAATCAATATCCATAAAACGAACACGATATGTCTTTTCAGAAACATATTGTGCATTACTTTCAGTCAATGGGTTGGCTAAACGTTCAATTTTATTAGTGTACTCTCCACCATATGGTTCAACCAGTTCTGGAAGTAATCTTGCAATCTTTCTTTTCTTATGGTCCATTAGAACAAACACACTATGCATTCTAGTAATTATCGTTCCATTACCATCTTCAATCCAAAAATCACGATAACAAAAATAACGATTATATGACTTCGCTTTGGTATAAACTCTAATATTTTCTCCAAAGATAGGCAATCTTTCAACAGTTAGAATATGTTGAGTAATTACCCAACCGTAACCTTTATCATTTATTTTTTCTTCTGTAAGCCCTAAATAAATGCTTTGATTTTGTGATGCTAACATTAAAATATTGATTAACATACCTATTGTCGTCTGTTTTGTGCGATCTGTTTCGTAGAACAAGACCTTGTGAGATTCACCAAAAATATTATCCTTCAAAAAATCGCCATCTTTCTTTTAAGATTCAATATGGTGGTATATGTTATATACAATCTGCTTCTTTAACTTATTTTTTTTTGCTACATCTTTTATTGCATCATTCGTACGATAATTCTGTTCCTCAATTAATAGTTTTACTTGACTTTCTATTGAAGATTCACTTATTTGCTCACTTTTTTCCTCTAGTACTATTGAATTTCCTTCAACTATAATGCAGAATTCCCCACGTACTTGTTCATTTCTTGCCCAAGTAATTGCTTCATCGATTGATCCTCTGATAAATTCTTCAAATTTCTTCGTGAGTTCTCTACATAGTACAACTTTTCTTTCTTTCCCCAAAAAAAGCGACAGTGACTCTAACGTTTTTTTTAGCCTATGTGGTGCTTCATAAAAAATTAAAGTTTCTTTCTTTTTTGCAAGAACCTGTAGTTGCAATTCTTTTTCTTTTTTTCGCCTGGAAATAAACCCTACAAATAAAAATGGTTGTGGAGATAATCCTGATGCAATAAGTGCACTTAACCCTGCATTTGCTCCTGGTAGAGGGATAACAGCAATACCTGCATTAATACAAGCAACTACCAGTTCATGCCCTGGATCACTAATTGAAGGGGTCCCCGCATCACTCACTTGTGCAATATTTATTCCATTTGTTAGCTTATCTATCAATTGAGGTATTCTCTCTTGAGTATTATGTTCGTGGAAACTAATTTGTGAAGTCTTTATCTCGAAATGGTTCAATAATTTCTGCGTATTACGTGTGTCCTCAGCAGCAATTAAATCTACTTCTTTCAAGACATCAACAGCTCGATAAGTCATATCACCTAAATTGCCAATCGGTGTGGGAACCAAATAAAGAGCCCCAATTCCACTTTCTTGATGGTAGCTACTCATTTTTGATAGTGTCATTGCCTTCTCTCCCCATAAATAACATCTTGACAAAAAACACACGGTTCATCATTGATTCTTCTAGTTCCATACATATTATCAACATTGCACACATGGAACCCTTCCTCATACAACATTTCCAAATTTTTTCTTGATTTGGATAAGCCACCTTGTTCGTCAAAGTGCTTTTGTTCTTCTAATTCCTTTAGATGGGTTCTTAAATGTTGATTTTCAATCTCTAATTCTGCATTTTTCTCAATGACTTTTGTCATCTCTGCTTTTATGAGTTCAATTTCTTCAATCATTTTTTTTGCTTTTGCACCTAAATCGGAGAATCCATCATATAATTCTCGCTTATTCAAAAAAACCACCTTCACCTATGCGTAATAGCACTGTCTTAAATTAATTGTCAATGCCTCTAAAACGTTTTGAAATGAAACATTAATTGCCAAAGTCTTTCTTGTATTTAATACTAATTCAACAGCTTTTGTAATTTTCTTTTCATTCAACTTTCTTATCAGTTCAGCAAATTCTGGTTGTATTTTGACAAATATATTTTTCTGTACATTGTAATATATTGAAATTGAATTTTTTACAAGTAAAGCTATCAAATCCAACAAAACTATCTCGTCTTCTTTATTAGCAATCAACGGTAATAAAGCTGTTTGAATTTCCACGAAACTTCGTAAATCTCCTTGCAAAACATGTAAATACCATATACAAGTATTTTGCAGAATTTTATCAAAATTATCGTTTTCCGCAAGCAACTTTGCTTCCTCTGTACTTTCTGTTAGACTACTCAAAATTAGTGCCTTTTCAGTGGAAAATCCTAATTTTTCCAGTGTACCTATCGTATATTTACTAGAATTTTTAGCCAATTCAAAAACCTGACATCTTGAAATAATTGTTGGTAATATTTTTGCTAACGTATCAGTTAATAAAAATGCAACAACATTTCCACTTGGTTCTTCTAAAAATTTCAACAAACTATTAGCAGCACTTGCTGTCATTTTATCTGCATTTTCAATAATAAAAACCTTTTGGCTACTCTCTATACCACTCTTGCTAAATTCTGACTTTAAAAAGCGAATTTGTTCGACTTTTATTGATAATCCTTCAGGAACTGTATGGACAATATCCGGATGATTGCCAGTAGCTATTCTTCGACATTCTGAACAATTTAAACATGGTTTACCATCAATTCTATTTTGACAAAAAATTCCTTGGGCAATCCATCTAGCCAATTCAAATTTTCCAATTCCCTTTGGCCCAGCCAATAGATATGCATGTGCCAAGTGCTTTTGCTTTATTAATGTACCAAAGTAATCAGTAAGTTTTTGCTGCTGCTCACAAATATCAAATTTTTCTTCCATGAATAGTACTCCTAAAATTGTTGGAACGAATCTATTGGTAACACAAAAACTGTTGCTCCCCCAACTTGAACTTCTACTGGATAAGCTGCAGATGAATCCATTGAAGCATCTAAATTAATAGGCGGCGTCATAAACTGCTTGCGCGTTCTTGATGTCTCTTTGATTAATTCCAAAACATCATCAATTCGTTCTTCTTCAATACCGATCATAAAAGTTGTATTACCTGATTTTAGAAAACCGCCAGTTGTTGACAATTTTGTTGCACGAATATTTGATTCAATAAACAAATTACTTAGCCGATTACTATCTTTGTCTTGAACAATTGCAATAATCATTTTCATTTTATTTTCCTCCATCTTTGAATCCTTAATTAAAAAAGTCTGGTAATTTAGTTTTTAATTGCTCAATTGTTTGGTCAATAACTTTTTTTAATGTTTGTGTCGCATCAATTAAAATAATTCGTGTAGGATTTTCTTTTGCTAGTTCTAAATATGCTTCATGCACCTTGTTATGGAAAGCCAAAGATTCTTGATCTAATCTGTTTATTTCATTTTGCCTGTGCTCATTTATTCTAGTTAAACCAACTTCTGGTAACAAATCAAAGTAAAACGTAACATCAGGTATTAACCCCTCAGTAGCAAATTGGTTCATTTGTAAGATTTCTTGTTCCCCTAATCCTCTGCCAGCCCCCTGATAAACAACTGAACTATCTACAAAGCGATCACATAAAACTAGTTTTCCTTTGGAAAGAGCAGGGAAAACACTTTCAACTAGGTGTTGTCTTCTAGCAGCAGCATATAATAGTGCCTCTGTTCTAGCATCCATTTCAGTCAATCTGGTGTCTAATATTATATTACGAATTGCCTCTGATATCCGATTCCCCCCAGGTTCTCTAGTCAAAATATATTCTTGATTACCCCTTTGTTGCAATTCACTGGATATTGCCTTTAATACGCTCGTCTTCCCGGATCCTTCAGGTCCCTCAAAAGTTACAAATTTTCCTCTCACACAATTGACCTCACTAACTTACTGATAGTTCTATTTTACTTTACTATATCTTAGCTGTCTAACAATCTCTTCTAAAAAATTAATGTTCAATTATCGAAGACTGCACACGTCCTCTAACCTTTCTTCTTCGTGCTTCCGCATACAAAAAAGCATATTTTGCCCCTTCTAATTTTGTTTGGGCAATTAATTCACTATCTTCTTCTCTAACACTTCTTTGAGTTTGTTTTGCGTGTTCCCATTGTGCAGCTGCTAAATCAATTGCATCGAGAAGCAATGCATCATACTTATTTCTTAATTTTTGCTTTTTTTTGCCGAACATCCTTGATCACTCCTCACCACTGTATCCCTATATTTCTTGGCGCCCCTCTATTGCCTTGAAAAGAGTCATTTCATCAGCATATTCAATATCACTACCCACTGCCAATCCATGCGCCAATCTTGTCACTTTTATTTTAGCTGGCTTAATTAAGCGTGAAATATACATAGCAGTAGCTTCACCTTCAGGAGTGGCATTAGTTGCAATAATCACTTCTGTTAATTCACTATTTTTTTGGAGTCTTTTAACCAAGCTCGTAATGTTAATATCTTCTGGGCCTTTTCCTTCCATTGGTGATAAAACACCATGCAAAACATGATATAACCCGTGATATTCACGCATTCTTTCTAGTGACATTACATCCTTTGGTTGCTCTACAACGATGACCTTAGTCCGATCACGTTGTTTATCTGCACAAATAATACAAGGATCATTTTCTGTTATATTTCCACATATACTACAGTAATGTAAATTCTTTTTTGCATCCACTAATGAATGCGAAAAATTTATAACATCTTCTTCTTGCATATCAATTGTAAAAAAGGCTAATCTTGTAGCAGTTTTTTCACCAATTCCTGGTAATTTTAAATAACTATCAATTAGTCTTGCAATTGGTTCTGGATATTGCATAACAATATTCTCCTTTGACTAATTATTATTTTAAAATCCCGGAATATTTTGAGTATACTTACCCATCGTCTGTTGTGTTTGCTTATCAATTTTATTAATTGCATCATTAACTGCCATTACTACTAAATCTTGTAACATATCAATATCTTCAGGATCAACAGCTTCTTTTTTAATTTGAATATCTTTCATTTCTTTTTTTCCATCAAAAGTTACTACTACTAAATCATTTGCTGATTTACCTATGAATTCTTGCTTTTCAAGTTCTTCTTGGTCCTTTTTCATATTTTTTTGCATTTTTTGCATTTGTTTCATCATACCTTGCATATTTCCCATTCCACGCATCATAGTTAATTTCTCCTTAATCTTCCTTTATTTTTACTATCTCATTAAAATCCTGTCCAAACAGTCCCTTTGCAGCCTCAATTTGAGGATCACTATCATTTAATTTCTTATTATTTTCATCTGTTGTATGAACTTTTTTTTCAACAAGTTCTTTGTGTTCATTGAGGTAATTTTTCCGAATCTCTGGCCACTTTTCCTTTGGCATGAATAATATCTTATAATCTTTTCCAACTAGTCTTTCTAATCCTTCAGTTAGTTGCTTCTTTAATCCTTCATTTTCTTCTGCTTTTTCAAACAAAAAATCATAATCAAAGCTTACAATAACACCCTTGGCACTTGCTGCCACAGGATTACTTACATTCATAATAGCACGTTGTGTAATTGACAACATATTCATAAGATCAGGCCAAATTTCCTTCAATTCTGTCAGTGTATCTCGAGTAGCATCTGCGAGAATTGGATATACTTTCTTTAGATCAACTGTTACACTAGTTCTTTTTGAAACTTTAGCAGGTTTGCTGCCTTCGCCACGAGAAGTTTTTTTATTATTATCTTTTTGTAAATCAATAACAATTTTTTTTAGCTCATTAACTTGTTTTTTTAAATCTGTAACCTTTTCTTCAAAATCAGTATAACTCTCGTCTGATACTAACTCTCCTTTTTTCGTTATTTGTGACAATTTGACTGTCAAAACCTCAATGTAAACATCTGAATGTGCTGAAAACCTCATATTTTCTTGTTGTTCATTCAATATATCAATTGCCTGATATATTGACTCTACTGTGATATTATTTGCTAAATCTTTAAATTTTGCGTCTACATCCATCAAATCATCTTGCTCAATTATAGTTGGAGACGCCTTATATAATAATAAATCTCTACAAAAATCGATTATTTCCTCTACAAAACGGTTTGGATTCTTTCCTTCATTAAGGATTTGCTGTAATACTTGCAAGGCTTGGCCTGTATCTCCTTTAAAAATGTTTTCTAAATAAAAATTAATTTTTTCCCTCGTTACAGTGCCAGTCACTAACAAAGCATTATCCAAGGTTACGGTGCCATTTCCAAAAGAAAGAACCTGATCTAATATGCTTAAAGCATCTCGCATTCCACCAGCTGATGTCTTTGCTATTATTTTCAATGCTGATTTCTCATATACAATTTTTTTTTCATCTAAAATAAATTGCATTCTTTCAATAATATCAGCATTACTAATTCTTTTGAAATCAAATCTCTGTGTTCTTGATATTATTGTTGCAGGTATCTTATGTGGTTCAGTTGTTGCTAAAATGAACACAACATTGCTTGGAGGTTCTTCAAGAGTTTTTAATAGTGCATTAAAAGCCCCTGCAGACAGCATATGTACCTCATCAATAATATATATCTTATATTCAGATTGCGTTGGCGCATACTTGACCTTGTCTCTAATATCTCGAATCTCGTCAACTCCATTATTAGACGCAGCATCGATTTCGATAACATCATTTAACCGACCTTCCGTAATTGCTAAACAAGTCTCACATTCATTACAAGGCTCCCCATTATTAGCATTAGGACAGTTTATTGCTTTTGCAAAAATTTTAGCCGCAGATGTTTTCCCTGTCCCTCTAGGACCCGTAAAGAGGTAGGCATGACTTGTCTGCTTAGTTATAATTGCATTTTGTAAAGTTTGCGTTATCATCTTTTGACCAACTAAATCAATGAATCTTTGCGGCCTCCAAACTCGATATAGGGCCTGATATCCCATATTAACACTCCTATCCATTGCAATTTAAAAAAAACTCCCGACCAAAAGGCAGTCAGGAGGTGAATGTCATATTAACTTGAGACACATGCCGAACCGAGCTTAGTGCTGCTTCCTTCCGGACCTGACACGGTTCACAAGGACAACATTGTCCCAAGGCCTTGCGGCATATACTATGATACATGAAAAAAGAAAAAAATGCTAGTGTTTCTACTTTCATTTTTTTCTTTTTAACCTGATATTTTTGAAAAAGGTCTTAAGTAATTGTGCACACTCTTCTTCTAATATTCCATTTTCAACAGTTGCTTGATGATTAAACCGGCTATCGCCCAGTAAATTTATTAATGAATCTACTGCCCCAGCTTTAGGGTCTTTAGCACCATAATAAACTTCTTTAATTCTTGAATTTAAGATTGCCCCACTGCACATTGGACACGGTTCAAGTGTTACAAACAACTGGGCTTCTGGCAATCGCCAACTCTTGCGATTTGCATTTGCTTCTTGTATAGCTAAAATTTCAGCGTGCATTGTTGCATCTTGTGCATGTTCTCTCAGATTATGACCACGCCCAATAATTTCGCCATTCAGCACAACTATACATCCGATTGGCACCTCACCAATCTGAGCAGCTTTTTTTGCTTCATAAAGAGCCTCATTCATAAAATATTTTTTTTGCAAATCATTTAAAACCATAGTTTACCTCCAATTTTAAATAATCTTTATACTTTCTAAAATAAAATATCCCTTATCTCGGGCGAGAACTTGACAATTTCCAAAGACTGACTCCATCGTTTTTTTTGCTGATGGTGCACCTTGTTTTTTCTGAATCACAATAATTAATCTACCGCCAATTTTAATATGATTAACTGCCTCAATCAAAATTTGAGAAACAACTTTTTTCCCAGCACGAATTGGTGGGTTTGACAAAATCAAATCATAATCTGTATATTTAACATTAGTGTACACATCAGATTCCCAAATATTAACATTTGAAATATTATTTAATTCTGCATTTTTTTTTGCTAAGTTAAGAGCAAGCTCATTAACATCAACCATATCAACAGTCAACTTTGTATTTTGCTTAGCAACTCCCAATCCAATCGGTCCATATCCGCATCCTAAATCCAAGATATGTCCTGTTTTGATTTCTTCAATTTTTGCATTATCAATCAATGCACGAGACCCATAATCAACAGTTGTCTTCGAAAAAACTCCATTATCTGTTACAAAATTAATTTTGTTACCTAATATTTGAAAATCCCATTTTTTTTCTTCGTGCTTAACTTCCGGATTCTTAGAATAATAATAATTTTCCATTTGTGCCCTACCTTTTTTAAATTACACCTCTATTACTAAAATCTATCGCATATCTACCACATTACCCAAACACCATATAATTCTACCATTTTTACTGGTTTAAGCAAAAACACCATATATCGTATATTAATAAAAGCAACAAATACCACATGTGGTATTTGTTGCTTGCTTATTTCGATAAATGATGTATACTAATCATACAACAAATTAATAAGAGGTGCTAGTTATGAGTTTATCTATTTATACAAAAAACAACTGTATTCAATGTAAAATGACAAAAAAGTTCTTAAGTGAACACAATATTTCCTTTGAAGAACACAATATCAATACAGAACCAGAATATATTGATTATTTAAAAGAAAAGGGATTTCGTTCTGTTCCAGTTATCGAAGACAACAATGATCCTATTATCAATGGCTTTCGTCCAGATTTATTAAGGAACCTGGTAGTGCAATGAAAATTGTTTTTTTTAGTGTTACCGGTCAGACAAGAAGGTTCATTAGCAAACTGAACCTTCAAAGTGTCGAAATTACACCGACCAATCCTTTTATTGAAGTCAGTGAACCCTATATCTTAGTGGTTCCAACTTATGAAAAGGAAATTACCGAACCCGTTGAGGATTTTCTAAATTATAGTGTTAATCGGCAAAATTTGCTTGCAGTCGCAGGCACAGGTAATCGCAATTTTGCCGAACTTTTTGTTTTTACAGCAAAAGATATTGCCCATGACTATCAAGTCCCTTTGGTGTATACTTTTGAATTTAGCGGTACTTCTAAGGATGTCATGAATTTTAAGAAAGTGGTGAATGAAATTGACACTAAAACAATTGGACAGTGATAAAGTTACATATTATGACTTAAACAATGAGATTAACATTCCTGTAAATGGGCAGATACCTCTTAATAAAGATAAAGAGGCTCTTAGTGCTTTTTTGAAAGAGAATATCGAACCAAATTTGATGAGCTTTTCTTCACTTGAGGAACGGTTTAGCTATTTGATTGAAAATGATTATCTTGAAAAAGAGTTTATTGAAAAATATAGTTTTCAGTTCATAAAAAGTTTGTATTCATTTCTTGAGAAACAAAATTTCACTTTTAAAACATTTATGGCTGCTTATAAGTTTTATGCACAATATTCATTAAAAACTAACGATAACGAATTATATCTCGAAAGTTTCATTGACCGTGTTGCTGCTAACGCTTTATTTTTTGCTGATGGTGACGAAAAATTAGCACTTTCACTGGCTGATGAAATCGTTCATCAACGCTACCAACCCGCAACGCCATCTTTTTTAAACGCAGGAAGAAAACGTCGTGGTGAACTTGTTTCTTGTTTTTTAATTCAAGTTACAGATGACATGAACTCAATTGGGCGTGGAATTAACTCAGCTTTACAATTATCACGCATTGGTGGTGGCGTGGGTATCACACTTAGCAATTTGCGTGGTGCTGGTGCACCAATTAAGAATATTCAAGGTGCTGCTTCAGGTGTTGTACCAGTCATGAAATTACTAGAGGATAGTTTTTCTTATTCAAATCAATTGGGTCAACGCCAAGGTGCCGGTGTTGTTTACTTAAACATTTTCCATCCAGATGTTATTTCCTTTTTGTCAGCAAAAAAAGAAAACGCCGATGAAAAAATACGTGTTAAAACACTTTCATTGGGATTAATTGTCCCTGACAAATTTTATGAACTCGCTCGTAATAATGAGTCGATGTATCTTTTTGATCCATGGGGGGTAGAACGTGAATATGGAAAACCTTTTTCATATATTGATATTACAAAAGAATATAATAACCTCGTTGCAAACCCTAATATACCAAAAAAGAAAATATTAGCTCGTGATCTCGAAACAGAAATTAGTAAATTGCAGCAAGAATCAGGATACCCTTATATTATTAATATCGATACTGCCAATCGTGAAAACCCAATTAACGGAAAAATTATAATGAGTAATCTTTGTACCGAAATTTTGCAGGTGCAAAAGCCTTCAGTTGTTAATAATACTCAAAATTTTGATGAATTAGGTACAGATATTAGTTGTAATTTAGGATCAACCAATATTGTAAACTTAATGGCGTCTCCTGATTTTGGAAATTCAGTAGATTCCATGGTTCGAGCACTAACTTTTGTTACTGATAACTCTGAAATTGACGTGGTACCATCAATTCAACATGGCAATCATCTTTCACATACAATTGGTCTTGGTGCAATGGGCTTACATGCTTTTTTTGCTAAAAACCATATTTTTTATGGCTCAAAAGAATCTCTGGATTTCACTAATATTTACTTTATGTTGTTAAACTATTGGACTTTAAAATCCTCAAATAAAATTGCAACTGAAAGAAAAATTACTTTTGATGGTTTTGAAAAAAGTTCTTATGCCGATGGATCTTACTTTGAGAAATATATTAGCCAAGATTTTCAACCTACTACAGAGAAAGTAAAGGCTATTTTTGATAATATTTTTGTTCCTTCAAAGGAAGATTGGGAGAATTTAAAAAACGCTATTATGGAAAATGGCCTATATCATCAAAATCGCCTTGCCGTTGCTCCTAATGGATCAATCTCTTATATTAATGACACTACCGCTAGTTTACATCCAATAATCAATCGAATTGAAGAGCGTCAAGAAAGAAAAATAGGGAAAATTTATTACCCCGCACCTTATCTCTCCAACGATACTATTCCTTATTACAAGTCTGCTTATGATACGGATATGCGAAAAGTAATCGATGTTTATGCTGCTGCACAACAACACATAGATCAAGGAATGAGTATGACATTATTTATGCGCTCAACAATTCCAGAAGGTCTCTATGAATGGAAAGATGGTCGTACTAATAAAATGACTACTCGTGATTTAACGATTTTGCGTAATTACGCGCATTCCAAGGGAATTAAATCGGTCTATTATGTCCGAACCTTTACTGATGATCAAAATGAAGTTGGTGCAAATGAATGTGAAAGTTGTGTCATCTAAATAATTAAGGAGCCTTAATAATGAAAGATTTTTATCGAGCAATTAATTGGAATAAACTTGAAGATCAGATTGATAAAGCTACTTGGGAAAAATTAACTGAACAATTTTGGTTAGACACTCGAATTCCCTTATCAAATGATTTATCTGATTGGCGTAAATTCAATGATAACAATAAAGAAGTCGTTGCTCACGTTTTTGGCGGCTTAACTCTTTTAGATACAGTTCAATCACAAGATGGTATGGACTCTTTGATGAAAGATATCAGAACTCAACATGAACGTGCAGTCTTAAATAACATCCAATTTATGGAATCAGTTCATGCCAAAAGTTATTCATCTATTTTTTCAACATTAAACACTTCTAAGGAAATAGATGAAATCTTTGAATGGACTCATACAAATAAATATTTGCAGTACAAAGCAAATAAAATTACTGAAATATATCATAATGGAAGCCCCTTGGAAAAAAAAGTTGCTTCCGTATTCCTTGAGACTTTTCTGTTTTATTCAGGCTTTTATACACCTTTATATTGGCTTGGCCATAATAAACTAGCTAATGTTGGTGAAATTATAAAATTGATTTTACGGGATGAATCTGTGCATGGAACATATATCGGATACAAATTCCAGCTTGGATTCCGCACACTTGATGAAGATCAGCAAAGTGAATTACTAGCTTGGATTTATGACTTGTTATACGATTTATATGCTAATGAAGAAAAATATACCCACGAACTTTATGATTCTGTTGGTTGGACTGAAAAAGTGCTCGCCTTTTTACGTTACAACGCAAACAAAGCCCTAATGAATCTAGGACTCGATGCTTTATTTCCTGATACCGTGGATGATGTTGATCCAGTAGTCATGAATGGTATCTCAACTTCAACATCCAACCATGATTTCTTTTCTCAAGTAGGAAATGGTTATCTGTTAGGTGATGTTGAACCCATGTCAGATGATGACTATAATATTGGTAGTTAACTGATTTTTTATATAGTAAGAAAAAGTTTCATCAAGAGAATGCTAAAATGTCTTCTCTTGATGAAGCTTTTTTAATTATATTTCTTATTCAATTCACTGCTTTTCTATGATATACATAGCTAGATTTCAAAAAAATTTTCATTGCTTATTGAATAACGTGGTCCATGAAAAAAGTTTTTTTCTTGCTTTTGACGATTGATTGACCACACTAGCCACTTCACTCATAGTTACAATAACAGAGCTTCGACGTCTATACGCAGTATATTTAGGATACCAGTTGGTAACATATTTTTCTTTATATGCTCGAAGCCCCTGAAATCCATATATATGATACCCATACTCATATATTAAATGTGCCGCTTTTTCTTCAATAAAACTATATGGAGACTTTCCAACATTCGAGAGAGGTGCCATTCCTAGATTAAAAAACTCGTAATGTTCCTTTTTCCCATATTCAAACAAATTTATAAATATCATATCCATTATTCCTGAAGGTGCACTGCTCTTATGTCTCATTAAATCGATTGATAGTACCCTTTTACCTCCAGTTGGCATCATCGAAGCAAAAGCCATTATTTCCCCTTTAGAATCTCTCACAACAGCAATTGGTGCCTGATTTAGATAGTATGGATCAAAAAAGCCTAATGAAAATCCTTTTTCAATCTGTCCGTCTAACCAATCATCTGAAACTTCTTTAAGCTCAGCCAATTTTTCCTTGGAATACGGTGGTATCTCGAATGAAAATGTGTAACTCTCGCGCTCAAATTTGTTCATTAATGCTCGTTGTGCACGCTGTTTTTTTCCTATCAAGGTAAATGAATCTAATTCAACAAAGCCTTCTTCACCTGTTTTTAAGAAATCAAAACCAAGATCATGTAATAATAAAGTTAGTTTATTCCCAATTTCATAAAAAACAAGTTGGTACCCTTGTATATCCGCTTCGACTATTAATTTATTTATAGCATCTCCCAAATATTCATGATTACCAATAGGCTCACCCATTATAATTATTTTGTCATCCTTTTTACGATACATAAAAAATAATTGGTCTTTTTGATCTTCCGATTGAAAAAAGTAAAATTGCTTATCACGTAAATATGCGAGATGACTAGTCTCGTTTCCACCATAGGCATCTATGATATCCCGAATACGCTGTTCAGGAAAACTGGTATTTGCAAAGAATATTTTATTAGTAGTGAAATACTTAAAAATGATAAGTAAAATGATTGCAGCAATTAGTATACCTATAAATCCCGAAAACCAGATTTTCTCTGAGGGAAATAAAAGCGCATTTGGTACCCCATATCTCACAACTCGTTGAGGTGCATTTATAATTCCAACTGTCGCATACAATCCAAACACACCAATAAATATTAATGCATCAATTACAATTCGATTTACCGAATATGTTAAATTCTCACGATACAGTTCTTTACGTGAGATAGCAACAATAATCATGACCAAAATTAAAAAAACTGCCGTTCCAACGGAAAAACTCCTCCATAAGGTATTGACAACTCCTATTAGCAGTACACAAAGTGTTGGCCAATATGCTTTTTTTACCTTTGCTTCAATTCCTCTAGCGACACCAATAAGTAAAAATGCAAAAATAATACTTGATAACTGATCCAAGAAAAAGAAAGTATACGGATATAATTTTATAAACATGGAATTTCCAAATGCAAAGTTAGGTACTGTAGATTCAAGTAACATCAAGCCTCCTGAAACATATAAGAAAAGTGTTAACATTCCATGGGCGATTTTTCTTATCACAGCTTTAGGTATACCATCAAGAAATACATTCAATTTCTTTCCTGCATCTCTAACAAATAAAAAGATACCAACTAAAAATGGAATTATATAATAAAAAAGTCTAAAAAATAATAACCACGCAATTCCCTTACTATTTACAACCCCTAGATTAATGAGCCCAATCAACATAAAAACATCAAAAGATCCTAATCCACCAGGAACCAGTGAAATAACTCCAATAATTGAAGCGATAAAGTACAATACCAAGACTTCACCAATATTAAAGGGTATGCCCATTACTACCCCAACTATTATAAACATTGACCCCGCAAATCCCCATTCAAGGATTGAACCTGCTATCAACGCAAGTTCTTTTTTCCATGAAAGATCTTCAAAAAAAGCAGAATTGTTAAATTTCGTAAAAATAAGAATCCCAGGAAAATAGATGGCGCCTAGTATTAACCAAATACTATATTGACTGAATCGATAATCATATCCAAAGCCAAAAATCAATATCAGTGAAACAATACAAAAAAAGGATAATCCTGACAATAAAAACATTGCAATTTTAGATAACGCAAAGACAACTTGTTTTTTTGAAGCATTTTTCCCATAAAAATTTGCTCTAAGTGTTGCACCTAAAAATCCGCCAAAACCAGCAATGTTCGTAAATGTATTAGTAATCCATCCACTTCTAACGATTTCATGCCAAGAGTACTTACCTGGTAAAAAAGTAACAATTGTAAAATCGTAAACAAGCATAGGTAATATTGCAACGAAACCAAGAACTAGCATAATAATAATACTAACCGGCGATTGCGAGCTTACATTCTCGCCAACAACCTCCCATGATATTCCTTTAAAAATCCTTCCAACTTCAAAGATAACAAACCAAAGAACAGAAAAAACAAACAATAATTTAATTAATCCCCATCGTTTTTCAAAAAAAGATAACAATTGTTTTACTCTACTTCTCATTGTTCCAACCCCTAATTTAAATATCTACCTAATTATGCCACAATAATTAAAAATACGCTCTTTTACGTCTTTAAATTTAACAAATTCACTAAAAAGATTTGACTATCATTGGAAAACTTGGCGGATAACATACCACAAAAGATAGGCTGAGGTCTGCTTATATTGGATAATTACTTTGAATTCTTATAAAACCAAAAACCACCTTTTTAAACCTTTAGAGTTTATTTATTATAGAACACTATTTTTTATGAAATTTTTATCTACGATTACACAAAAAAGAGTTGGTCCAGAATACAACTTCTGACCCAACTCTTCTAAAATCCATAGAAACTACTTAAGAGTAATTACTCCACCAACAGCTTCAAGTTTAGCTTTGATTTCTTCAGCTTCGTCCTTAGAAACGCCTTCTTTAACGATTGAAGGTACGCTATCAACCAAACCTTTAGCATCTTTCAAACCAAGACCTGTAATTTCACGAACAACCTTGATTGCTTTAATCTTTTGGTCACCTGATTCTGTTAATTCAACATCAAAAGAATCTTTTTCTGCAGCAGCTTCCCCAGCAGCTGCACCTGCAGCTGCAACTGGAGCTGCAGCTGAAACACCAAATTCTTCTTCGATAGCTTTAACTAAATCGTTTAATTCAAGAATGCTTGCTTCTTTTAAATCAGCAATGATTTTTTCTGTATCTAATGCCATTTTTAATATCCTCCATTAAAATTAATTTTTATTTTTAATTAAGCTGCGTCGCCATCTTTGCTTTCGGCAACTGCCTTAACAGCATAAGCAACGTTGCGCACAGGTGCTTGCAATACTGAAAGTAGCATTGAAAGTAATCCTTCGCGACTTGGTAATGTTGCAAGCGCGTTGATTTCTTCTAAAGATGCAACCTTACCTTCAATCATTCCACCCTTAATTTCTAATGCATCAACATTCTTAGCAAATTTTGCAAGAATACGTGCAGGTGCAACAACATCCTCTTTAGAAAAGGCAACTGCTGTTGGTCCAGCAAACACATCATCTAAACCTTCATAACCAGCTTTATCAGCAGCTCGCTTTAAGTATGTGTTTTTGATAACACGCATTTCAACTCCTGCCTCACGTAATTCTTTACGCAATTCAGTCACTTGCTCGACTGTAACACCACGATAATCGACAACTACACATGAAACAGATTCGTTAAACTTTTCAACAACCTCTTCAACAATAGTAGCCTTTTTTGCGATAATTTCTTTACTCACTTGATTCACCTCCTAGTCATTGTGTCAGGGTCTTAACTAAAAAACCCTATGTCCACCAAGACATAGAGAAAATTTCAAAGTAAAAGTTAATTTCACTTAAATTCCTCGGCAGGCACTATATTAAGGCTTTCGCCACCTGAGTCTTAGGTAGAATCATTATAAAAAATTGACCTCAATCAGTTTATCGCATAAACCAATTAAAGTCAATACTTTTTTAGAAATTTGTAACATCAACAGTTACACTTGGCCCAAATGTTGAAGCAAGTGAAACATGTTTAATATACTGACCTCTAACTGATGCAGGACGAGATTTAGCAATAACTTCTTGGATTGTACTAAAATTACCAATCAATGAGTCTTCTGCAAATGAAACTTTTCCAACAGGAACATGTACATTTCCAGCTTTATCTGTACGATAAGTCACTTTACCAGCTTTAGATTCTGAAACAGCTTTGGTAACATCCATTGTAACTGTACCAGTCTTAGGGTTTGGCATCAAACCTTTTGGCCCTAAAACTCTACCGAGACGACCAACTTGTGCCATCATATCAGGTGTTGCAATAGCAACATCAAAATCTAACCAGCCATCAGAAATACGTTGCACCAAATCGTCATCCCCGACAACGTCAGCTCCTGCAACTTGTGCTTCTTTAGCTTTTTCACCTTTAGCAAAAACGATAACTGTTTGGTCTTTACCTGTACCATTTGGTAAAACAACAGCCCCACGTAATTGTTGATCAGCTTGTTTTGTATCAAGGTTCAAATTGTATGCTACTTCAATTGTTGCATCAAAGTTTGCAAAATCAATCTTCTTTATCAATGAAACTGCTTCAGCAACATCGTAGACCTTGTTATCTTCTACTTGCTTTGCAGCTTCAATATATTTTTTACTCTTTTTAGCCATTTGTGTTTTCCTCCTTGCAAATGTGGTGTAACGGATATACCTCCCACTTGGCACATCTACTTTCATAGAGTGCCCGTCTGAGAAGCATGGCCGTAGAAAAATTAGTCTTCTACAACAAAGCCCATGCTTCGTGCAGTACCTTCAATCATGCGCATTGCAGCTTCAACATCTGCAGCGTTTAGATCTTGCATTTTTGTTTCAGCGATTTCTTTCACTTGTGCTTTAGTAACTGTAGCAACTTTCTTAGTGTTAGGCTCGCCAGAACCATGTTCAACACCAGCAGCCTTCTTCAATAAAATAGCTGCAGGTGGTGTTTTTGTAACAAATTCGAAAGAACGATCTTCGAAAACTGAAATCACAACAGGAATCAACATTCCAGCTTGATCAGCTGTACGTGCATTAAATTCCTTAGTGAATCCCATAATATTAATTCCAGCTTGACCTAAAGCAGGTCCAACTGGTGGTGCTGGTGTTGCTTTTCCAGCAGGAATCTGCAATTTAACAACATTAATTACTTTTTTAGCCACGGTACATACCTCCTTAAAGTCCGTGTGTGGTACGGATGGTCATATTAATTTGACCTCCCACTTGTACGTATAAACATACCATAGTATGGTATCACGTGAGTTTATAAAAAACAAGTTATTTCATCAAAAAATTTGAAATTTTTTTAAAAATAGAATTATTTTCATGCAGTCTGCGATGTGTTGCCCATCTGTGCATTATTATTTTCTCATGATAATGCCCGACCCCTTTTACCAAATATTCCAAGGCTTTAGCTGAAGAAATCGAAACTTTCCCGTCTGAAAAACCAAAATCAGTATCACCAATAATATTTAAAATCTCAATATCATCATCTAAATTTTTACTTCCCTCTTTTAATAAGGCATATCTTGTAGTTTGATTTAGAGGTGCTCCTTCATTTGTTAGTTCAATATTCTCAACTTCGTCTCCATCAATTCCAGGCTCTACGTCTGCAAATGGCGCCCCTAACATAATTAGTTTCTTTACTTTTGGAATCTTTTCGTTTTTTAAATTAGTTAGTAAATACATGGCACTAACAGCCCCCATAGAATGGGCAATAACATTTAATTCATTAATATGATAAATTGATTTCAAATCACTAAATACTTTTTCTAAAAAAATTCCTTGTTCTTCAACCATTTGTTTACCATTTTTAAATATAATCTGTATTCCCGAATTGTTTAAAATCGGTAACCCTGAAAATTTTACATCTCCATTTCGAGCAATTGTGACAACGACTTTATTAGAGATAAACAAATTTTTTTTCATCCAATGTATCATCCTAAAAAAAGACCAAAACCCGCCAGCATAGCCGTGTATAAAAACTGTTGGTATTTTTAGCTTTTTGTCCATCGTATCACTTTCCAAAATTAGATTAATTTATCTACCTGATCATAGTTCAACTCTGTTGCAGTTTCTCTTCCAAACATATCGATATCAACACGTAATTTCATTTTTTCCTTATCAATTTCAGTTATTTTACCAATAAGGCCCTTAAAAGCACCTTCAATAATTGTTACCGATTCACCAATTTCAACATCAAAATCTTGATGTCTAGAACTCATCCCTAAACGACGTAAAATTAATTCTACCTCATCTGAAAGTAATGGAGCCGGCTTGCTACCAGCACCGTGAGATCCAACAAATCCAGTGACCCCAGGTGTATTTCGTGCAACGTACCAAGAACGATCTGTCATTACCATCTCAACTAAAACATAACCAGGAAATGTTTTCTTTGTCTCGACTTTGTCTTTACCTGTCTTAGTTGTCTCCGTTTCTTCTTCTTCAGGAACAACTACTCTAAAAATATAATCTTCCATACCCATTGACTGTGCACGCGATTCTAGATTAGTTCTAACTTTGTTTTCATAACCTGAATACGTATGTAACACGTACCAATTTTTTTCAAATGATTCTGGCATTAATTTATCCTCCTAAATATTTAAAACACAAAATAAAAAAACCCCGAACATTCGAAGTTTTCGCTACAGGACTTAGTATATCATAAAATTCAAATAATTAGCTACTATTCAATAATCATTTTTAAATTATTAAGCAACAAAACTAACTATCCATTGGACAAGAAAATCTACAACAGCAAAAAAAACAGCAAACATCACCGCAGTTGAAATCACAGTTGTTGTATCACTAACAGCTTCCCTTTTTGTTGGCCATGTTGTATCCTTCATAGTTTTAAAAACACTTTTTATGAATTTCATCAAAAAAACCTCCCTTAGCGTGTTTCTCGATGCAACGTATGCTTATTACAATATTTACAAAATTTCTTAACTTCTAGGCGCTCTTGCCTTGTTGGATTAGCAGCTATAATATAATTACGCGAACCACATACTGAACAAGCCAAAGCTATTTTTTTCTGAGCCATATTGTTTCTCCTATCGATTATCAGATTAACTCTAACATGAGATTAGTTTTTCTGTCAATTATCACTTTTTGTTTTCGATAAGTTATCTCTTAAATTTGCCAAGCGCAATAACTGTTCATCGTTCCATGGAACGCGTCTAACCGAGGCCTCATCTTGGTATTTTCTTGTTTGCTGCTTAACATCCTTTTTTGCCCGAACAATATCTTGATACAACTCCCATGCAGGAATTCTTAAAGCACCTTGTGAAAAAATCGTCCATTGTTCAGCTTGATCACTAGTTGCTACAGTAACTTGTGTCAGTCTTGTTTGTAGATTTTTTGCGAGTGATTCAATATAAGAATCTGCAGTTTGTTCTTCTGCCGTCCAGATAATTTCCAATCCATATTTTTGGTAACTCTTGCTAAGACCGGGTACATACATTGCATCAAAAACAACAATAATATGATAATTTCTTTGCTTTTTATAATTGGACAACAAATGTAACAAAGTATCACGAGCTTCTTCTAAATGACCACTCATTTTCAATTTATTTAATTGTGGCCAATTGCCAATCATATTATAAGCATCCACAATTAACACATTCTTCTTCATAATTACTTACCTCTTGAAGAAAATCCTTGGTAAATCAGTAAGCTAGCCGCAACACTAGCATTTAGACTTTGAACATGGCCAACCATTGGGATTGTCAACATTTCATCACATTCTTTTTTTAGCAGCGCCGAGATTCCTTTACCCTCATTACCAATCACAAGCGCAACAGCACCTGTCGCATTCCAGCTACGAAAATCCGTTCCATCCATATCGGTTCCAAAAATCCAAACATTCTTTTTTTTAAGTTCTTTTACAACCTGAACCAAGTTTGTTACCCTCACGACAGGAACATGTTCAATTGCACCTGTTGAAGTTTTTGCAACAGTTGCGGTCAGCTGTACCGCGCGTCTTTTGGGAATAATAATACCATGAACCCCAGCAGCATCAGCCGTTCGCATAATTGAACCTAAATTATGTGGGTCTTCGATTCCATCAAGTATTAAGAAAAAAGGATCCTCATTTTTTTCTTTCGCTAGTTCAAATAAGTCATCAAGCTTAGCATATCTATACGCAGCCACTGCAACCACAACACCTTGGTGATTTTGTCCATCTGAAAGTAAGTCTAACTTACTCTTTGGAACTTTAGACACAATAATTTTTCTTTTTTGTGCCGCTCTAATAATATCACCGATTGCATCACTTTTTAGTTCCTCTTGTATGAAAACTTTATTTATATCTTGATTACTTTTAAGCGTTTCTACCGCTGGATGTCGACCAATTACAAACTCGTTATCTCTTTTTTCATCATCCAAACTTTTTTACCCCTCTTCTATCATTCTAATACACCACTGAGCTAGTTCTTCAACTCGAGCTGCTTGCTTACTTAAAAATAAATACCCAAACAAAGCCTCAAATCCAGTTGAAATTCGGTAAGTAATTACGGCCGTATTCTTTGCAGATGTATGGCTTTTTGCATTTCTCCCACGTCTAAAATATTCTAATTCTGTTTCATTTAGAATTTTTTGGTCGAGCATTTTCTCAATCAAAAACGATTGTGCCTTTGCCGAAACATAGTGTGTGGCAGTTCTATGAAGATGATTAGGTTTAGTTAGTCCCTTTTCAAGTAAATGTTTGCGAATATATACTTCGTAAATTGCATCCCCCATGTATGCAAGTGCAATCCCATTTATTTGTTCAAAATCACTATTATCACTCATCTTTTTTCCACCTTGTTCCTTGTGCAGTATCTTCTAAAACAATTCCTTTTTCCTTTAATAATTCTCTAATTTGATCACTTTTTTGAAAATCTTTATTTTTCCGCGCATCATTTCGTTGTTGAATCAATCCCTCAATATACGTGGCATCTACGTTCACATCTTTTGAGTTATCCAAATTAACACCAAAAATACTCAATTGTTCAACAAGTGATTCAATAAACAACTTTAAAGTGTTTTTTTCAACTTGTTTCTTTGAACTGTATACATTTAACTTTTTTGCAAGGGCATAAACAACTGTAATTGCATTTTGTACATTAAAATCATCATCCATAGCCTGTTTGAAAGCCAGTTTTTGTTGTTCAAAATATTTGTACATTTCAGAGTCGATTTCAGCTTCTTTAGCATCCTCTAAGCGATAACGTGCATTACTAATTGACACTTGTAGTTTTTTTAGATTTGCAGCAGCATCTTCCAAATTAGCCTGGCTGTATTTGATCGGACGACGGTATTGTGTTGTAGCCATAAAAAATCTTAAAATTCTTGGATTCACTTCTTTTATAAGATCATGAACCGTAATAAAATTGCCCAAAGACTTGCTCATTTTTACTTCATCATCGCCAATTGTAACGAAGCCATTATGCAACCAATAATTTGCAAATTTTTTCCCCGTTTTGGCCTCACTTTGAGCTATTTCATTTTCATGATGTGGAAACTCTAAATCTTGACCACCTGCATGTATGTCAATTGTATCACCTAAAAATTTGGTAGCCATTACTGAACATTCTATGTGCCATCCAGGACGTCCATTACCCCATGGAGATTCCCAAAAAATTTCATTCTTTTTAGCTGCCTTCCAAAGTGCAAAATCAAGTGGGTCCTCTTTTTTCTTAATTTCGTCACTACTTACACGCTCGCTAGCCCCTAATTCAAGCTCATCAACTGACTGGCCGGAAAGTTCACCATAATTCATAAATTTTCGAGCACGATAATACACATCCCCTTGTGATTCATATGCGTATTTCTTTGCAACAAGCACCTTTATGAATTCAATAATATCAAACATTGTATCCATAACTCGTGGATTCAAGGTTGCCCTTTTGATATTAAGTGACTCTGTATCTTCATAAAAAGCATCGATAAATTTATCTGCGACTTCTCGCGGGGAAATTTTAAGTTTCTTGCTTGCAGCAATAATTTTGTCATCAACATCCGTAAAATTTGAAACGTACTTTACTTTAAATCCGCTGTACTCAAAATAACGCCTAATAGTGTCAAAAGCGATAGCACTACGCGCATTTCCAATATGAATGTAATTATAGACTGTTGGGCCACAAACATACATTGTCACATGTCCTGGCTCAATTGGTGTGAAATCTTCCTTTTTATTTGTGAGCGTATTATAAAGTTGAATCATTCACGACTTCTCCTTTTTTTTAATATACTTAACCATTATATACGATTCTATCTTAAAGTGATACAAACTCGCTGAATCAATTAAATTGATAACCAACTAATTATTAAAAACTACCATGTTAATATCAACTTTTTGTTTCAATCTAAAAAAATTCTGATATTAAATGAATTTATCACTTAATATCAGAACTAAACTCATAATAGTTCAAAAAACTAAATATCAGACTTATTGTATCTCTGCTAAAGTCATCTCAAGATGTTTCAATGCCTTATCCCTACCAAGAAGTTCTATAGAAGCTGCAAGTTCAGGTCCGTGCATTTCACGAGTCGTCGCTATTCTAACCGGCATATATAATTTTCTGCCTTTAATTCCCGTCTCTTTTTGAATAGCATAAATTGTATTTTGAATTTCAGTAGCATCAAAAATTGGTAAATCATTTACTTTCTTTGCAAACTCGTTCAAAACTATTTTTGCACTCTCATCACTTAACTCCTTCAATGCAGGTTCATCAAGCTTTGGTGGTTCATCAAAGAAAATCTCCGATAATTTTACAATTTCACCCATATAAGACATCTGTTGTTTAAATAAACTAATTAACTTACGTGCCCATTCAATTGTCTTTGGATCCGGATTACTTTCGATTTTCCCCGCATTAATCAACTGTCTAAGTGCAGAGTCAACAATACCATCTTCCTTAGCATTCTTAACATATTGATTATTAATCCACTCAAGCTTTTTCCCATCAAATGAAGCTGGTGACCTACTTAAACGTTTAGGATCAAACATGCCAATGAGTTCTTTACGATTGAAAATTTCCTTCTCACCAACTGGAGACCAACCGAGTAGAGTAATGAAGTTGAACATAGCATCAGGTAAATATCCTAAAGCTCGGTATTGTTCAATAAATTGTAAGACACTTTCATCACGCTTGCTCAATTTTTTTCCAGTGTCAGTGTTAATAATTAATGTCATGTGCCCAAAGATAGGTGCCTCCCAGCCAAAAGCTTCATAAACAACTAATTGTTTTGGTGTATTAGCAATATGATCATCCCCACGCAGAACATGAGAAATCTCCATCATATGATCATCAACAACTACCGCAAAATTATAAGTTGGCATCCCATCACGTTTTTGAATAACAAAATCGCCACCAATGGTATTAGAATCAAAACTAATATGTCCTTTGACAATGTCATCAAATTCATAGGTTTTATTTTCTGGAACTCGAATTCTAACAACTGGCTTTAACCCAGCAGCCCGAGAATCAGCCTGTTTTTTTGCTATTTCTTCTTCAGACAAACCTGCATATTCGTATATATATCGTGGAGCCTCACCATTAGATTTTTGTTCTTCTCTTTGTGCATTTAGTTCATCTTCAGTCATATATGACTCATAAGCCAATCCTTTGTCTAGTAATTGCTTAATTAACGGCAAATATATTGACTGTCTTTCTGATTGACGATAAGGTCCAAATTCTCCAGGCTTATCTGGTCCTTCATCCCAATCAATCCCTAACCATGTCAAGTTTTCTAACTGACTTCTTTCTCCATCAGCAATGTTTCGCTTGAGGTCAGTATCCTCAATTCTAATAACTAAGGTTCCATTATTATGTCTTGCGAATAAGTAATTAAATAATGCGGTACGTGCATTTCCAATATGCAAATGTCCCGTTGGACTTGGAGCATATCGTACACGAATTTTCTTATCTGCCAATTCTAGCGCCTCTTCCTTTTTTTGTAAATTGATTAATTGGTTCAAAATCCTCTGCCCAAAATAATCGGTGCAATCATAATTCTACAATGAATGAGTGGAAAAATAAACTAACCAAACAAAAAAAACAAAATTAGTTTTTCTCTTTGATACCTCTTGTAGAGTGTACAGGTTTTGCAAAAATCATTCTGCCTGCATCAGTTTGTAGTGCACTTGTAACGATCACTTCAATTTGGTTGTTTAGATAATAACGCCCATCTTCAACGACTATCATTGTTCCATCATCCAAATATGCAACCCCTTGTTGTCTTTCAGTACCGTTCTTAATAACAGTAACTGTCAACTTCTCTCCAGGTACTACCCTTGGTTTCAAAGATTTTGCCAAAGCATTAACATTTAGCACTTCGACATTTTGAAATTCACTCACTTTATTTAGATTGTAATCATTTGTAACAATCACAGCATCAAGTAGTTTTGCTAGTTTAATTAACTTACTATCAACTTCCTGAATATCATCAAAATCGCCTTCATACATCTCTACCGGTACCCTTTTTTCTTCTCTTAACTTGTTTAAAATATCAAGTCCACGTCTACCTCGAACTCTTTTTATGCTGTCAGCAGAATCCGCAATATATTGTAGCTCATATAAAACAAAATTTGGAACAATTAAAGTTCCCTCAATAAAGCCTGTATTAACTAAATCGTAAATACGACCGTCTATTAAAATATTAGTATCCAGTAATTTAAGTCTATGAAAATTGTCACCAATTTTTCTTTCAAGTATTCTTTCTTTATCTGCATCTTCATTAATTTCTGTCTTCTTTTCAATACGCTGTTTCCTAGTATTAATGAGTCGTTTAAAAAAATCTAAGTGATTTTTTCCAACAATATATCCTAAATAACCAAAAATCACCATTAATATTATTGGTATCACTGTATTTAATAAAAAAAGTTGTGAATGAGACACTAACGTAGATATCAAAGCAGCTATCATTAAGCCCATAACAACTGAAATACTTGTTGAAATTATCACGTAAGGATTTTGTTGTGCCAAATTGTTCTCAATTTTTTTTATTAGGCGCTCTAAAGGATTGGTTACGAATAAAGAAACAACATGCATCACTGCTAATCCAATTAAAATATTCACTAAAAAGTTGTTTATCCATATATTGCCAGCTAGCTTGACCAAAACCCAAACAATTGGCATAAAAGTATATCCTGCACCAATTCCTAAAATTGCAAGTACAACCCTGATCATTATCTTTCTCATTTTTTCTCCTTTCTTGTATTTATTTAATTAAACGTTACTTTAAGCGCCTCACTTAAAGTTGCGACACCAATTACTCTAATTCCAGTCGGCGGCGTCCATCCAGATAAATTATTTTTCGGTAAAATCACCCTTTTAAATCCAAGTTTTGTTGCCTCAGCAACCCGTTGTTCAATTCGATTAACTCTTCTAATTTCACCAGTCAACCCTAACTCACCAATAAAGCAATCAGTTGCTTGCGTCTGAGCATCCCGATAACTAGAAACAATGCTAACTGCAATTGCCAAATCAATTGCCGGTTCATCAAGTTTCACACCACCTGCAGCTTTTAAATATGCATCTTGATTTTGTAAAAGTAAACCCGCACGTTTTTCAAGAACAGCCATAATTAATGAGATCCGATTATGGTCTAATCCAGTCGTTGTTCTCTTTGCATTACCAAAAGCCGTTGGGGTAACTAACGCTTGAATTTCAACAAGGATTGGACGCGTTCCTTCTAATGAAACAACAATTGCTGACCCAGTTGCACCATTTAACCGCTCTTCTAAGAAAATCTCAGAGGGATTGGAAACTTCATATAATCCCCCTTCTTTCATCTCAAAAATTCCAATTTCATTTGTTGAACCAAATCGATTTTTTACAGCTCTCAAAATTCGATATGCATGATGTAAATCACCTTCAAAATATAAAACAGTATCAACCATATGCTCCAAAATTTTGGGACCCGCAATTGCACCACCTTTAGTAACATGGCCAACTATAAAAATTGTTATTCCATTAGTTTTTGCAATTTGCATCAATTCGGCGGTAACTTCCCTAATTTGGGCAACACTTCCAACTGCCGATGACATTTCTGGTTCCTGCATTGTTTGCACAGAATCTATTACAACAAAATCCGGCTTTAATTTATCAATATGTTGGTGAATACTATTCATATCCGTTTCAGGATACAAATAGAATTTAGTTCCTTTGACACCTAAACGTTGTGCCCGCATTTTAATTTGCATAGCACTTTCTTCTCCAGATACATATAAAACTGTCAATTCCTTTTGAGACAGTTGCCCTGACAATTGTAAGAGTAAAGTTGATTTCCCAATTCCAGGATCACCACCAATTAAAATAAGCGAACCTGGAACAATTCCGCCACCCAAAACACGGTCAAGTTCAGTTGAATCTGTCAGGATTCGTGGATTATTTTGTATATCTACTTCATCTATTAATTGCGGTTTAGGACTATTACCACTAAAGTTCACCCGCATTTTTTTAGTGACCTTACTTGATTGTTCAACTTCTTCAACCAATGTATTCCAAGCACCACAATTTGGACAACGTCCTAAATACCTTGGAGAAGAATACCCACAATCTTGACATACATATTGGGTTTTGACTTTGACCACTTGCCTGCCTTCTTTCACTTATTCACTTAATCTTAACAGATATAATTATCTTGTTGGTTTTTTTATCAATTCTTTATAGTTTTTTATTTACCTGACGATCCGAAACCACCTGTTCGATTGCTTAATGGTTTCTTCTCATCGTCAGCTATCAAAAAAGGAAGAAAAATTCCTTGCCCAATACGCTCATTTTTTTTAATTAATACATCCCTAACTCCATAATTCACAAGTTGAAAAAAAATTTCCCCATCATTTGCTTCATTTTCATAATAATCCGCATCTACAACTCCTATCCCATTTGGTAATAACAAATTTCTCTTTAATGGGTTGCTTGAACGATTAGCAAGCATTAAAAATTCATCTGCTTGCATATAAGCTTTTATTCCGGTCGGAACTAATAGCGGCTTTATAGTTTTACTCGCTTGCTCGTAATCAATATCCTCAGTCGTCCTCAATTTTTTTATATTCCATATAACTTTGAGAAAATTTAGTTTCCAAATTGACGGTACTAAAAAATCCTCTGCTGCATAAAAATCATATCCTGCAGCTTTCTTAGTTGCACGTGTAGGTAACATAATATCACTTTTACTAAATCTTTTTACAACTTCAAATCCTCTTTTCAAAAAATCACTCTTTCCCTATTTTATTATTCTATTCTATCATTAATTATTAGCCAGTTACAGTCCCATATCCTATGCTATAATTAACTTTAAGAGGTGCCGAAAATGAAGAAAAAAATCACAGAAAATTCTTTTGAGTATTACGCATTACAAGAAGATACTAAACCAGTTGCTCATATCGGATACTCTTTGCTTAAAAATGAGCAAACCTACTTGATAGAACATACTTGGGTTAATCCAAGTTTTCGTGGAAGTGGCTTAGCAGAAAAAATTACAACAGATTTTCTTAATAAAGTTAATAATGAAGGATACAAAGTGATTCTTCTTTGCCCATTCACAAAAAGTTTTTTTAAGAACCATGATGAATATCAGCATTTGCTAACAAAATTAAGAGGTGAAGATTAATGAACCAAGATGATTTAAAAGCACTTGTAGGAAAAAAAGCGGTCGATTGGATCAGTGATGGTATGACTATCGGTTTAGGAACAGGTTCAACTGTTAGATACATGGTAGAGGCACTCGCCGAGAAAATAAAAAAAGAGCATCTGACAATCACTGGAGTTGTTACTTCAAAAGAAACTGCCAATTTAGCTACATCTCTAGGAATTCCTTTGAAATCAGTTGACGAAATTGATTACATTGACTTAACAATTGATGGGGCAGATGAAATAAGTTCAGATTTCCAAGGAATTAAAGGTGGTGGTGCTGCCTTGTTATTTGAAAAAATCGTTGCTAAAAATTCAAAAAAAAATCTTTGGATCGTTGATCAAAGTAAATTAACAAAAGATTTAGGAAACTTCCCCTTACCTGTTGAAGTTATTCCATATGGAAGTGAAAAAATCTTTGAACGATTTGAAGCACAAAATTTTGCTCCAACATTTAGAACTGTTGAAGATGGTACTAAAGTTAAAACTGATTCAGAAAACTATATAATTGATTTACATTTAAAAAAGATTGATGATCCATTTAAACTTGCGAAATATTTAAAACAACAAATTGGTGTAGTGGAGCATGGCCTATTTTTAGACACAGTTAATACAATTATTGTAGGTTACCCTGATGGTCCTAAAATTTTCGAAGCCCGTTAATAATTCCTAGCTAGGTTTACGTGTTACTTTTTTTATCATATAATACTTGTATATCTTTTCTAAGGAGAGTGACAAAAAGTGAGTAAAGCTATTAATCATCAACAATTATCAAAATTCAAAAATTCTCTTGAAAATCGTCCTGAACACAAAGTTCTTGAACGAGCAGTGACAAAAAACGGAATTTACTCAACTTCCGCAGACTATCGATCAGAAGTTAACATGGCTCCTGTATTCTCAATTGATTTAGATACAGGTGATGTTGCAAATCAAAAACAATCAGGACGTTGTTGGATGTTTGCCGCATTAAATACAATGCGTCATGATATGAAAAACAAATTTAATGTTACAAAAGACTTTGAATTGTCGCAAAATTACACATTTTTCTGGGATAAACTCGAAAAAGCAAATTATTTTTACGAAAATGTAATTGCTACAGCAACTTTACCTACATCAGACCGTAAAGTTTCCTTCTTAATGACTACCCCACAACAAGATGGTGGTCAATGGGACATGATTGTCGCAATTATTGAAAAATATGGAGTTGTTCCTCAATCTGTAATGCCAGAAACTTTTAATTCTTCAGCTTCACGTGAGTTCAATAGTACATTCAATTTAAAACTACGCAAAGATGCCGTAACATTACGTAATTTAGTTGCTCAAAATGCTTCTGAAGAAGATATTGCGGATACTAAGGAAAAAATGTTAGATGATGCTTATCGTATGTTAGCATATAGCTTTGGCGAGCCACCTACACATTTTGACTTTGAATATCGTGATTCCGACAAAAACTACCACATTGATCGCAATATAACACCAGTTGATTTCTTCAATAAATACGTTGGTTGGGACTTAGATGACTATGTTTCTATTATTAATGGGCCAACTGTGGACAAGCCTTATAATCATATGTATACAGTCGAAATGCTTGGTAATGTTGTTGCAGGACGTCAAGTACGTCATCTAAATGTTAATATGGAAACATTCCGTGACGTTGCAATCAAACAACTTCAAAATGGTGAAAGTGTTTGGTTCGGTTGTGATGTTGGGCAATCATCAGATCGTCAAAAAGGTATCATGGATACAGAGTTATATCATAAAGATGAAATATTTGATATTGACTTAAATATTTCAAAAGCTGAACGCCTTGATTATGGTGAAAGCTTGATGACGCATGCCATGGTTCTAACCGGTGTTGATTTAGTTGATGGAAAATCAACCAAATGGAAGGTTGAAAACTCATGGGGTAAGAAAGTCGGGACAAATGGCTTTTTTGTAATGAGTAATGACTGGATGAATGAATATTGCTATCAAGTTGTTGTTAATAAGAAGTTCTTACCTGAAGAATTGCAAGAAGTTCTTAAAGAAGAGCCAAAGGTCCTTGCTCCTTGGGATCCAATGGGCGCTTTAGCTTAATGCTACTCGTATTTGTTAACTACAATAATTTTAAAATCAAAGTTTGATAGACGTCAACAAAATGATTACATTTATTAAACTTAGCATTTTATAACCTACAAAAAAAAGGATTAGTTCAGAATGTAAATTCTAGTCTAATCCTTTTTTGCACATATAAATGTTCCTCAAACCCAAAATTATCTAAGCTCTTTTTTCTTTATTATTTCTAAGGCATCATTTAAGTCATAAACAATAGGCACCGCATTTTCGACTTCTACGCCGTCAATCATCACATCACTTATTCCTTCAATATACTTTATTAATGCACGCAATGTACTTCCATGCGCCACAATGATTATATTTTTTTGATGGAGAAGTTTAGGTGCTATTTTATCTAACCAATATGGAATTATTCTATTTGATGCATCTTCGAGACTTTCAGCTAAAGGTAAAATCGTCTCAGGGTACATCGCGTATCTTCTATCTTTATCTGGTTCACTCATTTTGGGTGGAACAGTTGTATAACTCCTACGCCATAAAGCAACTTCTTTTTCACCATAAATCTTTCTTGTCCATTGCTTGTTTAGGCCCCTTAAAGCTCCATAATGCCGCTCATTTAATCGCCATGTCTTATTTATTGCTACATCGTTTTGATTTATACAATTAAGTATAATATTAGAAGTTTTAATTGCACGTGAAAGAAGCGACGTATGCAATTCCGAAAAAATAATGTTTTCTTGTCTTAGCAGTTCACCAGCTTTAATTGCTTGTTGTTCACCTGTATTCGTTAAAGGTGAGTCTGACCAACCTGTATATTCATTTGCCAAATTTGCAGTACTTTGTCCATGTCTTAGTAAGACTAACCTAACCATTTTTTTACCTCCTCAATCAAAACTATCTAACTTCATTTTAACATATTCAACATTATGTATTTTAAGAATAGTCAAAAGTTCAATAATTGCTTTAATACTCGAACAGTTTCTCTCCACAGGTTTGAAGATACCCAACTTCTCTAGGAACCATACCTTTTTTTGATTAGTACTTCCATTCCACTAAATCCAATCATTTTTATCATTTAATATTAAACATAGCATATGCACTAAAATGCACTAGAAAAAGATAGGTTATTAAAAGCAACCTATCTTTTTTCCAAAATTCATAATATTTTTATGTTCAAATGCCAAATTCTCGTAATTTTAATTTAAACGTCCTGCAAACGATGGAGCATATGTTGCAATTGAACCAACTCTAACAGTTTCACCTGTTCTAGGAGCATGTACATACTGTCCATTACCAATATAGATTGCTACATGATCTGAATGACCCTTGCTACCCCAAAATAATAAGTCACCCGGTTGTGCTTGCGACACAGATTCATATGTAACGTATCCTTCTTGCGCTATCGTATTATGTGGTAAAGATATTCCAAACTTTGCATAAACATATGCAGTTAACCCAGAACAATCCATCCCTGACAAGCTCTCCCCACCCCATACATATGGAATGTTAAGTTTTGTCAATGAGAGAGCTGCTGCAACGACTGAGCTTGTATCAACACTTGCACTTGATAAAGAAGAAGCTGAACTGCTTGCTGAGTAAGCAGTCTGCGTAACCGTTGCAGTATTACTTGCATTAGTTAATGTTGTTGCAGTTTTTGTTGCTGTAGCTAATGCCTTTGTTGCTGCTTCAGAACTTTTAGCAGATTTAACTGCTGCTGCTGCTTTTTGGGCTGTCGCTAAAGCTTCTTCAGCTTGCTTCTTTGCTGCATCTTCTTTTGCTTTCTTAACTTGTAATTGGACCTTTTGCACTGCTAAGTCAGCCATATCATTTCTTAATTTTACACTGGTTTCCTTTTGAGCATCAACTGATTGGTCAACTTGCTTTTTGTCAGCTGCCACTTTCTCTTGATCACTTTTTTGTTCTTGTAATGTTTGATTATTTGCCTCAACCATCGTTGCAACAGTTGCAACACGATCAATTGCATCACTAAAACTTTTGGAATCAGTCAAAAATTCGATAATGCTTCCAGTATTATTTTGTTGTGCTGATCTTGCCTGCTGAGCCAAATGCGTTTTTCTAGCATTAATATTCTTTGTCAATGTAGCAATTTCAACAGAATCCGTATACTGCTGATCCTGCAATTTTGAAAGTTTCTTTTGACTTTCATCCACCAATTTTTGTGTATCCGAAATCTTCTGGTTAACCTGATTAATTTGTGTTGCGGTATCTGAGGCTGATACTGCTGTTGCCCCAAGACCAATAATTGTAGCAAGTGATGCAACTACTAGTACAGTTTTCGAAAATAAATTGAGTTCCACTGACATACACCTCTGACATTTGAGTATTTACAAGTTTTTATTTTTTGAATTTAATTTAACTACGAGATTAATTTTACCATGTTCGCGCAATAGTGAGCATTACATTCTATTTACAAAAAAAGTGCTTTAATAGCGTTTTTAGCTACTATTGTTACATTAGTATTGCAAAAGTTACAATCTACCTTCACAAGTAATCGTCTACTTTTTTCTCTGTTTTTTTGATATTTTATAAATTTAATTGCATTAAAAATGCATAACGGGTTTTATAGTAGACTTTTTTACAATAAAATAAAAAAAGAAGGTTCTCTATAGTTGCTTTTTTGCAACAATTACCTTCTTTTTTGAAATGATTTGTAATAATACACCATTATTTGGGGATAATTACTTCTTCTTTAGCACGATTTCCTATAAACGTAACTACAGATCCCAAAAGAATTATTATTATCCCAATAATTGTTAATGTTGTAATCTTTTCACCAATTAAAATCGCTGCTAAAATGGGTGCTAACCCTGGTTTTATGAAAAATACTAATGATGCAGTTGAAACATTTGATTTTTCCATCGCAAGAAAATAAAAGGCGAAACCCCCACCTGTAACACAAACGCCTAAGTAAAGTAACATTGGTAAAGAGGCAATTGTTATATGCTGTAATATCGGCAAATTTTGAAAAGTCTTTAAACTAGGAATACTCCCCAAGTAATTCGCTATTAAAGGTATATGCGTAACTAGGGAAAGCACTAATAATTCAATAGTACCTGCAATAAACGTATAGCAAGTCATCACAATTCCATTCAGTCCCTGTTTTGTAGATCCATATCTAGAAATAATTGAATAAAATCCGAATGTAACTGCTGCTAAAAGCCCAAAAACAATTCCTAATGGCCTTGTTAAATGCAATGGATCTATAATGACAAGAAGACCTATAATTGATATTGTTACCGCAATTAAATTTGCTCTTCCTAATCTTTCTCTTAGAATTAAGAACGCAAATATTAATGCAAATACTGGATTACAACTAAACAAAACTGCTACTGTTGATGCTTTAGTTGCTACAACAGCTAACTGAAACAATGACATACTAATAATTACACACAGAAAGCCTGTTAAGAAAAAAAGATGCCAATCCTTTTTACCTAATTTTCTCCCAGTTGCTTTCAAAGCCTTATTTGCAAATGGTAATAACACCAAAGCCCCAATGAAAAAACGAATAAGGTTTAATTGAATTGGATTAAAAGTTGCCCCGGCTACTTTCAAGGCAATTTCCATTGAACTAAACATAAACGTCGATATCAAAACATAAACTATCGTTTTTTTCACAATTATCCCTCTTTTTTTAAATACTCTGCGTAATCAACATTAGAATTGGTACAATGACAAGCGACATTAAAGTCGTTTCAGTAACCATTACAGCAGCATAATCAGAGTCTGCTCCATATAAATTTGCAACTACAGGAGCATTCGTCATTACAGGCATCGCCGACTGTAAGATAAAAACTTGTTTCATTAAAACAGGCATATCTGCTGGTATTACAAGTAACGCCATTAAAACTGGTGCAAATAAGAAACGACCTAATAATACTAAAATATTATCCTTGTGTAAGGCAAGATGGTTAAGCCCCGCATGAGAAACAGATATTCCAATAAAAAGCATCGATAACGGAATAGTCATACTTCCTATGTAATTCAAATCCTGATTAATAAATACTGGTAACTGCACTTTTAATAATACAAAAAGAACACCTATAAGAAATCCTAGCAATGGTGGTGAAAAAATTTTGCCCAATGCTTGTTTGAAATCAATTTTACTTTTCAATCCACCATCTCGTTGTATTAAGTAAGTCCCTAAAGTCCAAAAAATTGTAGTGTTAGCCATATAATAAATTAACACATACGGTATGCTATCATTCCCGAAAAGCGCCTGATTAATTGGTAAGCCAACAAAAACAGTATTTGAATTGAAAAACATTGACGAAAAAAGACCGGCGTGGCTTTTGCGAATTCTAAATACCTTCACGATTGCAAAAGAAATTGCCATCAAAATAACCATTGAAATAATTGGAAATCTTAAATCTGGTAACATTTTTTCCAAATCACTTGCAGTAAACTTACCTAAGATTGTCACCACCATATAACAAGGTAATGCAATTTGAGTAACCAATTTGGCAATCAATTTAGTTGCTTTTTCATTAAACCAACCCCGTTCAGCTAAAATATAACCTAAAACTATCATCACTAGTATTACCAAAACGCCGGAAATACTGTGCTCGAAAACTTTCATATTCTCATCTCTTTCTCTTGATTCTTTCATTTATAAACATTCATCAGTATATCACAGTTCATAAAAAAGTTTTCTACGTATTTTTATTATGTTATCTCCATTTCAATGGTCAACATAGTTTAAAAAAAATTTAATTTTATTTTAAGCTATTCAATAGATAGCTCATAGTAGTATAATTCATTTAATAACGTCGATTAAGGAGTTACTATGAATAACAACAAAAAAGATTTTAACGATGCGCCTCCATTAAGAAGAAGCGAAGAAAATCATAGCCATCGAAAGCAGAGCGCTCATAAAAAAAGAAAAATACTAAGTCTAATTGGTTTAATTATTGTATTAGTTTCTTTTTACGGAGTTGGTGCATATGCATATAGTTTATTAGGTGCAGCCAAGCAGACGATTGGAAAGACCTATCAGAAAACTACCGTTAAAAAGTTACGAAATGTCTCTCAAGTTTTAAAATCTAAAAAACCAGTTTCAATCTTACTGCTTGGAACTGATACAGGTGATTTAGGACGGACTGATAAGGGTCGGACTGATACGATGATTGTGGCTACAATCAATCCTAAAACAAAACGTGCTACATTAACAAGTATTCCTCGTGATACACAAGTTAAAGTCACGGGCTCATCCAATACTTATGATAAGATTAATTCAGCTTATACAATTGGTGGAACCTCAGCAGCAATTTCAACAGTGCAAAATACCCTTCATATTCCAATCGATTTTTATTTATTAGTAAACATGGGTGGTTTAGCAAAATTAGTCAATGCTGTTGGTGGAGTTTCAATTGATCCCTTACTTACTTTCCATTATAGCTATGCTAACGTTGTAAAAGGAAAAACAGTTACTTTAAATGGTAATCAAGCGTTGGCATATTCTAGAATGCGTTATACCGATCCAGAGGGAGATTACGGGCGTCAAAAACGCCAAAAACAGGTAATAGAAGCTATTGTATCTAAACTTCTTACTGTTTCGTCAATTTCGAACTTCCAGAAGATTTTGAACACAGTTAAAGATAATATGCAAACTGATTTAACTTTCAATGATATGATGACGATTGAAACTAATTATAAAGACGCCGCTGGTGATATTAAATCCTATGTATTACAGGGAGAAAATGCAACAATCGGAGGATTATCTTATCAAGTAGCTACCGCAGAAGAAAAGAAGAAAATTTCTGATAAGATTAGAGCGGAACTTGATCTGAACCCCTCAACGGAAACTTTCACAGGTGAAATTTATAATAGTTCTAGTTATGGATCATACGGATCAAACTCGACTTCATATGGAAGATATTCTTCTAGCACAAAGTCTTATTATGGTTATTAAAAAATTGGATAACTAGTATTGGTATACACAGTTTATAATTAAAGATGAATTTAGACTAATAAAAGATGAGTTAAGTCAGAAATATTCTGACCTAGCTCATCTTTTATTTTTTTCACTCTTTTAACAAACTACCGTCTATAGTCTAGATAAGTCTAATAATATACTCCCGTAAGATAATCCTCCACCAAAACCAGTAATTAGCGCAACGTGTGGCCTTTCCCCACGCTTTAAAGCACGGTCTAAGCCGATTGCAATTCCTGCAGAAGAAGTATTTCCATAAAATTCGATATTTTTTTCAAATTTACTCAAAGGTACATTAATTCCCAGTGCAATATTTTCAATCAACCTCAAATTTGCTTGATGTGTGATTACCAATTCTAGTTCAGAGTTATCATATCCTGTTTTTTTCAATAGATTATCAATATGTTCCGGAACAATCGAGGTTACAAACTCGTAAACCGCACGACCATCTTGATAAAATGCATCCATTTTAGGATAATTATTAGTTGAAATCTCACTAATTGGAGCAATTCTACCACTGTGAATCACGTCAGGTGCGGGGCTTGACTCTAGTTTTTCCGCAATAAACATCTCATCATCAGGGTTATCACTTGCAGAAAGTAAAACACCACCTGCACCATCTCCAAAAAAAACTGCCGATGTTCGATCAGAAAAATCCATCATTTTTGAATTAACTTCACCTGCAATTACAATTGCATTTTTATAGTTACCTTGACGCAAAAATTTTTCAGCTGTGCTCAATGCAAAGATAAATCCCGCACAAGCAACACTTATGTCAAATGAAAATGCCTTTACTGCATCAATTTTTTGTTGTACAAGTGTTGCGGTAGCTGGTGTAATCGAGTCAGGACTAATTGTTGCTACAATAATCAAATCTATTTCATTAGCAGCAATATCAGCTTCATCTAATAACTTTTTTGCAGCCTTAGCACATAGATCAGAAGTATTTTCCCCAATAGCATATCTTCTTTCTTTAATCCCAGTATGTTTTTGAATCCACTCATCTGAGGTATCCACATAATTAGATAGCTCATCATTAGTAACTACTCTTTCCGGGACATAGTGCGCACTTGCTTTTATTTTTACTGCTTTAGGCATTTTATTTTCTCCTGTATTTGACTTACTTGTTCAAGACCTTAACATATTTTTATGCAAAACAAAGGGCTCTACCAAAATTTCTTTCGGCACAGCCCCCCTTTAATGATGCGGGTAAATGGATTCGAACCATCACGGGCTATAACGCCCACCAGATCCTTAGTCTGACGCGTCTGCCAATTCCGCCATACCCGCAACAACAAAAATAATTATACCAAGTCTAGTCCTTTAAAGCAAGTCCTTTTTATTCTTGTTGTCTTTAAATTGGCCAATATTCAATCATTTTGTAATTTTAATTTGCCGTGACATTTGGAACAAACATACTTTTTTAAATCAATTTTTCGCTTTCTGATATACACTTGCTGACAATTACAGCAAACGTAGGTATAGCTAATTAATAACTTGCTTGCCGGCGCAAATCTAAGTCCATCAACCGCTGTTAATAAATCCTTAAAATCTCTATCTTTATGCTGAAATTTTCTATTACTTAGATGCAAATGATAATGACATAATTCATGTTTAATCACACCATATAGTATTTTCTCATTGTGTTCAGTCAACATTCTTGGATTTATTTCTATATCATGTGTAGCTAGATTATATCTTCCACCAGTTGTTCGAAGTCGCTTATTGAACTTTGCAGAGTGTTTAAATTCTTTATTAAAACTTTCTAGTGAGATTTTTTCGACAATATTTTGTAAAGAGTCATTCTTCAAAAATGTCATCCCTCTTCTGGAGAAATCATAGTTAGTTGAATTCTCTTTCTTTGTTCATCAATACTCAAAACCCACACATCTACAATATCTCCAACTGCTATAACATCATTTGGATTCTTTACAAATCCTCTTCTTAGTTGTGACAAGTGCACCAAGCCATCTTGTTTTACACCAATATCAATGAATGCCCCAAAGTCTATTACATTACGTACCGTTCCTTTAAGCTTCATTCCTGGCTTTAAATCTGCTATTTTCAACACATCACTGCGCAATAATACAGGAGGAAGCTCTGCTCTAATATCTCTTCCTGGTTTAATTAGACTTTCAACAATATCTTTTAAAGTTGCTTCACCAATAGCAAGTTTTTCAGCCATTTGATTTATATCAACCGTTTTTAATTTATTAATAGAAACAGTTGTCCCCAAGGATGCTACGGTTAACCCACATTCATTGAGTAAATTTTTGGCAACTTGATAACTTTCGGGATGAATATCTGTATTATCTAAAAGATTTTTCCCTTCTATAATTCTAAGAAATCCCGCCGCCTGCTCATAAGCCTTAGGCCCAAGACGTGGCACCTTTTTTAACTGACTTCTTTGGGAAAACATTCCAATCTCATTACGATAATCTACAATATTATTAGCAATTGTCGCTGATAAACCTGAAACATTTGCTAACAATTGCGGGCTCGCAGTATTCAAGTCAATTCCAACTTGGTTAACCGCTGTTTCAATAACGTCCTCTAATTTGCCGTCCAGTTCTTTTTGAGGTAAATCATGTTGATATTGTCCAACACCTATGGCCTTTGGATCAATTTTGACTAATTCTGCTAATGG
Organism: Liquorilactobacillus cacaonum DSM 21116; assembly: GCF_001436735.1. Taxonomy (GTDB): domain Bacteria; phylum Bacillota; class Bacilli; order Lactobacillales; family Lactobacillaceae; genus Liquorilactobacillus; species Liquorilactobacillus cacaonum. The sequence goes on from NZ_AYZE01000015.1 coordinate 260,077, forward strand.
ATCTTGTAATCTTCGTGCAATACTAACCGCAGAACGTTCCTCAACATGAAAGTCTGGAAATTCTTTGCGTGCTAACTCGCTCGCAGAATAAACTGATGCTCCAGCTTCATTCACAATCACATAAACAACTGACTTCTTAGCTTTTTTTACGGCTTCAGCTACAAAAATCTCTGATTCTCTGCTTGCTGTTCCATTACCAATTGCAACTACATCCACTTTATTTTTCTCAAGTATCGATATAAATTCACTCAATGCCTTATTCCAATTTTCATCACCTTGAAGTGCATTCTTTTGTCTATGTGGATAAATAATTGCTTTACTGATAAACTTACCTGTTTCATTCACAACAGCCAGTTTGCATCCTGTTCGATAGGCAGGATCAAAACCTAAAATTCTCTTTCCTTTTAACGGTGATTGCATTAATAAATGATAAAGATTATCACCAAAAACTTCAATTGCATGTACATTTGCCCTCTGCGTTAATTCGGTTCGTAATTCTCTTTCAATAGCCGGTTTTATAAGTCTTTTATATCCATCTGTAATTGCTTCTTTCAGAATTGTAACAACTTCCGAATTATTGCTCCTTATAATTTTTGCACTAAGGTAGTTTAAAATTTGCAATTCATCTACTTGAATACTTATTCCAATAATTCCAAGTCTTTCTGCTCTATTCAATGCTAAAATTTGATGATTAGCAATTCTTTTATATTCGGCACTGAATTCATAGTAATTTTTGAAAATCTGTTGTTCATCTTCTTCAATTTTCTTAGGTTTTGTTACTATTTTTCCTATTTGTTTAGTAATTTGACGTATTCTAGTACGATATAATGCATTGTCACTTATTTCTTCTGCTAGAATATCGCATGCTCCAATAATAGCTAACTTTTCATCTAAAATACCTTGCTTTGTATTTATGAATTTTTGAGCTTTTTTTTGCACTTCAGCAGCTTCTGATGATAACAACCATTTAGCAAATGGTTCAAGCCCTGCTTCTTTAGCTAACATTGCACGAGTTTTTCTTTTTTTCTTAAAAGGTAGATATAAATCTTCAATTTCTTGGGTTGTACTTGCTTCTAAAATTCTTTTTTTCAAACTTGGTGTCAATTTTTCTTGCTCTTCAATCGTATTTAAAACATCTGTACGTCTTTTCTCGATTTTTTCCATCAATTGGTTATTACTGAGAATTTCGCGAATTTGTACTTCATCCAAATTTCCCGTTTTTTCTTTACGATATCGTGCCATAAACGGGACAGTTGCACCCTCTTCATACATTTTTGCAGTTGCTTCTACTTGCATATACTTTAAATTAAGTTTTTTTGCAATTCTTTCCAATATTTGCTTGTTCACTAATACTCTCCTTTAAAAAAATAGCGTGGTTTAACCTTAAAGTTGTTTATTCTCCAACTTAGATTCTACCACACTACTAATTCATTTTATTTCCAAAACTCGTCATACACTGTTATTGGCAAATGTCGTTTATGCTGCGTCTTTAAATACCATGCTTCGATTTTTTCAGCCACTTCATTATCAGTAGCATGACCTTCTAAGTAATTATCAATATCGTCATACGTCACGCCTAAGGCAACTTCATCTGGTAGTGCAGGACGATCATCTTCCAAATCTGCAGTTGGTGCTTTTTTATATAAATGCTCAGGTGCCCCAAGAACTTCAAGCATTGCTTTACCTTGTCGTTTATCTAGGCGCCATAATGGAGTAATATCTGCCCCTCCATCACCAAATTTTGTATAAAACCCAGTCACTGCTTCAGCTGCATGATCAGTCCCAACAACTGCTCCTTTATTGGCACCTGCTATCGCATACTGGGCAATCATCCGCTCACGTGCTTTAATATTTCCCCGATTAAAGTCGCTAATTTTTAGCCCGTTTTCTTCTACACTTGCAAACATCGCATCAGTCGCAGGCTTAATATTAACTCTCATTGTTTTATCAGCTTTCATAAAGGCTATCGCATCCATTGCGTCTTGCTCATCAGCTTGATTACCATATGGTAAACGTACTGCAATGAATTGATATTCTGTATCTCCTGTTTCCTCACGAAGCTCTTTAATTGCCAATTGACTTAATGTTCCAGTTAAAGTTGAGTCTTGGCCACCGGAAATACCTAATACTAATGATTTGAGAAAGGCGTTTCTCTTCAAATATGCCTTCATAAAGTCAACACTTTTTCTGATTTCAGCTTCTGGATCAAAATCAGGACTGACACATAATTCGCTAATAATTTGCTTTTGCAATTCTCTCATTTTAAATCCTCCTTAAGGCTCACATATCCCCTTGATGTGATAATTTCTATCATCATTTTACGCTTTTTTATTGATACTTTCACGAATTTCTTTAATTATCTTCATTTTATTGTCATAACACGCTTCTGATAAATCAACCGGATAATCTTGTGGATTCAAATCCCGTTTATACTCTTCCCAAAGACTGTCTAATCGTTCATGAGCATATTCCTTTATCTTTTCAAGGCCAGGTACTTGATATACTTGTTTTCCTTCGATGAAAATGTCTTTTAAAATTGGGCGAGCATCAAAATCAGTAATATTCTTATTAATATAAGTGTATTGTGGATGAAACATATACAATGATTTTTCCTCTGCAGGTTTTTCATTCCATAAAGCAATGTAATCACCTTCGGATTTGCCATCAGCTTTTTTTGTAATTCGCCAAACTTGCTTTTTCCCCGGAGTTGAAACCTTTTCTGCATTACTTGATAATTTAATTGTATCTTCCATTACTCCTTTTGAGTTTTCAATGGCTACCATCTTATAAACTGCCCCAAGTGCAGGCTGATCGTATGCCGTAATTAACTTTGTTCCAACGCCCCAAACATCAATTTTCGCACCTTGCATTTTCAAATTAGTAATCGTTTTTTCATCCAAGTCGTTTGACGCATAGATTTTTGCATTAGAAAAACCAGCCTCGTCTAATTGTTCCCTTACACGTTTAGAAATATAAGCCATATCACCTGAATCTATTCGTACACCTAAAAAATTAATTTTATTTCCCATTTCCTTTGCAACTTTAATTGCATTTGGAACACCACTTTTTAACGTATCATAAGTATCAACTAAAAATACACAATCTGTATGCGTGGTAGCATATGCCTTGAAAGCCTCATAATCATCACGATATGCTTGTACAAGTGCATGTGCATGTGTTCCGCTTGCTGGAATACCAAAAATTTTGCTAGCACGCACATTACTTGTTGCATCAAAGCCACCAATATAAGCGGCACGCGTTCCCCAAATAGCGGCATCAAACTCTTGTGCCCTTCTAGTTCCAAATTCCATTATTGCATCATCATGTACCACTGAACGCACTCGTGCAGCCTTAGTTGCAATTAAGGTCTGATAATTAACTACATTTAAAATTGCGGTCTCAACAAGTTGGCAATCTGCAAGTGGTCCTTCTACTTGTAAAAGTGGTTCATTATTGAACACTACTTCACCTTCAACAGCTGAACGCAAAGTTGCGGTAAATCTAAAATTCTTCAAATACTCTAAAAACTCATCAGAAAAATTACCAGAACCTCTTAGGTATTCAAGATCACTTTCCGTAAAATGTAATTTATTTAAATAGTCAATTACTCTTTCTAGTCCAGCAAAAATAGCATATCCATTTTGGAAAGGAATTTTTCTAAAATAAAGCTCAAAAACTGCATTTCTTTGATCAATTCCTTTCAACCAATATGTTTGAATCATATTAATTTGATATTCATCGGTATGTAAAGCATAACTATCATCTGGATAATTCATTTCTATCTTTTCCCCTTCTCAGTCAAACTGAGCAAATTTATTTGTTTTTTGCTACTTTTAACACAAAAAAATAAAAGCAATTACGCCTTTAGTATTACAAGTGCTTATTTTTATATAATAACACTTTTTCATAATTGCGTCATTTCTGTTATACTTTGACTAGTCTCTTTGAAATTGAGGTGTTTTATAGTGAGTAAACCAAAAGAAATAAACGTATTAGGAATTAATTTTACTAATATAAATAACAAAGAATTGATTAGTCAATTGAAAATTGATAGTCATAACCATTCAAATCGTTTTATAGTTACTGCAAACCCTGAAATCGTACTATATGCGCGGGATAACCCCAAATATTTATCAATAATTGAATCAGCGGATTATACAATAGCCGATGGAATCGGAATAATCAAAGGTGCAAAAATTTTAAATACACCTTTGCCAGAACGTGTGACCGGATTTGATACATTGCTTTCCTTGCTGACATTTGCAAATGAAAATAAAAAAAGTATTTATTTTCTTGGAGCAAAATCTGAAACCTTAGATAAAGCAATCAAAAAAATTAAAAATGATTATCCCAATTTAGAAATTGCTGGTTATCATGATGGATACTTTACAGACGATTCTGATATTGTAACTGAAATTAAGCATAATAAACCCGACTTTGTCTTTGTTGCGCTTGGTTTTCCTAAACAAGAATTTTTCATTTCAAAATACCACAATCTCAGTCCATCTATCTGGATGGGAGTTGGCGGCAGTTTTGATGTTCTCGCTGGAACCGTAAAACGTGCACCATTATTTTGGCAAAAGCATCATATTGAATGGCTTTTCCGCCTACTTCAAGAACCAACTAGATTCTTCAGAATGCTCGCTTTACCCAAATATTTAATTCTAATTTATCTTAAAAAACTAGGTATAGACAAAAAATAAATTTTAAAAAAAATTCAAAACAAGGTATTATATTATAGCAAAAAAACAGGAAATCTAGGACAAAGTTAATTTTGACCTAGATTTCCTGTTTTTTAGATGTATGTGAAACAAAATTATTTTTCTAAATAAAATTCAAATCGATCACCAACGTATTGAGTTCTCACATATTCAAATGGTTGCCCATCATTTAAATACGTTGTCTGCCGTAATCTTAAAATTGCATCACCTCTACGAATACCCAAATATTCGGATATCTGCTCAGAAGCTAGCATTGATGAAACCGTTTGTTGAGCGTGCCCAATAATATGTCCACTTTCTTCCAACACATGGTAAAAGGAACTCGTAACTTCTTCTTTATTATATGATTGCACCAACTTTTCTGGGATAGTTGCAATTTCAAAACAAATTGGAATTTTATCAGCATATCTAATTCGTTCCATCCTTAGAACGAGGTCCTTTTCCTCCAAAGACAATTTCTCCATCTCACTTAACGAAGGTGTAGCAATATGATAAGAAATCGTTTTACTAGAAGGTTCCTTCCCTTGAGCCCTCATCAACTCGGAAAAACTAGTTACACCTGAAGACATTTTTTCTTGTACTTTTTGACGAGATACAAACGTCCCAGAACCCACACGTCTTTCAAGAATTCCTTCATCAACAAGTGTCTTTATCGCCTGACGTAATGTCATTCGACTAACACCAAATGTTACAGACATTTCACGTTCTGAGGGAATGCGATCACCTACATTCCACTTTCCAGACTCAATTGAACGCTTAATTTCATTATGAATCTGTATATAAATAGGTGAAGCCATCATAATTCCCTCTCTCGTCTTTAGTTTTTATAGCAATCTCCAAAACTATATGTTTCCACAAGGTTTAAATCCTCCGTTAAGACGTTTAAATCCGCATCTTTGCCTACTTCTAATGTTCCTTTAGCAAACAATCCAAATTCACGTGCTTGGTTTACAGAAGACATCTTTACAGCTTCAGAAATACTACAACCTGTATATTTAATTATATTACGAAATGCTTCTTGAAATTGCAATACTGAGCCAGCTAAATTTCCAGACTCTAACCGTGCTTGTCTATCTTTAACTATTACCTTTTGTCCACCCAATTCAGATATTCCTTCGGGCATTCCTTTTGCCCGCATCGAGTCAGTAACCAATTCTATGCGCTCTGGCCCCTTAATTTCATAAGCTAATTTAATCATATCAGGTACTACATGAAATCCATCTGCAATCATTTCACAATATATGTTGTCTTCTAGTAAAGCATGTCCTGTAACTCCTGGTTGACGATGTTTAAATTCTCGTTGAGCATTATATAAGTGTGTTACATGACTCGCCTTTGAATGCTTCAATTCCTCTCTCAAAGCATTGCTATGTCCTATTGAAGGTATAATACCATTTTCCAAACAATAGTCTTCAAATTTGGATGATGTTTCATGCTCTGGTGCAAAAGTAACCAATCTTACCAGATGACCGGATAGTTCATTCCAATGATCAAATAATTCAACATCAGGTGCTTGAATGTATTTTTCAGGTTGGGCTCCCTTAAAATCGGCTGAAATGAATGGCCCTTCAAGATGTATCCCCTGAATCACACGATTCTTCTTTGCTGCCTCTTTAATTCCTACCATTGCTTTTGCAATATTTTCATGTGATTGTGTCATCGTTGTCGCAAAATAACTTGTAATCCCTTCATGAATCATATCGGTTACCATCTCATCAATTTGAGCAGCATTACCGTCCATTGCATCAAAGCTATAGCCTCCATGGCTATGAACATCGATAAATCCTGGAACAATCACTTTACCTTCGAGATCAGTTACCTCAATATCTTCACTACTAGCTTGATACAGTGCCATTGGACCTACTGCTTCGATTTTATCGGAGAAACGAATAAAACCATCTCTAATTCTTTCTGTACCAGTATAAATATCTGCATGTTTTAATACTTTTGTCATTGATTATCTCTCCTTTTTTTAATGAGTTGCTTGATCTTTTAAAACCGTTGCATCTATTCCTTTGACAACAGCTGTCAAGAATCCAGCCTCTTCCATAGCTAACAAACCTGCAATTGTAGTCCCACCAGGAGAACAAACCTCGTCGACCATGTCCATTGGTGATTTAGTTCCAACTAAAACTTTCTGTGCACTTCCTAAAACCGCTTGAGCAGCAATTTCAGTTGCTTCTTTTTTTGTCAGACCATATTTAACCCCAGAACGTGCCATTGCATCAATAAAATAATATACATATGCAGGTGAACTCCCAGCCAAAGCAACAAATATACTAAAGTCTTTTTCTGGCATCTCCAAAGTCCTACCCAAATCATCAAACAAGCTTTTGATTTGTTCGTAAATAATATCTGAAACAAATTTGTTTCTTACAAATGCTGTCATTCCTTCATTTATTTCAACGTTCACATTTGGCATTATTCGAATAGTTGGTATTTCTTTATTATCACCAAAACAATCATTAATTTCGGCCAAAGATACTCCACTTGCCATGGAGATAATTAATTTTTTTTCAGTTACAACTTCTTTTATCTCATCAATCACACTTGCTAAAATAAATGGTTTTACCGCCATAAAAATAATATCAGCATCCCTAACCAAATCACTATTAGTACCATATGCCTTTATTCCCATACGGTTTGCATAACTTTCATAATTATTTCTATGAGCACTATGTATAAGTATATCCTTAGTATCAATCGTTTTTCTTGCAACCCAACCATCAATAATTGCCTTAGCCATGTTTCCTGCACCAATGAATCCTATCTTCATATTCCATCCTCCAAAAAATGATATATACCAATATACTGAATGTATCATTTTTATACAAAAAGTCAATTAAACTCGAACTTCTTCATAAAGATAAACTATAATTAAAAAAAAGAGGAAAATAACTTTTTTTACTAAAGTAGTAAAGCATAAATATATTGCAAAGCAAATAAAAAAGACCCCAGAAATAAATTCTTAAAGGTCCTTAATACTTTCACTATCCTTATTCAATCAATTGGGCTAGCTGGATTCGAACCAGCGCGTCACGGGATCAAAACCCGTTGCCTTACCGCTTGGCTATAGCCCAATATGGTGGAAGGGAGTGGATTCGAACCACCGAACCCGAAGGAGCGGATTTACAGTCCGCCGCGTTTAGCCAGACTTCGCTACCCTTCCACAACATCATTGTCATCATATCCGACCTAGTAATGATACTATTTTTTTACAGCTTATGCAAGTGTTTTTTAGAATTTTTATTCAATACCTTCCATCAAAACTTTTATTCTTGGAGAAAACAATAATAGAATTAACCCAAAAGCAATTACACTTATTCCAACAACTCCAAAATAAAGTAATTCATTTTGATTACTGTAAAATCTTACAAGTTGTGAATTGAATGCTTGGGCAACAGCATCACTGATAAACCACATGCTCATCATTTGAGACTGGAAAGCTTTTGGTGCAAGTTTTGTAGTTGCAGACAATCCAATTGGAGAAATCAACATTTCACCTATTATTACAAGTGCCCAACTCACTATTAACCAAAAAGGACTAACTCTAACTTCATTTCCAAATAATAAAATTGGTATAATCATCCAAAGAAAGGACATACCCGCAAAAAACAAACCATAAGAAAATTTTATCGATGACGTTGGTTGTTTTGTCCCCATTTTGGTCCATATCATGGCAAAGATAGGAACATATATCATAATAAATAGAGGATTCATACTCTGAAACCAACTAGATGGAAATTCATATCCAAATAGCGATAATCTTGTTTGCTCATTGGCAAAAACTGCTAATACAACTGCACCTTGCTCCTCTATGGACCAAAATAATACACTCGCAATAAATAACGGAACATAGGCCCAAATACGAAGCCTTTCTACTTGCGTTATTTTCCTACTATTCAACATTACAACAAAATAATAAATTGGAACTAAGACAGCCAGGATGGTAATAAACAAAATAACATTAATCATCGTTAGGAAATTAAATAAGTTCATAATAGTAAAAATCAAAATAATAATTATAAAAAATAGAATTAATTTTTTGAAAATAACTTTCAAATCTCTTGGATCGATTGGATCAGTTGGATATAAACTATCTTTTGAAAAGTATTTTTTCCCCCCTTGATAATATTGAATTAATCCAAAAAGCATTCCGATTGCAGCTACTGAAAATCCCACATGAAAATTAACTTTTTGACCGAGATATCCTACAATAAAAGGAGCAGCAAACGCTCCAACATTTATACCAAAAACAAAAATACTAAATCCTGTATCTCTTCTCAAATCTTTTTCATTGTACAAACCACCTACCATTTGCGAAACGTTAGGTTTTAACAATCCTGTACCAATAGTAATTAAGCCAATTGACACAAATAAAGCTACGTGTCCAAATGGAATAGCTAAAACTATGTGTCCAAACATTATAAAAATTCCGCCATAAAAAACAGTTCTTTGACTCCCTAGAACTCTATCGCTAACAAACCCACCAAAAACACTTGAAAGATATACCAATGATCCGTATATTGACATTATTGACAATGCTAATGTCTTACTATATCCCAAACCGCCAGAATTTATTGAGTAATACATATAATACAATAAAATCGCTCGCATTCCATAATAGCTAAATCTCTCCCACATTTCTGTAAAAAAAAGTGTAGCTAGCCCACGTGGATGCCCTAAAAGAACCGTTTCAATGGCATCTTTATTCATTAACAAATCCTCCTAGATTTTTATTTTTCATATTTTTAAAATTAAAAACAGCTCATTTTATTATACGTATATTCAAATCTAGCGTCAATAAAACATTCAAATAATATAAAAAAGCCTTAAAAAATTAAGGCTTTTTTTATATACAGCAAGGAATATTAAAATATGCCGGCTGCAGGATTTGAACCTGTGACCCTCGGTTTACGATACCGATGCTCTACCAGCTGAGCTAAGCCGGCAATTCTTTAATCATGACCCGTACGGGATTTGAACCCATGTTACCGCCGTGAAAGGGCGGTGTCTTAACCACTTGACCAACGGGTCGCTTAGTAAAAACAAATTAATTGAATTTACCAACAAAAAACTCAGAAACTGAAAATAATCAGTTAAACCGGTTATCAACAAATCCTGAGCAAAATTTTTGCACGGCAACGTCCTATCCTCGCAGGGGGCGATCCCCCAACTACTATCGGCG
>NZ_AYZE01000016.1 GCF_001436735.1 Liquorilactobacillus cacaonum DSM 21116
GTAGAGCATCTGACTTTTAATCAGAGGGTCGACAGTTCGAGCCTGTCACGACTCATTTATTTTATTTTTTTTGCGGGTGTGGCGGAATTGGCAGACGCACTAGATTTAGGTTCTAGCGTCGAAAGACGTGGGGGTTCAAATCCCTTCACCCGCACCATATATGCCGACTTAGCTCAGTTGGTAGAGCATCTGATTTGTAATCAGAGGGTCGGGCGTTCGAATCGTCTAGTCGGCATTTTTTAATATTTATGCGGAAGTAGTTCAGTGGTAGAACATCACCTTGCCAAGGTGGGGGTCGCGGGTTCGAATCCCGTCTTCCGCTTGTCAGAGTTCTTGCCGGGGTGGCGGAACTGGCAGACGCACAGGACTTAAAATCCTGCGGTAAGTGATTACCGTACCGGTTCGATTCCGGTCCTCGGCATTTATTTATTATGATGCACCCATAGCGCAATTGGATAGAGTGTCTGACTACGAATCAGAAGGTTGTAGGTTCGACTCCTACTGGGTGCATTAATCGGGAAGTAGCTCAGCTTGGTAGAGCACCTGGTTTGGGACCAGGGGGTCGCAGGTTCGAATCCTGTCTTCCCGATTTTTTTTACTTGAAGGACTTGTTTCTTTTGATTTATGTTTCGGGAAGTAGCTCAGTTTGGTAGAGCACTACGTTCGGGACGTAGGGGTCGCAAGTTCAAATCTTGTTTTCCCGATAATATATAGATTATAAAAGCTATGGAATATATTTCTGTAGCTTTTTTCGTTAACAAATTTTAATAACTTAGCAAGATCTGAGTATTAGTCCTAAATGTAGAAGTTGCTAGGAGCACAAACTAGAATGAAATGAAAAATGAAATTTATTTATTTTGTCCTGTCATTTTTAGAAGTTTTTAATATTAAGAGTTGCTAAAAAATATTTTTGTGGTTTAATCTTTAACAAAGCAAATAATATTTACAATCGTATTAACTTTGCATTTGCAATTTTTTTCCGTATAATTAAAGTCAGTATTAGTCAAATTAAAAAGGATGATTGTATGCAAAGTCAAAATATTTCAGATATCATCGAAAAGTACTTGAAAAGTATTTTAGGCGATTCGCAACAAATTGAGATAAAACGCTCAGAAATTGCTGAACTTTTTAATTGTGTACCATCTCAGATTAATTATGTTATCAACACAAGGTTTACTATTCAAAACGGATACGTGGTAAAGAGTAAACGTGGTGGTGGTGGGTACATTAGAATTGTTAAAGTTAACTTACTAGATGATTCAGATGTTATTAAGGATTTAGTAAATATAATTGGAGATGGGATTGATTTTAATAAGTCACTTCAAATTATTCAAAGTTTATTTCAAGAAGATTTGCTTACAAGAAGGGAGTCTAACTTGATTATTGCAAGTATTGATAAACGAACGCTTGCATTTGAAGATAGGCAAATTGAAAACATTGTTAGAGCTAGAATTTTGATTAGTATATTGAATCGTTTAAGGTACGATGACTAGAAAGTGAGGGGTTACAAATGGATAATTTATTTACACCAAGCGCAAAAAAAGTGTTAGTTTTAGCACAAGAGCAAGCAAAATATTTTCGTCACCAAGCAATTGGAACGGAGCATTTATTACTTGCCTTGACCCTCGAAGAACATGGTATAGCAGCAAAAGTGCTCAAGCAATTTATAGTTACTGAAACTGATGTACGTGAAGAGATTGAAAGAATAGCCGGCTACGGTACTTTAAAAAACACTGACAAAGTTGGATATTTGCCATATTCACCAAGAGCAAAAGAAATTTTAGCTTTAGCGGGTGATGAAGCAAAACGAACTAATGCACAAAAGATTGGGACAGAACATTTGTTGTTGGCATTACTCAAAAATAACGATATTTTATCTTCCCGTATTTTGCAAGCACTTAACGTTGATACAAGAAGAATGTATCAGTCTATCATTCATAAGCTGGGTCTAAGTGAAGCTCAAATGAAGAAATTTGAGAAGAAGGCGACTAAAGTAAGTGGAACACCAACACTTAATTCACTTGCAAGAGATCTTACTGATTTGGCGCAGAATAAAAAAATTGATCCGGTAATAGGGCGTGAAAAAGAAGTAAAGAGATTGGTGCAAGTCTTAAGCCGGAGAACAAAAAATAATCCTGTGTTATTAGGAGAACCTGGTGTTGGGAAGACAGCAGTAGCTGAGGGATTGGCTGAAGCCATTGTTGCTGGAAATGTTCCTGAATCATTACAAGATAAAAGGGTAATGATGCTTGATATGGGGTCGCTTGTAGCCGGAACTAAGTATCGCGGAGAATTTGAAGATCGTGTTAAAAAAATAATCGATGAAATATATGCCGATGGTAACGTAATTTTATTTATCGATGAATTGCATACGCTTATTGGCGCTGGAGGAGCGGAAGGAGCTATTGATGCTTCTAATATTTTAAAACCTGCTCTAGCTAGGGGAGAAGTGCAAGTTGTTGGTGCAACAACCCTTGATGAATTTCAAAAATATATTGAATCTGATTCAGCACTTGAGCGTCGTTTTGCAAAAGTAATGATTGAGGAACCTACAAGTGAAGATACCGTTGAAATTCTTAAGGGTTTGCGATCAAGGTATGAGGAACATCATCAAGTTGAAATTACTGATGAGGCAATTAAGAGTGCGGTCCAACTCAGTGTACGGTATATTGCGGATCGCTTTTTACCAGACAAAGCAATCGATTTGATGGATGAAGCTGCAGCTCGAGTAAGAATTGAAAATAGTGATGGTAAAAATAAAGTAGCAGATAAAAGGAACCAACTAAGAGATTTGGCAGAGGAAAAGATTGTTGCCTTAGGAGCTGAAAAATTTGATGAGGCTGCTCAAATCAGGAAAAAGGAATTAAAAGTAAAGAAACAACTTGAGACTCTTTTGGAGAATGAAGAAAATAAGAATTCCGGATATTCTTTGAGCGTTAATGCTGAAGATGTTGCTAAAATTGTTTCTGAATGGACCGGCGTACCAGTTACACAAATGCAAAAGAAAGAAACTGAACGTCTAATTGATCTTGAAAAAGTATTGCACAAACGTGTGATTGGACAAAATGATGCAGTTTCTGCAGTTTCACGTGCAATAAGGCGTGCTCGAAGTGGATTGAAAGATCCAAATCGCCCAATTGGTTCCTTTATGTTTCTTGGGCCTACAGGTGTTGGGAAAACAGAGTTGGCTAAAAGCTTGGCTGAAGTTATTTTTGGCTCAGAGGATTCTATGATTAGAATTGATATGAGTGAATACATGGAGAAATATGCGACAAGTCGCTTAATTGGTTCACCTCCTGGATATGTTGGATATGAAGAAGGTGGACAATTAACTGAGAAAGTAAGACAACACCCTTACTCAGTTATTTTATTTGATGAGGTTGAAAAAGCCCATCCCGATGTATTTAATATTTTATTGCAAGTTTTAGATGATGGGTACCTTTCTGATTCAAAAGGACGAAAAATTGATTTTAGAAATACTATTATTATAATGACCTCAAATTTAGGTGCGACAACTTTGAGAGACGAAAAAGAAGTAGGATTTGGTAGTTCAGATGCATCTAATGATTTCAAAAAAATGTCTGCTAAAATCCATGAAGTGTTGAAAAAAGCTTTCAAACCTGAGTTTCTTAATAGAATTGATGAGACAATCATTTTTCATGCTCTTCAAAAAGATGAGCTCCATCAAATTGTCAAATTAATGGCAAATGAATTGTTGAATCGTGTTAGAGAACAAAATGTTACGATTAAAATAACGCCAGCTGCTGTAGATGTAATTACAAAAAATGGCTTTGATCCAGAATATGGAGCGCGACCAATTCGACGAGCACTTCAAACAGATGTCGAAGATAAATTAAGTGAACTTTTAATTACTGGTCAGATTAAGGTTGGAAGTAAAGTATCAATTGGTGCGATGAAAGGCAAAATTAATATAGTAATTGCTGAAAATGAAGAAATTAAAGAATTAACAAAACAATAATTTATAACTATTTAAAAAAGTTGAGTCAAGCAAAATTTTGACTTGGCTTTTTTGCTTGAGAAATGTCTAAGGTAAAGGCTTGACATTTTTTTTGAATATTGATATCATAATGAAATGTAAAACTGTGAAATTGGGAGTTTGTGATCTATTGTCCATAGACTTCCTGTATAAGAAGCAAAAATAGAGTTAATTCGTCGGACGAGGTGACCTGTTTTTGGTTTTTTTTTGCCAAAAAACATGTTTTTTTATAATTTGTAATGTAATTGTAATATTTTTTTGGATGTCGCAGAAAAAATTTGAGAGGTGAACAACTTGGCAGGACATATAGTAAAATACGGTAAACACCGTACACGTAGAAGTTATGCTCGAATCAAAGAAGTGTTGGACTTGCCTAATTTGATTGAGATCCAAAGCGATTCTTATAATTGGTTCTTAGATGAAGGTCTTCGCGAAATGTTTGAAGATATTATGCCAATTGAAGATTTTGCAGGTAACTTGTCGCTTGAATTTGTTGACTATCAGTTACTTGAACCTAAGTATACTGTGGAAGAAGCTCGTCAACACGATGCAAATTATTCAGCACCACTTCATGTAACTCTTAACTTGATTAACCATGAAACTGGTGAAATAAAAGCACAAGATGTTTTCTTTGGTGATTTTCCTCTTATGACGGAACAGGGAACATTTATTATAAATGGTGCTGAACGTGTTATTGTTTCACAGTTAGTTCGCTCACCTGGTGTGTACTATAATTCAGAATTAGATAAAAATGGGCGTGAAAACTACGGAACTACTGTGATTCCTAATCGTGGAGCATGGCTTGAATATGAGACAGATGCTAAAAACATTGCATATGTTCGAATTGATCGAACACGTAAAATTCCGCTTACAGAACTAATTCGTGCCCTTGGATACAGTTCTGATGATGAGATTATTAAAATTCTTGGGAACAATGATAGCTTAATGTTGACTTTAGAAAAAGATGTTCATAAAAATGCCGACGATTCTCGGGTTGTTGAGTCATTAAAGGACATATATGAAAGACTACGTCCAGGTGAACCAAAGACAGCAGATAGTTCACGAAGTTTATTGACAGCACGCTTTTTTGATCCTAAGCGATATGACCTAGCTCCTGTTGGACGTTATAAAATCAACAAAAAATTGGATTTAAAAACAAGACTGCTCAACTTAACATTAGCTGAAACTCTTGCAGACCCAGAAACTGGGGAAATTATTGTTAATAAAGATACTATACTTGACAAGCATGTTATGGAAAAATTAGCACCTTATCTTGAAAAAGCTGACTTTAAGACGGTAATTTTCCATCCTTCAGATGAAGGGGTCGTTACAGATCCAATGAAATTACAAATTATCAAAGTATATTCACCAAAGGATCCAGAACGTGTTGTGAATATGATTGGTAATGCAAATATTGACTTGAAATTTAAACATATTTTACCAGCGGATATTATTGCTTCTATGAACTATTTCTTCAATTTACAAGAAGGCATTGGGTTTGTTGATGATATTGATCACTTGGGTAATCGTCGTATCCGATCAGTTGGTGAATTATTGCAAAATCAATTTAGAATTGGACTTTCACGTATGGAACGTGTTGTTCGTGAAAGAATGTCAATTCAAGATGTATCAACTGTAACGCCACAACAATTGATTAATATCCGACCTGTTGTGGCATCCATCAAAGAATTCTTTGGTAGTTCTCAGTTATCACAGTTCATGGATCAGACAAATCCGCTTGGAGAATTGACTCATAAGCGTCGTTTATCTGCGTTAGGACCTGGTGGATTGACGCGTGATCGTGCTGGTTATGAAGTTCGTGATGTGCATTATACTCATTACGGGCGTATGTGTCCGATTGAAACACCAGAAGGACCTAATATTGGTTTGATTAACAGTCTTTCTTCATATGCTCGTGTTAATAGATATGGGTTCATTGAAACGCCTTATCGTCGTGTATCATGGACAACTCACATGGTTACAGACAAGATTGATTATTTAACAGCTGACGAAGAAGATAATTATGTTATTGCACAAGCTAATTCACCATTGAATGAAGATGGATCTTTTGTTGATAATGTGGTTATGGCACGTAGTAAGAGTGAAAATATTGAAACGACAGTTGATAAAGTCGATTACATGGATGTTTCTCCAAAACAAGTTGTTGCTGTTGCGACTGCATGTATTCCTTTCTTGGAAAATGATGATTCTAACCGTGCTTTGATGGGGGCGAATATGCAACGTCAAGCAGTGCCATTACTTGATCCACATGCACCATTGGTTGGAACTGGTATTGAGTATAAGACTGCTCATGACTCTGGTGTTGCTCTAATTAGTAAGAGTGAGGGAACAGTTGAATATGTAGATGCTCGTGAAATTCGAGTTCGTCGTGCAGATGGATCACTTGACAAGTATAAGTTAATGAAATTCCGTCGCTCTAATGGTGGTAAGAACTACAACCAACGCCCAATTGTTCGTGTAGGGGACCATGTAGATTATGATGAAGTGTTGGCAGATGGGCCATCGATGGAAAACGGTGAATTAGCATTAGGACAAAACCCATTGATTGCCTTTATGACATGGGATGGATATAACTTCGAAGATGCTATTGCTATTAATGAACGACTAGTGAAGGAAGATGTCTATACATCTATTCATATTGAAGAACATGAATCAGAAGCTCGTGATACAAAGCTAGGGCCTGAGGAGATGACACGTGAAATTCCTAATGTTGGTGAGGATGCCTTACGTGATCTTGATGAGTTTGGAATTGTCCGTATTGGAGCTGAAGTGCATGACGGCGATATTTTAGTGGGTAAAGTTACTCCAAAAGGGGTTACTGAACTTTCAGCTGAGGAACGTTTATTACATGCTATTTTCGGTGAAAAGGCTCGTGAAGTTCGTGATACCTCTTTGCGTGTTCCTCATGGTGGCGGTGGAATTGTTCAAGATGTGAAAATCTTTACGCGTGAAGCCGGCGATGAATTGTCTCCAGGAGTTAACATGATGGTACGTGTTTATATTGCACAAAAACGTAAAATACAAGTCGGTGATAAGATGGCCGGACGTCATGGTAACAAGGGAACTGTTTCGATTGTTATACCAGAAGAGGATATGCCATTTATGCCAGATGGAACACCAATTGATATTATGCTTAGCCCAATGGGTGTGCCTTCACGTATGAATATTGGACAGGTACTTGACCTTCATCTAGGAATGGCCGCACGGAAGCTTGGAATTCACGTGGCTTCACCTGTTTTTGATGGTGCGCGTGATAGTGATATCTGGGATGCTCTAAAAGAAGCTGGAATGTCAACTGATGGTAAGACTGTTCTTTATGATGGTCGTACGGGTGATGCTTTCGATAATCGTATTGCAGTTGGTGTAATGTACTACATGAAACTCGCACATATGGTAGATGACAAAATTCATGCTCGTTCAATCGGACCATACTCTCTAGTTACGCAACAGCCTCTTGGTGGTAAAGCACAATTTGGTGGACAGCGTTTTGGTGAAATGGAAGTTTGGGCACTTGAAGCGTATGGTGCTGCTTATACCTTGCAAGAAATTCTTACTTACAAGTCTGATGATGTTGTTGGACGTGTTAAGACGTATGAAGCAATTGTGAAAGGTGAACCAATTCCAAAACCTGGTGTCCCTGAATCATTCCGCGTTTTAGTTAAAGAATTGCAGTCTTTAGGACTTGATATGAAAGTTCTCGATACTGGTAAAAATGAAATTGAATTGCGTGATATGGATGATGAAGATGATGATGTTGTCAATGTAGATGCACTAAGCAAGTTGGCAAAAGAACAAGCTGAAAAGAAAGAACAAGAAGACGGTTTAGAAAAAATAGAATCCAGAACTGAAAACTAGGTAAAAATACTAGTTATTAACTCTAAATCACCTAAATAAGAAAAGGAGGTCGGTCTCTTGATCGATGTCAATAAATTCGATAGTATGCAAATTGGGTTAGCTTCATCAGATAAGATTCGTAGTTGGTCTTATGGCGAAGTTAAAAAACCAGAAACGATAAACTATCGTACTCTTAAACCAGAAAAAGACGGTTTGTTTGACGAAAGAATTTTTGGGCCAACAAAGGATTGGGAATGCGCATGTGGTAAATACAAACGTATTCGATATAAGGGAATAGTTTGTGATCGTTGTGGGGTTGAGGTAACTCGCGCTAAGGTACGCCGTGAACGTATGGGACATATTGAGCTTGCAGCACCAGTAACCCATATTTGGTATTTTAAGGGAATCCCTAGTCGGATGGGGCTTGTTCTTGATATGAGTCCTCGAGCACTTGAAGAGGTAATATATTTTGCTTCTTATGTTGTCACAGAACCTGGCAATACACCACTTGAAAAGAAACAGTTGTTAACTGAACGTGAATTCCGTGAAAAACGTGAACAATATGGACAAGAGTTTAAAGCTGGAATGGGTGCTGAAGCAATCCGTACTTTATTGCAAGATGTTGATCTTGAAAAAGAATGTGCTGAGCTAAAAGAAGAGCTAAAAGAGGCTACTGGGCAAAAAAGAACTCGTGCTGTTCGACGTTTGGATATTCTTGAAGCATTTTTACAATCAGGAAATGAACCAGGTTGGATGGTAATGGATGCTATTCCTGTAATTCCACCAGATTTGCGTCCAATGGTACAGCTTGAAGGTGGACGTTTTGCAACATCTGATTTAAATGATTTGTATCGACGTGTAATCAATCGAAACAATCGTTTGAAACGTTTATTAGATTTGAATGCACCTGGAATTATTGTGCAAAATGAAAAACGTATGTTACAAGAAGCTGTTGATGCATTGATTGATAATGGACGTCGCGGAAGACCTGTAACTGGGCCAGGGAATCGTCCTTTGAAATCTTTGTCACATATGCTAAAAGGTAAACAGGGACGTTTCCGCCAAAACTTGCTTGGTAAACGTGTGGATTATTCTGGCCGTTCTGTTATTGATGTAGGTCCAAAACTCAAAATGAACCAAATGGGAATTCCTCATGAGATGGCTCTTGAATTGTTCAAACCATTTATGATGAAAGAATTAGTTCAACGAGAGATGGCTTCAAATATTAAAAATGCGAAGCGCAAAATTGATCGAGGCGATGAAGATATTTGGGATGTACTTGAAGAAGTTATTAAAGAGCATCCAGTTTTATTGAACCGTGCACCTACATTGCATAGATTAGGTATTCAAGCATTTGAACCTACATTAGTTAACGGTAAGGCAATGCGTCTACATCCATTAGCATGTGAAGCCTACAATGCCGATTTCGATGGTGATCAAATGGCTATTCATGTTCCTCTTTCTGCAGAAGCACAAGCAGAAGCTCGCTTATTAATGCTTGCAGCACATCATATTTTAGCTCCAAAAGATGGTAAACCAATTGTGACACCATCTCAGGATATGGTTATTGGAAATTACTACATGACTGTTGAAGAAGCAGGGCGTGAAGGTGAGGGAATGGTCTTTAAGGACGTTAATGAAGCTCGTATGGCGTACTTAAATAACTATGTTCACTTGCATACTCGTATCGGGTTACAAACTACTTCCTTAGTCAAAGCAGGAAAACCATTTAGTGACTGGCAAAAAGAACGAGTGATGGTTACGACAGTTGGGAAAGCAATTTTTAATGAAATTTTGCCACCAGAGTTTCCGTATTTAAACGAACCTTCAGAAGAAAATTTGATGGGAGCAACACCTGATAAGTTTTTCATTGAACCAGGTGCAGATATTCATCAATATTTAGCTGATCATGAATTAGTTTTACCTTTTAAGGCTGGTTTTTTGAGTGATATTGTCGCTGAAGTTTACAAGAAATTTAAGGTAACTGAGACTTCAAAATTACTGGATAGAATGAAGGATACTGGATATTATGAATCAACTAAATCAGGATTGACTGTTGGTATTTCTGATGTTACTGATTTGAAAGAAAAGCCTGAAATTATTGATAATGCTCATAAAGAAGTAGCCAACGTGGCAAAGCAATTTCGTCGAGGTTTAATTACTGAAGATGAGCGTTATGAAAGAGTTATTGCAATTTGGAATAATGCAAAAGATCAAATCCAAGAAAAGCTTATTCAAAATATGAATCCCAAGAATCCGATTCAGATGATGTCAGATTCTGGAGCTCGTGGTAATATTTCAAACTTTACGCAACTTGCAGGTATGCGTGGATTAATGGCTGCACCTAATGGTAAGACAATGGAATTGCCAATTATTGCTAATTTCCGTGAAGGCTTGTCGGTTATGGAAATGTTTATTTCCACTCATGGGGCTCGTAAGGGTATGACTGATACAGCCCTTAAGACTGCTGACTCGGGATACCTTACTCGTCGTTTAGTTGATGTTGCACAAGATGTGATTATCCGTGAAAAAGATTGTGGAACTGATCGTGGGCTTGATGTTACTGCAATTCGTGAAGGAAACGAGTTGATTGAACCACTATATGATCGTATTTTGGGCCGTTATACGATGAAAGAAGTTAAAAATCCTAAAACAGGGAAAATTATTGTACCAGCTAACGTTATGATGAATGAAGATATTTCCGCTGAAATAATCAATGCTGGCGTTGAAATGGTTACTATTCGTTCTGCATTCACATGTAATACACGACATGGGGTTTGTGAACACTGTTATGGACGTAATATGGCTACTGGAGACGAGGTTGAAGTTGGTGAAGCAGTTGGAACCGTTGCTGCTCAATCGATTGGTGAGCCAGGTACTCAGTTAACCATGCGTACTTTCCATACTGGTGGTGTTGCCGGTGATGATATTACACAAGGACTCCCACGTGTTCAGGAAATTTTTGAAGCACGTAATCCTAAAGGTCGTGCTGAAATTACTGAAGTTACGGGTGTTATTGAAACAATTGAAGAAAACCCGGCTGAACGAACCAAGGAAGTAACTGTTAAGGGTGAAACTGATACAAGAACCTATAGTCTTCCATTTACTTCAGTACTAAAAGTATCTGAGGGAGATCAAATTCATCGTGGTGATGCATTGACTGTTGGTTCAATCGATCCTAAACAATTGATTCAGGTTCGTGATGTATTATCAACGGAAAATTATATTTTACGAGAAGTTCAAAAAGTTTATCGTATGCAAGGTGTAGAAATTTCGGATAAACATATTGAAGTTATGTCTCGTCAGATGTTACGCAAGATTAGAGTAATGGATCCTGGGGATACTGACTTGTTGCCAGGGACTTTAATGGATATTTTTGATTTTAAAGACCAAAACTTTAAGACTCTTGTTAAAGGTGGAATTCCAGCAACTGCTAGACCCGTCTTGCTTGGGATAACAAAAGCATCTCTTGAAACTAATAGTTTCTTGTCAGCTGCTTCTTTCCAAGAAACAACTCGTGTTTTAACTGACGCAGCAATTCGTGGTAAGAATGATCCACTTATTGGATTGAAGGAAAATGTTATTATTGGAAAGATTATTCCAGCTGGGACAGGAATGCCTGATTACCGTGGAATTAAGCCTAAAGAAGTAGGCGCTGTTTCTGAAAATGTTTATTCTATCTCTGACTTAGAGAAAAAGATGAAGGAAGAAGAATCATCTTTGAATAATTAAGCACGATTTAACAATAATGAACTTATGTTTTAAAAAGTATCAATAATTAAAAAATTTCTGATATTATATGATGAAAATCAATTAATATCAGAAATTTTTATTTTACACTGAAATGAACAATGAGAATGTGAAATAAGTTGAAAAAATGGAATTAAACAGAGGATTTTAACTTATGGAACTCAGTTATACGAAACACAGTGAGGTCGGGTCAAAATTAACTTTTGGCACGGCCTTTTATTATTTTACGAGTAAACAAGATTATAATTTGAGATTTTCAAATTAATACTATGGAAAAAGTTTAAAGAGTGCAATTTATTTAAGACATAAGTTTTTATAAATTGGTTAATAAAAAAACAATAATAAAAGCGGAAGATTGAAATGGTAAGAAGGGTATTTTTCTCTTTTTTGTAATCAAAAAAGAAATAATTCCGAGTATTGAAGAAAGTAACAAAATCCAAAGCATATACTTATATCCCATGACAAAATAAATACTAGTTGTATAAATGATATCAGCGAAACCAAATTTTTTTTTGAGAAAAAAAATAGTGAGAATACTTAATAATAGGCAAAATTGTGTGAAAAATGGAAAAGTAAAATGAAACTGCACTAAATAAATAAGTGAGAAAAAAATAAATCCTAAGAATAAACAATTGCTTGAAACTGCATATAACTTATAATCCTGAAGTGTAAGGCAAAAGCTCCACATAATAAATAGAAATAAAATAATACAATTATAAAGAGGATAGTTAAGATAACAGTATAAGATTGCTAATCCGCTTAGAATCTCAAAGATAGTACTTAGAGGGGAAATTTTTGAATTACAAAAATAGCAATGGCCTTTTTGTAGAAGAAATCCCCAGATAGGAATTAATTGAATAATTGTGAGTGCATGATGACAATTATCACAAAATGATCTTTTTTCAAATTGTGATATACTGTTAATAAAGCGCCAGCTGTAGCAAACTACGAAGGAACCAATAATTGTTCCAAGTGAAAAAACTAATATCAATATAAAGTACAAGATCTACACCTACCTTTCTTTTTTATAAATACGCAAAATACGTGAAATTAAAAAAATATATTGACGGAACACTTGGTAGGGTGTTAATATGTTAAAGGTGCTTTATGTAGACAGTTTCTCTCGCAATGAGACATGCTGACTGTGTTGCGTTAGCATACAGATGTTTCATCTGGGTCTTTTTATTTTTTTGCAAAATAATGAACCACCTGGATGTGTGTACTTAGAAAATGTAAATTTAGGAAGGAGGAAGCTTTAGATGCCAACAATTAATCAATTAATTCGTAAAGGTCGTAAGTCTAAAGGTTCAAAATCTGATTCCCCAGCTTTAAACTTTGGGTATAACAGTTATAAGAAAGTTCAAACAAACAATCCTGCTCCTCAAAAACGTGGGGTTGCTACTCGTGTTGGTACAATGACACCTAAAAAGCCTAACTCAGCTTTGCGTAAATATGCACGTGTTCGTTTATCCAACTTGATTGAAGTTACAGCGTACATTCCAGGTATCGGTCATAACTTACAAGAACATAGTGTTGTTTTGATTCGTGGAGGTCGTGTAAAGGATCTTCCTGGTGTTCGTTACCATATCGTTCGTGGTGCTTTAGATACAGCCGGCGTTGCTGACCGTAAACAAAGTCGTTCGAAGTATGGTACTAAGAGACCTAAGAAATAATAATAGATTGGTTTAAGGAGGTTATTTAGATGCCAAGAAAAGGTGCTGTTACAAAGCGTGAAGTATTTCCAGACCCAATTTATAAATCTAAATTGGTTACTCGCTTAATCAACCGTTTGATGGTCGATGGAAAGCGCGGAACTGCTTCAAGAATTTTATACGAAGCTTTTGATTTAATTAAAGAACAAACAGGTAATGAACCATTAGAAGTATTTGAAGAGGCAATGAAGAATATCATGCCAGTACTTGAAGTTAAGGCTCGCCGTGTCGGTGGATCAAACTACCAAGTGCCTATCGAAGTTCGTCCTGATCGCCGTACAACGTTAGGATTAAGATGGTTAGTAAATTACTCACGTTTACGTGGGGAACATACGATGCCTGAGCGTTTAGCTAAAGAAATCGTTGATGCTGCTAATAATACTGGTGCATCTGTTAAAAAACGTGAAGATACACATAAGATGGCTGATGCGAACCGTGCATTTGCACATTATCGCTGGTAATTTTTTTAGGATGGCTATTATATGATTTCGGAAATCTTATAGTAGTCATTTTTTTGAAGTTGCATAATATGTTTTAAATCTTAATAGATTTGGAAGGAGAAAATTCTCAAATGGCTAACAAACGTGAATTTCCACTAGAAAAAACGCGTAATATCGGAATTGTTGCTCATATCGATGCTGGTAAGACAACTACGACAGAACGTATCTTGTATTATACTGGTAAAATCCATAAGATTGGTGAAACTCATGAAGGGGCTTCACAAATGGACTGGATGGAACAAGAACAAGAACGTGGGATTACAATCACATCTGCTGCTACTACGGCTCAATGGAAAGATCATCGTATTAACATCATTGATACACCAGGACACGTTGATTTTACTGTTGAAGTAGAACGTTCACTCCGCGTGTTAGATGGAGCTGTTGTAGTACTTGATGCACAATCTGGTGTAGAACCACAAACTGAAAATGTTTGGCGCCAAGCAACAACCTATGCGGTTCCTCGTATTGTTTTTGCTAATAAGATGGACAAAATCGGTGCTAACTTTGATTATTCTGTAAGTACAATCAAAGACCGTCTTCAAGCAAATGCAGTTGCAATTCAAATGCCTATTGGTGCAGAAGATGAGTTCGAAGGTGTTATCGATTTAATTGAAATGAAGGCTGATATCTACGATGAAGATGAGCTTGGTTCAAAGTGGGATACGGTTGATATTCCGGATGACTATAAAGAAGAAGCTCAAAACCGTAGAGATGCAATGATTGAGGCAATCGCTGACGTTGATGAAGATGTTATGGAAAAATATCTTGAAGGTGAAGAGATTTCTAAAGAAGAATTAAAAGCAGCTATTCGTCGTGCAACATTGAATTTGGAATTGTTCCCAGTTTTAGCTGGTTCAGCTTTCAAAAACAAGGGTGTTCAAATGATGTTAGATGCGGTTAATGATTATTTACCATCACCACTCGATGTTAAACCTTATAAAGCTACGGATCCAGAAACTGATGAAGAAATTGAATTGGTTGCAGGAGATGACAAACCTTTTGCTGGTTTAGCATTTAAGATTGCTACCGATCCATTTGTTGGTCGTTTAACATTCTTCCGTGTCTATGCTGGGACACTTGAAGCTGGTTCTTATGTATTGAATGCAACAAAAGATAAGCGCGAACGTGTTGGTCGTCTTTTGCAAATGCACTCAAATCACCGTACAGAAATTGCAGAAGTATTTTCAGGAGACATTGCGGCTGCTATTGGTTTGAAAGATACAACTACTGGAGATTCATTAACGGATATTAAGCATCCATTAATTCTTGAATCAATGGAATTCCCTGATCCAGTTATTCAAGTTTCAATTGAACCAAATACAAAGGCTGATCAAGACAAGATGGATGTTGCCTTACAAAAACTAGCAGAAGAAGATCCTACTTTTAAAGCTGAAACAAACCCTGAAACTGGTGAAACATTGATTGCTGGGATGGGTGAACTTCATTTGGATATCATCGTTGATCGTATGAGACGTGAATTCAAAGTTGAAGCCAAAGTTGGTGCTCCTCAAGTGGCTTACCGTGAAACATTTACAAAACAAGTTTCTGCCCAAGGTAAATTTGTTCGTCAATCTGGTGGTAAAGGTCAATATGGTGATGTTTGGGTTGAATTTACACCAAATGAAGAAGGCAAGGGCTTTGAATTTGAAAATGCAATTGTTGGTGGTGTAGTTCCACGTGAATATATTCCTTCAGTTGAACAAGGATTACGTGAATCAATGCAAAATGGTGTTCTTGCAGGCTATCCTTTGATTGATGTTAAGGCTAAGTTATATGATGGAAGTTACCATGATGTCGATTCTAGTGAAGCTGCATTTAAGGTTGCTGCATCATTGGCATTACGTAATGCCTCTAAGAATGCAGGCGCTGCAATACTTGAACCAATTATGCGTGTTGAAATCGTTGCCCCAGAAGATTATTTAGGTGATGTTATGGGACATGTTAATGCTCGTCGTGGACGTGTTGAAGGAATGGAAGCTCGTGGAAATGCACAAGTTGTTAAGGCATTTGTACCGCTTGCTGAAATGTTTGGATATGCAACTACATTACGTTCTGCAACACAGGGCCGTGGAACATTTACAATGACAATGGATCATTACGAACCAGTTCCAAAGACTATTCAAGAAGAAATTATTAAGAAAAATGGCGGAAACGCTGAATAATTAAATTAGTTAAAAAATAAGAAGGTGTAGTCAATTAGTTTTGACCTAACCTTCTTTTTTTATTACTATATGTGCTTATTAAGTTAAATATTATCGAATACTCAACGTTAAAACGTGAGGCTATATTTTGATAATTAATATTACCAAGGGCAATCATTATTTAGATAATTTGAAAATTAGTTCTCTATTATAGTTGCTCCTAAACTATTTTTAAAATGGTTTAATGCCCATTCGTGACCAATTTGGTTGAAACTTGCAACAGCATTTTTGGGAATTGTAATATCAAAATTTTTATTGTAGGCATCTATAGCAGTATGAAGTACACAAATATCTGTACATACGCCAGCCAAATAAAGTTCTTCAACAAAGTGTGTACGCAAAAAATTTTCAAGGTTTGTGTTAACAAAAGCAGAATATCTATTTTTGTCATAAAAGTATACGTGATTTGAATTTTTGTGTGCAGAAAACCAGGAACCTACATCACCATAAAGCTCGCGTCCCCAAGTATGTGCAAGATTATGTGGTGGAAAGAGTTTAGTTTCCGGGTGGAAGGGGTCGTTTTTAACATGAAGATCAGTTGGAAAAACAATATAATCTTGATTAGTCAAAAATTCTTCGGCTAAATGTGTAATAGCATGATCAATTGCTTGTCCTGGCTTCCCACATGTTAAAGTACCATTGTTAGCAACGAAGTCGTTGGTATAGTCAATAATTAAAAGAGCTTTATTCATAGATGGAACCTCCTTATTGTTATATATAGTGAGAATAAGCATTTTGCAAAAAAAAAGCAAATTAAATTTAATAAAAAGCTTGCTTTGCAAATGCAATCAAGGTATTATAGATAAGTACTTGTCCAAGGGATGAGTGCGCGCATTAAAAAGAAGTATGAGCTTTGATGTTGAAGGTTGCGACACACCCGGGAGCTTTGCCATGGGGTGGTTGGGAATTTCGACGGAGCTAGTCTTGTTTTTAAAATAGACGAAGGAGGGAACACAATGGCAAAACAAAAAATTCGTATCCGTCTTAAGGCATACGAGCATCGCATTTTAGATCAGTCTGCTGACAAAATTGTTGAAACAGCAAAAAGAACTGGTGCAACAATTGCAGGTCCTATTCCGTTACCAACAGAACGTACTTTATATACGGTTATCCGTTCACCACATAAGTACAAGGACTCACGTGAACAATTCGAAATGCGTACGCATAAGCGTTTGATTGATATTGTTAATCCAACACCAAAAACGGTTGATTCATTAATGAAATTAGATTTACCTAGTGGTGTTGATATTGAAATCAAATTATAATTTGGTAGTGGCTAGTTTACTAGTATAGAAAAATAAAAAATAATTGGAGGTGTACTCATGACCACTAAAGGAATCTTAGGGAAAAAAGTAGGGATGACACAAGTTTTTACTGATAATGGCGAATTAGTTCCAGTAACTGTCGTTGAAGTTAGTGCTAACGTTGTAATGCAAATCAAAACTATTGAAAATGATGGTTACGAAGCTGTTCAATTGGGCTTTGATGATTTACGTGAAGTGTTATCAAACAAACCTGCTAAAGGTCATGCAGCAAAAGCAAATACTGCTCCTAAGCGCTTCATTCGTGAAATTAAAGATGTTGAGCTTGGAGATTACAAAGTCGGAGATGAAGTTAAGGTAGATATCTTTGAAACAGGCGACATCGTTAATGTCACAGGTACATCAAAGGGCCATGGCTTCCAAGGTAATATCAAACGATGGGGACAATCCCGTGGACCAATGGCTCACGGTTCTCGTTACCATCGTCGTCCCGGTTCAATGGGAGCGGTTATTAACCGAGTGTTCAAAGGTAAGTTGCTTCCTGGACGTATGGGTGGCGATCGCGTTACAATCAAGAACCTTGAAATCGTTAAAGCAGATGTAGAAAATAGTGTATTATTAATCAAAGGTAACGTACCAGGTGCTAACAAATCATTAGTTACAATTATTGGTACAGTTAACGGAAAATAATTCGAGGAAGGGAGGACAATTAAATGCCAAAAGTTACATTATTCAAACAAGATGGTAGCAAAAATGGGGAAGTTGAATTAAACGAAAGCATTTTTGGTATCGAACCAAATAATAATGTCGTCTTTGATGCTGTAATTATGCAACGTGCATCATTACGCCAAGGAACGCATGCTGTAAAAAACAGAAGTGCTGTTTCTGGTGGTGGTAAGAAACCATGGCGTCAAAAGGGAACAGGTCGTGCCCGTCAAGGCTCGATTCGTTCACCACAATGGGTTGGTGGTGGAACAGTCTTTGGACCAACACCACGCTCATATAGCTATAAACTTCCAAAGAAAGTTCGTCGTTTAGCAATCAAGTCAGTACTTTCACAAAAGGTATTGGACGAGAGTTTATTGGTTGTTGATACTTTAAGTTTTGAACAACCAAAAACAAAGGCTTTCGCAGAAGTTTTGAATGGTTTAGATGTTAAGACAAAAGTTTTAGTAGTTCTTGAAGATGGCAATGACTTGGCTGCTCTTTCAGCACGTAATTTACCAAATGTTACTGTTGTTAGTGCAAAAGGTGTTAACGTCTTAGATGTTGTTAACAACGACAAGTTGGTCATGACTCAAGAGGCTCTTTCTCAAGTAGAGGAGGTTCTTGCATAAAATGGAAGCACGTAAAGTTATTTTAAAACCAGTTATTACAGAAGCAACAACTGAAAGCTTAGATGCAAAGCGTTATACTTTTGATGTAGATACACGCGCAACTAAAATTGAAGTGAAAAAAGCTATCGAAGAAATTTTTGATGTTAAGGTTGTTAAAGTTAATATCATGAATGTTAAGGGTAAATTAAAGCGCATGGGTCGCTATGCTGGCTACACAAAGAAACGTAGAAAAGCAATTGTTACTTTAAGCGCAGATTCAAAAGAAATTCAATTATTCGAAAATTAAAATTTATAATAGGAGGGAATTCACGTGGGGATCAAAAAATTTAAACCAACCTCAAACGGACGTCGTAATATGACAGGTTCAGATTTTTCAGAAATTACAAAGACAACTCCTGAAAAATCATTGCTTGAATCACAAAGCAAGACAGCTGGTCGTAATAGTTATGGCCGTATTACAGTTCGTCATCGTGGTGGTGGTCACAAACGTCAATATCGTTTAATTGATTTTAAACGTATTAAAGATGATGTACCTGCAACAGTTAAAGCGATTGAATATGATCCAAACCGTTCAGCAAATATTGCGTTACTTGTTTATGCTGATGGTATAAAGTCATATATCATTGCTCCTAAAGGACTTGAAGTTGGACAAGTTGTTCAATCTGGAAAGGAAGCTGATATCAAAGTTGGTAACACATTGGCATTGATTGATATTCCTGTTGGTACGGTTATTCATAATATTGAATTAAAGCCTGGCAAGGGTGGACAGTTGGTTCGTTCAGCTGGAACTTCAGCACAATTACTTGGTAAAGAAGGTAAATACGTTTTAGTTCGTTTAACTTCTGGTGAAGTTCGTATGATTCTTTCAACATGTCGTGCAACGATTGGTGCTGTTGGTAATGAACAACATGAACTTATCAAAATTGGTAAAGCTGGTCGATCACGTTGGGCAGGTAAACGTCCTACAGTTCGTGGATCTGTTATGAACCCTAACGATCATCCACACGGTGGTGGTGAAGGTAAAGCACCTGTTGGTCGTCCAAGTCCTATGTCACCATGGGGTAAAAAGACCATGGGTTACAAGACTCGTTCGAAGAAAGCACAATCTGATAAATTTATTGTACGTAAGCGTAACAAGTAATCTAAGGATTGCATAAGGATTAGTTGATCCGAAAGGAGGATTCACATTGAGTCGTAGTTTGAAAAAAGGACCATTTGCTGATGCTCATTTGATGAAAAAAATTGAAGCACAAGCAGATCAAGAAAAGAAATCAGTAATTAAGACATGGTCACGTCGTTCAACAATTTTCCCAAGCTTTATCGGTTATACAATTGCTGTGTACGATGGTCGTAAGCACGTGCCAGTTTATATTCAAGAAGACATGGTTGGCCATAAGTTGGGTGAATTCGTACCAACACGTACATTCCGTGGCCATGGTAATGACGATAAAAAAACAGGTGTTAAGTAAGGGAGGGTAATAAAATGGCTGAACAAGTTACATCAGCAAAGGCAACTGCCAAAACAGTTCGAATCCCTGCACGTAAAGCACGTCTAGTGATCGATCTTATCCGTGGCAAAAGTGTAGCTGAGGCATTAGGGATCCTAAAGTTCACACCAAGAGCTGGCTCCCCAATCATTGAAAAAGTATTGAAATCAGCAATTGCAAATGCAGAAAACAATTTTGACTTAGACGTTGAAGATTTGTTCATAAGCGAAGCATTTGTTAACGAAGGACCAACTTTAAAACGTTTCCGTCCTCGTGCAAAAGGTTCTGCTTCACCAATCAATAAACGTACTAGTCATGTTACTGTAGTTGTATCTGTAAAATAAGGAGGGATAATGCGTGGGTCAAAAAGTAAATCCAACGGGATTACGTGTCGGAATCATTCGTGATTGGGATGCAAAATGGTATGCAGAAAAAGATTTTGCAGAAAACCTTCATGAAGATTTACACATCCGTGAATACATTCAAAAGAAATTAGCCGATGCATCTGTCTCTACCGTTGAAATTGAGCGTGCTGCAAAGCGCGTTAATGTTTCAATCCATACTGCAAAACCAGGTATGGTTATCGGTAAAGGTGGGGCTGAAGTAGAAAAACTTCGTAAAGAATTAAACGAATTAACAAATAAGAGAGTTCATATCAATATTGTTGAAATTAAGAGACCTGATTTAGATGCATTGTTAGTTGGCGAGAGTATTGCTGTTCAATTAGAGAACCGCGTTGCTTTCCGTCGTGCAATGAAACAAGGTATTCAACGTACAATGCGTTCTGGTGCTAAAGGAATCAAAGTTCAAGTTGCAGGACGTCTTAACGGTGCAGATATGTCACGTGTTGAGCATTTTTCAGAAGGAACTGTTCCATTGCACACATTACGTGCGGATATCGATTATGCATGGACAGAAGCTCAAACAACTTACGGTAAATTAGGTATTAAGGTATGGATTTACCGTGGTGAAGTTTTGCCTGCTAAGAAAGATAATAGTAAAGGAGGGAAATAACCTATGTTAGTACCAAAACGTACAAAGCATCGCCGTGAGTTCCGTGGTAAGATGCGTGGCGAAGCAAAGGGTGGTAAGACAGTTGCTTTTGGTGAATACGGTTTACAAGCTGTTGATTCACATTGGATTACAAACCGTCAGATTGAAGCTGCTCGTATTGCAATGACACGTTACATGAAACGTGGTGGGAAAGTTTGGATTAAGATTTTCCCTCATAAATCATACACTGCTAAAGCTATTGGTGTTCGTATGGGTTCTGGGAAAGGTGCTCCAGAAGGTTGGGTAGCTCCAGTTAAACGTGGCAAGATTCTTTTTGAAATTGCTGGTGTTTCTGAAGAAGTTGCTCGTGAAGCATTGCGTTTAGCATCCCACAAGCTCCCATTGAAGACTAAGTTTGTAAAACGTGAGGAAGTAGGTGGCGAATCAAATGAAGATTAAAGAAATTAATGAATTAACCACTGCTGAAATGCTCGAAAAAGAAAAGCAATTCAAAGAGGAATTATTCAACTTGCGTTTCCAATTAGCTACCGGTCAATTGGAAAATACAGCTCGTTTGAAAGAAGTTCGTAAGACTATTGCACGTATTAAAACTGCATTACGTCAGCAAGAATTAAACAAATAGAATACGAAGAGGAGGAAAAAAAGTATGGCTGAAGCTCGTAACCAACGTAAAGTCTATCAAGGACGTGTTGTTTCGGACAAAATGGATAAGACGATTACTGTTGTTGTTGAAACTTACAAGAACCACAAAGTTTACAACAAACGTGTTAAGTACTCCAAGAAGTTTAAAGCACATGACGAAAACAACGAAGCAAAAGTTGGAGATATCGTAAAGATTATGGAAACTCGTCCGTTGTCAGCAACAAAGAGATTCCGTTTAATTGATATCGTTGAAAAAGCAGTTATTATCTAGATTGTTTATCTGGATTTAAATGTACTTTGATTCGTATTCTGATTCGTTAACGAAAGGAGGTCACATACCGTGATCCAACAAGAAAGTCGTTTGAAAGTTGCTGATAACTCTGGCGCACGTGAAATTTTAGTAATTAAGGTTTTAGGTGGTTCGCGTGTTCGTACAGCGAATATCGGTGACACAATTGTTGCTACAGTTAAACAAGCAACACCAGGTGGCGTTGTCAAAAAGGGTGACGTTGTTAAGGCGGTTGTTGTTCGAACAAAATTTGGAACACACCGTGCAGACGGTTCATACATCAAATTTGATGAAAATGCTGCAGTTATTATTGGTGATGACAAATCGCCAAAGGGCACACGTATCTTCGGGCCAGTTGCACGTGAATTACGTGATGGAAACTTTATGAAGATCGTTTCCTTAGCACCTGAAGTATTGTAATAAACCGATGTTGGCAAGGAGGTGCGAAATATAATGTTCGTAAAAAAGAATGACAAAGTTAAAGTAATTGCAGGTAAGGATAAGGGAAAAGAAGGAATCATTGAAAAAGTTTTCCCTGATAAAGACCGTGTGATTGTTAAAGGTGTTAATGTGATTAAGAAACACCAAAAACCAAGTAACGCAAATCCAAACGGTGGAATTGTTGAGATAGAAGCACCAATTCATGTTTCTAACGTTATGTTGCTTGATCCTTCAAACAATGAGATAACTCGTGTAGGGGTTAAGGTTGTTGATGGTAAAAAAGTTCGAGTTTCTAAAAAAACTGGTGAATCTTTAGATAAATAGAATAGGAAAGGAGGATTACTTTCTTCATGGTTAATCGTTTAAAAGAAAAATATGATAAAGAAGTAGTGCCATCATTGATGGAAAAGTTTAGCTATACTTCAATCATGCAAGCTCCTAAAGTTGATAAAATTGTTATCAACATGGGTGTTGGTGATGCAGTTAGCAATGCTAAGAACTTAGATGAAGCTGTTGAGGAATTGACTTTGATTTCAGGTCAAAAACCTGTTATTACAAAGGCAAAGAAATCAATCGCTGGATTCCGTTTACGTGAAGGTATGCCTATTGGAACTAAGGTTACACTACGTGGTGAACGTATGTATGATTTCTTAGACAAATTAGTTTCTGTTTCATTGCCACGTGTTCGTGATTTTCACGGTGTTAGCAAACGTGCTTTTGATGGTCGTGGTAACTATACATTAGGTATTCGTGAACAGTTGATCTTCCCAGAAATTGATTTTGATGATGTAAACAAAGTTCGTGGAATGGACGTTGTTATCGTTACAACTGCAAATTCAGACGAAGAATCAAAAGAATTATTAACGCAACTAGGAATGCCATTCGCTAAATAAAGAGGGGGTTTCACATTGGCAAAAAAATCGCAAATTGCAAAGAACAAACGCGAAGCTAAGTTCTCTACGCAAGAATATACACGCTGTGAACGTTGTGGTCGTCCACATTCAGTTTATCGTAAGTTTAAGTTATGCCGTGTTTGCCTTAGAGATCTTGCCCACAAAGGTCAAATTCCTGGGATGAAAAAGGCTAGCTGGTAATCCAATAAAGTAAAGGAGGGCAAATTTAATGGTCATGACTGATCCAATCGCAGACTTCTTGACACGTGTTCGCAATGCAAACATGGCAAAGCACGAATCACTAGAAGTACCTGCTTCAAAAATTAAGCACGATATCGCTGAAATCCTCAAAAATGAAGGTTTCGTTCGCGATGTTGAATATATCGATGATGACAAACAAGGAATTATTCGAGTATTCTTGAAATTTAGTAAAGATAATGAACGTGTTATCACTGGTATCAAACGTATTTCAAAACCAGGTCTGCGTTCATATGTTAAAGCAGATGCTGTTCCTAAAGTTTTAAATGGTTTAGGAATTGCAATTCTTTCAACCTCAGAAGGGGTTATGACAGATAAAGACGCCCGTGCAAAGAAAATCGGCGGCGAAGTATTAGCATACGTTTGGTAGAAATTTTCAAAAAGTGAGGAGGTGTCACTACCGTGAGTCGTATTGGTTATAAAGAAGTAACTGTACCTGCTGGTGTCGAAGTTAAACGTGATGGAGACATTGTGACTGTAAAAGGTCCCAAAGGGGAGTTAACTCGTGAATTCTCAGATAAGATTTCAATGGAAATCGAAGGTAATGTTGTCAAGTTTGATCGTTCAAAAGATGATAGTAAGACAAAAGCATTACACGGAACAATGAGAGCAGTATTTCATAACATGGTATTAGGTGTAAGCGAAGGCTTCAAAAAGGAATTGGAACTTCAAGGTGTTGGTTACCGTGCTCAAATGAAAGGTAACACACTTGTATTGAATGTTGGTTATTCACATCCAGTAGAATTTAATGCTGAAGATGGCATAAGTATTGAAGCACCTTCTGCAACTTCTGTAATCGTTTCTGGTATTTCAAAGGAAGCTGTTGGAGATTTTGCTGCAAAGATTCGTTTGACACGCGCGCCAGAACCTTACAAAGGTAAAGGTATTCGTTATAAAGGTGAAATTGTTCGTCGTAAGGAAGGTAAGAC
This sequence comes from Liquorilactobacillus cacaonum DSM 21116, assembly GCF_001436735.1. Lineage (GTDB taxonomy): Bacteria > Bacillota > Bacilli > Lactobacillales > Lactobacillaceae > Liquorilactobacillus > Liquorilactobacillus cacaonum. The sequence continues at coordinate 24,571 of NZ_AYZE01000016.1, forward strand.
TGGTAAGTAATCAGTTTAACTTTAACTAAAGAAACAAATTAAAATTAAGAGGTGAAAATTGTGATTTCAAAACCAGATAAGAATAAGACACGTCAAAAGCGTCATTTACGTGTCCGTGGTAAGATCTCTGGTACAGCTAAGTGCCCACGCTTAAATGTTTATCGTTCAAACAAGAACATCTACGCTCAAATTATTGATGACGTAGCGGGTGTGACGCTAGTTAGTGCCTCTACAATAGATAGTGAAGTTAGTGGTAACTCTAAGACAGAACAAGCTACTTCAGTTGGTGAAGTGGTTGCAAAACGTGCTGTTGAAAAGGGTATTAAGGAAGTTGTCTTTGACCGTGGCGGATATTTATATCATGGACGCGTTGAAGCTCTTGCAACTGCTGCTCGTGAAAATGGATTAGACTTTTAGGAAAGGGAGGGAAACTCATTTATGACTTTTATCGATCCAGCTCAATTAGATTTAGAAGATCGCGTTGTTGCGATTAACCGTATCACAAAAGTTGTTAAAGGTGGACGTCGTTTGCGTTTTGCTGCCTTAGTTATCGTTGGAGACCACAATGGACATGTTGGTTTTGGTACAGGTAAAGCACAAGAAGTTCCTGATGCTATCCGTAAAGCTGTCGATGATGCACGTAAGAATCTCATCACAGTTCCAATGGTTAACGATACGCTTCCTCATGAAGTTTTAGGGGAATACAGTGGTAGCCGTATCATGTTAAAACCTGCTACAGCCGGTTCCGGTGTTGCCGCTGGTGGATCTGTTCGTGCCGTTATGGAATTAGCTGGTGTAGCTGATGTTACAAGTAAATCACTTGGATCAAGTACACCAATTAATGTTGTTCGTGCAACCATGGATGGTTTAACAAAAATGAAGAGTGCTGAAGAAGTTGCTGCACTTCGCGGTGTTTCAACACAACACTTAGCAGAATAAAGGAGGCTCAATATTATGGCTAATTTAAAAATTACTTTGGTTCGTAGTGTCATTGGGCGTCCTCAGAAGCAACGTGATATTGTAAAGGCGCTTGGTTTAGGTCGTATCAACAGTTCTGTTGTGCTTCCAGACAATGCTGCAACACGTGGTGCAGTTACAAAGATTAATCATTTAATCGAAGTATCAGTTGCTGAGTAAATCGTTGATGACATGTTATAATTATTAATAAGGAGGTGCCAACCTGATGAAATTGCATGAGTTAAAGGCAAGTGAAGGTTCACGTCAAGTACGTAATCGCGTAGGTCGCGGAACTTCATCCGGTAACGGTAAAACAGCTGGTCGTGGTCAAAAAGGCCAAAAAGCTCGTAGTAAAGTTCGTTTGGGCTTTGAAGGTGGACAAATGCCATTGTTCCGTCGTATGCCAAAACGTGGTTTCCAAAACATTAACCGTAAGGAATTTGCAGTTGTTAATTTAGACACACTTAACAAATTTGAAGATGGTGCAGAAATCACACCAACACTTTTAGTTGAAAATGGTGTTGTTAAAAAAGAATTGAGTGGTATCAAAGTACTAGGCAATGGTGAGTTAACTAAAAAGTTAACAGTCAAAGCTAATAAATTCTCTGCTTCAGCTAAAGAAGCTATTGAAGCAGCTGGCGGTCAAGCCGAGGTGATTTAATGCTTAAAACAATGAAGAACGCCTTAGCTGTAAAAGAGATCCGTAATAAAATCTTATTTACATTAGGTGTCTTGATTGTATTTCGCTTAGGCACGTATATCACAGTCCCTGGGATCAACGCTAAAGCTTTGAGTAGTGTTGCATCTTCAGGGTTAGTTAGTATCTTGAACACTTTTAGTGGTGGTGGATTGACGAATTACTCAATCTTAGCGATGGGTGTTTCGCCATACATTACAGCTCAGATTATTGTGCAATTGCTTCAGATGGATATTGTTCCACGTTTTGTTGAGTGGAGCAAACAAGGTGAAGTTGGGCGTAGAAAACTTAATCAGGCTACAAGATATTTGACAATAGTGCTAGCGTTTGTACAGTCAATTGGAATTACAGCTGGATTTAATGCTCTGAGCAGTTTGAATTTAGTTGAAAATCCAGGATTAAAGACCTATGTTAGTATTGGGATTATCTTGACAGGTGGCTCATTATTTACAACGTGGTTAGGTGATATGATTACTGATCGCGGTTTCGGAAATGGGATTTCAATGATAATTATGGCTGGTATTATTGCAAGAATTCCAACTGGTATCCATCAGATTTATAATGATGAATTTGTTGATGCTTCTTCAGGCGATTTATGGAAGAGTATCTTGTATGTTGTCATATTAGTAGTTGCAATTTTATTAATTGTTACTTTTGTTACGTATGTACAACAGGCAAATTATAAGATTCCAATTCAATATACTAGACGCCTTGCAGGGGCAACAAATAGCTCATATCTACCATTAAAAATCAATGTAGCAGGTGTTATTCCAGTTATCTTTGCAAGTTCATTTATTGCGACACCGCAGACTATTTTAATGGCATTTACACAGAACTACTCTGATGCAACGTGGTATAAAATTATGACGAATATTTTTAATATGCAAGCTACTGGTGGAATGATATTGTACACAGTCTTGATTGTTGTCTTTACGTTCTTTTATGCTTTTGTTCAAGTGAATCCTGAAAAATTGTCAGAAAACTTACAAAAGCAAGGTAGTTATATTCCGAGTGTTTGGCCAGGTAAAGAAACAGAGAAGTTTGTTTCACGGTTGTTGATGCGTTTAAGTGTAGTGGGTTCACTCTTTTTAGGACTTGTTGCGTTGATTCCTTTAGTAGCCTCAAATGTTTGGGGATTAGATGAATCAATTGGTTTAGGTGGTACAAGTCTCTTGATTGTTGTAGGGGTTGCACTTGAATCAATCAGACAACTAAAAGGTATGATGATGAAACGCGAATATGTGGGCTTTATTAGATAAATAATAAAATGAAAAGTTAGGCTTCACAATTTGTGAGGCCAGCTTTTTCATTTAAACCGAACTACACATTATTATGGAGGTTATTGAGCAATGACAGCAATGAACTTAATGTTGATGGGATTACCAGGTGCCGGGAAAGGAACACAGGCAGAAAGAATTGTTGAGGAATTTAAAATTCCCCATATTTCTACTGGCGATATTTTTCGTGCGGCTATAAAAAATGGGACCCCAATGGGACTGAAGGCAAAGTCTTTTATTGACAAAGGGGAACTTGTTCCAGATGAAGTTACAAATGGAATTGTTAGGGAAAGACTTAGCGAAAACGACACAGATAGTGGATTTTTGCTTGATGGTTTTCCACGTAATATGACTCAGGCCCAAGCTCTTGAAAAAATGGGAAATGAGTTGGATAAATCACTTTTAGGAGTGATTAATATCCATGTAGATCCAGCTTCGTTATTAGAGCGTTTGACTGGACGCTATATTTGTCGCGAATGTGGGGCAACTTATCATAAGGTATTTAATCCCACCAAAGTTGAAGGAACATGTGACCGTTGTGGTAGCCACAATTTTTACCAGCGGGAAGATGATAAGCCAGAAACTGTTAAGAATAGATTAGATGTCAATATAAAAATGAATACTCCTTTATTGGCTTTTTATAGAGAAAAAGGATTGTTACATGAAGTTGATGGTAATCAAGATATTAATCAGGTATTTAGGGATATTAAGGGTATACTTGAAAAATTAAATAAGTAATTCATAAAATTACTTGCTTATATTCTTTTGAAATGATATACTGTTTCAGGTTTATCTTTTCAATAGGATTAGTCTGTCCATTTGGATGGATTAGCTTGCGCAAAATTAGTTACTCCTTGGTTTTAAGGAGTTACCGTTTTGCGTGTAAAGTTTTAAAACCATTTAAGGAGGTACTTTTGCGTGGCGAAAGATGATGTGATTGAAATTGAGGGTACGATCAAAGAAACGTTACCCAATGCGATGTTCAAGGTTGAACTCGAAAATGGACACGAGATATTAGCTCATGTATCAGGTAAGATTAGAATGCATTATATTCGCATTTTGCCTGGAGATAAGGTAACTGTCGAAATGTCTCCTTACGATTTAACTAAGGGCCGCATTACCTATCGCTTTAAATAGATTGTACTTCAAATACATTTGGGAGGTATAATTCATGAAGGTAAGACCATCAGTAAAACCAATGTGCGAACACTGTAAAGTAATTAAGCGCAAGGGTCGTGTTATGGTGATTTGCTCAAATCCAAAACACAAACAACGTCAAGGATAATAAAATTTAGGAGGTGTAATTGTTATGGCTCGTATTGCAGGTATCGATTTACCACGTGACAAGCGTATCGTAATCGGTTTAACTTACATTTATGGAATCGGTAATACTACAGCACAAAAGATTTTAGCGGAAGCAGAAGTTTCTGAAGATGTTCGTGTACGCGATTTAACTTCTGATCAAGAAGATAAAATTCGTGCTGTCATGGATAAGTATAAAGTTGAAGGTGATCTTCGTCGTGAAGTCAGCTTAGACATCAAACGTTTATCAGAAATTGGCTCATACCGAGGTCTTCGTCATCGTCGTCATTTACCAGTTCGTGGACAAAACACGAAAAATAATGCACGTACACGTAAAGGCCCAGCTACATCAATTGCTGGTAAAAAGAAATAATTAATTAAAGGAGGTTAGCTATTTCATGGCAGTTAAGAAAGGTTCACGTAAGCGTCGAGTAAAAAAGAATATAGAAGTCGGCGTAGCACACATTCATTCAACATTTAACAATACACTTGTTATGATAACAGATGTCCATGGTAATGCTATTGCTTGGTCTTCTGCTGGTTCTCTTGGTTTCAAGGGTAGCCGTAAGTCAACACCATTTGCTGCTCAGATGGCTGCAGAAGCAGCTGCAAAGGGTTCAATGGAGCATGGTATGAAGAGTGTTGAAGTTGCAGTTAAAGGTCCTGGCTCTGGTCGTGAAGCCGCTATTCGTGCTTTGCAAACAACTGGTCTTGAAGTTACATCAATTCGCGATGTGACACCAGTTCCTCATAATGGATGTCGTCCTCCAAAACGCCGTCGTGTTTAATGTGGTATTCGTATTCATTTTGAGGTAAATCTTCATAATGTTTTCGCCAGATTACACGTCGTGTTTTGAAAGGGGTAAAGATAAGAATGATCGAATTTGAAAAACCAAAAATTCATAAAATAGAAGAAAATCTTGATTATGGTAAATTTGTTATTGAACCACTTGAACGTGGATATGGTACTACTTTAGGTAATTCACTTCGTCGTATTTTGCTTTCATCACTTCCAGGTGCAGCAATCACGGATATTCAGATTGATGGTGTTTTGCATGAATTCTCAACAATAAAGGGAGTTCTAGAAGATGTTACACAAATCATTTTGAACCTTAAAAAGGTTGCATTGCATGTAGATTCAGAGGAAAATCAGACGTTAGAAATTAATGTTGCTGGTCCGCTTGAAGTTACTGCTGGTGATATTCAAGGAAGTAGTGACGTTGAGATCCTAAACCCTGACTTGTATATTTGTACAGTTGCTGCAGGGGCATCATTTCATGTTCGTATGACTGCTAACACTGGTCGTGGCTATGTTTCAGCTGATGATAACAAAGCTAAGGCCGATGATATGCCAATTGGTGTATTACCGATTGACTCAATTTATACCCCAATCGAACGTGTAAACTATCAAGTTGAGAAAGCACGTGTTGGTCAAAGAGATGATTTTGATAAGTTAACATTGGATGTATGGACTAATGGTGCAATTACTCCAAGTGAAGCAATTAGCTTATCTGCGAAAATTTTAACAGAGCATTTAACTTTGTTTGTTGATCTTACTGATGAGGCGAAGAACGCTGAAATTATGGTAGAAAAAGAAGAAACACATAAAGAAAAAATGCTTGAGATGACGATTGAAGAACTTGATTTATCAGTTCGTTCTTACAACTGCTTGAAACGTGCAGGTATAAACACAGTTCAAGAGTTAACAGATAAGTCTGAAGCTGATATGATGAAGGTTCGCAATCTTGGACGTAAGTCATTAGAAGAAGTTAAGAATAAACTTATTGATTTGGGTTTATCATTACGTCATGATGACTAATCTTTAATAAGGAGGGAAAACTTCATGGGTTACCGTAAATTAGGACGAACAAGTTCACACCGTAAAGCTATGTTGCGTAACTTGACGACTGACTTGCTCGTTAACGAAAAAATCGTTACAACTGAAACACGTGCTAAAGAAGTACGTAAGTCAGCTGAAAAGATGATTTCATTAGGTAAGAAGGGCGACTTAGCTTCTCGTCGTCGTGCTGCAGCATTTTTGATGAATGTTGTTGCTGACGTTAAAGAAGACGGTGATAATGTTGTTGTTCAATCAGCATTACAAAAGCTTTTCTCAGATTTAGCACCACGTTTTGAAGAACGTAATGGTGGTTACACACGCATCCTTAAAATGGATGAACGTCGTGGAGATGCTGCAAAAATGGTTGTTCTTGAATTAGTAGACTAATTCCAAATAGCCGTCATTTTGTCACTTTTATAACGATAACTGGGCGTTACGATGATGGGTATTCCCTAGTCTAGTCCTAAGTACCTAATTGGGAAACTTTCGTTATAAAAAGTGATTTTTTTGGTTCTAAAGCAATTTTGCTTTAGAACCCTTTTTTAATACTTCTTATATGGTATGATAAGTGCTATAAAGTTTAATTGAGGAGAGTAAAGCATAGTGGTGGATATGATTGAGATAAAAAATCTTTCATTTAAATACTCACAACAAGATGGGCAAACCTTTAATGATTTTAATTTGAAAATCAAGCAAGGAGAATGGCTAGCAATTATCGGACACAATGGAAGTGGTAAAAGTACACTAGCTCGCTTGATTGATGGACTACTAGCTCCATCTGAGGGAGCCATTTTTATTGATGGTATTAAATTAACACCTGAAAATGTGTGGGATGTTCGTAGTAAAATAGGAATGGTATTCCAAAATCCTGATAACCAATTTGTAGGTGCAAATGTTGAAGAGGATGTTGCCTTTGGTTTAGAAAATGCGGCAGTTTCGCGGGAGCAGATGCTTGTACGAGTTAAAGAATCTCTTCAAAGAGTCAATATGTGGGAATTTGCAAGCCATGAACCTGCTCGCTTGTCTGGTGGGCAAAAGCAACGTGTAGCACTCGCAGGTGTGATTGCGTTGCGTCCTAAAATTATTATTTTAGATGAAGCAACTAGTATGTTAGATCCAGAAGGAAGAAAAGCAGTTCTTGATATTATTAGAGAGTTAAATCACAAAGAAAAGTTGACTGTTATCTCCATTACCCATGACATTGATGAGGCTTCGAAGGCACAGCGTGTAGTAGTATTAGATGATGGAAAATTGATTCAAGATGATAAACCAGAAAAAGTATTTTCGCGAGGATCTGATTTGGTTAAAATAGGACTTGAACCACCATTTTCTGAAAAACTTAAAGGTGAGTTGGAAAGTTTAGGGTTAGTTGTACCTGAGGATTATCTTACAGAAGAAGGAATGATTAATTGGTTATGGGAATTATTTTCAAGACAGTAAATTATACGTATCAACCCAGTACGCCTTTTGAGCAAAAAGCATTAAAAAATATTTCAGTGGAAATTCCTACAGGAAGTTATACAGCAGTAATCGGGCATACAGGAAGTGGTAAATCGACTTTTTTGCAACATTTGAATGGTTTATTGCGCCCATCTAGTGGTGAAATTGTTATTGGTAAACAAATAATTACGCCAGAAACCAAGAATAAAGAATTGGGTGAGTTGCGTAAACATGTTGGAATTGTGTTTCAGTTTCCTGAGGCTCAACTTTTCGAAGAAACTGTACTTAAAGATATTGCATTTGCACCTAAAAATTTTGGGAAAAATGAGGAAGAAGCAACAGCAATAGCTCGTCAAATGGCTCGTCAAGTTGGTTTGAAAGAAGAACTTTTGTTAAAATCACCATTTGAATTGTCGGGTGGTCAGATGAGAAGAGTGGCAATTGCAGGAATTCTTGCAATGGAACCAGAAATTCTAGTATTGGATGAGCCAACAGCTGGATTAGATCCTAAAGGTCGACTAGAGATGATGGAGATGTTCAAAGAACTCAAAGAAAAGCAAAATTTGACAGTTATTTTGGTGACACATCAAATGGACGATGTTGCAAATTATGCCGACAATGTCATTGTTCTAGAAAATGGACGACTAATTGCTAATGGTTCACCTAAAAAAATATTTGCACAACCAAAATGGTTAATAGAACATCATTTAGCTTTGCCTAAGGCCGGGGAATTTGCAGTGAACTTTGAAAAAAAGACTGGTTATAAATTTGAAACACTTCCGCTAACAGAATCTGATTTGGCAAGCCAAATTGTCAAAATGGTACATGGAGGTGTACAAAATGGGTAAAGTCTTATTGGGAAGATATATTCCAGGTAGTTCACTTGTTCATCGAATGGATTCGAGATCGAAATTAATATTAAGCTTTTTCTTTATTGTTATCATATTTCTAGCTAACAATTGGGAATCGTATTTGTTATTATTTATAGTGACGATTACAAGTATTTTAACGGCTCGGGTAAATTTTTCTTTTTTCATTAAAGGGGTAAGACCGTTAATTTGGTTGATACTTTTTACTGTTTTGTTACAAATTTTTTTCAGTAGTGGTGGAACGGTTTTTTGGAAGTGGGGGCCTTTTACATTATCATATTATGGAATAGTGAATGGAATTTATGTTTTTTGTCGTTTTGTATTAATTATATTCATGTCTACTTTATTGACACTCACTACTGCCCCACTAGAAATTGCTGATGCACTTGAAAAATTAATGATGCCATTAAAAAGAATTAAAGTCCCGGTTTATGAAATTTCATTGATGCTCTCAATTGCATTACGATTTGTACCAACTTTAATGGATGAAACTACGAAAATTATGAATGCGCAACGTTCACGTGGAGTCAATTTTGGTGAGGGCAACATTATGCAACAAATCAAGGCAGTTGTTCCATTACTTGTTCCACTATTTGTTAGTTCCTTCAATCGCGCTGAAGATTTAGCAACTGCTATGGAAGCAAGAGGATATCACGGTGGTGAAGGAAGAACCAAGTATCGCGTCCATTACTGGGAAATTAGGGATACACTTGGATGTACTTTTTTTGTAGTGGTTTTTATAATTTTACTATTTATCAGGCAGTGGTAAAGGTCGAATGTGAGGAATTAAATGGCAAAGAGATATATGATAACGTTGGCCTATGATGGAACCAATTTTGCTGGTTTCCAGAGTCAACCTGATCAAAGAACTGTTCAAGATGTTTTGGAAAAAGCTGTGAATAAGATGAGCACTTCAAAAAAATTTGTCCATATTTTTGGTTCTGGTCGCACAGATGCAGGCGTACATGCTTTTGGGCAAATTGTGCATTTTGATTTAGAAAATGATATTCCTGAAAAGGGAATTGTAAATGGATTAAATAGTTTATTGCCACTTGATATGCAGATCGTCTCAGCAAAGGTGGTAACAAATGATTTCCATGCTCGTTTCACAGCACATGGAAAAAGATACATGTATCGTGTGAGTCGAGGACGTTTTGTTGATCCTTTTAAACGATTTTATACTGGACATTACAAGTATCCTTTAGATATAAAATTAATTGAAGAGGCAATGGCTGATGTAATAGGAACTCATGATTATTCGAGTTTTGTGGCATCAGGGAGCCAGTCGTCAAGTCATGTGCGAACAATTTATGACGCTACTGTTCGAGAAGATCGAGCAAACAATGAAGTAATTTTTGAGTTTTATGGTAGCGGTTTTTTATATAACCAAGTACGAATAATGGTGGCAGCGCTTCTTGAGATTGGAAATGGGAAAAGACCAGTTCATGACTTTTTACGATTATATGAGGTGAAGGATCGTAATGAATGTCGCGTAACAGCACCTGCTAGTGGGCTATATTTAAAGCAAGTTTATTATGGATCTGAATCAGATAAGGAAAGCTAAAAATTAATTCAAAAAAGTGATTAATTTTTAATTGACTTTGAGAGTGAAAAAACGTATCATAATAGTTGGTATTGTTTGCCCCACAGTAGGCCCCGGAAACTTATTTTGTGTCAAACAAGCATATATAAATGGAGGAAATAAACGTGCGTACAACATATATTGCAAAACCAGGCGAAATCGAACGTAAATGGTACGTAGTAGATGCAACTGATGTTCCTTTGGGACGTCTTTCTTCAACTGTTGCTTCTATCTTACGTGGAAAAAATAAACCAGTATTTACACCAAACGTTGATACAGGTGACTTTGTTATCGTTATCAATGCAGAAAAGGTTGCTTTGACAGGTCGTAAAGCAACAGACAAGATTTATTATCATCATACAGACCATCCAGGTGGTTTGAAGAGCCGTACAGCTGGTGATTACCGTGAAAAGGATCCTGAGAAGTTAATCGCTTTATCCATCAAGGGAATGCTTCCAAAGGGAACACTTGGTAAAGCGCAAGCTAAGAAGTTACATGTTTATCGTGGTGCAGATCACAAGCATGAAGCTCAACAACCAGAAGTATTGGATATCACAAACTTAATCTAGGAGGAAACTTAATTGGCTCAAGTACAATATAAAGGCACTGGCCGTCGTAAGAATTCTGTTGCCCGTGTACGTTTAGTACCAGGTACAGGTAAAATTGTTATGAATGGCAAGCCTGCAGAAGAATATGTTCCATTTGCAAACTTACGCGAAGTTATGGTTCAACCATTTGACGTTACAGAAACAAAGGATTCTTATGATGTTCTTGTTAACGTTAATGGTGGCGGCTTCTCTGGTCAAGCTGGTGCAACACGTCATGGTATTGCACGTGCATTGCTTGAAGTAGATCCTGATTTCCGTGGCGTTCTAAAACGTGCTGGTCTTTTGACTCGTGATGCACGTATGAAGGAACGTAAGAAACCAGGTCTTAAGAAAGCTCGTAAGGCTTCACAATTCTCAAAACGTTAATATTATATATTACGATTTTAGACATCTCTTAGTGAAAGAGGTGTTTTTTTTGTTAGAGGAAAAAATATTTGGCTAATTCAATTTACTAATTTGACAAAAGTCTGTAATATAGTAGAATTATAATATAATTAAATACCGTATTGATATCAAGAGTCGGTGAGTGGTTACACACTTTGACCCGGCAGCAACCTACCTCAATGGCAAGGTGCTCCACTGTAACTGGATATACGTCACTTAGTCGTGTTCGTATGTCGAGCGCGGCTATTTTTTTATAAACAGTTTAAGTGATGGAAAATAGGGAGGGCTATTGAAATGAATGAAAAATTAGAAAAAGACTTACGGTTAATATTGTTTAAGGAATATGGATTTGAAAAGATTCTTGATAATTTTTATATAGATAAATCAGATTTAACCTTAATCAGAGAAAATACAGTAGATATACAATTAAAGAATCGTCTTGGAAAGATAATAAAAAAACGCAACCAAAGTGAATTAGTTGAGGCCTCCAAGAAGTATAATGAATTAAAAGATAAAAAAGGTTGGGCTGTATCTCTCCTTAAAAATTATTATTTAAATGTAATAATGAGACAAAATGAAGAGTAATAAAATTACTGCTTAAAAGACTTTGATTAGAGTCTTTAATGATAAAATAAAGACATTGGTAGATTAATATGTTTTTTAGGAGGAAAATGAATGCCATTAGTAAGATTTGATGTAATTAAGAATAGTTATAATGAAGAAGAAATCAAACAAATTTTAGCAACTACGCAAGAGGTTGTAATTGCATCGTTTCATGTGCCAACGCGCGACCGTTACCAGATTGTGACACAACATGAACCATATGAAATGGTAATTGAAGATACCGGGTTAGGTATTTTGCGCTCTGAAAAAGTTGTGGTAGTATCACTTACGAGTAGGCCAAGAACCAAAAGTGATATTGAAAACTTTTATACATTATTAGCTACTAGACTATCTGAAAAAGACCTGGTTGCTAAAAATGATTTGATGGTTAACATTACAGTTAACTCGGATGAAGGATGGAGCTTTGGATATGGTAAGGCTCAATTTTTAACGGGAGAGCTATAAGTTCAAAGTAAATTATTTTTTTATATCAGTTAAAAGGTTGTAATAAAAATAATGAAGAAACAATATTGCGCAAAAAATGCAAGATATTGTTTTTTTTTCAACTTTTTTTGAAGAAAAAAGACTAGATGTTTAGGGCGTTATATGTATGCATTAATAATTCCGAAAAAAAATCACTAGTATGCTTTACAAACTAGTCGAGGAATGATATCTTTTAAGTAGTCAGTAATACATACTAGTGAGGAGGTAAAAGAGTGAGTAAAACACAAATACTGAAAGGTATTCTAGAAGGTTGTGTTCTGCAAACAATTTCAAAGCATGAAACCTATGGTTATCAACTTGTACAAGATTTGCGTTTTGCTGGCTTTGAGGAAGTAAGTGGAGGAACTGTCTATCCAATTTTACAGAAACTTGAAAAAAAAGGAATAATATCTGGTGTAGCAAAATTATCACCAGAAGGGCCAAAACGTAAATATTTTAGCATTACAGCATTAGGAGAAGTTGAGCTTAACAATTTTAAAATAGAGTGGCAAGAAGTAAATAATAGCGTTAAGAACGTGTTTAATGAGGGGGAGAGTAAATGAATACGAAGGATCAAAGAACAAAGGAATATCGTGATAAGTTAAATGAAATTGAAAAAAAATTAAAAGGTGAAAATCGTAATTTTTTTAAAGACTTAAGAGACTATTTGGTGACTTCAAGTTTTTTTTATGATGAAGAAGATGTGACTGAGCAAACTTATAATGTATGTCTAGATTTACTTGATGCACAAGAAAATGGGCAAAATGCAGAAGAATTTTTTGGAAAAAATAGTCGTAAACTTGCGGATAGCATGATTAAAAACTTTAAGCATGCAAGTTTTAAGGATAGCCTATATTTTATTTTACTGCCAATTGGAATTTATTGGATAGTCACATTTATTGGGGATTTTGTAACGCCGGGAGCACTTAGAATAAATTTATTGGAATATTTTTTAGTTGCAGTACTTTCACTTGTAATTTGTCCTTTTATTTTTTGGGTAATTCATAAATCGGTCTATCTAAGTGAGAATAATCCAGTCAGAAAATCAAAAGTTATTCAGTATTTACTGGGGACAATCTTTTTTGCATGTGTAATTGGGCTTTTCTTGTTAATTAATATATTGACTCCAGCAGTCGGAGTAATTAAATTAGTGTTCCCTTATGATACGCTATTTATTCTTGTGATAGCAGCAATCTTCATCGGATGGATTTTGATTAAAAAGGAACAAGCATTATATTCGATTATTCCATACATTATTTTGATGCTTTTGGGTGGAGTTTTACAACGAACGCCTGTAATGCATAAACTTTTGGGGGATAATAATGTCAAGTTCTTGATAGTTGGAGCTGTAATATTAGGTTTTTTGATTGATGTTATTTGGGGAAGAGTTATTTTAAAGAAGCTGACTAAAGAAGAAAAATAAAATAAGAATGCCAAAGTCAACGCTATCCTTCGTAGGATGTTGATGAGTGCGCACATTTAATCAAAATGTAATAAAAAGCTACCTGAGAAAGACTAGTGAACTAGTACCTTCTCAGATAGCTATTTTAATAATTAATGTTAATGGACAAGTTTTTCTTTGATAATTTTTGCAGAACGATCTAATTGGGCTTTTTCTGCAACTGATAAGGAAATTTTATTAACCTCAATAATTCCTTTACGTCCAACAACTGCGGGATATCCAATGTAATGACCATATTCTTCAATATAAACAGAAGTTGGACAAGCTAGGTGTGCATCAGATAAGACTGCTTGGGCCAACTTAATAGCACAAGTTGCGATAGCGTAACAAGTATAGTGTTTTCCTGAAAAGACTAGCCAACCACCGCGTCGGGCTTGTTGATCAAGTGATTCAAGATCTAATCCCTTCTCGCTTGCAATCTGAGTAATTGGATGCCCTTTAACTTCGACAGTTGACCATGCTGTATACTGGGATTCACCATGTTCACCTAGTACATAGCCGCTAATATTTTTAGGGTCTTCATGTAATGCTTGACCAACAGCTCGTTGCATTCTTGCTGTATCTAGGAATGTTCCTGTACCGAAGACTTGATTTTTACTGAGACCAGATTGTTGTTGTAACAATGTAGTCACAACATCACAAGGATTACTAATGTTGATCAAGACACCATTAAATGTAGTTGCCTTAAGATTGGCAGCAATTTCTTTGACTGCTTCTGCATTGAAGTTTAGTTCACCGAAACGATCGCCATCCATTTTTATAGAAGAGATATTTCCAAAAGCGGTAATTACAAGGTCAGCATCAGATAAAGCATCGTAATCTTGAGGGATAATCTTTGTGAATGTATCCAAGCGTGCAAGAGTATCTCGTAAATCATATTCTTCAGCAGTTGCTTTGTCATCATTAGTATCTATGATGACTAGTTCATCTACAATTCCTTTTGTTACTAAGGTGTAGGCGATTGTGGCACCAACATGTCCCAAACCAATTATTCCAATCTTTCGCATTTACGAATCCCCCATTATTAAAATTAGCAATCAAATACTGTCATTAATTTTAATTTTAAATCCACAATTGTCAAGCAAAAAAATATTTTGGCCTTGACATAATAGTAGTTTTCGCTAGAATTATTCTTATAAACATTAAAATAAATAAAGAACATAATGAAGAGTAGAGTATATATTATTAACTTTAAAGAGAGTTCTCGGATGGTGGGAGAGAATAAGGTAGTAGATAGAAAATGAGCTTGGAATGGTACTGGTATGTGTAGATATCCAGTGACGAAGTTGTGCACGTTTTAGCACAAAGCTAAGAATTGGAATTTAGCTACTGAGGTGTTGTCTACGAGGATAACACAAAAAAAGGTGGTAACACGGTAAGACTCGTCCTTATTTGAGGGGATGAGTCTTTTTTGTACCAAAAATTTTATGAGTTTGGGAGGCAAAAGATATGAAAAAAATCAAAGTCAGCTTATTACAATTGGATGTAATTTTTGGTAATCCTGACGAAAATTATCATAAGGTTCGTAAGTATATCGAGAAAGCTGCGCAAGAAAATCCAGATGTGATTGTACTTCCTGAAATGTGGAATACGGGATATTCCTTAGAAAATTTGGCTGAAATTGCAGATGAGGATGGAAAAAAGACGAAAGCTTTATTGTCAGACTTGGCTAAAAAATTGACAGTCAATATTGTTGGTGGCTCCGTTGCGATAAAAAAAGAAGGTAATTTTTATAATAGTAGCTATGTTTTCAATCGAACTGGATCTTTGATAAGTGAATATCAAAAAGTCCATTTGTTTGGATTAATGAACGAAGATAAATTCATTAGTGCAGGGGCAACAAAAAATCAATTTGAGCTTGATGATATTAAAGCTGCAGGGGTAATTTGTTATGATATTCGTTTTCCTGAATGGGAACGTAAGCTAATGTCTGAGGGACAGCAAATTTTATTTGTGAGTGCTCAGTGGCCAACAAAAAGAATTGCACAGTGGGAGACACTTTTGCGTGCACGAGCAATCGAGAACCAAGCATTTGTTGTTGCAGTTAACCGAGTTGGTGAAGCACCTAAAGATAGTTTTAATGGGCATTCTCTAGTAATTAATCCACTAGGTGAAATATTAGTTGAAGGAACTCCAGGTGTTGAAGGAATTTTTACATGTGAGTTTGACTTAGATGATTTAAGCAAAATTCGTGGTGATATCCCTGTGTTTAAAGATCGTCGACCAGAACTGTATTAATAAACTATATATTGAAGAAGAGAGGAAATTTAAAATGAAATTTGAAGAATCAGAACTTTTAAAAAATTTACCCACCCAATTTTTTGCGACGCTTGTAGCGAAGGTCAATAAAAAAATTGCTGCGGGGAAAGATGTTATTAATTTGGGACAAGGAAATCCAGATCAACCAACGTTTGATTATATTGTTAAAGCACTTCAAGAGCAGGCTCTTCGTCCGATTAATCATAAATATTCACAATTTAGGGGACTGCATGAACTTAAGGTAGCAGCAGCCAAATTTTATAAGGACCAGTATGATGTTGAACTTGAACCAGAGTCGGAAGTGGCAATTTTGGGTGGTTCCAAAATAGGATTAGTTGAACTGCCATGGGCTTTGATGAATCCAGGAGAACTTTTATTGTTACCTGATCCAGGATATCCTGATTATTTATCGGGAGTAACATTGGGTAAAGTTAACTATGAAACATTTCCATTACGAATAGAAAATGATTTTTTACCAGATTATGATGAAATTGATAAAGAAATTGCAAAAAAAGCTAAATTCATATATTTGAATTACCCTAATAATCCGACTGGAGCAGTAGCAACAAAAGAGTTTTATGAAAAAACTGTTGAATTTGCACAGGAAAATAATGTTGGTGTAATTAGTGATTTTGCTTACGGGGCACTTGGTTTTGATAATTATCAGAATCCGAGTTTTTTGCAAGCAAAGGGTGCAAAAGATGTTGGAATTGAGATGTACACTTTTTCAAAAACATTTAATATGGCTGGGTGGCGAATCGCTTTTGCGGTTGGTAATTCTTCAATGATAGAAGCTATTAATTTAATTCAAGACCATCTGTTCGTAAGTGTTTTTCCAGCAATTCAAGAAGCGGCAGTGACTGCATTGTTAGATCCACAAGCAAAAGTAGAAATCAACGGATTAGTTAATAAGTATGAACAACGGCGTAATGCTTTTGTAAGTGCTGCAAAAAAAATTGGTTGGAATGCTTTTGTTCCCGGGGGGACCTTCTATGCATGGATGCCAGTTCCAAAGGGATATACTAGTGAGAGCTTTGCTGATTTATTGCTTGAAAAAGCAGATGTGGCGGTTGCACCTGGTAAAGGATTTGGAAGTATGGGGGATTCATATGTACGTATTGGGTTATTGGTTGAACCTGAAAGATTGGTTGAGGCTGTGAAGCGTATAGAAAAGTTAAAACTTTTTTAAGAAGACGATGAAAGTGTTTTACTTATGAATAAAAAAAATATAATTAGGGATATATTAAAATATTAAAATTCTATTTTTTGTTCTTAGAATCTTATAATTATAGTTTGATATACAAAGCTTTTTAATGTATTGGTGCAAAAAATAAAAAATCAGTTTAAGATATTTAGTTTTTTGTTGGACAAAAATCAATAGTTTAAAAAAATTATAAGTTATAAGAAAAATTTTATTTTTACAAGCATTTTTATTAATATATAGTGAGTAATATTAGTTCTTTTTTTGATTACTTAGTAGTACAATGTGTAAATAAGAATTGATTATTATTCTTAATGCTATTGATATGGTGAAATCAATAAGTGAATACTTAAATATAATGATACCTAATAAGTGAGAAGAGCATATAAATGGTTTTTTAGCTTAAAAGGGATATAATAATGGTAAGAATTTAGATTAAGTTGTAATTGTAAAGCACCATGGCTTGACAGTAGCAGTTAATTCTAGTATATTAAATAAGTCTAGGTTGTAGATAAAAAAATAAAGCAATTATGGAGGAAGACAAGTGATAACTTTACAAAAATCTTTAACTAATTTAATGCAAGTATTACGGTTACATGAACATCGTCAAAATGATCCTGATTTTGAAAAATTAGGTGCAATTGATGTGTACTATTTGGAGGCAATTTACCAATTAAAAGAACCAACAATTGGAATGATTTCAAAGTTGCTTGATCAATCCACACCTAATACTAATTATCATATCAAGAAGTTGATGCGTCTTGAATTGATTGAAAAACGTTTGGATGATACTGATCGACGTGTTACTCATTTAATGGTTACTGAAAAGTATCTTAAGATGCTTGAAGCTGACAATGATTTTTGGCAAAGACTAGAAAATCGTTTAGAAGATGAAGTTGCACCAAAAGACTTAGCTATTTTCAAGCGTGTTTTGCGTCAAACAATTGAAATTGTTTCTGATGAAAGTCTTGATGAATTTTAAATAGAAAAAAGAACTCTGACATGATTGCCGGAGTTCTTTTTTTATAAATTAATTTTTTGTGGAAGTATTTCCAACAAACTCTGTTGAAGTTTAGTTAGTGTATGGGATCGGCGATATACAATTGAAAGTAAAAATTCGGGTTGATCTGAGTCTGCAATATCTAAGACTTTGATTCCTTTTTCTGGTGGTAGAGCTAATTCTGTTAAAAAACTAATTCCCATATTTTCCTTGATCATAGCTTTTAAGATATGGACATCATTCGATCGATGAATGATTTGCGGTCTAAATTGATTTGCATGACACATTTTGTTAAAGGCAACTGAATGAATAAAATGATCATCTAAAATAATGAACTTTTCTTGAGCTAGTTCCTTGAATTTAACGCTATCTTGCTTGGCTAAAGGATGGTTTTCACTAACTGCAATTTTAAAATGTGTTCGTTCGAAAATCTTAGCATCTAATTTTGTATCAACAATTGGAGTAATTGAACCAATTAATGCAAGATCCAATGTGCCGTCAAGAATATAATTAAGCATTTCGTTAGAGCCGGACTCGAAAATATCGAGTTTGTCAATTAGACCAGCTCTCAATAATTCAGGGGCAACATGCGGGAAATAATAGGTACCAATAATTGGTGGTAAGCCAAACATTACTTTTTCACTTGAAATTCTCAAAAGTTCTTTTTTCATGACTTCAAGTTCATTCAATATTTGAGTTACATGGCGATCTAGTTGTTCGCCACTTGGAGTAACTACTAATTGTTTATGCGAACGATCACGAACAAATAATTTGACTCCGAGTTCCGACTCTAAACGTTTAATAGCCATTGTGATGGTTGGCTGACTGACATTGAAAAAAGAAGCAACTTGCGAAAAGTTTTTGTCTTCAACCAATTTGTGAAAATAATGGAATTCCTTGATATTCATAACAATTCCTCCTTGTAGAAGTAATTACTTATACTTCATATAAAAACATTTGATAGTATAACATGGTTTTGACTATAAATTAACACAAGTTTAACATATCGTGTAAGTTTAGCAATGCTTTTAGAGGTGAAAGTAATGAATATCTTAATTTATTTCTTAAATAAGCGTCTTATCCTATATGGTGGTAATCAAATATTGCCATGAGAATTATCTTTTTTTATATAGGATGTAAATTTGTTTAGGTACGATAAATAATAATTTTTATTATGGAGGTAATAAGAAATGACAGTATTTTTGACTTCTGTTTCGAGCGTAACTGTAATTGTTTTGATTATGGCTTTGGGATATATTTTGAGGAAAACTGGTTGGTTTTCGGATAGCTTTGGAAAAAATATTTCCTCTTTGATCACGAAAATAGCTTTACCAGCTTCAATTTTTGTTGCAGTTATGAACAATTTGACACGTAGTAAACTATTTGGTTTATCTACGGGATTAATTTTTCCAGCAATTGCTGTTGTTATTGGTTATATAATTGCATGGTTAACAGTCAAAGTTTTAAAGATTCCAGCAGGTCGTCGAGGGATTTTTATGAATGCGGTTGTTAATGCAAATACAATTTTTATTGGGATGCCCTTGAATAATGCACTTTTTGGACAAAAAGCGACAACTTATTTTCTAATTTATTACATTATTAATACTGTTTCTACATGGGCATTTGGTGTTTTTCTAATTTCAAACGATGATCCAACTGTCGATAAAAGCAAGAAAAAGTCACAGAAATTAAACTGGAAGAAACTTTTACCAATGCCACTCGTTGGCTTTATAGTTGCAGTTATTTGGATGTTAATTGGAATTCCGGTGCCATCATTTGCAGAACAAACTTTGTCTTATGTTGGTTCTTTAGTTACACCATTGTCACTGATTTATATTGGAATTGTACTTGCAGATGCAGGATTGAGTAATATGCGACTTGATCGAGATACAGTTCTTGCATTATTAGGACGTTTTGTATTGTCTCCTATTGTATTAATTATTTTGATTGAACTTGGGATTTCTTGGGGTCTAGGAATGCCAAAACTAATGAGTCAAACTTTGATTGTTCAATCTGCAACTCCAATGCTTGCAGTATTACCAATTCTCGCTAATGAAGCTCATGGAGATGTCAAATATGCAACGAACATTGTAACAATTAGTACCGTCTTATTTATTGTAATTGTTCCAATATTGATGGCAGTTATTCAATTTATATAAAAATATGATTAATTAATAAAATTAAATATCTACTTTTTAACTAAAGAAAAATTTGAGTTTTGTCTAAAAATTAAGACTTTGTTAAAAATAGTAAATGATAACGAAGAGATACGAATTTTTTGTTTCACTATCTTTTCGTTATTATTTTTGGTTAATACTCGATGTCTCCCACCAGTCTTTACACTGTGATATAGTCATGTTCTGACTGTCAACCATCTCCGTTTAACTACGAATTTCTCATAGCAAAAAGCGAGCTATTTTGAAATTCTAAGTTAATACTCGATGTCTCCCGCCAGTCTTTACACTGTGATATAGTCATGCTCTGACTGTCAACCATCTCCGTTTAACTACAAATTTCTCATAGCAAAAAGCGAGCTATTTTGAAATTCTAAGTTAATACTCGATGTCTCCCGCCAGTCTTTACACTGTGTGATATAATCAAGTCTAAATAATACAAGCGGAGTTGGAATAATTGAATAATCATAAAAAAATAAGAAGGCTCGTCTTTTTAGCTTTTTTTACAGCAATCATCATCGTTCAAAATTTAGTTCCTTTTTTAGGTTATCTTCCAATAGGGCCACTAGATTTAACATTAATTCATATCACAGTAATTGTAGCAGCTTTTGTTCTTGGACCAGTTGATGGCGCAATTATCGGTGGAATATGGGGATTTGTCACATTTATAAGAGCGTTTGTCTGGCCAACTAGTCCTTTGGCAACAATTGTTTTTGTGAATCCTTTGATCGCAATTTTACCGCGTATTATGATTGGTGTAGTTGCTGGAGGAATATTCGCGGTAGCTCTTAAAAAAAGTCAAAAACCAAATAAATTTTTACCAATGGCCGCAATTTTAGGTGCATGCTGCAATACTTTTTTAGTTTTGGGACAGATTTACTTGTTTTATCAAGGAAAATCGCAAATTCTGTATCATATAGATTCTAAAGCATTGCTACCGTATTTGCTTACTGTTGTGGGAACAAACGGAATACCAGAAGCAATCCTTGCAGGAATAGTGGCTCCATTAATTAGTATTCCATTAATTAAGAAATGGAATTTTCATGAATAATTTTTTTGAAGATGAAAGGTTGAGTTTTTGTGCCCAGAAAAAAGATTACTAAAGCAAGAACAATTCGAAAAAAGCGTGTAACTACTAGAAAAAGCCCAAGAACAAAGAAGAAAGATGGCCTATTCTTCTCTCGGGGGCATATTCAAATTTTGAATGTAGTTGTGGCATTACTGATTTTGGGGATTGTTGCTGTACAGTTGCTTGGATGGGTTGGTAGAAGTCAGCAAAATAGGCAAAGTATGCAAACGAGTCAAATAAGCGATACTATGAAGCGCAAATTTATTACTCAAATTCTGCCAATAGCACAACAACAACAAAAACAAGATAAAGTACTAACAAGCATAACTCTAGCACAAGCAGCACTTGAATCTGACTGGGGACAAAGCCAATTGGCAACAAAATATCATAATCTATTTGGAGTTAAGAGTGATGCTACTGGGGCAGAGAACTTAACAACCAAAGAATATGTTAATGGACAATGGATTACGGTGACTGCAAGTTTTGCCGTTTATGCGAGTTGGGCGGAGTCAATTGAGGCACACACAAAGTTATTTATGGAAGGAACAGCATGGGATAAACAACATTACCGTGCAGTTTTGGAGGCTAGCAATTATAAGGAGGCTGCGCAAGCACTACAAGAAAAGGGATATGCAACCGATCCTAGTTATGCAACAAAATTGATAAATTTGATTCAGACATATGATTTGAATAAGTATGACAGTATATCTGAGGAAAACACGAATGAATAGTATTGAAAAAAGAATTTTTGTATGTTAATCTTCAATAGGATTAAGCTTATATAATGTCATAATAAGGATGACAAGTTTCTACCCAAGACCGTAAATCTTGGACTATAAGTAAAAAAGCTATTATATTTAATATTGGCTTCTTTTACTGTTTTTAACTGTAAAAGAGGCTTTTTTATTTTAAAAGGAGAGAAGAACGTGAAGTTATTAGAAGATCGTATCCGTGAAGATGGATTAGTATTACCAGGAAATGTTTTGAAGGTAAATCAGTTTTTGAATCATCAAATTGATCCTGATTTGATGTATAAATTAGGGCAAGAATTTGTAAGCCTTTTTGAAGGTGAAAAGATTACTAAGATATTGACAATAGAGGCTTCAGGAATTGCCCCCGCGATGATGACTGGCCTAATTTTACATGTTCCAGTCTTATTCGCGCGTAAACAAAAAAGTGTCACCATGAATGACGGCCTATTTACTGCAGAAGTATATTCTTATACTAAAAAAGTCAAAAATACAGTTTCAGTTGATCAAAAATTTTTGAGTAGTGACGACAAAGTTTTAATTATCGATGATTTCCTAGCTAATGGGCAAGCTGTTCAAGGCCTGATTGAAATTTGTAAAGAAGCACAGGCTGAATTGGTTGGTGTTGGTATTGCGATAGAAAAATCATTTCAAGATGGTGCTGCACTGATTGAAAAACAAGGAATAAAGTTAGAATCACTTGCACGAATTTCTTCTTTTGATGACAACAAAGTTCATTTTGTAGGAGATGAAACAAATGAATAATACTGAGTTTAAAGAAGTGTCACATAGCAAGGCAGCAGTTTTAGGAATTCAACATTTATTGGCAATGTATTCTGGAGCTGTTGCAGTACCTTTGTTAATTGGGACAGCATTAAATTTCAATAGTACAGAGATGACCTACTTGGTTTCAATTGACATCTTTATGTGTGGATTGGCAACTTTTTTGCAATTATTAAGAAATCGGTATTTTGGAATTGGCTTACCAGTTATACTTGGTTGTGCAATTCAAGCAGTAGAACCACTTAAAATGATTGGTAAACAATTTTCAATTGGAACAATGTATGGTGCAATTATTATTGCTGGTATTTTTGTTTTCTTAATCGGGGGACAATTTGCTAGAATAAAGAAGTTTTTCCCACCGGTTGTAACAGGTTCTTTAATTACAGTTATTGGACTTACATTGATTCCAATTGCAATTCAAAATATCGGTGGTGGTGATTCCACGGCAAAGAGTTTTGGAAATATTCAAAGCCTGATACTTGGTTTAATTACAATAGTTGTTATTTTATTAGTCCAAGTTTGGGGAAAAGGCTTTTTTAGTTCAATTGCTATTTTGATTGGTCTGATATCTGGGACTGCTGTAGCAGCAACTATGGGTCTTGTTTCTACTTCGCCGATAACGGAAGCCTCATGGTTTCATATACCACAGCCCTTTTATTTTGGGGCACCACAATTTGAATGGTCATCTTCTTTGACAATGATAATTATTGCATTGGTTTCAATGGTTGAATCAACGGGTGTATTTTTTGCTTTAGGAGGAATCCTAAATAAGCAAATAACATCAGATGATTTAAAACGTGGGTATCGTGCTGAAGGGTTGGCAGTTATTTTAGGAGGCATCTTTAATACTTTCCCATATACAACTTTTTCGCAAAATGTGGGCTTACTTCAACTTTCGGGGATTAAAACAAAAAGGCCAATTTATTGGTCAGCAATTTTGTTGATGATAATGGGGCTTTTACCTAAAATTGGGGCAATTGCGACAATTATTCCTACTCCCGTGCTTGGTGGTGCAATGTTGGTTATGTTTTCAATGATTAGTGTTCAAGGAATCCGGATGCTATTTAATGTCGACTTTTCTGATGAACGTAATATATTGATTGTTGCACTTGCTGTTGGAATGGGTTTGGGGGTTTCAATATATCCTGGGATTTTCCAATTCTTGCCTAAAACAATCCAATTATTCTTAGGTAATGGGATTGTTGTTGCAAGTATAACATCGGTCTTATTAAATGTTATTTTTAAAGGAAAAGATGGACTAACAGATTAGACTTAAATAGGGGAGTATGCCTTAATCCGGTAAGAAGTGACCTGGATATGGCATACTTCTTTTCCTTTAATGCTCAAAGGCTAGGCATTTTTGACGCACTTCTATATTTTAACGTGCTTACAAAAATAACCTTCTGCGCTTAAAGCAAATAACTTATTGCCAAATTCTTGCAATTGCGTAATTTTTCTTTAATGCTCAAAGGCTAAGCATTTTTGACGCACTTCTATATTTTAACGTGTTTACAAAAATAACCTTCTGCGCTTAAAGTAAATAACTTATTGCCAAATTCTTGCAATTGCGTAATTTTCCTTTAATGCTCAAAGGCTAAGCATTTTTGACGCACTTCTATATTTTAAATTTTTTTCACGTCATATCATGATATGTTATGATAAAATATGATAAGAGTACTTGAATAGAACGCTAATTCAACGGCTGACATAAATTATCCAGATGGAAAGTAGTGAGAGAATGGAAAGAAAGATTTTATTTCCAGGAAGTACAATAGGAATAATAGGTGAAAGCTCTAATGGAATAATGTTAGCGGAAGCTGCAAAAAAAATGGGCTTTAAAGTGATTGCTTATAATAGTGACGAAGCTGCTCCAACAATGCAAGAAGCTGATTTGGGAATTGTTGGTTCTTTAAGCAATGAAAGTAAGGTGCAAAACTTTGCAGAGCGGTGTGACCTTGTAACCTATGAGTCAGACAAGGTCTCTCCTGACGCTGTAGCTGTTGTTAAGCAGTATACACAGGTTCCACAAGGCAGTGAAGCTTTAGAAATCGCACAGGATCGTTTATTAGAGCGTGCTTTTTTGGAACAAATGAATGTCAATATTGCTCCTTATGCTACAATTGTAAGCTTAGATGATATTTATCAAGCAATCGGGTCAATTGGGTATCCGTGTGTATTAAAACCAATTCAAAAAGGGTTTGGCAGAAAAAGACAACAAGTTATTAATAAACAATCTGATATTGCTAAATGTGCAGATATTATTGATTTGGGGACCTATGTTCTTGAGGCATGGATTCCCTATGATAAAGAACTGTCTGTAATAATTGGGAAGGAAGTTGACGGTAAGTTAAACTTTTTTCCAACGGTAGAAAATACTTATCGAGATCACCACCTATTTCAATCAAGCGTTAAAAGTCAAATTGATGAGGAAATACAGATAGAAGTACGACGGATTGCTACTGAAATTGCAACGCAACTCGATTATGTGGGTGTACTTGAAATTGCATTTTTCTTAACAAAGAGCGGTTCTTTATATGTAAAACGTATCGTACCTGCACTCCACAAAGCTGGGTTCGTTTTTGAAAAAGCAACAAATATTTCGATGTTTGAAATGCATCTGCGGATATTGGCGCAGATGCCAATTCCACAAGTTAAATTTGTACAACCGACTGTCATGGTGGCAGTAAAAAATGAAGACCTTGATAATTTGCGTACACAATGGTTGCTCAAAGATAACTGGTTTTATCGTTTCTATCGTTATCCACAAAATAACAGAGTTGTTAATCCCGGATATTTATTAGTTTTAGCAGAGACAACAACGGCAGCTATCCAGCAGATAGAAGCAACAAATATTTGGAACAAAGAAACTATAGATGATAGTTTAGTACTTGATGATGCTTCAGATGAGACGACGGAAGAATAGTTGCAGTTTGTTCAGTCAAGCTCAAGCAATGTTAAAGTTTGAAAAAGACAAGGCTTTTGAATTAATTAAGTATTAAAAGATTAACGATACTGGACAGAATATAAAGGCTAGGGGAGACAATTTTTACCTGGCTTTTTTTGTGCTCAATTTTTTATGACTTATAAATAGCATTTATCACAGTAGTCTTTGATGTCTAATATAATTGTAAAACGATGAATCAATGAATATCACGTATTTTTTGAGTATATATTAATTTTTAAAATCTCAAAATTTGTCAGTTAATCTTAAATCATTCGGGGAAAAGCTCTGTGCTATATTTCTAATGCTATATTGATGCTCGAAGTTATCTATCAGATGTCACACTCTTTCTTCTTTTTTGGTATAATAAAAAATGATTGGATTAAAAGAGAGGATTGAAAAAATTGACAGCAGACAGACTACTAAAAGGAATGAATAACAAGCAACAAGAGGCGGTCTTATGTACTGAAGGTCCGCTTTTGATTATTGCGGGTGCTGGGAGTGGAAAAACACGTGTTTTGACTCATCGTGTGGCATACCTGATTGAAGAAAAAAATGTCAATCCTTGGAACATTTTAGCAATTACTTTTACAAATAAGGCAGCAGCAGAAATGCGTGAACGTATTGGAAAACTATTAGAAGATGGGGCAAATGATGTCTGGGTTTCGACCTTCCATGCACTTTGTGTCCGCATATTAAGACGAGACATAGACAAAATTGGCTATAATCGGGCATTCACCATTACAGGGACTAGTGAGCAGCGTACTTTGATTAAACATATTCTTGCAGATCTAAATATTGATGTGAAAAAATTTGATCCCCGCACAATTTTAGGTGCAATTTCGAATGCCAAAAATGACTTGAAGTCTCCAACACAGTATCGTATGAATGCCAAAGGGCCTTTTGAGCAAGTTGTTGCGGATGTCTATCCAGAATATCAGAAACAATTGGAAAATAATCAAGCTGTCGATTTTGATGATTTGATAATGTTAACGCATCGTTTATTTAAAGAAGTTCCAGATGTATTAGAATTTTATCAGCGGAAATTCCAGTATATCCATGTTGATGAATATCAAGATACCAACCAAGCGCAGTACGAACTTGTAAGTCAGTTGGCGCAAAAGAATCGTAATCTATGCGTTGTAGGAGATGCTGATCAGAGTATCTATGGTTGGCGGGGTGCTAATATGGAAAATATTATGAATTTTGAAGAAGATTATCCAGATGCAACCTTGGTTAAATTGGAGCAAAATTATCGTTCAACTAAGACAATTTTACAAGCGGCAAATTCGGTAATTAACAATAATGTTAATCGTAAAGCTAAAGAATTGTGGACACAAAATAATGATGGCTCAAAGATAAAATATTATCGTGGTCAAAATGCAAACGATGAGGCTTTTTATGTTGTTCGTAACATTCAAAAAATGATGCGAACAGATAATTATCGTTACAATGATTTTGCCATTTTGTACCGAACAAATGCTCAATCGCGGACAATTGAAGAAACTTTTATGAAAGCAAATATTCCTTATAAAATTGTTGGAGCACATAAATTCTACGATCGTAAAGAAATTAGAGATGTCTTGGCGTATATGCAATTAGTCACAAATCCACAAGATTCATTGAGCTTCGAAAGAATTGTTAATGAACCAAAGAGAGGAATTGGGGCAACAAGTTTAGAAAGGTTAACGGATTTTGCACAAAATATGCAAATGAGTTTGTTGGATGCGGCAAGTAATGCAGTTTTAGCAAATATTTCTGGTAAAGCCAGTGTTGCTCTGACGGATTTTGCAAATTTAATAAATGATTTACATGTATTACAAGACAGATTAAGTGTGACAGAGTTAACTGAGAAAATTCTTGAAAAAAGTGGTTATCGAAAAGTTTTGGAAGATACTAAATCCTTGGAGAATCAGAGTAGACTTGAAAACTTAGATGAATTTTTATCGGTTACGAAACAATTTGATGATTCATGGCAACCAGACGATGAAAATAGTGATCCATTCGTTGACTTTCTGGCAGATTTAGCATTAGTTTCAGATCAAGATAGCTTAGTTGAAGAAGCTGATGAAGTTACTCTTATGACATTACATGCTGCTAAAGGGCTTGAGTTTCCAATTGTTTTTTTGATGGGAATGGAAGAAGGAATTTTTCCATTATCGCGGGCAATGATGGATGAAAATGAGTTAGAAGAAGAACGTCGTTTAGCATATGTAGGTATAACGCGAGCTGAGAAAGAATTATTCTTAACGAATGCTTTTTCGAGACTGCTATATGGCAGACGTCAAAATAATCCAGCCTCCAGATTCATTGAAGAAATCGATTCAGATTTACTACAGGCAGAAAATCAACAAGTTTCGAATACGAATATCAAGAGTAGTAGTACCAAGAAAGAATATCCTTTTGGAAAAGCACAGACACATTATAAAATGCCAGCTGGGACTGTTGAAGAAAATAAGGGAACTGGTGCTGAAAAAGTTGGTTGGAGTGTAGGGGATAAGGTGTTGCACAAGGCTTGGGGTGAAGGAACAGTGGTCAAGTTATCTGGAACTGGTGAAAATATGGAGTTAGATATTGCATTTGCTGGAATGGGAATTAAACGATTGTTAGCATCCTTTGCACCTATTACGAAAAAGAATTAGCCTAATCAAGAGGAGGCCAGATGATGACAGCTAGTAAAAATATGCAGGCACAGTTACGGATAAAAGAACTCGTAAAACAATTGAATGATTGGGCACATCAGTATTACGTTGAAGATCAACCAGTTGTTGAAGATTATGTTTATGACGAAGCATACAATGAGCTGGTTAAGCTAGAAGAAAAGTATCCAGCACTAGTGCAACTGGATTCTCCTACAAGAAGAGTAGGGGGCGAGGTGCTCACTGGATTTGAGAAAAAAGAGCATGAAATTCCAATGCTTTCATTAGGGGATGTGTTCTCTAAAGGAGAATTACAGGAATTTGATAATCGTTTAAGTAAGAAACTTGGAGTTGATGTGAATTATAGTTGTGAGCTCAAAATTGATGGGCTGGCAATTTCACTTATTTACAAAGATGGAGTGTTTGTTCAAGGATCAACGCGTGGTAATGGAACAATTGGTGAGGATATTACGGAAAACTTAAAAACAGTTAAAGCAATTCCTTTAAATTTAAGTGAGCCACTTTCATTAGAGGTTCGTGGTGAATGTTATATGCCCAAAAAGGCTTTTGTAATGCTTAATCAAAAAAGAGAAGAACAGGGTCAACCGATTTTTGCGAATCCCAGAAATGCAGCTGCTGGGAGCTTGCGACAATTAGACACTAGAATTACCGCAAGTAGACAACTTAGTACATTTATGTATTATCTAATTGAACCTGAAAAATATGGTCTGAAAACACAAACAGATGTACTAAGAAAATTGCATGATTGGGGATTTAAGGTTAATTCAGCCTCAAGACAGAGTAAAACAATTGAGGAAGCTTTTTCGTATATTGACGAATATCAGGTTGAACGTGCAAAATTGGCATATGAGATTGATGGAATTGTCTTAAAAGTTGATGACTTATCAACTCATGCTATAGTTGGTAACACGGTTAAGGTGCCACGTTGGGCAATAGCTTATAAGTTTCCTCCTGATGAACAAGAAACTGTCGTAAGAGAAATTGAATGGACAGTTGGGAGAACGGGAACAGTGACACCTACAGCAGTAATGGATCCGGTACAACTGGCAGGGACGACTGTATCACGTGCATCTTTACACAATCCTGATTATCTTAGGGAAAAAGATATTAGGGTGTTCGATACCGTACGTTTGCATAAAGCTGGCGATATTATTCCAGAGGTTTCAGATGTTGTATTGGCTAAGCGTTTACCAGAATCGAAACCATATAAGATTCCGCTGAATTGCCCAGTATGTAATGCAAAATTAGTTCATTTAGATGAAGAAGTTGCTTTACGCTGTATTAATCCAAAATGTCCAGCATTAGTAAAAGAAAGTCTAGTCCATTTTGCATCTCGTAATGCGATGGAGATTGCTGGATTGGGTCCTAAAATAATTGAACAATTGTTTGAAAAAAATCTAATTAGCGATGTTGCCGATTTGTATCAGTTAACTTTTGAAGATTTGCTTAAATTAGATAACTTTAAGGATAAGTCTGCTAATAACTTATTGACAGCAATTGATAATAGTCGGCATAATTCTGTAGAACGATTACTTTTTGGATTAGGAATTCGACATATTGGAGCAAAAGTTGCAAAGCTTTTGATGGAACACTTTATAACTTTGGACAATCTATGTAGGGCAAGTGAAGAAGAAATTGCGCAATTGGATTCACTTGGAGAGGTAATTGCTAAGAGTATTGTTACGTACTTTGATAATGCTGAAGTTAAGAATTTAATTGGCGAATTAGCGAATGCAGGTGTTAATTTTAAGTATCAAGGTGTTATGCTAAGTGAGTCTAGCAATAC
Source organism: Liquorilactobacillus cacaonum DSM 21116 (assembly GCF_001436735.1). Lineage (GTDB taxonomy): Bacteria > Bacillota > Bacilli > Lactobacillales > Lactobacillaceae > Liquorilactobacillus > Liquorilactobacillus cacaonum. The sequence continues at coordinate 54,697 of NZ_AYZE01000016.1, forward strand.
TTATTTTACCGGTAAAAAAGTTGTTTTAACTGGTACGTTGGATCAGATAAAGCGTAATGATGCGAAGAAATGGTTGGAGGCAAATGGAGCGAATGTTGTTGGAAGTGTCTCCAAAAAAACTGATATCGTAATTGCGGGGCATGATGCTGGAGGCAAATTGGCAAAAGCAGAAGATTTTGGACTTGAAATATGGAATGAGCAACAGTTTATTGAACAAATGGAGGCTGTAAAGTGAAAAAAATAGGAGTCATACTGGGAGCTGCTTTGAGTTTAGTTTTACTTGCTGGGTGTGCAAAGCTAGATTCAGCAACATCTACAGTTAAGAACGCTGCAAAGAGCTCTACTTCTTCTGGTTACCAAGTAACTGGTAAAGCAGAAGACAGTGAGTATCAAGGTGTAGTTGAAGATGGTAAGTATTTAACTAGCAAGGCACGTGGTGTAGGTATATCTCAAAATTCAGATAACTTATTGAATTTAAAGAGTTTTGAGTCTGGGTTAACACAATTATCAAAGACTAAGTATTCTACAAGTAAATACGTTTTCCGTGAAGGTCAGCTGTTATCTTCTGCAACGGTCGAAGATTGGCTAGGTAGAAAATCAAAGAGCAATCCAAATGGTTTGAACCCAGTAAATAATGGGCAAACGGATGCTGATAAGCGTAATCCTATATATGTTCAACAAATTGAAGAACAAGATTATATGAAAGAAGTTGACGGAAAGCTTCAACTTGCAGGAATTACAGTCGGAATTGGAATGAATCGAAAAGATTACTATCAAAAAGAACAATATGGAGCAACATATACAACTGATATATCAAAAGAAAAGATGATAGCTGAAGGACAACAAGCAGCTGCCAAGGTATTAGAAAGACTTCGAAAAACGAGTGGAGTATCAGCAGATACCCCTATCATCATTGCAATGTTCCAACAAGCATCAGATGACAGTTTAGTGGGTGGTTCTTTTTATCAGTACACCTATGTGACAAGTGGGGCAACAATCAATGATTGGACAAGTCTTGATTATCGTAGTTATGTATTTCCTTCAACTTCTGTTTCTTCTGTTCCTAATGATAATGATGAGACGTCTTTTGAGAGCTTCAAGAAACAGGTGCAAAACTTCTTCCCTAACCTTGCAGGAGTGACTGCACAAGCCGAGTATAAAGGAAAAGCTCTTCAAGGGATGAATGTAAATATAACAACGCAATTTTATAGCTTAACCGAGATAACTAGCTTTACTCAATATTTAGCACAGGCAGCTAAAACATACTTACCAAGTGGAATTCCAATTGATATAACGGTCAAAGGAACAGATGGAACAGTTCAGAGCTTTTTGGCACGTAAGGCAAATGCAACTAATTTTTATACTCATGTTTTTGGAAGCTATTAAAAAAACTGAGTTAAATGTCCATTAGTTAAGAGTTTATGCTAGAATAATTACTAAAGAAATAGGGAAAGAAGGAGTTTGAATGGCAATTAGTGCAAGTGAAGTTAAGCATGTTGCAAGTTTAGCAAAATTAGCATTTACGGATGAAGAATTGCAAAAATTTACAGGACAGATGGATGATATTATTGGAATGGTGCAACAACTCAGCGAAGTAGATACTGAAGGAGTTACTGTGACAACTCATGTAACGGATGCAATCGGTGTGATGAGAGAAGATGTTGCAGTCACTGGAACAGCTCGTGAAGAGTTAATGAAGAATGTGCCACAACATCAAGATGGTTATATCAAGGTGCCCGCAATTATTGACGAAAGCGAGGAAGCGTAGTTCATGGATTATTTTAAGCAAGACCTTGCAAGCTTACACAATTTACTGGTGAAAAAAGAATTAAGTGTGAGTGATCTTACAAACGCAACTTTTGATAATATTGAAAAAAGAGATCGTAAAATTGGGGCTTTTTTGAATCTAAACAAAGAAGAAGCACTGAAAAAAGCTGCTAAATTAGATGAAATCGGAATTTCAGCGGATAATATTTTGGCAGGAATTCCTTTAGGAATTAAAGACAATATTGTTACAAAAAACTTAGTAACAACAGCAGCAAGTAAGATGCTTGAAAATTTCAATCCTATCTATGATGCCACAGTAATGGAAAAATTAAATGCACTTCAAACTATCACTGTTGGGAAAACGAATATGGATGAATTTGCGATGGGTGGTTCAACTGAAAGCTCTGCATTTAAGTTAACAAAAAATGCTTGGAATCAAACAAAGGTTCCAGGTGGGTCATCTGGTGGCTCCGCTGCAGCCGTTGCTTCTGGCGAAGTTATCGCAACGTTAGGTTCAGATACTGGTGGTTCAATCCGTCAGCCTGCAGCATATAATGGAATTGTGGGAGTTAAACCAACTTATGGTCGTGTTTCTCGCTATGGATTGATTGCTTTTGCTTCGAGTCTTGACCAAATTGGACCACTTACTAGGAATGTTAAGGATAATGCAATCATGTTAAATGCGATAAGTGGGATGGATCCACGCGATTCAACGAGTTCAAATCAAGCAGTTCCTGATTTTGTTGCTAAGTTAGATGGTGATATTAAGGGAATGAAGATTGCAGTTCCAACTGAATACATGGGTGAAGGGGTTGCACCTGAAATTCGAGCTGCAATTAAGCAAGCTATTACTACTTTTGAAAAATTAGGGGCAACTGTTGATGAAGTTAGCTTACCGCACAGTAAATATGGCGTTCCAGTCTACTACATCATCGCATCTTCTGAGGCAAGTTCTAATTTACAACGTTTTGATGGGATTCGTTATGGACACCGTGCTAATGATGTAAGAAATTTAGAAGATGTTTATGTTAAGTCACGTTCTGAAGGGTTCGGTGATGAGGTAAAACGCAGAATTATGTTGGGAACTTTCTCTTTGTCTGCGGGAACTTATGATGCATTCTTTAAGAAGGCTGCACAAGTTAGAACTTTAATTTGCCAAGATTTTGCTAATGTTTTCAGTGATTATGACCTTATTTTGGGGCCAACGTCACCAACTACTGCTTTTGGAATTGGTGAAGATATCAATGATCCAATTACTATGTATATGAATGATATTTTGACAATTCCGGTTAATTTGGCTGGGCTTCCAGGAATGTCTCTTCCGGCAGGGTTTGCAGATGGCTTACCAATCGGTATGCAATTAATTGCCAATCGTTTTGATGAAGAAACGATGTATCGTGCAGGTTATGCTTTTGAGCAAGCAACTGACTTCCATAAAGAAATTCCAACATTTGGGGGGCAAGACTAATGAATTTTGAAACAACAATCGGACTAGAAGTCCATATTGAGATGAAAACGAATTCTAAGGCATTTTCAGCTGCACCAGTAAAATATGGTGTTGAACAAAACACAAATACAAATGTCGTCGATTGGGGATTTCCAGGTGTTTTACCTACGATTAATAAGGGAGCACTTGAGTATGGTATGCGTGCGGCCTTAGCATTAAACTGTGAAATTACAAAAGATATTCATTTTGATCGTAAGAATTATTTTTATCCTGATAATCCTAAAGCATACCAAATAACTCAATCACAAACACCAATTGGACGTAATGGTTGGTTAGAAATTGAAGTCGATGGAAAAAAGAAAAAAATTGGGATTGAAGAAATGCATGTTGAAGAAGATGCGGGTAAAAATACACATAATCCAGATGGCTATTCTTATGTTGATTTAAATCGTCAAGGGACACCATTGATTGAAATTGTCTCGAAGCCGGATATTGCATCTGCTGATGAAGCATATGCTTACCTTGTTAGATTGCGTCAAATCATTCAATTTACTGGTGTATCAGATGTGAAGATGGAAGAAGGTTCAATGCGTGCTGATGTTAATGTGTCGGTTCGCCCAATTGGATCTGATAAGTTTGGGACAAAGACAGAAATGAAGAATCTTAATTCATTTGAACATGTCAGAAAAGGTACACAGTATGAAGCTAAGAGACAGCAAAGAGTATTGTTGTCGGGTGGAGAAATTCAACAAGAGACACGTCGCTTTGATGAACCAAGTGGTGAAACAATTCTGATGCGTGTCAAAGAGGGTGCAAGTGATTATCGTTATTTCCCAGAACCTGATATTCCACCAATCCATATTTCAAATGATTGGATTGAAGAGGTTAGGAAATCCATTCCAGAAATGCCAGATAAGAGACGTGAAAAATATGTAGTTTCTTGGGGAATCCCTGAATATGATGCAGGTGTTTTGACACAGACAAAAGAAATGTCAGATTTCTTCGAAGAAACAGTTGCAAATGGTGCAGATGCAAAGCTTGCGGCTAACTGGTTGATGGGTGAAGTCAATGCTTATATGAATGCTAATAAGTTAGAACTGTTAGATACAAAGTTAACTCCAGAACATTTAGCAAGTATGATTAAGCTAATTGAGGATGGAACAATTTCTTCTAAAATTGCTAAAAAGGTCTTCCAAGAAATTATTGCAAATAACAGTGATCCAAAGACTTGGGTTGAAGAAAAAGGACTTGTTCAATTATCAGATCCTACAGTTTTAGAGCCAATAATTGAGACGATTTTGGATAACAATGAGAAATCAGTCGACGATTTTAAAAATGGTAAGGATCGTGCAATCGGATTTTTGGTTGGGCAAATCATGAAAGAAACACATGGCAAAGCTAATCCAAAAGTGGTTAACAAGTTATTAATGGGTAGTTTGAAAAAAAGGTAATGAAAGTTTTTTGTGGATTTTGAAGGAGAGGTAGCGATGAAAAAGCGTTGTCGGATTATTTACAATCCAACATCTGGACGTGAGGCAATGCGCAATGATCTTGTTGAAATATTAGATATTTTAGAGAATGCAGGATATGAAACTAGCGCATATCGTACGACCGCCAAGCCAAATTCGGCACGTGATGAGGCAGAGCGTGTAGCACGCGCTGGGTTTAATTTGATTGTTGCAGCTGGAGGAGATGGAACGATTAATGAAGTTGTCAATGGAATTGCTCCATTGAAGCATCGACCAATGATGGGAATTATTCCAGCAGGGACTACAAATGATTATGCAAGGGCATTGAAGATTCCACGTGAAGATCCAATTGCTGCTGCAAAAGTGATTGCCAAGGGCAAAACTGTTAGCATGGACATTGGACAGGCTGATAAAAAGTTTTTTGTGAACATTGCAGGTGGTGGGCTATTAACGGAGTTGACCTACGGAGTACCCTCTCAGTTTAAGTCTCTTTTTGGCTATCTTGCCTATTTAGTTAAAGGAGCAGAGATGTTACCCCGAATAAAACCAATTAATATGCATCTGGAATATGATGGTGGGATTTTTAATGGGAAGGCTTCAATGTTTTTTCTTGCCTTGACTAATTCAATTGGTGGATTCGAGCAGATTGTTCCGGATGCATCATTGGATGATGGCAAATTTACTCTGATTGTCGTTAAAACAAGTAACTTGGTTGAGATTCTACAACTGATGACAATGGTCTTGAATGGTGGACGTCACATCAAAGATCCGCGAATTTTGTATGTTAAAACAGCTAAGGTTGTTGCTAAACCTGTGGATGAGAAAATGATGATCAATATTGATGGTGAATATGGTGGAGACGCACCAATGGTTTTTAAAGATCTTAAGCGACATATTCAAATATTTGCAAATATTGATAAAATTCCCGAAAATGCAATTACCTCATCTAGCACAGCTGAGGCGATTATTGCGGAGCATTTTGTAGCAGAAGTTGAGGATTTATCGGATAAAGATCTCAATGGTGATGGTATCATTGGTAATCCCACAAAGCAAAGTTAAGTTAAATAACTGGCAAAAAAATAATTGCAGTTATCGATTTTAATCTTTTTTTGTAGTTGAGCTAATATTTGTGGAAACCAAAAGCTAAAAGGCTAGGTCAAAGTTTAATTTTGACTTAGTCTTTTTATTATCTAAAAAACTAGTTGAATTTTCATGCTAAAAGTACATGAATATGAGAAGTTATATTAACTATGTACTTCTTAATAATTATTTAAGATGTTTGTTTGAATTTAATTTCTACACTGATTTTGCACTTTAGGGCAGAGCAAATGACACTTTGATGAAAGATTTCTTTGCGCAATCATTGTTAAAATACATATATTATGAAATTTAGGAGATAATAAACAATGAAGAAATTTTTTACCTGGTATAGTGAAAAAGTCACTAACAAGCCAAAACAAGTTTTGCTAGTTGGAATACTTGTATCTTTAATTATTATTGTAGTTGGTTTCTCATTCGGTGGGGCACTGTCCACAAAAACAATGAGTGTTGGATCAACACCAGCAGATAAGGCTGCAAAAATTGTGACAAAACATTTTGGGTCTGAGAGTTCAGGAGCACAGGCGCAAATTGTGTTGAAAGCAAAAAATAAGTTAAGTTCTACTTCAAATCAAAAAATCCAAAATGAGATTGAAAGTAGAGCTAGTAAAATAAAAAATGTAAAGATCGTAATGTCACCTGTAATGCTCAAAAATTATGCACAAGGGCAAAAAGTTGGATACTTTACTGTTATTTTTAAAAACAAAACGATTACTACCAAACAAACTAACCAACTAAAAGAAATTGCAAGAAAATTTGGATCCTCTCAACTTGAAGTTGAATTGTCTGGAGTTTCAAGTCAAATTGAAGTAAGCGAATTACCTGAAATTATTGGAATTATAATTGCTTTTATAATTTTGACAGTGACATTTGGCTCATTTATTATGGCAGGTGTCCCGATTTTATCTGCAATTTTGGGACTTGTAACTGGTTTAGGTGGAGTATTCTTTGTTACAAAATACTTTGAAGTTCAAAGCTATGATCTTGCATTGGCAGCCATGGTATCTTTAGCTGTAGGTATTGATTACGCATTATTCTTAGTGGCACGATTTAAAGAAGAGATAAGGAAAAATGAAAGAAAGCAGGCATTAAAAAATACGGTTACTAGTACGGCTCCGTCAGTAGTATTTGCAGCATCGACAATTATCATTGCGTTGCTTAGTATGTCAGCTTTAGGGATAGATTTTCTTGGAGTAATGGGAGCTGTATCAGCGTTAAGCGTACTCTTAGTAGTAATAATCACGTTGCTACTGGTTCCAAGCTTGTTATACCTAATTCCGATAAAAGCAAAAAGTACTGACCAACATAAAATTAGGCCTGCAGAATTTTTTGCGAAAATTGTGCATAAAAAACCTTGGATTACAATTGTTACTATGATTATTTTTATTCTTTTAGTATCAATTCCACTGAAAAATATGAATTTAGGGTTGCCTAATGATGGTTCTAAACAGAAAAATACAACGGAACGTCGGGCTTATGATATTAAGCAAAAAGCTTATGGAGCCGGGAATGATGCTGTTTTAGTTGCAGTGACAAGAAACAAGAATGAAAAATCAGGAGTTTCCTTAACTGAGAAAATAACTAAAATTAATGGCGTTAAGACAGTTGGACAACCAACACCTTCAGCAGATGGAAAATATTTGATGGTAAGTATCATTCCAAAGACAGAGGCTAATGATAATCGGACAAAAAAGGTAGTTCAAAATGTCAGAAATATTCAAGGCAAAAACTTAAATAAGGTAATGGTAACTGGCTCAACGGCTATGAATATTGATATCTCGAATAAGTTATTAGGTGCACTTCCAGAATTTTTAGGATTAATTACAATATTCACATTTATCTTGTTAATGATTGCGTTTAGATCATTTTTAATTCCGCTAGTGGCAGTTTTAGGATTTGTTTTGTCGTTAGCTGCAACATTAGGGGTAATTGTATTTACAGTCCAAGAGGGGCATTTTGAGGGCCTGTTACATTTGCCTGGGAAAACAGCCATTCTAAACTTTTTACCGGTTTTAGTAGTTGGAATTTTATTTGGCTTAGCTATGGATTATGAAGTGTTTCTAGTTAGTCGAATTCGAGAAGAATATTTAAAAACGGGAGATAATAAACAAGCGGTGTACGAAGGGGTTCGACTAAGTGGAGGATCTATACTTGCAGCAGCTTTAATCATGATTTCGGTTTTTGCAAGTTTCTCATTTACAGACGAAATTATTATACAGATGATGGGTCTTTCATTAGCATTTGGCGTGTTTTTCGATGCCTTAGTAATAAGACTGATTCTAGTGCCGTCATTTATTAGCGTATTTGGTAAAGCAAATTGGTATTTCCCTAAATGGCTTGATAAAATCTTACCAAAATTCAATATTGAATAGTTTGTTTTTTAAGTAGGTATGCCATAATATAAATGGTATACCTTTTTTTAGTTAGGGTAATAGGTATGATTTATTCTTGTGGATGATTAAGCGAATATTTTTAGGAGTAAAACATGGTTAAATATGATAGGAAAAAATTGGTAATTCCACTATTTGTGTGGCTATTGTTGTTATTTTTAACAACGCTGTATCTGTATGATAATTTGTATAGTCCAAAAAATTCAATTTATTTATTGGAAACCTTTGTTTTGTTAATAGTAATTATTGGTATCTATAGGTATCGGGTGAAAGCAGGGCTAACTTTAAAATTTGTATTATTAGTGTCAATATTTTATTTATTGATTTGTTTTTTGTATCAAATGGCAGCTATCATACTAATAATTGGGCTTTTTCCGTTGATTTTAGCTGACTATTATTTGTTCTATAAAAAAAAGCCTACTACAATAGTTGTGTTGACAATAATATTATTTGGCTATACTTTTTTGTTCTTAGACTTCTTTTTCCACCTTGTTAATACACTTATTAGTGTAGACGCGATAATATTGCTTACATCAATTCTAATTTATTATTCAAAATTAATTAGACAGTTAATTGAAGAACGAGAAAAGAATCAACTTTTAAATCGTCAGATGAATCAAGCTTATCATGGATTAGAGAAGATGGTTGTGGCACGTGAACGGAATTCGTTTGCTACACTTTTGCATGATACAGCTACACAAGACTTAATTGCAGTAAGCGTACAGTTAGAAAGTATTAATGGTCAGATTGATGAATTAGAAATAAATGATTTAAGAAAAAAAATAAGTAAAGTGAAGAATTTTGCTGATGATTCACAAAGAAATCTAAGAAAAAGTATAGCGAATTTAAAATTGATGACTGACAAAGTAAAAAGAAATGAAGAAGAAATATTACAGCCCATAATTAGCAGCTTTGAGCAAAAATATAATTTACAAATTATCTATGCATCAAGTAAGCAAAATTTACGGTTAAAAGCTGCTTTAGAAATTAGCAAAATTTTGACAGAGTGTTTAAATAATGTGGTACGTCATTCAAAAAGCGAAGAGGTAGTAGTTGTTTCGAAAATTGAAAATGATAGGTATAAATTAATTGTTACAGATTTTGGAATTGGAATGCAGAAGAATAAATTACATCAAAAGGTTAATCTTGGTTTAGAAAGTATTAGAAATAGTGTCAGAGATATGGGAGGAATTAGTAGAATCAGTAGTTCACCAGGTGAAGGAACTAGTATAATAGTGGAACTACCAAAGGAAGTGGCAACTAATGGCTAGTTATAAGATGATGTTTGTTGATGACCATCCGTTAATTGTTGATGGGATTGTTAATATTACAAAAAAAATTTCTGATGTTGAGGTAATTGCGACCGCTAATGATGCAAATGAGGCTTTGGAGTTACTTGATAAATTTGCAGAACAACTTGATATTTTGATATTTGATTACAGCATGCCAGGAATGAATGGCATTGAATTATTAAGAGAGATAAAAAAACGCAATTATCACTTTAGAAAGTTACTTTTGACAACCTTTGAAGATTCAAATGTCTTTGACATAATGTTACAAGATGGGTTAGATGGAATAGTTCTTAAATCGGCAGCAGTCTCTGAAATTTTAGGAACAGCTAAATTTTTAGTAGATAACCCTCAAAGTACAGTTGTTGGTACAGAGGTTAAGCAACTGGTTACAAGAAAAGAATCCCCGCTTTCAACACAAGATAGTGAAATCTTAATTTTGATTGCAACAGGACATCATGTTAAAGAAATTGCAAAAGAAATGTCATTTAGTGAAAGAACAATTAAGTATCATCTGACAGAAATTTATAGTAAGTTGGGTGCGGTTAATCGTGCACAAGCAGTGGCAATTGCAATTAGCCAGAATTGGATTCAGCTTTAACAAAATAAAAAGTCTTCTTATAATTTCAAGATAGGGCTGAAGCACCAAATCTGAAATTTAAAGGAGACTTTGTGATTGAGAAAAAATAGTGATTTTTTCGATTAATGAAAGATTAACTTTTTCAGTTAGAAATGTTAATTATTTAGTATTTTTTATGATATCAGTAATCATTTTTAATGATTGGCGGCCTTCTGGGATTGGGAGTAATGAAAAGGCATGCGGCATTTTGCTAAAATAATGAGTTGAAATCTCATAGCCATTTTCATCAGCCAGGTTCTGCAATTTTAAAACATCCGCATAAAAAATATCATAGCTACCTACGAATTGATAGATTGGTGGTAAATTGTCTAAGTTGCCGTAGATTGGACTAACTTTTGGATCTTTGATATCCAAATTGCCTGCGTATTCACTACCTTGGAAAGAAAGCTCCTTATAATCACCCAACAAGAAATCATACTTGGAGATGCTTTCGATTTGTGGATTACTATTTGTTATATCAAGCCAAGGGGATAATAGGACTGCTAATTTAGGCAATTTAATTTGTTTATCCCGCAAGATTTGGATTAATGACAAGACCATTCCACCACCAGCAGAATCGCCCATAAGGATAATCTCACTTTCACCGCTATCTAATAGTGTAAGGTAATTTTTCTCAATAAATTCGAGAGTTTCAGTTGCCTTATGGTGAGGTGCTTTAGGATAGACAGGCATGATGATTCGGGCATTATTGGCTTCAGAAATTGTTTTTAGTGTTTTAAAATGAAAGGGTGTTGGATCAGACCAAAAAGCACCGCCGTGTAGATAAAAAATTGTACATGTCGGATTTTTCCCAGATGGAATTCTTTCGAGTGTCTCATCGTAGCCAGGATTGTAGTCGAACTGATAAAGCTGTTTGGCATATTTTGGCAGCTGAAATCCGATTATACTTTTGGTGAATGCTTTATGATACTCTGCAGGATCATGAAAATTATGAGTTTTAATTACATGATTACCAATATCTTGCAATATAAGAGATGAGAGACTACGGTTTTCTTTAACTGCTTGGATTTTTTTTGCTCCTAGAACACCAAGTGTTAGTAATGTAGCGATTTTAGATATTTTGTTCATACAAATCCCTCCTAATGTTTATTAAGTTAAGAAAAGGTGTTCTTAACAGTCATGATACCTAAAATATCGAGTTAATACTACTAAGTAATCTTAAGGACTGCCAGCATTTTTTAGTAACCTGATTTAAGCCGGAAAAATGTATTTTTGATGTGTATAAGTTATTTATCTGTTGATAAAGATTGCACTTATTCACAATTCAGTATAGAGTTGTATGAGAAACATAAAAAAGGAGAAATAAATGAGTAAACCACCAGTTACAAAGAATCAGAAACTTACGTTGACAATCAGCGATTTGACATACCAAGGAATGGGTGTTGGAAAAGTTGAACACTATCCGTTATTTATAGAAGATGCCTTACCAGATGAAGTTGTGGATATCACAGTAATAAAGGCAAGTAAGAATTATGGCTTTGCTAAAGTTATCAACAGACATAATGACAGTCCACTTAGGACAGATGGAATTAACAAAACTTATACACAAACGGGGATTGCACCATTACAACATTTGAAGTATGATGCACAACTTGAATTCAAGCGGAATCAAGTTGTTGAATTATTGAAAAAATCGCATTTGGAAGAAATTGCGGTCGCAGATGTTTTAGGGATGGATGAACCAGCTCACTACCGTAACAAGGCACAAGTTCCTGTGCGGATGGTAAAAAATCAACTTGAAACTGGTTTTTTCAAGAAGAATAGTCACACCTTTGTTCCGATGGAAGATTATCTTATTCAAGATGAGCGAATCGATGAAGTTATTAAAGCTGTTAGAGATATTTTGCGTAAGTATCTAATTAGTGCTTATGATGAAAAAGAACATAAGGGTGTTGTCCGCCATATAATTGTTCGCCGTGGACATTATTCACATGAAGTGATGGTGGTGTTAGTAACTCGTGCGAAGAAGATTCCTGAATCAGATGAAGTTGTGGATGAAATTTTGAAAGCTTGCCCTGATGTAAAAACAATTGTGCAAAACATCAATCAAGAAAAGACAAATGTGATTTTGGGTAAAACAGAGAAAATTCTCGCAGGAACTGGGCACATCACAGATAGTTTGAATGGTATTAATTTTGAAATTTCAGCACATTCATTTTATCAGGTGAATTCAATACAAACCGAAAAAATTTATCAAAAGGTTGTTGAAGCTGCAGGATTAACCGGTAAAGAAACAGTAATTGATGCATATTGTGGGATTGGGACAATTTCCTTAAACCTAGCACAAAAGGCTGCAAAAGTTTATGGGGTTGAGATCATTCCTGAGGCTATTGAAGATGCTAAGAAGAATGCGGCTGTTAATAAAATTGGGAATGCTGTGTTTGAAGTTGGAACGGCCAGTGAGTGGATGACTAAGTGGGCAGAAGATGGTGTCAAACCAGATGTTGTTGTTTTTGATCCACCAAGAAAAGGACTAGAACCTGAAGTTATCAACAGTACTGTTGAGTTATCCCCAGAAAAGATTGTATATGTGAGTTGCAATCCAGCAACTTTGGTCCGTGACATCCAGTTATTCACAGAACAAGGTTATGAAGTAACTCAGCCAATTCAACCGGTTGATCAATTTCCAATGACAGTACACATTGAAAGTGTTACAGTAATGAAACGTAAAAAAGCATAGATGTACCAAGATCAAGATATGGAGCAGTTCTGGCAGATGCTGGGGCTGCTTTTTTTGTGGTAAAATAACGATGTTAGAGGTAATCGTAGAGTTGACAGCTTTTACACCGCGAGGTTGATAGATTGATTGTGGTATTTTCGATTACATTTACATGATATAACATATTATCGAGTTCTCGAGGGAGACAAGGATTATGAAGCAGATTTTTATATTTTCAGATATACAAAAAGATAATATTTCATATTTTGAACGTGAACCAGCCATCTTGATTTCAATGAGTCGTAATGATTTACCATATTTGAAAGAACAAGATTTTGCGAATTATCCTGCAGTCTATGTTTTGATTGGTGGAAATAAGCGATATGTAGGTCAAGCTGCTGGACAATCCATTTCACTTCGTTTATCTCAGCATTTTCTAAAAGAAGATAAAGCCTGGGTTGAATCTGTCTTATTTTTTGCAAGAGCAGATGGAAAAATGTCAAAAGCAGATACTGATTATCTCGAGAAACGATTGATTCAAGATTTTCAAGAAAAATCCGATTATGAAATGATGAATTCAACAGCTGGAAATAATTCATATATTGATAAACTTCAAAAGGCGAAATCGGACCAATTATATGATACGGTATTTGAAATCATTGATGAGATTGCAAATATTGATTTATTTGGTTCCTCTGAAGGTAACGAGATAACGATTGGTGAAATTAGCGCGAGTAGTCAATTTCAAATAGCATATGATGGCAAAATATTAAAATCAAAATCAGCTCGTAGTTTATTGATTGATTTTGTATCACAGTTATTTGTTGATGAAAAGTACAATGATCAATTACAGGAATTAATTGTTGATGAAACACCTTCATTTGCGATGATTCTAGGGCGCAAACCTTCCACATACAAAGGAAGAGCTAATTCTGCAATTGTTGCTGACGGTGTATGGGTTTATGCAAATTTCAATAAAAAGAATGTTAGAATCAAAATTGAAAAATTGGCTCAGCAGTTGGATATTCCAGTTAAAATTAAGTGGAATTAGTTTCTATCGAGCAGCCTTCAGTAATAATTTTGCTGAAGGTTTTTATATTTTTTGTCTATAGACTTGGTTGAGCTCACTTACATGCGTAAAAAATGGTAAACCAAAACATTCCCTAAGATTTAAAATATAGGTGTCAAAGCTAAATACTTAAAAATCGAAAGAAAACGCTAAAATTGGCGAATAGTTTAAATAGGCTTGCACATAAAAAATGATTATGCAAATACCCATATTGTTTTCAAACAAAAGCATAGAAGAAAAGTCATATATAATGAATATCTAAGAGATTTGCGAAAGGATAAGTATACAGAAGTAAAGATTTTGGGGGTGTACTAACGATAGTTCACTTTTATAAGTATGATTAAATTACTTGTTACGATAAAATGAAACCGTATTCAAAAAGGGGCGATGTTAAATGATAAGAAAGAAAAGTTTGGATGCAAAGGATCAAGAAATTTTGAATCAGATGTTAAAACAAAGGACAATTCATTATCAAAATATATCTGAAAGTACTGGGTATTCTAGAAAAACAATTGCTAATCATTTAAATCACATTGAAGAGTTTCTTGATGAATATAATATTGAGTTAATTAGAAAAAGGGGGAATGGTATACAAATAAAAGGTGATGTAAAGCAAATAAGTATGTTTAAAAAGGTGTATTTCGAAGAAGATGAATATACATTATCTTTATTGTCAAAGCTAATATTCTCTAATCATCCATTGAAAGTTCAAGAATTGGCTGATTTATTTTTTGTAAGTCGTACCCTAATTGAATCAAAAATTAAAAAGGTTAAACCGATACTTGATAGATATGGTATTGCAATTAAAATTCAAGGACATGAAGGGCTAATTGTTGAAGGAGCTTCTAAGCAAAAAAGAAAGTTTGCGGCGGATTTATTATATAAATTTTGGAATACGCAAAGTGATGAAGTAATTATCAATGAAGAAATACTGTCTAATATTCTTGATAAGAACTTGTTAGAAAAAATAATAAAGATTACTTCAGATTTTATAAAAAATTCTAAATTGAATTTTTCGGATTATGAAAAAGAGTCATTAATAATTCATCTTGCTATATCCTTTTCTAGAATTAGTGAAAAAAGTGAATTCAAAAAGATTAAAATACCTGGAGTTCTTAATAAAGAGACACTTTGCTTAGTTAAGAAATTAGAAAAAGGATTCAAAATTAAAATTCCAGAAGCTGAGAAGAATTACTTAGATATCCATATTCGCTCAGTGAAAGCAGGAATGAATGAAAAAATTGATACCGACTATAATTCTGAATTATCTGAGTTTTTAGAGCAAAATATCGATGAATATGATACCAATCTATTGAATGGATTGACGCTACATCTGACACCTGCAATTAAAAGAATTAATTTCGGATTAAGTATTAGAAATCCCTTGAAACACGAAATAAAAAAAAATTTTGTTAGAGCTTACGAGGAAGCTCTAAAGTTAAGCAATCTGATTCAAATAAAATATTCCGTTAGTTTTGATGATGATGAGGTTTCATATATTGCATTACATTTTCAAGCGTATTTTGAGAGAGAAAAATCAATTTTTAGTGTTTATCTGGTTTGTAGTTCAGGGCTAGGAACGGCACAATTGCTTAAACAACGATTATTACAAAATTTTGCGAATCAATTAGAAATTTTAAAGGTATTGTCCAATAATGAATATCAAAATTTGAGTATGGATGAAATAAGAAAAGCCGATTTAGTCATTGCAACCATTAATACAGTTAAGCGAGATGTACCGTTGATTGTTGTAACACCATTTTTAGATATTAGTGCAATTGGAGAAATAAAAGCAAGTTTAAGGAAAGTAACATATAGAAATAAAAAGTTTGGAATACGGAATTTAATCACGTTAGACAATATTATTATAAAAAATAAACCTGTTACTTTTGAAGATGCAGTTACCGAGATAAGTAAAATTGCTGGGAAGAAAAAAATTTCAAATATAGGTTTAAAAGAGGCTATTTTAGAACGAGAAAAAATATCATCGACTTTTTATGATGAAGTAGGGTTACCACATGCTACAAAGGAAAATGTTAAACAATCAGCTGTTTTTGTTTTTATTTCTGAAAAGGGTATCTATAAAGAGTATGAAAAAGTAAATGTTTTATTTTTCTTACTTTTGGCGGATGATGCTAAACATTTTATTAATGAATTTTATGAATTTTTGAATGATATAGTTACGAATAAAAAGAAAATTAAAAAAATTATTAAAGCTACAACAAAAGCGGAAGTTATACATGAATTGGAATCAATAGAAAAAGAGGGTAGTGAGAATGAGTGATAATATAAGTGAATTTATTTCTGAGAAAAATATTGTTCTAGATCTAAGTGCTTTAAATCAAGTAGATGCGATTAAAAAACTGGCAACTCTTTTGAAGGAAAATGGATATATTGATAATGCCTTTGCATTTCAGAGTGATGTTCTAGAAAGAGAGAAAGCGTCAACAACAGGAATTGGTAATGAATTGGCTATTCCTCATGGTAAGAGTAAACATGTTATTAGAACGACAATGATGTTTGCCAAAAATGAAGATGGAATTGAATGGAATTCATTAGATGGTTCTAAAGTAAAGAATATTTTTTTAATGGCTGTTTCATCAGCGGATAAAGGCAATGAACATTTAAAAATGTTAGCAAATTTATCTGGTAAGTTAATGGATGACGATTTTGTGGAGGCAATAAAGAAAGCTGATTCAAAAGAAAAGATATTAAAAATATTACAAAAAAGGGGAAATGAAAGATGAAAATAGTTGGAGTAACAGCATGTATAGCAGGAATTGCACACACATATATGGCGGCAGCTAATTTAAAAAAGTTTGCTAAAAAAGAAAATTGTGAGATTAAGATTGAGACACAAGGGGCAATGGGGATTGAGGATGAATTGACACAAGCCGAAATTGATGAAGCCGATGTAGTTATTTTTGCGGTAGACACAACTGTACAAAATGAAGACAGATTTGTTGGAAAAAAGATTTTAGAAGTTGGAACTTCAAAGGTTGTTAAAGATGGAAAGTCAACTATAGAAGATGCTATTAAGTTAGCGAAAGGAGAATGAAGATGGGTGGATTTAAAGGAGAAATGAAAAAATTAGCAGCATATTTTCAAACTGGTGTTTCGTACATGATTCCATTAGTTACCGCGGCAGGTTTATTGACGTCAATTGCAGTTATTTTCGGTGGAAATGGTGTTTGGAATGAAACATCAACTATTTGGGGAAATATTAGATTGCTTGGTCAAACCGGGTTGACCTTTATCGTTCCAATGATTGCTGCATATATTGCTTTTGCAATTGCAGATCGTCCAGGATTGGCTCCGGCATTCATAGTTGGATTAATTGCCTCAAAGATGGGAACGGGGTTTTTAGGAGGGATGCTAGTAGGCATTTTAGTTGGCTATAGTGCTAAATGGTTGAAAAAAATTCCAATGCCGGCAAATTTACAGTCTGTAAAATCACTGATTATTATCCCATTTTTAGCAACTCTTATAATTGGTCTCTTATTGATATATGTGATTGGTACGCCTATTCAGGGAATGACAACATTCTTGACTGCTTGGCTCAAGGGAATGAGCGGAGCAAACGCTGTATTAATGGCAGGAATTCTAGGTGCAATGATGGCTGTTGATATGGGTGGCCCTATCAACAAAATTGCTTATGCTTTTGGAATGGCTGCGTTCACTTCTGGAGGATATCAAGCAAGTACAGCAATGTTAATGGCGATTGGAATACCACCTCTTGGAATGTTTGTTGCTACATTATTGGGCGGTAGGAAACTTTATTCCGAGCAAGAAATTGAAAGTGGAAGATCCGCGCTAGTAATGGGAATTGTTGGTATTACAGAGGGAACAATTCCTTTTGCAGTTGCTGATCCTATTAGAGTTATTCCAAGTATCATTGTTGGAACTTCATTAGGATGTGCAATTAATGGTTTTTTTGGAACATATCAAAAGACTGCACTTTCAACAGTTATGGCAATTCCATTCTCTTCTAATTGGATACTTTATACTATCGCTATTTTGATTGGTGTTTTCACCGTTGCTATTTTGACCAATCTACTGAAAAAATTTACAAAAACGAGTGCTGAAGTAGAAGAATAATAAGGAGGCAAGCAAGTGATAAAAGCATATCTAGTAAACCATACTCACTGGGATAGGGAATGGTATTTTACAGTAATGGATTCACAAGTTTTGGCGGATCAGGTTTTTACAGAAATACTTGAAGAACTTGAAACACATCCAGAAGCCAATTTTTGTCTTGATGGGCAAACATCTATTCTTGATGAATATGTAAATACTCATCCTGAAAATTTATATAGAATACGAGAATTGGTGAAAGATGAAAGGCTATTTGTAGGACCTTGGTATACTCAAACAGATGCATTAATTCCTGATGCTGAATCTATTTTAAGAAATTTGTATATCGGTATAACTGAAGCTAATAAAAAATATGGAAAAGCAATGATGATAGGTTATTTGCCTGATACATTTGGACTTAATGCGCAATTACCGATGTTACTAAAACAAGCTAGAATAGATAGTATTCTTTTCTGGAGAGGAACCAATTTTGAGTCGCAAGTTTCATCTCCATATTTTAGATGGAATTCATTGGGGAAAGATGAGATAATCGCTGCTAACTTTCCTTTTGGTTATTTTACAGGTCAGATTGGACTAGATGCTAAAGAAAAAATGGATAGCTTCATCAGCGACAGATATGACCCAAATATCAAATTTTTACACGAACATGGTAATAATAACGATATTTTGATGCCTTCAGGAATTGATCAGATGAATATTGTCCATAACATTACAAAAACAGTAAAAAAGATTAATGAACAAAGTAACTTTGAGACAAAAATCAGTACCTATCAAGAATTTGTAGACATTTTGAGAACCAAAAATCTGCCGGAGTATAGTGGTGAGCTACGTCTACCGACATATTCAAGAATTCATAGAACAATTGGTTCAGTAAGACAATCAATAAAAAAACAAAATTTTGAAATCGAACGAAAAATTTTAAACCGTGTTGAACCTTTAATGATAATCGCTGAAAGTGTTGGAATAAAAGTTGGCAAAGGGATGCTAACACTGTTATGGAAAAAATTGTTAGAGTCACAAGCACATGATTCATTGGGCGGAAGTGTCTCTGATAATGTTGCTGAAGATATTATGCACAGATTTAAAGAAGCAAATGAGTTAGCAGATGGAATTGAAAACCTAATAAAGAAGAAAATAGGTGATTCCTTGAAGCTAAATAATAATGAGCTGCTTTTATTTAATACTACACCGCAAAATTTTGATGGGTTTAAGAAAGTAAGTATTATGTCCCGCTCGAAAAATATTAAATTTGATAATGTTAAATATCAATCAGTGAAGGTTAAGAAACATTATCCTATGAGAAAGCATGTTTTAAAAATGACAGAAAAGGGGAGAGAATATTTTGATGAACCCGAATATTTTTCATTGATATGTAAGATTAAAGTAAAACTCAAACCACTAGGCTATACAGTCATAAAATTCCATGATTTACCTGATAAAAGTGAAGAAGTTGCAAAAAATAAGAATAATTATATTGCAACGAATGATCTTAAATTTGAATTCACTAATGGAAAGGTGAATTTTGTCAATGGCGGTGAAGTTATCCTAGACTTTATTTCATTATTAGATTCTGGAAATGATGGAGATACGTATGATTATTCACCTATTCAAGGAGAAAAAGAAAAAGTCTTACCTTTTACTGAATGCCGTGTAATACAAGAAGATGGGGTATTTGAAAAATTAGTAGTTTGTGGTGAAGAATTTTTACCAGAGACACTTGAAAGCCGATTAAGTGAAAAGAGAGATAAGAAATTTGCATATCAGTTGGTCATATCACTTAATAAGATTTCACAGGAATTTTCTTTTAAGGTAATTTTTAATAATAATATTGAATCACATCGTTTACGTTTACGAATAAATCCCAATAATGAAATTTTAGGAGTTAAGGCAGGAATTCAGGGCGGAGTAATTAATGTTATAAATAAAAAAATCGATGAAGATTGGCGAGATAAATTTGATGAAAAACCTGTAAATATATATAACTTTGATAAATTATTGAATGTTAATGGTAGAAATGTCTCTTATAGTTTCTTCCCAAGGGGATTAAAAGAATTTGAATTTGACAATAGATATCTATATCTAACTTTGTTAGCTACAACTGGGCAATTAGGTAAACCAAATCTAGCATGGAGGCCTGGAAGGGCATCGGGAGACACTACAAATGAAGGACATATTATGATGCCTACTCCAATGGCACAGGAAAAAGGAAATTGGGAATTCACTATTGGAATGAAATTAAATAAAATAGATGCTGTGCACAGCGTACTGTCAAGAGAGATAAATGAAATTTTTGATCAAAGTGTCAGTTATCAAAAGCAGACGCTAAATCTATTTATAAATCGATTGGATAATAAGATTTGGCCAACAGAAGTTAGCTCGCAGGTTCCAAGAAGTCTATCTCTAGTGGCAATTGATAACGATTTGGTGATATCATCAATTTATCCATCAAGAGAGAGCAAAAAGTACCTAATTAGGATTCTAAATGATTCAGATGAAATATTAGATGTGGCAAACAAAATTAGTAGAGGGATAGAGAGGGTTGATTTATTCGAAAATAGGTTGGATGAAGGAACTGAGATAATGCCACATTCATTTGCAACTTTCAAACTCAGAAATAATATATAATTAAGTTCAAGGCTGTAATTCAAAATGTGTAATATCATTTTTCTAAAGAAAAATAAATTTCCGCTTATCTTTAATTATTTTAGTACATTGTAAATAATAGATACAACAGAAACTATTTTTTTAAAAGTGGTGGTGCGTTATATAGAATGCTAATTTAGCAGTCTAAGGGTTTCAGTCTAAAAAGTATGGAACTCATTAAAATTAGTGATTTAGTTTAATTGTAGTTTGAATTCAAAGAATATATATCATTCAGATGTTATGTTTAATTGCGAAAAGAGTGCTATAGTCTTGTTATCTATTAAGAAAAAAGGAGTCTTGACATGTTTACCTATCAAGTTGATAAAAGCCTTAGCTTGGCTTTACCTAATCCGCTCATTGATAGTGAGTCTATGTTTAATTTGATTGATGAAAGTCGCAAACAGTTAGAGCTATGGTTGCCATGGGTTTTTGCAATTCAAAGTATTGAAGATGAGAGAGCTGCCCTAGTAAGAAGACTAGAAAAATTTGGCTTAGCAACATCAATCAGTTTGATTATTGTTTATAAAGGAGAACAAGCTGGTTCAATTAGTTTTAATAGTTTCGAGAAATCTGATAATAGCACAGAAATCGGTTATTGGTTAGGAAATAAATTTGTAGGCAAAGGTATTATGCATCGTGCGCTAAAGGCAATGTGTCAGTTGGCTTTTGATGAATATCAAGTTAATAAGATAAAGGTATACGCTGCAATTGACAATCAAAGGAGTAATAAGGTAGCACAAAATGCGGGTTTTCATTTGGATGGGGTATTACGTGAGAATATCTTGTTAGCTGATGGTTATCATGATGAAAATTTATGGACATTGATAAAAAGTGAGTTGCAGGAGTGGTAAATTAGTCGTAGCGAGTAGGTTGAAAATTATGAGGGTATATAAACAAAACATTGAAAGATTAGCAATGTTTTTAAATAGTGAATATTTTTTAGCTCTAAAAAAACAAGACCCGAAAATTATAAATAATATTCTAAATTCTTTATATAAGGATCCTGATGCTGTTGATGAAGAATTATATGATATGTTGAGTAAAAAACATAATCTGGCTATTGGTAAAGACAAATGTAGCCTGATTCAAAACCTCAACGGTAAAGAAATAAGATTGGCAGCTGATATTATTTGTGGCTGGAAAGCGCTCCGAAATTTTGATGAACAAAATTTTTTAGTTAATTATGAATTAATCAGAAGTAGAATAGATTTACATTTTATTTGGCCAAAACATACATTACCAACAATAAATACTTTGAGATATAGTAGATATAAAGATAGGATAGATTATTTATTATACGATTTAAAATGTTATTTTACGGGTAAAGACACTCCAATGAGAAAGGCATATCAAAATAAAAGTACTAAAATATGGTTAATGCAATTTTCGAATTTCAAAGAGTTTATAGACAAATTGAAATTAAATAGATATGTTAATGATAATTATGAAGTATTGGATATCGGTACGCTGATGAACAACGTAGTTAAAGGCAACATCAGTGAATTGACAATCGCTATAAACGAATACACAAAATGTTTACTCACCCTAGTAAAATCGGGACGAATCTAATAAATTGCCATAAACATATTAAAAAAGCAAGTCAACGTGTTAAGTTAGCTTGCTTTTTTGAGTATTTTAATAATTTTTTCCAAGGGAAATGATTGGATTAGTGTCGCAATGATAATTAGTGCACCGCCAAGCAATGCAAAAATACTTAGATGTGTTCCTAAAAGAATAACTGTTAGAGCGGTTGCCACTAAAGGTTCAAATGCTCCAAGCATTCCGGTTGTACTTGAAGGAATGTAACGAATGCTTGCAAGAAAGAATAAATAGGCAAAAAGTGTTCCGCCAATGATAATGTATGCAATTAAACTCCATTCAAATATTGTGAGTTGGGGCCACGGAATAACAAAAAATACAGGTGCAAGGAATAAACCGCAAAAAAGCATTGAAACACCAGTGATTGGAAGAGTTTGATATTGTTTCATTAATTTTACGGGAATTACAACTTCCATCGCAGTGCAAAAAGCAGCAGCTAATCCCCAAACAATAGCATTAGCTGAAAGTGAAAGATGATCAATATGACCATTGGTAACAAGGATAATAGTTCCAAAAATTGCAACCAAAACAGAAACAACTTCAATTCTCTTTGGTAAAACATGTTTTACTAGCAGCATAAAACCAATAATGAAAAGTGGAGATAAAAATTGAATTACGGTGGCAGTTGATGCGTTACTGTATTGTACTGCCATGAAATAAGTGAACTGCGAACCACCAACACCAATAATGGAAAAAGGCAATAATTCTGGCCATGTTTTTTTATTTTGAAGCAGTGACTTCATTTCACCCTTAAATTTGAAATGTGACCATAAAGCTAGCAGAAAACCTGCACAAAGAAGACGCAAGGAGACAAGCCAAATTGAGTTGATTTGAGTGTGTTGATACAGATATTGTACGGCAACACCGGATGTTCCCCAAAAAGATGCACCAGTGATTGCTAAAATAATTCCGCGACGTTTATTCATAAGTAAGAATTTGCTCCATAAAAGATTGTATTGCATTTAGATTAGTAAAAGAAACAAAATGATTGTACATTATTTATCCTCCAAAGATTTGATTACCCATTACATTTTATAATAAAGTATTACGAAAATGAACATCAGTTTAAGTTAATTTATAGAATGAATTTGACTATAATTTAATTAGATTTTTTCAAATTAATTAGTATTAAAAAAATTAGCAATTTTGGCCTTATTATTGACAGATAGTCCATTGATTAAAAGAACAGAAGAACCTAGTCGTATGATAGAATTAGATGATAGTTGAAGTGATGAATTATATATCTTATCTGCAGAAAAATTTTATTTTAAATGAACTTAAATAGGACTGAATAGGCCTTTTAGCAAAAAATCGTGGAGTGATGAAAATGAATTCTAATTATATTAGGGAACTTGTGATTGACTGGAGTAAAATTGATGAGCAAAGTTATCTCAGAGATATTGAAGCTTTACGAGGTCAAACTAAAATTGAAATAAAAAAACCTGTAACCTTTTTTGTCGGGGAAAATGGTAGCGGAAAGTCAACCTTACTAGAGGCAATTGCAATCAAATACGGCTTTAATCCTGAAGGTGGCAGTAAGAATTATTCTTTTGCCACATATGATTCACATTCCGAACTTTTTAATGCGTTGCGGATTGGTAAAGGCGTTCGGCATGCTAAATGGGGATATTTTCTTCGTGCAGAGAGTTTTTATAATGTTGCTACAAAGGAAATGGAATATGCAGATATTTTGCATCCTTCCGAAAAATATCACGAAAAATCTCATGGTGAAGGATTCCTTGCATTGGCGCAAAAGCAATTCAAACCAAATGGCTTCTATCTTTTAGATGAACCAGAAGCAGCACTATCTCCGCAAAGACAATTGACACTTTTGGCATTGGTTAATCAATCAGTTATGCAAGGGTCACAATTTATTATTGTGTCACATTCACCGATTCTTTTAGGATATCCAGATGCACAGATTCTAGCTTTTGATGATGGAAAGGTGCATAATTGCAAATATGAAGAGACCAATAGTTTTCGAATAATGGAACTCTTTATCAATAATAGGGAACAAGTTTTGAATAAACTATTAGATTAATTTTAATCGGAGTGATGATTATGACTGAAAAAAACGATGAAAAAGTAAGCAAATTTTTAGACCAACTGAGTGTAGCATATGCGGACGAACAAATAAAAAAACAGCCAGATGCACAGCAATTTATTTTAGAAAGTGCACAAGAATTAGAGAAAACGCAAAACTGTGATTTGGTTGCAAGTAAATTGGTAAAAAAGATTGTAATGTATTATTGGCCACATAAAAATGATTTTCCTGAAGCATTGATTACGCTGCATAAACAGGTTAAGGGCTATGCGGTTAAGTATGATGCGATTGCGACGACTGCTTTGATAATGCCTATTTGGTTTTAATTAGTATAATCTCAAAATGTTACGGTTAAGAAAGGTTGGTTTGATGAATTTAAAAGCAGTAAAAAAAACAGGTGGAATTTGGATATTACTTATGGTGATATTTTTACTAATTCATTTTTTCTATATAATTGTGCAGATTAAGTCTGATAATCGTGTAATTGTGGATGATGCTTTATTGGTTGCATTATTTTTGTATTTGAATACAAGATTCTTTCATCTGAAGTTGCTTAACATAAAGAAATTATCACTTGGTGAGTTGTTAAGAATAAATAGTTTCCCACTTGTTTTATATTTCTTTTATATTGTGGCGATACTTCAGTACTTGCCTTTGACTAATTTTGCGAATTTCTTAGACTCCATTTTATTGGCACTTTCAGCAGCCGTTTTTGAGGAAATTTTTTTCCGTGGGCTTTTAATTAATAGCTTTTTAGCGAATGCATTGCAAAACTATCGTAGTTATTTACAAGCAATCTTATTCAGTAGCTTTTTGTTTGGTGTAACACATATGATCAATCTTTTTGGGCAATCATTGTCGGCGACCTTATTGCAAGCAACCAATGCATTTGCGATTGGAATGATGTTGGGTGCAATTTATTTGCGCACGGGGAATTTGGCATGGACCATTTTATTTCATTTCATGTTAGATTTCACTGGAATTTTAGTCAGTGGAACGATCATAACTGCAACACCAACATCTCAAAAAACGGTTGCTGTTTTGATAATTGATGTACTGTATATTGCTTTGGGTTTACTTTTAAGCAGAAAATCGCAAATTTTAAAGCAAAGGTTGTAAGGGTAAGGAAAGAGGGATTCTGATGAGAATTAATATGTTGGAAGTCTTGTTAGTGCTAATTGTTGCTACAAAACTAACTGCTTTTCATATCACACATAATTTTGGAATTATGCTGTTTTTTATTACATTTATTGTCGGAATTTACGGATATATCAAAGAAAAAGCTAATAATGAAAGAATGTTCGGTGCTGAACCAATCAAGAAAAATAAAAAGAAAGCAATTTATTTTTCGAGCGATGACAACAGACAACAAGCTAATTATTATGAAGATATTGTAACAGAACATCTTGCTCAAGAAAGTGTCAAAGAGCATTATAGGCATCAAGAAGAGATGGAAGAAATTCAAGAAGATCCGCAAAGTATACACAGAAGTGAACAGCTTGAATATCATAATGATTTTAATGACGAACGCTACAATGATGATTACGGTGATGATTATCATGATGGATACTATGATGACTCAAATGGTGACAACTACTAACAAATACTAAGTTTGATTAATGTTTTGGAAAAATGATGAGTTGAACCACAATCTGATTATTCTACAATTATTTTAAACCCATACCCGCGAATATGTTGTTTTAGTAGATTCAAATAATCATTAGCAGTATCACTAAGTTCAATTTTTTTGTGCTTTAAATAACCAAGTGTCATATTGTCAGTGACATCTAGTGGAATTGCAACGATCTTTTCATCATTGAGCTCGCTACTAATAATGCCAGAACTGATTGTGTAACCATTCAGTCCTACCATTAAGTTGAAAATTGTGGCACGATCACTAATTTGAATCCATTTTTTATGTTTTAATGTGCTCAGAATTTCTTCTGAAAAATAAAATGAATTAGTATCACCTTGCTCATAAGAGAGATATGTATAATCTTCTAAGTCGGCAAGAGTGATACTTTTTTTATTCGTTAGAGGATTATCACGGCCAACAAAAACATGTGGGTGTGCGACAAATAAAGGAACAAATTCAAGGCCTTTTTCAGCAATCAAACGTGTTAGAACAGTTCGATTAAAGTCATTAAGATAGATTACCCCAAGCTCGCTTCTAAAAGTTTGAATGTCATTTAAAACATTTTCTGTTTGTGTCTCTCGGAGAGTAAAGTTATACTCATCTTCACCAATTTTTTTAACTAGTTCAACAAATGCATGTACAACAAATGCGTAGTGTTGGCCAGAAACGCTAAATACTTGTTTACGAACTGCATCTTTACCAAAACGTTCATTTAATAGACTAACCTGATCAAGAATACTACGAGAATAATTAATGAATTCCCGGCCTTCAGCTGTTAATGTGATTCCCAATTTACTACGATAAAAAAGTTGAATTTTGTATTCTTTTTCAAGTTCTTTCATTGCTTGCGATAGTGAGGGCTGGCTGATAAATAGCTGTTTCGCTGCTTCATTCATTGAACCGGTCTCAGCAATTTTTTCAAGATAATGTAATTGTTGGATGCGCATAAGTCTTCTCCTTATTGTTATAGGTAATGCCTATTATATCATTAAATAAAAAAGTATTATCTAACAATGAATAACTTTGTTAAACTGTATCCAATGAAAAAAATAGGAGGTTGGACAATGACAGTTGATAAATTCCAATTAGTGGGTTCATTATTAAGGACACCAGAATTACTTGAATATAAGAATAGAATTGAACACCGAGATGACATAAAATATCCATTCTATAGTGACTTCGCAGGTTACAAAGAAACAGAGTCTAAAGCAATCAGTAAGGTAATTCAGTCACAAATTGAACATAATCTGAGTGTAATTACCGATGGTGAATATTCAAAATCAATGTGGCATCTTGACTTCATCTGGGGATTCAAGGGAATCGAACGATATATTGCTGATCATGGATATACATTTAAAGATCATGATGACAGTGTTTTTGAAACTCGTAAAGATATTGGCATCAAAATTACTGAACCATTATCTGGTAAAAATCATCATTTTATTGATATTTTTAAAGAAATTAAGGAACAAGCTCAAGGCAGAACAGTTAAAACTACTGTATGGGGGGCAGCACATGCGGTTACTGAATTATCTGTCTTTGATGGCCTTTTTGGTGAAAATCAAGTTTACAAAACAAAAACAGACTTAAAAGATGGTGTAATCAAAGCCTATAAAGAGTTTTTAGATGACTATAAAGCTGCAGGTGGAGAAATTGTTCAATTTGATGATTGTTTGTGGGAACTTTTTGCTGATGACAATGAGAGTAGTTTCTTTTCCGATGGTGTGCATGGATTAGAAGATCTAGCAGATGAATTTGTTGCAATCAATAATGCAGTTGTCGATTATGGTCACAAGTTAGGTTTGAAAATCTGGACACATAATTGTCGTGGTAATTATGAGAGTCGCCATGCCGCAGGTGGTTCATATAATGCAATTGCAGAGAAATTTTTACGTGATCAACACTATGATCGTTTCTTCCTAGAATGGGATGACGATCGGGCAGGGGATATTTCGGCACTTGAAGTTTTACGCAACAAAAAAAATGTTGAAGTTGTTTTAGGATTGCTTTCAAGTAAGACGAATACATTGGATGATGAGGAGCGTGTCTACCGTTTATTGGATAAGGCTAGCAAAATTATCTCTAAGGAGCGTTTGTTTATTTCACATCAATGCGGTTTTGCATCATGTGACTCGGGTAATGAATTGACGATTTCACAACAATGGGCCAAAATTACACAAGGACAAGAAATCGCTAAGAATTTTTGGAGTACCGCAGTAGTCGATTAAGTAGCATAAAAAATTAAGAACTCAACCAATTTTAGGTGGGTTCTTGTTTTTTTGTTGCAGATAAGATAATTGATTATAATTAGTGAATAATAAAAATTAAGTATATAAGAGGAGGGCTCGATGAAAATAGTAATTATCGGTAATTGCGGAAGTGGTAAATCAACTTTGGCTAAGCAACTTAGGACACAGCTAAATTATCCATTATTACAGCTTGATAATTTATGGCATCAAACAAATTATTCGGCTGAAGCAAAAAAGTGGTTTATTCAAGAACAAACTAGTTTTATGCAACAAGGTAGTTGGATTATAGACGGAAATTATCGTTCAACAATGAGTTTACGCCTTCAACAAGCAGATGTAATTATATGGTTGAAGGTAAATAAAGTTAGAGCTATTTTACGAATTATCAAGCGTTCATTGTTATTTAGGATAAACAAGAAAACACGGCCAGAAATGCCAAATCAATTTAGAGAACATTTTGATCGCGAATACTTGGACTTTTTGAAGTTTGTGTTTTCTTATGACGAAAAAAAGGTTCTTGAATTAATTAAAGCTAATAAAAAAAAGCAAAGCACTTTATTGATTATTAAAAAACAAGCAGATAAGAAAAAAATTGCCAGTTTGATAATGAAGAAGGAAAGTGTTTTACTTCAGTAACCTGAATAAATTAGTTTGATTGCTAGATTATCTATGTATAGCTAATTTCATAAAGTAATAGTAAGAATGTTGGTTTGTGTAAATATATTTTTGACAATTTTAATTGACAATTTGTAAAATATATTTTACATTTATTTAGGGGGTGATTCAGATGAATGTAATTATAAGTTGGATAATTAATATTTTGCTAGGAATTGTTATCATTAGTATACTTTCGATATTTGTTGGAAAAAATCCGGTGACAGATAAGAAAGTCGAAGAACTTGAACTGGTTATTAGAACGCGAGCGATAGTATATTCATGGATTTGGCTAATGATAACTTTTGCTTTTGACTTGATTACTAGGATATTTAAAAATAATGGCGGATATTCATCACAATGGGATTCGTTATTTTATATCTTGCTTGCTGTGATAATTTACGGTGTTACATATCTAATTAATAAAAGGAAGTATGCTTAGTGCGCAATAAGATATATGAATACCGAGTCCTTAGACGATTGTCACAACAACAACTTGCTGACTTGTGTCAAGTATCGCGCCAGACAATTAATGCAGTTGAAAAAGGAAAGTATGCTCCGTCACTAGAACTAGCCTTTAGACTGGCAAAGGTTTTTCAAACAACGGTGGATGAATTGTTTCAATATGATGGTATATAAATAAAAAGATGTTGGATAGAAGGTAATTTTCAATCCAACATCTTTTTATTTGTAAACATCTGATTTTTATATCTATCATAGGAATTTTAAGGGGTAGTAAATTCAATAATTTAATTCTGATAAGAGTTTGAATTTTAGCTAATTGTCTTAATAATAATCCTTAATTTCTTATGATTGATAGACTTTATCTAGGATTTTCATAACTTTGATAGTATTTGGGCTTTTGGGCTGCAACTGGGTGCTCAGTGAGCCATGCTTGTATTTGCCTTCCTAGATTTATAGCCATAGGTTTAGATGCAGCAATCTGAGCTTTGGTAATTTGATTTACATGTACTCCTGTAGTAATTGTACAGTTACCAGGTAAACAAGGCTGGATGATACCAGCAATATGTTCACCAATATAGTTATCTTTGTGTTTTCGTCCATCATGACTTGGAAATGCAAAACTATATGGAGCATCATTTTTTGTCAATGTTACTACACCACCAATATGAGGATTGGTTCCGCCTGTAACAACAATTAATAAATCTTCACCAATTATGGTTAAATTTGCTGAGATTGTATAATTTTCTTGAGTTACGTTAAATATTGGCATATTTAAACATCTCCCCAACGTTTAGCATCTACCTGTTTAATTCCAAATGCATCAAGGATCTTCATTGTTTCATGATCTACCAAATCTTGGATTGTTTTTGGACTATTATAAAAGGCAGGGATTGGCGGAATAACTTGAACCCCTAATCTAGCTAATTTAGTCAAGTTTTCAAGATGAATAGCACTTAATGGAGTTTCGCGAGGAACTATGATAAGTTTTCGCTGCTCTTTTAATGTAACATCGGCAGCACGTGTCACAAGATCTTCACCAAATCCACATGCAATACTTGCAATTGTTTTCATGCTTGCTGGAATAATTACCATGCCATCATGTAAGAATGAACCACTTGCAATATTGGCGCTTTGATCGCGATAACTGTAGGTGTAATCAGATAATGCATTGAACTGCTCTAAGGTATACGATTCTAATTCCAAGTTTTTTTTACCCCAAGCACTTATGACAACGTGAGTTTCAACATCAAGATTTGATAATTTTTTCAAAAGATCGTATGCATAAATTATACCTGAGGCTCCTGTTATGCCGACTACAATCCTTTTCATTCTGGATCACCATCTGTTTGTAAATATTTTTTCCAATCAGCGACTTCCATGAATTTGGCACGTTCAAATTGATCCTTCATATCAAATGGAACAGTTCCATCAATTATTAATTTTGATGACATACCTTGAGTTCGAATGGATTTTGGATCGTATGCCGGACGTTCTGATGGGTCAAGTGGATGATTACGCATTCCAGGAAGCACTAGGATATCCTGATCAGCTTGGAATCTTGTGTTAATCGTCCACATTACATCATTCATATCAAAAATATCCACATCTTCATCTACCAAAATAACGGTCTTTAGTTCTTTAAAGGAAGAAAATGCTAGTAGGGCGGCTTGTCGTTGAATACCTTCATCAGCTTCATTTTCTTTTCGTATTTGCATAATAGTCATGAGCTTGCCACCGCCTGCGGGTGGATTATAAACGTTAAGCACTTTGCCTGGAATCGCACGATTAACTAAGTCTAAAATGCTAGCCTCAGTTGAAATTCCAGCCATGCTAACATGTTCTTCAGATGGCCCAATAACACTTTGCATGATAGGGTGTTTTCGATGAGTTACAGCCGTGACTTTTATAACTTGAACAGCGGGATTAGCGGTACCATTGTATCCTGGGAATTCAGGCATAGCTTTACCAGTGTTCGTGTTGATGTCTTCTTGAATTCGCTCGTTTGGCATAATATAGCCTTCCAAAGTAAATTCAGAACGTGCAATTGCATTTTCATCTACTGTTAATGCCTTGGTCAGACCTACTGCTTCTTGTCTAATAGCCCCTGCAACTCCTAGTTCGTTGTAACCTAAGGGTGTTGTGGGTGGTTCGAATGTGCAGCCAATTGTAATGGCAGGATCTAAACCGATGTTAATTGTGACAGGCATAGGTTTATTTTGTTTTTCGTATTCTTCGGCGAAAGCCCCGAGATGACGACCACCAGGCATAATATAAATTCCTAATTTATCTTTATCTTCTATAACCATCCGGTGAATAGTGACGTCAGACATAGTTTTATCAATATTTGAGCCTAGGACCACACCTACAGTAATATATGGGCCTGCATCTTCTGGGGTATTTGTTGGTGCAGCTACTAATTTGCGAATATCAAAATCCGGGTCAGTTGCTTTATGTACAACTTCATGCGCAGGAGCATCTTCTACCATAATTGGTGGAATAGGGGTTGAAACAGCATTGTTTAGGAATTTGCCTAAAGTGCGATAATCATTATGAAATATTGCTCCAACTCGTTTGCGACTTGCCATTAAACCGATTAGGACCCTAGTATCAGGGAATCCTTCGATATTATTAAACATCATGGCAGGACCTTCTTGTGTTGGACGCATAACTGTTCCTCCAGCACCAATGTAACGATAAACACCAGATAATTCAGCATCTGGGTTTACAGCAATATTTGTTTCATGGTATTGACCTTTTTGTTCTTTTAGTTCAGCTAATACTTTACGTAAATCATACGGGCTAGCCATCATTTTGCTCCTCCTATATTTAATTGGTTTTCTTCTATCAATATAAATTGATTTATACTAGCAAACCAATCAAATTTCGACTAACATTATGCTAATATGGAATAATAGCAGGAGGGGTTTTATGAATATTGAAGATCTTTATAACTTTATGATTCTTTACCGTACCCGTAATATTTCTGATGCGGCTACACAGTTAAATATTACACAATCGGCGTTGTCTAAACGATTAAAGAATATGCAAGATGAGCTGCAAGTACAGTTGTTTTCAACTAGAAATAAACGTCAATTAACGATGCTTGATAGCGGGGAGGTTTTTTTTAGATACGCGCAGTCAATAGTAACCCAATATGAGACAATGAAAGGCGAACTGCAAGATTATCAGAAATTACAACGTGGCTTTCTTAAAGTCGGATGTATTCCAGTTGTTGAACAATATAGTCTAGCAATTAAAATGCGCAATTTTATGAATGAGTTTCCCAAAATTGATATTGCTTTTTCAGAATTTGAAGGTGAGACTTTATTGGAGAAATTAAGTACTGGCAAAATTGATGTTGGAATTTTACGCGACATACAAGGAAAGCAGTTAAATGATTCGCAATTTGAGTTTGTAGATTTAACCGATGATGAACTTTTTGTTGTATTAGATAAAAATCATCCTTTAGCCAAAAAAGATGTGCTGAGAATTCAAGATCTGAAAGATGTAGATATTGTTACGCTAAATCCAGGTTCAGGGGTTTATGAATTAATCCTTAATAGCTATAAAAAAGAAAAAATTAGCACGAATGTCCGCTTTGTCTCTCCACATATCGAATCGTTACTGGCGACAATCCTAAATACTAATGAAGTAACTTTGTTATTTTCCAAATCTGTAAAGCCTTTTATGACATCAGATTTCGTCATGCGACCGCTAATCCCCTCAGTTATTAGTCATCTCCAGTTAGTTTATCCTAGAGGTGATGCTTCACTTTTAAGAAAAAGTTTTATAAATTATTTCACTGGAGTTAATATGAAAATGTGATAGGATAATTATTCTTCTTTGATAACAATAGAGGTAGTAAGTTAGTGATTTTTGTTGAAAGTCGCTTTTTTGTTTCAACTGTAAAAAATAGCTTCAAATTTCTTGATTTGGTAAAGAAAGAAGAGAAGATTTTTCCGTTTGATGATGTTGGATATTTAATTTTCGAAAATTCTAATAGTTATTTTTCAAAAAAAGGTTGAACGTTTTTTGGAGTATGATATAGAAATCCTTTTTTGTGATTCAAAACATTCTCCTGTTGCTATGATTTTCTCAGTATATGGACAAAATTAAAGATTGAAAAAGTTAAAAGTCAACGGAAATTGTCGAGTAAAGCGCATTGTATTTGTTACCAGATGAAGTTAATGATGGACAACTTACGATACTTGGTTCAGAAGGACTTAGAACAATTAGACGACCACAATTGCTATTTTTTTAATTTTAAAGGACACAAAAATAAATTCACAAAAGGTTTTTTAATTGATAGTATATAAGATATAAATATTAAGATGAAGAAATGAGAGTTAAGCGAATCCAAAATTTTTGTAAAATCGTGATGACGGTTCTTAAAAGATAGATAAAAAATGGGGGAAATAAATTAGGATGAATGAACTTCGTTTTGAAAGTGAATTGATTCAATACATAACAAGTGGCACAATTACTAGACCGGAGCATCTTGAAGGAATTAGTAATTCTAACATTAATGAAAATACTGTTGATTACGTTGTTAAGACAAAGTTGTGGAAGTTCGAAAAGGACATTAAGACAACAGATCAATTATGGAATAATTTTAAATTGATATTGGAACAACATAACCAAGATAAGCTAAGTCAACCTCTATCAATAACTGAATTCAATCAAGTTAAGAAGATTATTTCAAGTTTACAAACTCCGTATGAAGCTGGACAGTTTCTCTATGGATTAAATGGAGTTTCACAAGTTGAAGTTGATCTAGATGAAGGTCAACATGTCTTTTTGACTGTATTTGATCAAAAACAAATTGGGGCAGGGAACACTATCTATCAGGTTGTTAACCAAATTGAACGTTCACCTGTAATTACGGGTAAACAAAATCGACGTTTTGATACAACATTATTAATCAATGGGTTGCCAATTATTCAGATTGAAGAAAAACGGGATACGCATGATGTGAATGAGGCATTGAATCAGATGCACCAGTATATTGGTGAAAATCAGTACCGCGATATTTTTTCAACTTTACAAATTTTGGTGGCAATTACTCCAAATAATGTAAAGTATATGGCAAATACAACTTATGAAAAATTCAATAAAGATTTTGCATTTAATTGGCAACGAAAGAGTGATAATAGTATTGTACGAAATTGGAAAGAATTTGCAGATTCGATGTTATCTATTCCAATGGCACACCAAATGGCAACTAATTATATGATTTTGGATGGTACAAAAAACAAGCAAATGTTAAAAGTAATGCGTCCTTATCAAGTATATGCAACGCAAAATGTCATTGAGAACTTGAAAAAGGTCGACTTTGAGCTTGGAACTAATAAAGTTGGTTATATCTGGCATACAACTGGTTCAGGTAAAACTATTACAAGTTTTAAAACAGCTTGGCTAGCAAGTCGAATGCCTAAAGTTGCTAAAGTTGTCTTTGTTGTCGATCGAATTGCTCTGACTAAACAGACCTTTGAGAATTATAAAGCCTATGATCCTGACGCTGGTGAGGATTCAATTGGTAGTAGTGTGCAAGACACTAAGAAGACAACCGAATTAAGTCGACAATTGAAAAGTAAGGATAATAACATTATTGTTACTTCTGTTCAAAAACTTGATACATTAGTAAAACGCAAAAATTTCAAGTCTCCAGATAAAAATATTGTTTTTATTGTGGATGAGGCACATCGCTCAACTGGGGGAGCTTCATTTGATAATATTCAAAAAGCTTTTAAAAAATCTGCATGGGTCGGTTATACTGGAACACCGATGTTCGATGAAACGACTAAGGGACTTAGGACTGAGGACATCTTTGGGCAACTACTTCATGCGTATACTATTCGTGAAGCAATTGCTGATCGTAATGTTCTTGGATTTAAAGTTGATTTTGAAACAACTATTGATGAACAACATATGAGAGAAGAATATCTGCCAAGTTTTTATCGTAAACGCTATCCGAAATGGACTGATCAGCAAGTTCAGGACAAAGTATCTAATTTGTCTCAATCAGACATGGATGATGCTGTTGAACCAAGTTTCTATGATGAAAATCCTAAACACGTGCAAATTGTAGTGGAAGATATTTTTAAGAATTGGCGGAACCGTTCAATTGAAGGCAAGTATAATGCCTTGTTTACAACACATGTGGGTGGTGGTAAGGCAAGTACACCAATGGCTATGATGTATTTCAATGAGTTTCAACGAGTTAATGATCTTAATCGAAAAAATGGTGGCCAAATTCTCAAAGTAGCGGTCACATTTAGTCAGAACACATCAAATAATGATAATATGATAACTACAAATCAGGGATTACACGAGGCAATAACCGTATATAATAATGAATTTGGTACATCATTTGGGATGGATGATGTTTCTGGTTATACCCAAGATGTTACATCACGATTGAACAAATCAGCAATAGACGGTAAGTTCCTAGATATTGTGATTGTTGTAGATCAGCTACTAACAGGTTTTGATGCACCAGAGCTTAATACACTTTATGTTGATCGGACGCTAAAGGGAGCAGGACTTATTCAGGCCTATTCACGTAGTAATCGTATTGCGGACATGCAATCTAAGCCATGGGGAAGAATTGTTAATTATCGTTGGCCAACTCAAAATGAAAAACTAATGAATCAAGCACTGGCAGTTTACGCTAATAAAGACTCTGCTTTACTTACTGATGAAGAACGTAGTCACCAAAATGTTGCAGATGGAATCACAGCACCTAGCTTTGAAGATACATTCCAAAAAATGAAAGAAACAGTATCCAAAATTGCTAGTCTAACCAATGAATTTCAGCAATTACCTCCCTCAGAAAAACAAAAAGATTTTATGCTTGATATGTTAAGAGATTACAATACTGGAATGGCAAAACTTAAACAGTATAAGCCGGAAGAAGTTAACGGGCAACCAGTTGGGTTTAATTATGATAGTCCAGATGAACTAGTTGAGCAATTAGGAATGACTTCTGAACAAGAAGTAATGCTGACTACAGTACTTACAAATGAACTGAAAGACCATATTTCTAAAAAAAGAAAGATTCCACTATATCAAATTGACTTAAAAATGACACATGTAAAAGATGTCAAGATTGATTATGATTATTTGACTGAATTGGTTGAAAAACTATTGAATCAAGTTCATGAAGGAAATAATGAAGAAGCAAAGGCAACACAAGAAAAAATCCGACAATTCGCTAATGGACTAGATGATCGTAATTATGCAACGAAGATTGTTAATGCGGCGTTAGCAATTATTAAGGGGCATTTTCCATTGCCAGAGTCTAATTTTAAGTATCCAGCAAATTTGGAAGACAGTGAATTAATTATTCAGCAAGCTAATAATGTAAGCATAGATCGTTTATTCCTTGATTTTCGTAATAAGTGGGGAATTACAGACGTTATTACCAGTGCGCAGATGCGTGTAATGTTTAGCCACCATCGCTATGAGCAACAAGATTTGGATGATACTGGACAAATTCGAGAAATTATCGCACAAGCAAGTGCTAGGTATAAAGAATTGGCGCTAGATGAAACTGTCCAAAAATTAACTAAGATCAAGTATCGTAATGCGTTGCGAGAAGCTATCTATGAGGTAGCTGATGAAATGGTGGGCAGCTAGATAAGCTAATTAATTTTAAAAAGTTGGAAGGATAAACAATGAAAAATATTGAAATTGGTATACCCAAGCTCAGATTCCCAGGGTTTACAGGAGCTTGGGAACAGCGTAAGTTAGGGGAATTATTTAAGCCATCAAGAAATAAAAATAATAACGGTCTATATAATCAAAAAGACATTTTAGCAGCTTCGTTGGGTACAGAGTTGATTCCGAAAAGAATATTTTTTGGCTTGAAATCAACCAAAGAATCAGTAAAAAATTATCGTGTAGTTAAAAATGGCGATCTAATTTATACAAAATCTCCAATAAAAGGATTTCCAAACGGAATCGTTCGAACAAACAAAGGTAACGTGGGAATTGTTCCTTCGCTCTACTGTGTTTATCAAGCGCAAAAGGAAATCAATACTAGTATTATTCAATTATATTTTGAAGACAAAAATAGATTGAATTTTTATTTATTTCCACTTGTAAATGTTGGGGCACGAAACAATGTTAACATTACAGATTTAGAATTCTTAGACGGAATAGTCAAAGTTCCTAAATCAATCGAAGAACAAAAGAAAATTGTTGACTTCATAGAACATTTTAATAAAGCTATTACTCTTCATCAACGTAGGTTAGAACATTTAAAGAAAATGAAAATTGGATTACTTCAGAAAATGTTTCCAAAAAATGGAGAGGGTGTTCCTGAATTTCGTTTTCCAAGTTTTACAGATGCTTGGGAACAGCGTAAGTTATCAGATTTATACAAGAAAAATCTAGAACGTAATAAAGGACAGTTTGGAGTGGATAAAACTATTTCAATCGCTACAATGCATTTCAAAACAGAAGGTAATGGCGCATCAGAGGCTTCTCTTTCAACATATAAAGTTTTGCGTAGAGGAGATATTGCATTTGAAGGACACACAAGCAAGAAATTTGCGTTTGGACGCTTTGTCTTGAATGATATTGGAAATGGCATTATGTCACCACGCTTCACAACTTTAAGGCCAACAAAAAATATGCCTAGTGAATTTTGGAAACAGTATATTCATTACGAGCCAATCATGCGTTACCCGATTGTTCATTCGACTAAACTTGGAACAATGATGAATGAGTTAGTTGTAGATGAATTTCTGCACCAATCAGTTGTAGTCCCAATTTTTGGTGAACAACAAAAAATTGGTACCTTCTTCAAACAACTCGACAATCTCATCACCCTTCATCAGCGTAAGCTAGATCACCTGCAATCAATGAAAAAAGGATTATTGCGACAAATGTTTGTCTAACATAAATTATTAAGGAGATTAAGAAAATGGCAGATAATAATTTACAAACCATTACTAGTAAACTCTGGGCAATGGCAAATGAACTTCGAGGAAACATGGATGCGGGAGAATTTAAAAACTATATTTTAGCATTCATGTTTTATCGCTATCTTTCTGAACATCAAGAAGAGTACTTGGTAACAAATGGCGTGATTGATGTTCCTGGTGATTGTACGGCAAATGAAGCCTATAAAGCAGAAGCGGTAGGGGATGATTTAGCGGAGTATTTAGCTGATATTTCATCAACGCTTGGATATGCAATTGCACCAGATAATACTTGGGTTTCATTAAATGAAAAGATTGATAATTCGCAAGTTATTCCAAGTGATTATCAGACCATCTTCGATAACTTTAATAAGAATACTGAGTTGAACAAAGATGCAGTACAGGACTTCAGTGGTGTCTTTAACGATATTAATCTTGGTGATTCTCGCCTTGGGGCTTCTACCACTGCTCGAGCAAAGTCACTTAATAATATTGTGAGATTGGTTAATGATATTGAATATAAGTCAGAAGACGGTAAAGATATACTTGGAGAAATCTATGAATACTTGATTGGTCAGTTTGCTGCATCTGCTGGGAAAAAAGGCGGTGAGTTTTATACACCTCACCAAGTAAGCAAAATTTTGGCCAAGGTTGTAACAAATGGATTGACTGAAGCAAATGAATCATTTAGTGTTTATGATCCAACTATGGGTTCAGGCTCACTACTACTTACAGTTGGTAATGAATTACCACATGGTAAGAAGGCTGGAGCGATTAAGTATTATGGGCAAGAACTCAATACTACAACCTATAATTTGGCTCGTATGAACTTAATGATGCATGATGTTACATTTAATAATATGAATTTAAATAATGCTGATACATTGGAGAGCGATTGGCCAGACGGACCAGATGAAAAGGGAATTGATCGTCCAAGATCATTTGATGCAGTTGTTGCAAACCCACCATATTCTGCTAAGTGGGATAATGATGAATCCAAGTTAAAGGATCCTCGCTTTAGTGATTATGGCAAGCTTGCACCAGCATCAAAGGCTGATTATGCTTTTGTACTACACAGCCTGTATCATTTGAACAATAGTGGTTCAATGGCAATTGTGTTACCTCATGGTGTCTTGTTCCGTGGAGCTGCTGAGGGAAAGATTCGCCAGACCTTGATTGAAAAAAATTATTTGGATACAATTATTGGTCTCCCTGCAAATCTTTTTTATGGAACAAGTATTCCAACAGTAATTTTGGTTTTCAAGAAGAATCGTAATAATAAGGATGTTCTCTTTATTGATGCTTCAAATGATTACGAAAAAGGTAAAAACCAAAATCTATTAACTGATGATAATATTAATAAGATTATTGAGACATTCAAAAAACGTGAAGATGTTGAAAAGTACGCTCACGTTGCAAATTTGGAAGAAATCAAAGAAAACGAGTTTAATTTAAATATTCCGCGCTATGTTGATACATTTGAGGAAGAAGAGACTGTTGATTTGGATGAAGTTCAAAAAATGCTTGCTGAAGATGACAAAGAAATTGAAAAATTAGAAGAAGAGATTAAGAAACAACTCAAGTTATTGGGCGCTTATCGAGAATAATTAATATTACATGACAAGTCAGGATGAATATCTTGGCTTTTTTTCTTACGATTGGGAACAGCGTAAGTTGGGGGAATATGCTAAATATCGTCGTGGTTCATTTCCACAACCATACGGAAATAAGAAGTGGTATGGCGGTAAAGATGCTATGCCATTCGTTCAAGTTGTAGATGTGACTAACCAACTAACTTTAGTTGAAAACACAAAACAGAAAATTAGCAAATTAGCTCAACCCAAAAGCGTATTTGTTCCAAAAGGCAGGGTTGTAGTTACATTACAAGGAAGTATCGGACGTGTGGCAATCACGCAGTATGATTCATTTGTAGACCGCACTTTGCTGATTTTCGAAGGCTACGAAAAAGAAACTGACGAACGATTTTGGGCATATACAATTCAGCAAAAATTTGAGATTGAAAAACTTAAAGCTCCTGGTGGAACTATTAAAACAATCACCAAAAAAGCCCTTTCGTCATTTGTTGTTTATTTTCCGAAATTTGAGGAACAACTGAAGATTGGTTTATTTTTCAAACAGCTTGACGCCACCATCGCTCTTCATCAGCGTAGGTCATTCTCAAAGACCTTTTTAGTTACTTAAACCTGACAAAGATCGCATAACAATGTCAACGTCTTTGTTCTCTAACTCTGCAATAATATGTAGATATGTTTTTTGTGTTGTTGTCATACTAGCATGTCCTAAACGACGAGCTACACTGGCTATCGACACTCCAGCAAAGAGTAATAACGAAGCATGAGTATGTCGTAAGCCGTGAATAGTAATCACCGGAATATCGACATTTTTGCAGTGCTTTTCTAATTTCTTATTTGGAGTGGAATTCCAAATCTTTCCTTTTACAAATATTGGCTCGTTTTCTGGTAAACCCTTAATTAATTCAGTGAATTGAATAACTGTTTGCCAATCGATTTGAATTTTGCGGTTGGATGAGAGATTTTTGGTCGGTAAAAATCCAGTATCATTTTTATAATCCCAAGTTTTATTAACAGTGAGTGACTGATGCAAAAAATCAAAATCTGCAGGGGTCAAAGCAAGTGCTTCAGAAAATCGCATCCCGGTTTTGGCTATTAGAAGTATCATCCAATCCCAATTGAGTGTAGTACTTAAATCTAAATCGGTAAGTAACTTATGAACCTCAAATTGATTTAAGAATTTTTGTTTTTTAGGTCGGGGCGTTTTTCCTTTAATGATAGCTTTGCGTGTTGGGTCTCGAGCTAACCATCCTTCATCAACTGCATCCAAAATTGCAGCTTTTAACTGATGATGAAAATCCATTGTTGTTTGACGTTCGTGAGATCGTGCATACTCATTTAGTAATTGTTGGTAAGCTGTTCGATTGAGCTGGCATATCTCGAGATTAGGGATTAGTTTTTCTAACCATTGTTGAGTCATCAGATACTTTTGTAAAGTTACCTTTCGGATAGCATCTTCCTTATAGATTCGAATCCAACGTGCATAGTACTTGTAGAAGAGTTCGTGTTTCGTATTTTTAGTTTCAGACATTTTAATTGCTCCTTTTATTATAGTTTTGAGAGAATGCCCCACGCTGATGAAGAGGAATTTAACTAAGAAAGGAGAAAATGTAATTGATAAAAATAAATTTATACAAATATATTTTATTATAGTTTATAATTGTGATAATTATCAGGTTATTTGTAGAGTAAGCTAATTTTGTTAACTACTAGTTAAGTTAAACTAAAAAATATTTAGGGTGGGCGATTATGGAAATTTTTGATAAAACTGGAAAATTAATATCAAATATTGGAAACATGGGAGAAAACATTAAAAAAACTTCGGTTCAAGCAACGGAAGTATCACAAGAAAAAATGTTACAAACGCTTGATTGGGCGTATGACAAAACTTTAACTGGTTTGCCAGGGCAAAAGGATATTCATAAGTTAGTTGATGACTACTTAAAACGTTATGATGTTGAAACCGCAATTGATAAGCTAATTTCTTATCAGACAACTAAGGCTGCTACATCTGGGTTTGTTACAGGGTTTGGTGGTATATTAACTCTACCAGTCACAGTCCCTGCAAATGTGTCCACAGTTATTTTATTTCAAATGAGGATGATTGCTGCGATTGCTTTGTTACGTGGATATGACCTTAATAGTGATCAGGTTCAAACTTTTGTGTATGCTACTTTAGCCGGTACATCAGTAGCTGATATTATGAAGAAAACAGGGGTAGTTATAGGTAACAAAATGCTTCTTGGGGCAATCAAAAAAATTCCAGGTAAGACTTTGGTGAGAATAAATCAAGCAGTTGGTTTTAGGTTAATAACAAAATTTGGAACGAAAGGAGCTATTAATTTATGGAAGGTTGTCCCGGTTGCAGGCGCGATTGTTGGTGGGGCGTTTGATAGTGTTACTACTAAAAGTATCGGGAAACTTGCTAAGAATACGTTTACGATTAATGGAATAAATATTGGTGATGGTGAAATCATTAATAAAGAGAATATTAAATAAATATAAAATGGATTGGTGAAGAAATGTTAAGAATATTAAATGCAATAATACGTCTTATTGTACAAAACTTAATACTTAAATTTTTAAATTAAATGGTGCAATCTTATAAAGTTAACAAAGCTTTATAAGTTTCAAATCATATACGCAAAAAAACCATGGTTATCGTTTTTACACCATGGTTCTTTGCTTTTTTAAATGTTATTTAATATACGTATACTTGTAATTCCACTGCGTTCCAGCGGTATTATGGATAATTCCTTTTACATCTGATTTTTGTAAATATGATGTAACTTGTTGATAGATTGGTGTTACACCTTGATCTGAGTTATAGATTTTTGCTGCTTGGACCAAATCATTCCAGCGTTTTTTTGTATCATTAGCATCTTCATTTTGAGCTTTTTTAATCAATGCATCATATTTCGCATTTGAATATCCTCCATAATTATAGGAAGTTCCAGTTAATGGAATTTGTAAGAAGGTGATTGGATCGTTGAAATCACCGCCCCATCCAGATAAGTACAAGTCAAAGTCGCCATCTT
The DNA here is from genome assembly GCF_001436735.1 of Liquorilactobacillus cacaonum DSM 21116. GTDB lineage: Bacteria > Bacillota > Bacilli > Lactobacillales > Lactobacillaceae > Liquorilactobacillus > Liquorilactobacillus cacaonum. Next base: position 97,467 of record NZ_AYZE01000016.1, read on the forward strand.
GTGCACTTTGGAGAGCATTGTTGCTAGGAACACTACGAACGGTAATAGTTAGACCTTTGAGGACTTTTGTATATTGAGATTGCAAGTATTGTGAGACAACACTGCTGCTGCTGTCATCATTTGAGGATAGCAGTGTTAATTTCAAATTTTTTAGTCCAGTTTCTGCCAACCCTTTTTTCCAGTATTCTTTTGCAAGTTTTTCATTGTAAGTCACAGTATTTTTAACTGCCTGTTCCTTAGAGAAATCTTGACCTGTTGTTGGATCTTTTGCAAGCCCAGAGGCTACAAAGCCAGTTGGAATGTAAGAACCATCACCTAAAACTTTCTTAGTTAGGACTTGGCGATTGATTGCTAAAGACATTGCAAGGCGGATATAGCGGTTATTTAGTGCTTTATTTTTATCAGCATCCTTGTCTTTAAAGTTATAAGCTAAATATGAGATATAAGAGTATGGATAAGATTTAAATTCCTTTGTACCTTGGTAATTTTTGACCTGCTGGTTTGATAGTGGCGTCATATCAAGCTTGTTTTGTTGATATAATTCATGACCTGTTGTTGGGTTTTCAACGACAGTATAATTAATTTGATGTAGTTTTACCACTTTTTTATCCCAGTAATGAGTGTTTTTGACAAATTTCCAGTTGTTGCCGGTTCCGTTCCATGCCTTGATTGTGAAGGGACCAGAGTAAACCATATATTGTGAACGTGTACCATATTTACTGCCATATTGCTCAACCACTTTTTGGTTTTGTGGTCCAAACAATGGATAAGCCATTAAAACTTTGAAGTATGAAATAGCTTTGTCAAGTTTGATCACAACAGTTTCTTTATTTGGTGCACTGATTCCAATCTGATTAGCTGATTTTTTTCCTGCGATAATTGCGTCTGCATTTTTAATCCCACTAAATAAATAAGAATATGGTGATTTAGTCTTTGGATTTATTGTTCTACGCCACGAATATACAAAGTCTTGTGCGGTTATTCGATCACCATTACTCCAATAAGCTTTTCTAATTTTGAATGTCCAAGTTTTACCATCCTTGGAGACACTACCAGACTTTGCAAGCCCAGCGGTTGTCGTCCCATTTTTCCCAAGACGATAGAAGCTTTCAAAGACATTGCCAGTTTGGCCAAAACCAGTTGATTTTGAAATATCAATGGTGCTTAGAGGTGCAGTAGCACTTAGGTTTAAAGTTTGTTTTGTTCCATTACTAGTAGCTTGTTTGCCACAACCTGCTAGCAATAATAACAGACCTGCAAATAAAGTTGACATGATAAGAGTTTTTTTGAAATTCATTTTTTGTCCCCCGTTTTTTTAATTAATCAGATGTATGTAGCAAAAAAGTTATAAGTCTACATGGCTGTTCCACCCCTAGAACTCCCACGCCAACAAATAAGCCAGACAACAATTTTATGATACCGAACTCGTGACATGAGTTTATTCCCCCTTTTGAATTAAAAAAAGCCCCGCAAATTAATGCCGGGACGATTGATAGTCGTGGTACCACCCAAATTCATCATGAAATAACTTCATGATCTTAATATTACACAGCTAGCATAGCAATGTATCTGACGGTATCGAGTCAACACGTATCACGAGCTTGCACTTGTGATAAAACTCCAGATTCATCTTCACTAAGTTCTTGATGCTGTTCTTTCACTATCAACAGTCGCTATTTATCAAGTAGACTCAGTTACTCTTTCCTTCAACGTCCATATCTCTTATTGATTCAATAGTATAAATAAAAGATAGGTCTAAGTCAATGTAAATTTTATCTAGGCAATGCTTAGGGAGACTAAAAAAGAACCTGATTTGTTCCAAGTAAGTTATAATTAGTTCAAAATATTTGTTATGGGGGAGTATCATGGGAAAAGTAAAAATCGTCGGGAAAATTATAAAAACAACAGGGAAGATATTTGCACCAACTGTGACAGAACAAGCTACAAAATTTGTGCGAAAACAAATCGACAAGCGCGATGGGTATGTCAAGATTCCAGATGTTCTTTCAATGCCACTTGATGAAGCAATTAAGGTTCTTGAAAGTTACGGGTTTCAAACAGGAAAGATGCAAGTCGAAGCACATCCAAAGTATGCTACAAAAAAAGTCGAAGTTGTATTGAGAGTTGCACCAAGAGTAGGAACCAGTGTTGCCCCGGGGACTTTTTTAAAGTTAGAGTATGCTGATGAGACAACTATTTTGAATAGCAAAGAATTATTAGAAGAAAAAAATAGGGTGAAAGCTAATAAGAAACAAAAACAGCAAGAAACAGTTAAAAATGTGGGGGAAAAATCAAAAAAAATCGTGACTAGCATTGGAGAAAAGGCCCATATAATAAAGCAAAATAATAAGTAATCAGCAAAATAGAGGTTGAAAAATGTACTAAAAATGTACTAATGAAGAAAGCCAAAGAAAAAAGCCTTATGAAGTTGGATCCATTAAATGGACACTCACATACTTCATAAGGCTTTTCCCTGTAAAGGTCATACTCTTATCTTAAAATATCAATTAAGTTCCTTTTTGATGCTTGTGTTGCCGGCAATAGCCCAAAGATGATTCCAACAGCCGAAGAGACTCCAAATGCGAGCAAAAAATTGCCCAAAGTCACAATTGCATGAATATGATATGGAATGAGCAACGAAATCATTGAGGAAAAGCCCCAACCAATCAAGAATCCAACTAATCCGCCTCCAACAGTCAGCATGATTGACTCCATTAAGAATTGCCAGAGAATATTCTTCTGTGTTGCACCAACAGCAAGCCGAATTCCGATTTCTTGAGTTCGTTCCGAAACAGAGATATACATCATATTCATCACACCAATTCCTGCGATAAAAAGTGAAATTCCAGCAATTGCACTGATAAAGTAAGTTAAGACATCCATTACGGTTGAGATGGATTTAAGAAGCGCTCCTTCATCAAAGTAAGAATAGTTACCGGCACGCCGATTTTGCCCATGTTTTTTAAGATAACTCACAACTTCATTAGTCACCTTTGAAGCTCCATAGCCCTTTTTGACTGTTAACTTCAATGTATTAGCACGGTTAATAGTTGTTCCAGAATAATATGTTTTTTGTGAAAGTAAAAAATTGACGCTGTACTTATCATAGCCAGATGGTTTGAAGATACCTTTAACGCGATAAGAAATACCATTGATCATGATAGCAGTTCCAAGAGCATTTTTAGCGTTTCCATAGACTTTTTTTGCAAGTTTACTACTCAACAAAATAAGGTGTTGGTCAAGTGCTAAGTCGGCTTTTGAAAGATTGCGGCCATATATCAAGCGGCTACTAGACATTGGTGATTTAAGCAATGACAAGCTAGTACCTACATTTGAGTTCCCCACAGTAGCAGAATTAATTGAGATATTATTAGTGTCTTTTTTGAATTCTACATGTGAAAGCTCCCGTCCAAATTGTTGCTTAACTTGACTCACATCTGATGTCGTAAAGCCACTGCTAGCACTTTCTTCACCATCATAACTAATTTCAGTAGTTTGTTCCCCAGAATTACTAGTCTGAAACTCTGAAATCATTTTCTGTTTTACGCCATTTCCAAGAGCAATAATTGTAATAACAGAAGCAATTCCGATAATAATACCAATCATTGTTAGTAAGCTCCGCCGTTTATTGGCCAAAAGCGATCTGAAAGCAACTTTGAATAAATCACTAAATTTCATTTTTATGTACCCCCGAATCCGAGGTCAAGTGACCATCCAAAATAGTTAAAAGTCGATCCATTTGTTGTCCAACTTGGGGATCATGAGTCACTATAATGATAGTAGTCTTATTAGTTGTATTCAAATCTTTAAAAAGTGTCATGATTTCTTTTGATGTTTGGCTATCGAGGGCTCCAGTTGGTTCGTCGGCAATTAAAAATGTCGGATTTCCAATGATTGCTCGTGCAATTGAAACACGTTGTTGTTGTCCACCAGAAAGCTGTGTTGGTACACTTCTTTCGTAACCGGCAAGACCAACCTTTGTCAGTACATCGGACACTTTTTTTCTAATTGTTTTTTTCTTAAAGCCCGCATACATTAGCGGTAAAGCAACATTTTCGGCAACACTCATATTCTGAATTAATTTAAAATTTTGAAAGACAAAACCGACATTTTGGTTGCGCAGAGTAGTCAGTTTTTTGTTATTATACTTACTAATGTTTTCATCTTTGAAAATATAATCACCTTGATATTGACGATCTAAGAAGCCAATAATATTAATTAAGGTAGATTTACCTGAACCAGACTGTCCCATAATTCCGACAAATTCTCCTTGCTCAATTGTCAAAGAAATATCATGAAGAATATGGACCATTTGGTTGCCTTGACGATAGAATTTATTTATCTTCTCTAGCAATATCATTTTGGCCACGACTCCCCATTTTTTAATTTTTTGTCGGGATTTGTTATAACTTTGTCACCTGCACTAATACCAGAAGCTACAACATAAGTATCATCTTTTTTGGTACCATGGACTAACTTACTATATATTTTTCTGTTTTGAACAATGAATACTTTTCCCTTGTAAAGACTAGATAGTGGAATAACAATTCCCGGTTGAGCAACAGTCATTTCAACCGTTTGCCCATCAATAAAAGTATTGCTATCTACATTAGCATAGACATCGTACTTTGAAGTAGAGCTGTTTGTGTTTGTAGGATGAAGGGATACAAGTGAGATAACTGTACTTTGTTTTTTCCCGGTTGCTACTGCCTTAATCAAAACAGATGATTCATTTTTAACTTTTGAATAATCATATTCAGAGACTTGGACAATTGCTTGCATATCTGATGAAATAAGATTAATCTTGGCATTGCCACTATCATCATAAGTGAGAGTAATGTTGCCTGCAAATGGGGCTGTGGTACTTGGAGAGACTTCTTTGGTAATTTGGTTAATTTTTGTTTGTGTGGTAGCGATACTTGAGTTTAAATCTGCAAGATCGTTATTTGCACTAGTAACGGCATCTTGTGCGTCACTGTAACCATCGTCGGTTTTATTCATTTGATTTAGAGTTGTTTTAGCTGATTGAAGTTTTTGTGTTGCTTGTGTTTGATCACGTTGATCTTTTGCTAAGGATGTCTTAAGGTCAGTTAGTTCTGTGGCATTTGACTGATTATATGTAGTGAATAGAACTTGACCTTGCGTAACTTGTTGACCATTTTCAATTTTCATTGCTGACAATTCTTTGCTAGTAACAGTGTAGTCACGTTCTTGTATTGGACTTACATGACCACTTAATGTTAGTGAAGTGACTTTTTGAGCTTTTTGTGTTACATATTCACTAGTTTGTTCACTTTTAATGTTATTATGTATATGATTTTTAACAACTATGAAAACGCCACTGAAGAAAATTAAAAGTGAAGCAATAACCCCGATAACAATTGCAATGATTTTCCATTTTTTCATCTATGATGCACCCCTATATAGTTTGTATCTTTAGATGATAACATATATTTAACTGAAAAATATTTGTTTTTTAATATATAACGAATTGCAATAACTTTATTTATTTCTGTATTAAAAGTTTCATATATTTTTAGTAAATTAATATATTTTTTACGAACATTGTCAATTTGGTTGCAAAAAATAATACTATAATACATAGATAGAAAAAAATAGTTTCAATTGATAAGAATTAGGAAAAGTTTATGAATAATAATAAAGGGTGAAATAAGTGCAAAATGAATTGGAGAAATTATTAGAATTACCAGCAATCAAAATAAATTTTAAAGATGACCAAGTGAAATTTATGTTGGAAAATATTGGTGATCCAAATCCACAATTAAGAGATGATATAATTTATACTCTTTTTGCTAGAGGGTTTTCTGAAGACCTTTTTAGTGATTCTCAAAAAAAGTTAATTATCGATTTTTATATTAAGGATCGAGGCTTATTTAAGGGAATTGATGGTGCCAAATCTGATAAGATTTTTGTGAGATCATTTAGCGCACTTTTGGGAACAATATTGCTTGATTCTGATAGTCAAAACCCAATTTTTACAGATAATCAACGTCTGATTATTTTTCAATGGTCCTTTGAATATGTCACTAGAGAAACGGATTTTCGAGGATTTATACCTGCAAAAGGATGGGCACATGGAATTGCACACGGAAGTGATTTACTAGGAGCAGCATTGGGACATAAGAATTTTAAAAGTATCGGAATTAAAAATATTTTTAATCCAATTGAAGCAATTATTTCGAAATTAAAAAAACCATTCTGTGATGAAGAAGAAACAAGAATTGCTTATGCATATTTATGTGCAATTAGAGCTGACACCATTTCCGAGGAAATGTTTATTAAATTCATTGATATGTTCGATAATAAATTGTGGAAGCAATACGAAAGTTTAGTAGATAGTTTAGAGTCATACTATCAATTAGTTACATGGTTTCGTATTATGCAGAATTGGTATTTTTTTCTAGTTGACTATCCAAAAATCAAAAAAAATGTGGAACTAAAAATTCTAGACTATTATAAAAAGATGGGATATTAGGCATTTTTATTTGGCTCTTTGTAATGATAATTATTGGATATTTGATTTTTTAAATTTTTAGTAGTATATAGGGACGTGAATATGAAAAAAACGGGAATGATAAGCCATATTGAACTTTACGTTAGTGATTTAAAGAGAACTTCTAGTTTTTGGGAATGGTTGCTAGTTAATAAACTTAACTATCAGCTTTATCAAAAATGGAATCAAGGGGTGAGCTTTTCTCTTGGGGACACCTATATCGTTTTTGTAGAAACTAAGAAAATAACTCCTAATTACAATAGAACAGCGGTGGGATTGAATCATCTAGCTTTTTATGTTGATTCTTCAAAGATAGTTGATGAGATACGTGAGGAAGTACACGAAAAAAATTATATGGAGTTGTATGCAGCAAAGTATCCACATGCAAGTGGTAATAATAATTATGCATTGTTTTTTGAGGACCCAGATCGAATAAAAGTTGAAATTGTCTATGAAAAATAGGAGGAGCCAATCTTGAATAATAAGAAATTAAAATTATTGGATATTGGAATGTTGCTTTTAACGATTGTTATTTTAATTGGGGCACTTTTTAGTAACCCTGACAATAAGTGGATGATGAGTCTAATATTTATTTCAGTTTTAATTCTTTTAGGGATAGGAACTTATCGCTATTGGATTACTTTCCCAGAATATAAGGGGAGAAATTCACCAATTTTCTTACCAAAAATCTATGGATTAGGGTGGGCGATAAATCCAAGGAATCCATTTGGAATGGTAGTTGTAGGCATATTATTTGTTGTGATTATCACGGCTTTTGTGAGTGCGTTAATCAGGTAGATTTTGTAATGGGTGTATAAGCAAAAAATGATTATAGTTAAAAATGTTAAAATTATAGGATGATTAAGTTTAGATTAAAATAAAAACTTGCAAGAAAAAGATGGAAAATAAAATAATTACCATCTTTTTTTATTTATGTTAACTACTTATGAATAATTATTGATAATTAGCTGTTTTAATGTATAATTATCTGAAACTTATATTTAACATGAACTGCACTTATGCAACTTGGTAAAGTGTATCTAGGTAAGTGTTTGTTAGTTATTCAAAGTGGTTGGGAGGATTTAAATGAGTGAACAAAATGTGCAAGATATCGCCAAAGCGCAAGCATTTATCGCGGCTAACAATATTAAATTGATTGAATTTGTATACGTCGATTACAATGGAATCGCGCGGGGAAAGACAATTACAGTTAAAAAACTAGGAAATCATTTAACAAGTGGAATCGGGATAACAAGGGCAATGTTTGGCATGAATTCACATGATCAACTGCAAGATATCATGGGGATGACTGCAGTGGGTGAAGTTCGACTGATTCCTGATTTATCTACCTTGACACTTGTTCCTAGTGTAAAGCAAGTTGCAACAGTAATGTGTAATCACTATAAGACTTCAAGAGAAATATATGAGGCAGATCCAAGATGGCTATTGCAAAATGTGCTCAAAAAATATGAAAATCTAGGATTAAAAACTATTGGAACGTACGAAAATGAATTTATTTATTTTAAACAAAATAATGAAAAAGAGTTTGAAGTAATTGATGAACATCCTTGTTTCGCTATGAATGCCACTGATATTTTTTATGAGATGCTTCCAGATATTTTAGAAACATTAGAAGATAGTGGAATAGATGCAGAGCAATATTATCCAGAAGCAGGCTTTGGGCAACATGAGCTCTCAATGGCGCCTACTGACCTGCTTAGTGCTGCTGATAATGAGATGCGGTTCAAAAGAGTTTTACAGACAATCGCAAAGCAACGTGATTTACTCGTAACTTTTGCACCAAAGCCGATATTAAAAACAGAAGGTAATGGTGGTCATATTCATTTATCGTTGTGGAACATTAAAGATGAAAAGAATGCACTTTATGATGCTAATGATGAAATGAAGTTAAGCCAATTGGGTAAATACTTTGTTGGCGGATTGCTCAAACACATTAAAGCAGTTGTGGCTTTGACGTGTCCGACGGTTAATTCTTATCAAAGATTACAACCAGGTGAATGGAGCTCTGCCTACGCTACATACGGGCAAGATAATCGAGAAGCAGCAGTCAGAATTCCTTCAACTTATTGGGATAATCAAGAAAACTCAATGAATATTGAGCTGAAAGCCAGTGATGCATCTGCAAATCCATATCTTGCAATTGCTGGGATTTTAATTGCAGGTCTTGATGGAATTGAAAACAAGATTGAGCCAGGTCAACCAGTTGATGTTGACCCTGCAGCATTATCGGATAAGCAAAGAGAAAATATGGGGATAGTTCAACTTCCTACCACACTTTCAGAAGCAATTGAAGAGTTAGTAAATGATCAGTACTTTAAAAAAGAAATTCCTAACAAGTTATTAGAGGCATATTATAAAGTGAAAAAATCAGAGGTTAAACTATATGAGGGATTTGCACCTGCTAAAATTGCGGAAATGCATCGGTTAATTTACTGATAATGAACTTAAAATGAGGGGTATAAAGATGAAAGAGCAAAAAAAATTATCATTACTTGAAGTTTTTGGGCTATCAATTGCGGTTGTTGCACCTACTGGAGCAATGGCATTTAATACAGCGGGCACAGCAGCAGCTACAGGTACAGCAGTTCCATTAGCATTTATTTTAGGAGGTCTGGGGATTTTTTTCGTTGGAATTTCATTTGTAGAATTAGCGCATCACATTCCTGGAGAAGGTTCTGCGTATGCATATAATGCAAAAGCATTTGGTGAACGAATTGGGTTTTTATCGGGGTGGGCATTAACACTGACATATATTGCATTTACTGTTGGATGTGTTAGTATTTTTTCGAATTTTGCTGATGTATTTTTTAAACATTTTGGATTAAGCTTGCCCATACCGGTATATATTGTTGTTGCATTAGCTGCAGGATGGTGGCTAAGCCATAAAGGAATTGAATTTTCTACAAGATTTGCTTTAGTTTTGGAATTGATTTCAGTTGCAGCCTTGGCAATATTGGCTTTGGTAATTATTTTTTCCGGAGGTGCTCATGGAAATTCTATGAAGCCATTTAGCCTATCAGGAACGTCAATTAGTGGTCTTGGAACAGGGATGGTTTTTGCGTTACTATCATTTGCTGGCTTTGAAGGTGCTGCAACTGTTGCGCCCCAGGCTAAAAAGCCAAATAAGGCTATTACTGTTGCAATCTTAGGGACCGTCATTTTTGCAGTTATCTTTTATGTTGTTGTTAGTTATGCTCAAGTTATTGGATTTGGAACAGGTAATATCTCTAAGTTAGCAAATTCAGCTGCACCTCTTAATTATTTAGCTACTAAATATGTTGGAAGCTATATGGCGGTATTCATTGATTTTGCGAGCTGCACAAGTTTTTTTGCTTGTTATCTGGGGGCAATGAATGCAGCAGCTTTTATGATGAAGGCATTGGCAAATAATGGCTATCTCACGGCTTGGTTTTCTAATGACAAATCGCTAAATACTACCCCTACTCATGCACTAGACACAGTTTCCTTAATTGCATTAGTTGCATACGCGATTTTTGGATTAAAAGTCGGCCCAACCAATTTTTATAATTATTGCGGAACTTTAGGAACAATTTCATTGTTATTGGTGTATGTTATGGTTAATCTTGGAGCGATTAAATATTTCACAACTCATCGAGAACATTTTTCTTTTTGGAAACACCTGATTTCTCCAATCATAGGTACAATTGTTTTGATATATCCGATTTATAGCAATTTGTGGCCAGTGCCAGCTTTTCCAATGAATTTATTCCCGTATATTGTTGTTGCTTGGATTTTAATTGGGCTGATTCTTTCTGGTAAAAAAAGAGAAGTCAAGCTTAAATAATGGAGGATTTTTAGATGGAAGACACGTTATATTACTCTACAAATAGTAGTGGGGACTTTGTATATCCAATAAAAAAAGAAAGCACTATTTTATTGGTTGTAGACATGCAAAATGAATTTGTTCTTGATGATTTTGGTGATGCAGCAAAATTCAAAGAAGAAGGTACTTACGCTCAATGGATTCCTTTTTACGAAAGAATAAATCAAATAGTAATTCCCAATAATCAGAAACTGTTATCGGTATTTCGCAAAGAAGACATGCTTGTTTCATATGCTAGAATAGCAAGCTTTAGGACTGACGGTCGTGATAGATCTCCAGTGCAACGTAGACCAGGCTGGAATAATATATTGTTGCCAAAATCGACTTATGGTTCACAAATAATTGATGCACTAAAGCCAATGGAAGAAGACATTGTCGTCGAAAAGTCAACAGACAGTGTCGTTAACGGGACAGCATATGTACAACTATTAAATAATCTTCAAGTTAAGACAGTTATCGTAACTGGAGTGGTGACAGATCAATGTGTTGCAACTTCTGTTAGAGATTTAGCAGATCGAGGGTTCAATGTCATCGTGGCTGAAGATGCATGTGCAGGAGCCACAATGGACGTTCATGAGGCCGAGTTAAAAATAATGAATCATATTTATTGTGATGTGATGTCAACTGCTGAGATTGAGAAGTTAGTTGGCGAGTTGAATGAATAACTTTTAAAATAGCGATGGTAGATCAAGAAATAAAAATTGATCTATCATCGCTATTTTTATTTGAATAAGAATAAAGTGAATTTCAGTACTGAAAATGTTATACATAGCTAGAATCTTATTAATTTATATAGTTATACAGTATAAATTAATATTCTAAAGCTTTTTTAGACACACCAGTTTTTTCTTTAAGAGGGGCCATAGGAGTTGGTGGATTATTATCATAGTTAGTTGTGAGCAATCTAAGGGTATTTATTACTGTAAGTAATGTTACACCAACATCAGAGAAAACTGCTTCCCACATCGTTGTTATTCCTAAGACACCTAATCCAAGAAAAATTAACTTAACAAGAATTGCCAAAGTAATATTTTCAAGAACTATCAAACGTGTTTTTTTGGCAATTTGCAAAACTTTTGCAATCGCTAAGGGATCATCTTTCATTAATACAATATCAGCTGCTTCAATTGCTGCGTCTGATCCAAGTCCCCCCATGGCAATTCCAATGTCGGCGAGCGCAAGAACTGGAGTATCGTTTAATCCATCGCCAACAAAAGCTACTTTATTATTCGTTTGTTGTTTAATCTTGGATAATTCTTTAACTTTATCTTGGGGTAATAATTCAGCTTTTACATCGTCAAGGGCTAGTTGCCTTGTTACAGCAGTAGCTATTTTGTAATTATCACCAGTTAACATGATATTTTTTTTAATTCCAGCCTTCTTTAATTCCATTAGCATAGCAATTGTATTGGTTCGAATTGTGTCAGCAACTTCAATTGCGCCGTAGTAATTATTTTTGTCTGCAAGATAGACAAGTGAGCCTATAGTAGGCAGTGGCAAATTATGTGATAAATTTAGTTGTTTCATTAACTTAGCAGAACCAACAAAGTACTGTGTATTATTGATGTAGCCAGATACACCAAGTCCTACTAGTTCTTTAATGTCATGGGCAGTGAATTGAATGTCATTAGCTGTGTTATAAGAAACAATGGACTTAGCAATTGGATGCGGTGAGACACTTTCTATAGCGGCGATGAGAGCTAATAATTTATCTTTTGAAATTTTTTGATTAGGAATAACTTGATAAACAGAAAATGCCCCTTTGGTGAGTGTTCCTGTTTTATCAAAGACAAATGTGTCAACTGAATTTAAAAGCTCAAGATAATTACTGCCTTTGATTAAAACCCCATTTTTTGAAGCTGCTCCAATTCCACCAAAATAACTTAATGGGACAGAAATAACGAGGGCACAAGGACATGAGATTACAAGAAACATTAATGAGCGATAGAGCCAGGTTTCGAGTGGTTGAGATAGTAGGACTGGAATTACTGTCAGCAATATAGCCAGAAACACAACAATTGGTGTATATATTTTAGAAAAAGAAGTTATAAAGGTTTCTGTTTGTGTCTTTTTATTTGAAGCTTCTTGGACTAATTGCAAGATTTTTGAAACTGTTGAATTTTTATATTCTTTTTTTACGAGTAACCGTAAGGGTGAATTGGTAACAATTGTACCACTAAGAACATAATCATCTGTAGTAACAAAATTTGGTTTGCTTTCACCAGTTAAGGCCTTGGTATCAAGATATGCGGCTCCAGCAACAACTATAGAATCAACAGGAATTTTTTCACCTGGATTAACAATAATATGATCATTAATTTTTAGCAGTTCAGGTTTGATATCTTGTGTCTTGTCGTTAATAGATAAGTGAGCTATATTTGCACGAATACTGAGCATGTCAGCAATTGAATTTTTTGATTTTGCTATAGCAGCGTCATTAAACATCTCGCCTATTCTGTAAAAAAGCATAACTGCGATTGCTTCAGGATACTGGGCAATCAAGAAAGCACCAATTGTAGCGATAGTCATCAAAAATTCTTCACCAAAAAAATCATGGTTAAAGATATTAATTACAGCATTCTTTATAACACCAAAGCCTACTAGTAAATAAGAAAGAAGATAGAGTACTAGTTGTATAAAGGCAATTGGTGAAATTTGAGCACTTATTAACAATAAAATGCTAATCAAAATTAAAAAGATCTGCTGCCTGCTTTTTTGGTTAGTAAAATAAATTTTCATGGGTATCGCCTCCAGATGGTAATTTATAAGTTTGAATAAATGAATATATGTTCATATATAATAATATGAAAAAGGAGTTCCGTTGTCAAATTAATTATTGTTGACAATTGTAAACTTAAATAATATTATTAGCTTGTGGTTACAAATGTAAATCAAGAGGAGGGGAATTAATGAGTGAAATCAATGCAACTAAAATGAGCCCGGCAGAATGGGAACTAATGAGAATTATTTGGACAAAAAAAGGTGCAAGTAGTTCTGAAGTGATTGAACTGATGCAAGAGAAACGTTCATGGACTGAATCAACAATTAAAACTTTGTTACGCAGATTAGTTAGTAAGAAAATGTTAACGACGCATAAGGATGGTCGAAAATTTATTTACCATCCAACAATCAAAGAAAAAGATGCGATGAACGAAACAGTTAGTGAATTGTTCGAACACCTATGTAACATGAAAAAAGGACAAGTGATAATCAATTTGCTGTCCAAATTAGAACTAAGCAAAAATGATATTCAAAAAATGCAAGAGATATTAGTAAAAAAAGAACAATTTGCTCCGAAAATGGTTAGTTGCGATTGTTTACCAAAAGAAATAAAAGATGGTTGTTGTTAGTGTAAGTAATTAGAAAGTGGGGGAGTGGCATGAAAGATAATAAAAAAATAGAGCATGACATGTCGAAAATGGATCACAATAAAATGAATCATGAGATGCCAGAAATGGATCACAGCAAAATGAATCATGAGATGTCGGGACATATGCACCACATGGGTGATTTTAAGAAGAAGTTTTGGTTATCATTTGTTGTTTCACTTCCTATATTTTTACTTTCATCTTTTATGGGATTAAAGTTACCTTTTAATTTTTCATTTACAGGCTCAGATTGGCTAGTACTTGTTTTAGCAACGTTCCTTTTTTTCTATGGTGGGCAGCCATTTTATACTGGAGCATGGCAAGAATTAAAAGAAAGAACTCCAGCAATGATGACATTGATTACGATGGGAATAAGTGTAGCTTATATTTATAGTCTTTATGCATTTGTTATAAATCATTTTGTTTCTGGGGCAGCTCATGTAATGGACTTTTTTTGGGAATTAGCAAGTCTCATTGTTATAATGTTGTTGGGCCATTGGATTGAAATGAATGCAACAATGAGTGCAGGAAATGCAGTTGAAAAGATGGCGGCGCTATTACCTGGAGAGGCCCATCTACTTGGACAAAATGGTCGAACTCAAGATATCAAGCTAGAAGATCTTGAAGAGGGACAAGTCGTTAAGATTCTTGCGGGTGAAAAAGTACCTGCTGATGGTGAGATTATTAGTGGAACAAGTGCGGTAAATGAGGCTTTAGTTACTGGTGAATCCAAAGCAGTAAAAAAGAGATTGGGCGACAAGGTAATCGGTGGTTCTCTTAATGGTGATGGAACTTTAGTAGTTAAGGTAACAGGCACTGGTCAAAGTGGATATCTAGCCCAAGTTAGTAAACTTGTAGGACAAGCACAACAAGATAAATCAAAGGCTGAATCAGTTGCTGATCGAGTATCAAAGTGGTTGTTTTATGCAGCTCTTTTGGTTGGAATTATTGCATTTTTAGTTTGGTTAAATCTTGCAGATATGAGTACAGCACTTAATCGAATGGTAGCTGTGTTAGTGATAGCATGTCCACATGCTTTGGGCTTGGCAATTCCATTAGTTGTTGCTAGAAGCACTTCTTTAGCTGCTACAAATGGATTACTTTTACGCAATCGAAAGGCACTTGAACAAGTAAAAAAGCTTGATGTTGTTCTGATGGATAAAACTGGAACTCTAACAGAAGGTATATTTAAAGTAAATGAAATAAAAAGTGAAAACAGTCAATATACAAAAAATGAAGTCCTTGAATTGATGGCACAATTAGAAACAAGTTCAAGTCACCCACTAGCAACTGGTATTTTGAATGAGGCAAAGAAAAACAACTTAGATATTAAATCTGCTTCAAATGTACAGACACTTAAAGGTATAGGTGTGACTGGATTAATAGCTGGCAAAGAGTACCAACTTGTAACTGCTAATTATTTGAAGAAAAAACAAATTGATTTTAATCAGAAGCAATTTGATGAATTAGCACAAAAAGGTAATTCAATTAGTTATCTAATTAGTGATGAGAAAATAATTGGTTTGATTGCACAAGGTGATCAAATAAAGAATGAATCCAAAACATTTATTGAGCAGTTACATCAAATGGGGATAGAGCCTGTAATGTTAACTGGGGACAATGAATTAGCTGCAAAAAAAATTGCTACTCAGCTTGGGAAAATAACTGTAAAAGCGGAGCTGAAGCCAGAAGATAAAGAAAGAATTGTTAGGGAATATCAAGAAAAAAATCATCATGTGATGATGCTTGGCGATGGAGTCAATGACGCTCCTAGTTTAGCACGAGCGGATATTGGAGTAGCAATTGGGGCAGGGACAGATGTTGCGATTGATTCAGCAGATGTGGTCTTGGTAAAGAGCAATCCTAAAGATGTTTTGAATTTCTTACACTTAGCTAAGGCAACTAATCGCAAAATGGTCGAGAATTTATGGTGGGGAGCAGGATATAATATTCTTGCCTTACCTTTAGCAGCGGGATTACTTGCTGGATTCGGATTTGTTTTAAGCCCGGCTGTTGGGGCGATTGTGATGTCATTATCAACAGTTATTGTTGCTATCAATGCAATGACATTAAGGATAGATTGATGGAGGTGAGTGACTACGAAAAAAGAAGATTATGCAATTGATGGGATGGTTTGCGCCACGTGCTCGTTAACGATTGAAAAAGCAGTTGGCAAGTTGGCAGGAATAAATGATGTGAGTGTGAATTTAACAACCGAAAAAATGAATGTGGCATATGATTCTAGCAAACTTGATGAACAAAAAATCATAGCAGCTGTAGTAAATTCGGGCTACGGGGCAAAGTTATTGACCGGAGCAGCAGATGAAGAAGAAAGACGAACACTTGCAAAAACAAAACAAATAAGTAATTTATGGAATCACTTTATTTATTCAGCAATATTTATTATTCCATTATTGTATGTTGCGATGGGCTCAATGTTTGGACTGTGGGTACCTGGATTCATGAATCCAGATGCTAATCCAAAGATATTTGTAGCAATTGAACTATTACTTGTTTTGCCTGTAATTGTTTTAAATCGTGATTATTTTAGAATTGGGCTGAAAGCTTTGTTTAAAGGACATCCAAATATGGATTCATTGGTTGCTCTGGGATCAGGAGCCGCTTTTATATACAGTTTATTTGGAACCGTCATGATTTTTGGAGGTAACTTTAGTTACATCAACCAATTATATTATGAGGCAGCTGGAACAATTCTTACGTTAATTACACTTGGTAAATACTTTGAAATACTTTCAAAGGGCAAAACTTCTTCAGCAATAAAAAAGCTCTTGAATTTGGTCCCCAAAACTGCCAATGTTTTGATTGATGGAAAAGAACAGGAAGTATCTCTTGAGAAGCTAAAACTAAAGGATATTGTAATAGTACGACCGGGGCAAAAGATACCAGTAGATGGAGTAATAATTGAAGGGAAATCAAACGTTGATGAAGCTTTATTGACGGGTGAAAGTATGCCAACGAAAAAAGGTCAGGGAGATACGGTAATTGGAGGAACTTTAAATCAAACTGGAATATTTAAATTAAGTGTTACGAAAGCTCCAAATGATACGGTTTTATCACAGATTGTAAGATTAGTAGAAGATGCGCAATCTCAAAAGGCGCCTATCGCTAAAATAGCAGATCGCGTTTCAGCAATTTTTGTTCCAACTGTGATTGTACTAGCTTTAATGGCTGGATTAGCGTGGTTCTTGATAGGCCATGAGTCATTTAGCTTTTCATTGACAATTATGATTGCTGTATTGGTGATTGCTTGTCCGTGTGCACTTGGATTAGCAACGCCAACGGCAATAATGGTAGGTACTGGTAAAGGTGCAGAGAATGGAGTCTTTTTTAAGAGTGGTGTATCACTTGAAACACTTAAGAATATTGAAACAGTTATTTTAGATAAGACAGGTACAATTACAACAGGGAATCCTACAGTTACAGATATTTTGTCCTTTGGTGAATATTCAAAAGATAAGTTAATTAGTTTTGCAGCAACTGTGGAGGATAATTCACAACACCCGCTCGCAAAAGCAATTTTGGAATATGCAAGAAAACGAGGTATAAAAATTCTACCATCCACAGATTTTCAACTGATTGAAGGAATGGGAATTCAAGCAACAATACAAGACATCCACGTTAGTTTAGGTAATACAAAATTGATGCAAGAAAGTCAGATTGACATTTCTGAAGTAGTTTTTCAAGCTGATGAATTTGCGAGTCAAGGGAAAACACCATTGTTGGTTGCTGTTGACTCACAAATAGCAGGCATCATTGCAGTTGCAGATCCTATAAAAAAAACCAGCCAAAAAGCAATCATAAGGTTAAAGAAGGCAGGACTTAACGTGTTGATGATAACAGGTGATAATGCTAAGACAGCAGCAGCGGTAGCTAAACAAGTTGGAATAACTGAAATAAAAAGTGAAGTTATGCCAGCTGATAAGTCAAAGTATGTAAAAGCTTTGCAAGGAGAAGGAAAATTAGTTGCAATGGTTGGTGATGGGATAAATGATGCTCCTGCTCTAGCACAAGCTGATGTTGGAATTGCCATTGGTTCTGGTACAGATGTTGCAATAGATGCTGCAGATGTTGTATTGATGCACAGCGATTTAGCTGATGTTGAGGTGGCGTATCAGTTAAGTCAAGCAACAATTCGCAATATCAAAGAAAATCTATTTTGGGCATTTGCCTATAATATGCTAGGTATTCCAGTGGCAATGGGAATTTTATTTTTATTTGGTGGTCCATTGCTCAATCCAATGATTGCAGGAGTTGCCATGAGTTTTAGTTCGGTTTCAGTTTTATTAAATGCGCTGCGTCTTAAGTCATTTAGGTCGCCTAAAAAAGCGTGAAAAAATAAGGAGTGATTATTATGGAAAAGACATATGATATTGTAGGTATGAAATGTGACGGCTGTGCAAGAAAAGTAACAGAGGCTTTTTCAGGTATTTCAGGTGTATCAAAAGTTGAGGTAAGTCTAGCAGACAACAAGGCAGTTGTAGCAGGTGATTTTGATGAGAATAAATTGCAAGAATCTTTAGAAGGAACACATTATAGCGTAAAAATTTAGAAACGCATAATAAAACTGGAACAAGATATTCATTTGTTAAATGAGGGGCTATACTGGATGAGAATCAGTATGGCTCTTTTTTTGTTAGAAAAATTTGCAAAAAAAAAGGGCTCTATTAAAAGCTCTAGTCTTAACCATCTATTTTGACAATTGGATAAACACGGTTGTCAGCTTCGTCAAATAAACTGATGGGATGTTTTTCAGTTGCATCGAGGCGTAATTGGTATCCATACCTGTCAATAAAAATTAATTCTTTATCATCAAGTTTGGTTATTTTTCCAGGCAACTTACGACCGTCAATTAGTATAGTGAGTGTTTCATTAATTTCAAGGAGATGGACTTTCCCACTGAAATCATCCGTAAAGTTCCACTTGCCAACGTAGAAGTTAGGCAGATTGTTTACATATACCTTCTTTTTAAATAAAGCAAGGGGATTGAAGTGACTTCGCAGGTTGAATCCATGATTAGCCTGTTGCTTGTGATTCATTAGTAGTGCGCCCCTCTCAGTGATTTATTGATTTCAAAGTATAATATAACATTTAAATAATAAATAAAGTAGTATTTAGACTAATTTTAATAGCAATATATTTGTTTTGAAAAAAGTTTGTATTATCCGAAAAAAATATGTCATTTAGTTATTCAAATGACAAAATTTAGATCAACGCTTCATTAGATATACTAAGTATTATTATTTTGTTACAATAGTTTTAAGAAAGCGATTTAAAAAGGGAGGAGTTTCCATGTTAAAATTAGGTGTAATTGGTACAGGCTGGATTTCAAAACAATTTGTTGAAGCAATACAAGAAAATGGTTCATGGGAATTAACTAGCGTATTTTCACGGTCAATTGAAAAGGCGGAGAAATTTGGGGAAGAACTTGGTCTTAATATCATAGGTTATCGAGATTTAGAGCAATTTTTTTCTAGTGATGATTTTGATGTTGTCTATATTGCTTCTCCCAATAGTTTACATTTTGAACAAAGTCGACAAGCAATTTTAGCCGGTAAGCATGTA
The DNA here is from genome assembly GCF_001436735.1 of Liquorilactobacillus cacaonum DSM 21116. Lineage (GTDB taxonomy): Bacteria > Bacillota > Bacilli > Lactobacillales > Lactobacillaceae > Liquorilactobacillus > Liquorilactobacillus cacaonum. The sequence goes on from NZ_AYZE01000016.1 coordinate 116,797, forward strand.
ATTGTGGAAAAACCTGCTTGTTCTAATCCACAAGAGATGAAAATAATTCAACAGTTACTTTATAAGAATAATAATGTTTATTACTTTGAAGCAGCTAGACATTTTCATGAACCTAATTTTTTGAAGGTTAAAGATACAGTTAAGCAAATGAACACGATTCAAGGTGCAACACTTACTTATATGAAATATTCTTCAAAGTATGATGATTTTTTAGCGGGAAAAGAACCAAATGTTTTTTCGCTGGACTTTTCAGGAGGAGCTTTGCAAGATTTGGGAGTATATCTTGGATATGATGCGGTTAGTTGGTTTGGATTACCGGAAAAAGTACAATATGTAGCTACTAAGTTGCGAAACGGAATCGATGGTAAGGGACTAGCATTATTAAGCTATCCGGGATATACTGTGACTTTGAACATTGGTAAAATTGCTAATTCTTATTTAAAAAGCGAAGTTTATGGCTTAAAGGAAACAATTGTTATGGATAACGCTGCTGATTTAGAGGAAATCCGTCTAATAGATGGAACCAGTGAGCAACTTTTAACACAAAAAGCAGCAGCTAATCCAATGGCAGCGGAAGTTTCAGACTTTACTGAGATACTTAAGAATCCAACTTCTTTAAGTAGTAAACAAAAGATGGAAGATTGGTTAGCTGTTTGTGTTCAAGTTAATCATGTTTTATATGAACTTAGAGTGAGTGCGGAAATTATATTTAGAGCAGATGAACAGATGAGGGAAAAATGAATTCAAAATTTGAAGATAATTTTAAAGAAAAAGGTTTTACAAAATTAACATTAATTCAGGAAAAAGTATATGAACCATTAATGGAAGGTAAAAGTGTATTGGGACTTGCACCAACTGGTTCAGGTAAGACCTTAGCATATTTATTACCATTACTTGAACGTGTTGATAAAGCACAAGGAGTGCAAGTAGTAATTGTTGCGCCTTCACAAGAATTAGCTGCACAGATTACGGAAGTAGCACGTCAATGGGCTAAACTTGTTGATTTAAGTGTTCTATCGTTGATTGGTGGAGCAAATGTTAAACGACAAATTGAAAAATTGAAAAAAGCACCAGAAGTTGTAATCGGAACTCCAGGTAGAATGCTTGAGTTGGTTGAAAATAAAAAATTAAAGTTGCATAATGTAAAATCATTTGTTTTTGATGAAGCAGATGAATTATTAACAGAACAAACATTGATCTCATGTCGTTCACTTTTAAGCCATGCACCAGGAATTGTGCAGCTTGCATTTTTTTCTGCTACAAAATCCGAAATTTTTGATCAACTTCAGCAATGGTTTGGTATTGATGTTGCAACATTTGATGTACGAGCAGAGGACCAGACACAAGGAATCGTAGAACATTTTTTGGTGGAAACACCCGTAAGAAAACGAATCGATACTCTTCGCAAGTTGTCTAATTTGGAAGAATTCAGTGCACTGGTGTTTTTTAAAAAGGTAACTGAAATTGAGAACGCTGCAGATAAATTGCGGTATCTAGGTGTTAAGGTTGCAGTGTTAGAAGGTCAAAAAAGACAAGTAGAACGCGAAAAAGCTTTACGACAATTACGCAAAGGTGAAATCAAATTATTATTGACTACCGATGTTGCAGCACGCGGGCTTGATATTGAGGACTTACCTGCTGTAATTAATTATGATTTACCAAAAGATAGCAATACCTACATTCATAGAGTTGGAAGAACAGGGAGAATGGGGGCTCGCGGAATAGTTGTCAACTTGGGTAACGAACATGATCTACGAAATTTTAGACAATTAGTACAATCAGAAAATTATGAACTGAATTTTGGAATGGTCTACAAGGGAACACTTATACGGACAGAAGAGTTAGAAAAAGAACCAAGAGAAGTTAGACCAGATAGTGAAAAGGAACCAAGAAGAAAAAAACAAGCAGTACAATTGCCTACTGTTGAAAAGAAGAAATATAAAAAAAGAAAACGTGATCAAAAAAACAAAGGGATGCGACGAAAGAAAGACAATCAACAAGATAAAGAGATATAATATCTGAATGGGTGGACTATTGACTTTAGTGTGTTATCTTCATATACTTATATAGTTGATATTTTACTTGTTTTCTTGCGTTTGTAGCTCAGCAGGATAGAGCAACCGCCTCCTAAGCGGTAGGTCATCGGTTCGATTCCGATCAAACGCATTATGAAATAGTCAAGATAGAACATGTATATAGAATAGAAATAGGGACTAGATCGGAGTAACTTTCGATCAGTCCCTATTTTTGTCGTGAAATCATGAATCTTACGTTTTTTCATATAAACATGCAAATATCATGCCTATTTGATTCTGTGTTAATCTTCTATGACTCCCAATCTGGGTCACACGCTTGCCCAGTCTCCATTTCTAAATACGGGTATCCGAGTTCCATCGGTACGAATTCCATCAATATCCATTTCAGCTGATCCTACCATAAAATCAACATGCGTTTGACTGATATTCAAATGGGCTTTCTTTAATTCATCTTCAGTCATCTTTGTACCACCAATTAGTGAGAATGGATAAGCAGAGCCAAGTGCAAGATGATTGCTAGCATTTTCGTCAAAAAGTGTATTGAAAAAAGTGATTCCTGATTGAGAAATTGGTGAAGGATTTGGCACTAATGCAACTTCTCCTAAAGAACGAGCACCTTCATCAGTTTCTAAAAGATGATTAAGAACTTCTTCACCTTTTTTAGCTGTTGCTTCAATAACTCTTCCGTTTTTGAAGGTTAATCTAATGCCTTCAATTATAGTACCACTGTAACTAAGTGGTTTAGTTGAAGACACAACTCCATCAATTCGAGTCGAATCAGCCGCGCTAAATACTTCTTCAGAAGGCATATTTGCCATGAAAGAAATTCCCTGACTATTGAGGCTACTTGCTCCTTCCCAATGGTGATTCTTTGGTAATCCAATTGTCAAATCAGTATTTGACGAGACATAATGTAAAGCAGTGAATTGCTCGTTGTTTAGCCAGTTGGCCTTGGCATGAAGTTTATGGTCATGTTCTTTCCATGCTTGTACTGGATCGGCTTCAATGATCCGAGTTGTCTTAAAGATTTCTTCCCATAGTTTTTGAGTAGCTTCAGAAACTGATAATTCAGGAAAGACAAGTTGAGACCATTTTGATCCTGCAGCAGCGACAACTGTCCAACTAAGATCGTTATTTTGAGTAGCTTTTCTAACACGGTTAAGTACTTGGCCCATTGATTTTTGGAAAGTTGCGATTCTCTTTGGTGGAATCCCTGCTAAAGCACGAGGACTTTCTGAAACAACAGAGATGCGTGCAGCTTTTTTATCTACAATGTAGTCTGCTTCTGTACCAAAATAGGTTGGAATATTTTCTAACCTATCGAGGGGAGCATTTTTTAAGAATTGGCGTTGTGAAAATGAATCAGTCCACTTTGTGATTACCTCACTCGCACCGGCTTTGTAAGCTTCTTGGATTATTAAATGAGCTAGTTCAAGCTGTTCAATTGAAATATATAAAACAACTACTTGACCAACTTGAACATTAACACCAACTTTGACGATTAGAGTGGCGTATTTTTGAAGATTAAGGTTGAAAGTCTCAGAGTTCATGGGCGGGCTCCTTTTATTATTTATATAATTAATATCAATATATGATAGCATAATTTAACTAGCGGGTTTAGCCAAATTTTAAAATAGATGGTGTGAAATTAAAAAAAAATTTGCTAATTAGAATTCCTATTTCAGGAAAATGGTGTTTGTAGTACAATTAATACAACAATTAGAGAATTCGAGGTGGCATTTTTGAAGAAATTAAAAGTAATGACGGTTTTTGGAACGAGACCTGAAGCAATTAAGATGGCACCTGTAATATTGGAATTAAAAAAACAAGCAAAATTTTTTGAATCCATAACGGTTGTTACAGCACAACACCGTGAAATGCTTGATCAAGTGATGACAATCTTCAATATTGTACCAGACTATGATCTTGATATTATGAAAAAAAATCAAACGTTAGGTGATATTACTGCGAGTGTTTTGCAGCTATTAGACCATGTTTTAGATAAAGAAAAACCAGATATAGTACTAGTACATGGAGATACATCGACAACCTTTGCGGCTGCACTTGCAACTTTTTACCGCCAGATACCAATTGGACATGTCGAAGCGGGGTTAAGAACATGGAACAAATATTCACCTTATCCTGAAGAAATGAATCGACAGATGACAGACGTGTTAAGTGATTTATATTTTGCACCAACAAACCAGAGCAAAAAGAACTTATTGGCAGAAAATCATCGTGATGATCAGATATTTATTACTGGCAATACTGCAATTGATGCTCTTAAAGAAACAATTACAGATGGTTATCAGCATGCGGTGTTAGATGAAATAAATGAAAAAAACAAAATAATACTATTAACGATGCATCGCCGTGAAAATCTTGGAGAACCAATGAAACAAGTTTTTACTGCAGTAAAGCAAGTTGTTGAACAAAATAAAAATGTAGAAGTTGTTTACCCAATGCATTTAAATCCCAAAGTCAGGGAAATGGCTAAGCAAATATTAGGTAATATTAAACGAGTTCATTTGATTGAGCCATTAAATGTTGTGGATTTTCACAATTTATGCGCGAGAAGTTATTATATTATGACTGACTCAGGTGGTGTGCAAGAAGAAGCCCCAGCTTTGAAAAAACCGGTTCTAGTTTTACGAGACACAACAGAAAGACCAGAAGGTGTTGAGGCGGGGACTCTAAAATTAGTTGGAACCAGTCAGCTCGAGGTAGAGAAACAAATGAACTCCTTACTAGATAATGAGGACGTCTACCAAAAAATGGCAAATTCAAAAAATCCATATGGTGATGGACATGCTAGTGAGCGAATATTGGAAGCAATTTTGTATTATTTTGGCGATAATGTCAAAAAACCAATTGATTTTTAGATAGATAATTTGTTGTGGGGGAGAAAAAATGGGAAAACAAAAGATTGATAAGTTTGGCTTTAAAACTGAAGAACAAGTATTTAACCGTTACTTTCCTTTATATACCGTTGCATTACGTTATTATCCTGAGATTTATGCACTGCTTGAAAAACATTCAGATTTAGAGAACCCACGAACGATTTCTTCTAATATAAATATTGTTTTTGCAATTATTCGATATCAGACGATTGTAAAGAATCTGGTTAGCCTACAAGCTGTGGGCGAGGTTGATGAAGACGTCTCGCAAGAAATTAAGGAGTTACGTAACATAATAGATGTGCTTGATAATCTCAAGTATCAAATCGCACATAATCCGAGTTCTGTAAAAAATGCGATTATAATTAAGGACAAGATATTGGATTTTAAAAATTTCAGAAAAAAATGATAACAAGTTTGGTGTGACTTTTCTATGGATGAGTTTGCACTATTTTTTTATAATTCAGTAAGGGGGAAAATGAAATGAATGAAAGTCAAAGAATTGAATTACTGAGTGATTTAATTAAAATAAATTCAGTCAACGGTAATGAAGCAAAAATTGCAAACTATTTAGAAAAAAAATTAAAAGAGAATAATATCAAAGTAAAAGTTGATTACTTTGGCGAAAATAGCGCAAATCTGATTGCTGAAATTGGTACTGGGAGTGAAGCTGTGCTTTGTTTTGAAGGGCATCAAGACACTGTTGCAATTGGAGAACAGAAACAATGGAAGTACAAGCCTTTTGGTGCTGAGATTGTTGGCGATAAACTTTATGGCCGCGGTTCTGCTGATATGAAAAGCGGATTGGCTGCAGCTGTCATTGCAATGATTGAATTAAATGAAGAACAGGTAAAGATTGCTGGAAAGATAAAATTAGTTGCAACATCGGGTGAAGAGTTTGGTGCTAAAGGTGCATATCGATTGATAAAAGGTGCTGAGCTAGATGATGTTTCTGCAATGATTGTTGGGGAACCCACAGCAGGTAAAGTCATTTATGCACATTCTGGATCATTAAATTATTGTGTGAAAAGCTATGGCAAGGCAGTTCATAGTTCTAATCCTGAAAAAGGAATGAATGCAATCATTGGATTGAATTATTTTATAAATGCAGAGCAAAAAGTATTTGCCAATAGTCCAGTTGATTCAATTCTAGGTGAATTTAAGCATAGTATTACTACGATTTCTGGTGGAAGCCAAGTTAACATTATTCCTGATTATGCTATATTGTATGGAAATATTCGGCCAACAAGGGTTATGAACAATCATAAAGTAAAAGAAATGCTTAATGAGTTAATTAGAAAGCTAAATAAAAAATATAATTGTCAATTAGAACTTGAAATAATTCATGATTTTTTTCCGATGAGCACTTTAAAAGAGAATAATTTTGTAGCACAAGTGATTAAAGCAGCACAAAATAATTTTGGCAGTAAGACAAGTCTTGGAATAATAAATGGTGCAACTGATGCAAGTGTTTATGTACAAAAATATCCTAATTTACCAGTTGTTATTTTAGGACCAGATACGTGGGAAGTGGCACATCAGGTTGACGAAGCCACAAGTATTAATAGTTATATGAATACAATTGAGACTTACAAAGAAATTGCACATAATTTTTTTAAATAGATGAATATTATTATTTTTATTTGTTACTTTTTTATTTACATGTCGACCCTTTCAGTTTATAATTTCATTAATTAAGTTGATTAGGTTAGGAGAAATGAAATGAAATATAAATATGAAATTATCTACCCCAAAAATGAAATAACAAAAGAAACACCAGTGGCATTGACGTTACATGGAATGGGGTCATCTTACCTTGATTTAAGACCATTAATTCCAGTCTTTGGAAGAGAAGTGATTGAGCTACATCTTCAAGGTGACCTTGGCTACGGTGGTGGATACACATATTTTATACCAGAGTTTACCAAAAAAACTGAACAAGAGATAATTGGAACTGTTGTTAAAGATATCCATGATGAAGTTGTTAGTATTTTGGAGACAGAAAAATTAGAAAAAAATCCATTGTTTAGCTTAGGCTTTAGCCAAGGAGCAATCTTGAATATAGGGTTAGGAATTTTTTATCCTAATTGGTTAGATACGGTGGTTATATTGAGTGGACGTTTGCCAGAATTTTATGTTGAAGAAGCAAAGAAAAATCTTGTTGACAAAAAAGTAAAGACAAATTTCTTTATTTCGCAGGGGAAAAAAGATCCACTTTTTGCACCAACGGTTGGGCAAAGAATTGCCAAATTTTTAGGAGAGTATTCAGACAATGTTGCTTATCATGAGTACTCGAGTGGTCATACGGTAGATCGTCAAGCACCACGAGATATCTATGACTGGATTATGGCACAAGTTTAATTAGCATAGTAGCGGGCAAAATCAAAACTTATCTTTTGATTTTGCTTTTTTTTTTTAGAAACTCATTTTATTGTGTCAAAGGTGAGGGTTAATGATTGACACTTGCTATTTTGTAGAATAACATTTAATCATTGGTGACACGGTGTCACCAATGATGGGAGGGTAGTGAAGTGGTTTTAAAGACGTTTGAAAATTTATCTGCAGAAAAAAAGAAACGAATATTTCAAGCATTGCTAAATGAATTTGGGGAATATCCACTGGAACAAGCGCAGGTGGCTAGAATCATTAAGGAAGTAGCTATTTCTAGAGGGAGTTTTTATAAGTATTTTACGGACATTAATGATGCATATTGGTACGTTTATAAAGTTGTTTTAAGTGAGGTTCATGCTCCTATTTTGAACGAAAAAATAACAACTTGTTCATATGTAAAAACGGTTCGCGAATTTGTAGAGCAAACGACTGCTAGTGCCTATTTTGAATATATAAGAATGCATTTGTGTGTAAATGAGAGCTCTTTAGGTAAAGAAAATAAAAATAAATTCACTAAGAAACCTAGTTCTTATAGTGAATGGGCAGTGATGATTCTTGCACATGAAGTAATTAAACAGATATTGCTTTATCCGAATATGAAAGACCAATTAATTGGGTATTTAGACGAATCTGTTCAAAAATTAATGAAGGAAGGTTGATGCTATGTTTCTCGCACTTAAAGAGATGAAGTATGAAAAATTAAGATATGCCTTAATTATTGCGATGATAGTCTTAGTTAGCTACCTAATATTTATTTTAACAAGTTTAGCGCAAGGCTTGGCAAGGCAAAATACAGATGCAATAAAATCTTGGAATATTCAAAGTGTAGCATTGAATAGTGATGCAAACACAAGCATGACGCAATCTGTAATCACAAGAAAACAGTTAGCTAATATAAAATTAAATAAAAAAACTGCAGTGGTTACTCAGGTTCCCATAGTAGTTCGTGGGACTAATAAAAGTAAAGAAAGCGCCCAGTTTATAGGACTAAATTATACGCAGTTTATTATGAAGAATATGAAAATTCTAAATGGTAAGAAACCTATTAAGTCCAATGAAGTGCTAGTAGATAGCTCGTTGAAACAAGATGGGTATCAAATTGGGGATAAAATAAAACTGAATTCAGGAGGAAATAGCTTTGTAATTAGTGGTTTTGTAAAAGATGCAAAATTAAATATTGCACCAGTTGTATATGGTTCGATTAATGCAGCTAAGGTGCTAAAAAATGCAGGTCCAACATTTGCAACAAGTGCTGTTGTTTCACAAAAAAAAGAGGTAAAGCATCTTAAAAATAGTGATGTAACAAGTTATTCCCTAAAAAGGTTTATAACTAAATTGCCAGGTTATTCGGCTCAAACAACCACGTTTACATTTATGATAGGTTTTTTAATGGTAATTTCTTTAGTTGTAGTTGCAGTATTCCTGTACATTTTAACAATGCAAAAGCTTGAAAATTATGCAGTTTTGCGAGCTCAAGGTGTGCCGGTCGGAATTCTTGTGCGTGCAACTATTTCACAATCTATATTGATTGTAATAAGTGGTCTATTAATTGGAACTGGCCTGACAGGATTAACTGCACAATTTATCCCAGCTACTGTACCAATGTATTTTAGTATTCCGTTGCTTGGAACTGTAGCCCTTGGGTTGATTATCGTTGCCTTATTAGGTGTAATTGTCCCAATAAAAATAGTTACGCAAGTTGACCCAGTAACTGTGATTGGAGGTTAATTAATGGCTACTGTAATTTTAAATGAAATTAATAAGTATTTTGGAGAAAAAAAGAACAGAATTCATGTGTTAACTGAAGTTAATTTTAAGGCACAAGAAGGCGAACTATGCTTAGTACTTGGTCCTTCTGGTTCTGGAAAAAGTACATTTTTAACAATTGCGGGTGGAATTCAAACACCTTCTTCTGGAGAAGTTATTATTGAAGGAGTGAAACTTGATAATTTAAGTAAGAAACAAAGAGAGCGACTTAGGTTAGAAAAAATTGGATTTGTACTGCAAAATTATAGCTTAGTACCTTATCTGAGGGTAAAAGAACAATTTGAGTTAGCAAAGCGGGTAAAAAGAGAAGGAAATTTAAGCGATGATGATTTTAAAAAGATTATAAATCAACTTGGAATTGAAGATTTATTGGATCAATATCCGAAAGAATTATCAGGGGGACAAAGGCAGCGTGTAGCAATTGCTCGGGCACTTTATTCAAATCCGGCAATAATTTTTGCTGATGAACCAACTGCTGCATTAGATTCACAAAGAGTGACTGAAGTGGGAAATCTGTTCAAAGATTTAGCACATGAGCAAAATAAATCGGTTATTATTGTGACACATGATTTGAGATTAAAACAATATGCAGATAGAGTATATGAGATCATGGATGGGACTTTGAAGGAAGATAATTAAAATTAATTATTGTATAAAAAAAAGACATTGGGGTAACTTTAACCCAATGTCTTTTTATAGATAAAATCATTTAAAATGTGGTTGGATATTTTAGTACCAACCATTTGCTTGCCAATGTTTAACGGCATTTTGCCATGATCCATAACGGTTGATAACGTAATTATTAGCAACACGTTCTTGATTAGCAGCAGAATAGTCACCATTTAGATATGATGCTGAAAGTTGATACTTACCATAATATTGGCCATTTCTTGCAGTATAAGAACCACCTGATTCACGAGCAGCAATCCAATTACGAGCAGTTACTTCTGCGGATGATGAGCTTGCTGCTGTGTATGTTGTAGCAGTTGTAGTTTTTGCAGGTACAGCACTAGTTGTGCTTGCTGCTGGTGTAGTTGGTGCTTTACTTGTTGTTACTGGAGTTGTTGCTAGAGATTGTGTAGCAGTTGTAGCCACACTATTTGAGCTAGTTGTTCCACCAATTTCAAGTTTTTGACCAACAATGATTAAGTTTTTATTTTGTAAACTATTTTGTTGCACAATAGAATCAACCGTAGTGTTGTATTCATTGGCTAATTCAGAAACTGTATCGCCAGCTTTTACAGTAACAGAATCAGCATTAGCTGCGACTGTACCAGCTGTCAACATGCCTGTAACTGTTGCGGCTGACAATAAAATTTTCTTAATATCCATTTATATATTCACTCCTGTATTTTGTCTTGTAGCATTTGCTACCCTTCATGTTCCAACAATGAATAGTATATATAGATAATGTGACAAGAAAATGCCAAAACCATTACTCTAAAGCAACATTTTGTAATATTTTAGTGTTTTTGTAACATTTTGTAATATAAAAAATGCATTTATTTGAAAAAAAGTAGTGAATAAGCTTAAAACTGTGCTACTTTTGAGACATTTTGTTATTTATGACAAAAATGATTGAAAAAGTATTTTAAAATGCAAGATTTTCAAAAAAAAATGCAAAAAAAAGTAATTTATTACTTGACAATCTCTTTTTTAATGCAAAATCTCTGAAAGATTACAAATATTGCAGTGTTTTGCAACAAATTCAAAAAAGTTTGCGGATTTTGAAGAAAATAACTAGAATTATTATGATAATAATTGTGGCAATTGATATATTTATCCATGCCATTGGTCCATTTGCAAAGGGTAATGTCACGTTCATTCCATAGAATCCAGTGATAATAGTAGGAATTGTTAATACTAGTGACCAAATTGTTAAAAATCGCATTACATCATTTAAATTATTGTTTAATAGATTATTTGCTGTTGATGAGATTCGTTCTGTAACATCCAAGGCAATTGAAACAGTTTGTTCTGCTTGATGAGCTTCAACAGTGATACTATGTAGTCTTTTTTTGTCTTTTGAATTTTTCTGAGTAATTACCTCAGAATCAGTAATACTGTTAAGAACTAACAAGTTTGTTTTAATTCCACTTGCAATATAAACAAAGCTTCGTTCGACATTTGACAATTCAAGCAGCTGTTGATTGCTTATTTTATGATTTAACTCACTTAAGTAGCGGTCACGTGTTTTATTTAACGAGTCAATTGTTTTTTGGTAACGAATGGTTATTGCATATAAGATTGTTAGAATAAAACTCATCAGGGATGATTCTTCATCTTCAGCAATTGCTCTTTTGAGTACTTCTTGAATGTTCAAATAAAGTGCTTTAGATCTGAATGTAAAAAGCGTATCTTTTTTTACAATAAAGGTAATTGGTTCAAGTACAAAACTATTCGTAACATCGATTTTTTTAAGTGGCGAATTATAGATTAAGAGGTCTAAGTCATCTTGATGCTCATAGCGGGCACGTTCGTATTTATCGGTTGCATAAGCAAGATTTTTTGCAGTTAACTCATGTTCTTCCAAAAGTATTTTTTGATCCTCTATATCAATATCTTGAATATCGAACCAAATGAAGTTTTTATTTTTTCTTTCTATTATATGTTTTGTAATCATGTAAGTTACCTCGTGTCTAATATTATAGAAATTTTACCATGATTTTATAACGATTAGTGAATTTTGACAAAAATTAAAGTTATAGTGAAAGAGACAAAAAAATACGATATAATCGTAATAATAACAATGGAGGTGCTCTAATTGGGTAAAGTATTCTTGGTAAATGCAGGAAGTTCATCAGTGAAGTGGAAGTTATTTGAAGCGAGTGATGAAAAGGTCGTTGCAAAGGGACTTGTAGAACGAATAAATATGCCAGGGTCTATATTTGAAGTTAAGTATGCAAAACAAAAATATGAGATTAAAATTGACAATTTAACTTATGAAAATGCGGCAGAATTAATTTTTGAAAAATTGCAAGAATTAAAAATTATTGCAGAATTAGGCGAGATTGAAGCGGTTGGTCATCGTGTAGTTGCAGGAGGGGAAATTTTTAAAGGAGCGATTGAATTAACAGAAGATAACCTGGAGAAACTTGCTGAAATGAATGATTTTGCCCCATTACATAATCCAATGGAAGTGAAATATGTTTATATTATGAAGCAGACTCTTCCTGAAATTCCTCAATATGCAGTTTTTGATAGCAAGTTTTTTACAGATTTACCTGAAATGAATGCGATTTTTAGTATACCTTATGATTATACAAAAAAATTTGGAATTAGAAGATATGGTGAACATGGAATTAGCCATGATTATATTTCACATCGGGCAGCTCGCTTATTAGGGAAGCCGCTAGACTCTCTAAAAATGATTACTTTACATTTGGGAAGTGGAGCATCAGTTGCAGCTGAAAAAGATGGAAAAGCATTTGATACTTCTATGGGTTTTACTCCATTAACCGGTTTGACAATGGGAACACGTGCGGGGGATGTTGACCCTTCAATTATTCCTTATTTGATGAAAAAACTATCGTTAAGTGTTGAGGAAGTATTATTGATGTTGAATGAGGATTCTGGATTGCAGGGAGTTTCAGGACTTTCACCAGATATGCGAGATTTACTTGCAAATGCTAGTCAAGAGCGCGTGAAATTGGCGATTGATATTTTTATTAATAGAATTATCAAATATGTTGGTAGTTATTATGCTGAACTCGGCGGCTTAGATGTTTTGGTATTTGCAGGTGGAATTGGCGAAAATAATCGGGCTTTGCGTGCTTTAATAATTGAAAAGCTACAGGTTCTAGGCCTTAAGCTAGATAGTGAAGCTAATGAAAAAAATGAGGAAGGTCTGATTTCAAATCCAGCATCATCTGCACAAATAATGATCGTGCCAACAAATGAAGAATTATCTATGGTTCGACAAATTGCCGCGTTACGTAATAAATAGTTTTCAATGGATTTGTGCCAAGCGTAATACAAATTGATTTTGATGAATGTAAAGTAATCTGATTGTGGATATTTAACATTTAATAGAAAGTTTTGGGATATACAACATATTTTAATAAATTGAGGTCTATATCAGAAGATAACTTTTGTATAGGCCTTTTAACGTTATACTACATCTAATAGATAAAAGAGTTATGATATACTTTATAATGAACAAACGTTCGCAAAAAAGGTGGGATTTAAATGCGTTTTTTACATACAGCAGATTGGCACATTGGAAGAAAACTTTATGGTTATGAATTAATTAGGGAACAAGAGGATGCATTTGCACAAATTTCAAGAATTGCAGTGCAAGAGAAAGTTGATGCAGTTGTGGTTGCAGGAGATTTATATGATCGAGCATTACCAAGCGAAGATGCAGTAAAACAACTCAATAAAATGATTGTCGAGTTAAATCTAAAATTGAAAAAGCCAATTTTAGCAATTAGTGGCAATCACGATTCAGCAGTAAGGTTAAATACAGGACATGAATGGTTCAAGGAAACACAATATTTTTTGAATACAACTGTAGAAGAGGCAATGACTCCTATTGAATTTCCGGATACACAATTTTTTTTATTACCATATTTCCAATTATTTCAAGCTAGGAATTTTTTTGAAGATGAATCGTTAAATGATTTAACAACTGTGATTGAAAAGATTATTTGCCAAATGAAAAAGCGGTTCAATTCTGAAAAAAAACATGTTTTGGTTGCACATTTTTTTGCTGCAGGGAGTACAAAGACAGAATCAGAGACTAAGATTGAAGTGGGTGGACTGAATGCTGTTCCGGTAGATATACTTGATGATTTTGATTATGTTGCTCTCGGGCATCTTCATGATGTGAATGCTTTACACAATCCAAAAGTAAAATATAGCGGTTCACCGGTAAAGTTTTCAGTATCTGAAGCCAAAACGACTAAAGGAGTCTGGATTGTAGATACGGAACCCTTTCAAATTGAATTTGTACCTTTAAAACCCTTAAATGACATAATTTTACTCGAAGATAACTACGAAAATCTGATATCGCCAAGAATATATACTGGGATGAAGGAGAGTGACTTTGTAGCAATTACTTTAAAGGATAATGCTGTCATTCCAAATGTCATGAATAACTTACGCGAGTTTTATCCTAAAATAATAAGTTTAACTAGAAAAAACCAAGTTTTAGAGATTCCCAAAGATGAAGCTGATGTATTTGAGTTAGATCCGATGAAGCTATTGGGGAGTTTTTTTGAGGATATGACAGGAGAAAAAATGACGAAACTTCAAGAAAAATGGGCGACGGATAGTCTGGAATATGTGAATGGTGGTGAAATGAAATGAGACCATTGGAAATTGAAATGACAAACTTTGGACCATATGCACACCAAAAAATTGATTTTACAAAATTTGCTGAGCAGCCTTTTTTTTTAATTAGTGGGAAAACCGGAAGTGGCAAAACAACTATTTTTGATGCAATGTGTTTTGCTTTATATGGGAGTACTTCGGGAGATGATCGAGAAGCATCAGCTATGAGATCTGGATTTGCAAAAGATTCTGAAAAAACTGAGGTCCAATTTATTTTTGAACATCAAAATAAGATATATAAAATTATGCGTCAGCCAAAACAAATTATTACAAAAAAGCGTGGAACTGGGACAAAAGTACAAAATATGGTAGTGACATTGAAGTATCAAGAAATTGATGGAACGGAAATGGAACTGAACAAAGTAAGTGTTGTAAATAATTTTATTCAGGGACTAATCCATCTAACTTTGGAACAGTTTACGCAGATAATAATGTTACCACAAGGGAAATTTAGAAACTTTTTGGATTCTGACAGTAATGAAAAAGAAAAATTGTTAAGAGAGTTATTTACGACGAGTTTGTTTAAAAAATGGACAGATGAAATTCAAAATCGAGCAAAAAAGACACATGATAAAACACAGGAAAAACAACACAAAATTGATGTTTTGAAAAGCCAAGTTACCGAAATTGATGATCAAATTGATATTGTTTCGTGGATTAGAACTGCCGATGAATTAATTAAAAAAATAGGAGAAGAACAGCATCTTAGCAGTTTAAAAGTAAAAGAATCTGAAAAAAAGATTGAAGATGCCCAAAACTTATTAGAACAAAATCGTCTTTTGCAACGGGACTTAAAAACACTAACAGAAGTAGAAAATAAAATTGCTGAAATAAAAGATGATGAGTGGCTTAGAAATGTGCAAGGAAAATTAAATCAGTTGAAATGGTACCAAACACATGGGCCGTTAGTTGTAAGTATAATTGACCAAACAAAGAATCTTAAAGAAACTAACATTAAGTTGGAAATTGCTAATAAAGAAAAACAGATTATCAAACAAAATGCTGCGACAATTAAGGAACAATTACATGCTTTAAATACAAAAGAAACAGAAATTGAAAAACTGGCTGATGTAGTCAAGGATTTAAATAGGAAAAAAGATTACATGAAACATATTGAAAAACTTGATAATAAGTTGCTGGAATTTCGAAATGAGGATAAATTAAACACCGTAAAGAGCACAAAAATATCAAAAGAATTAAAAGTAATCACCAAAGAAGTTGAAAGACAAACAAAAATTGTTGATGAAGATAGTGAGATAGCTAAGCAGGAATTACGATTACAAAAGTCCGAAAGTAAGTTAAATGAGGCTGATAAAATAAGAAATGCAGTAGCTAAACAATATGAACGGGTTACAGAACTTAGGAATGTTTTAAAAAATCAAAATACGACTCTAGAAAGTCAAATGCACCAGATGTTGTTAGCAAAAGAAAAATATGAAAAATTAGACGCTCAATTAGCAAAAAATCAAATTATTATTTTAAGTAAGAGACTCAAGCCAGGCGAGCCATGTCCTCTTTGTGGCGCACTCGAACATCCTAAATCTGAAATGGCAGCAGAAATAATCAATGAAATTACAGAAAAAGATGTTGAAGATGCTGCCAATGAGCAAAAAAAATTAGCGGTATCGGTTGGGAAAATATCAGGTGAAATAACGATTAATAAAGAAAGATTAACGGAACTACGTACTGATATTTCTAACGAAACCGCAAAGTTAATGGGTGTTATGGATTTTCGCGAGGATGATTTTTTATCGATTCAAAAAGAAATAGATGTAGAAAAAAAGAAGTTAAAGTTATTTTCGGGTGAATTAGAGGAGAAAAAGCAGAAAATTAATGAGGCCCGAAAAGAGATTGTCTTACTAAATGACAGAAAAAATAAAAGTGAAAATGAAATTGAGCTATTCAGTGAAAATGAACGAATATTGAGGTTAAGCATTGCTAAACTTGAAACAGAACTTAATACACTTCGAAAAGAGTTACCAGAAGAAATAAATACGATAATGCAATTGGAAGATTTAATAGCGCAAAAACAAGCGATAATTAACGAATTTCAAACTAAGCAGACTAAAATGAATGAAGAATTAACGAGAGTTAATAGTAATTTTACGACTTTGGTTGAAAGAGTGGATGGACTCAATGAAGCTCAGCAAATACTAAAAACTAAGCGCCAAGCAAATACTGAAAAACTTAAAATCATTATGAAAAAACATGATGAAAATCTAACCTTTGAATTGATGCAAGTTGGGCTCAAGCAAACAAAAGAAATTGAATTGCTTGAAGAAAAAATTGGAAATTATCAAAACGAAATGGTTAAGTTAACCACACAAGTAGCTGATTTAAAAAAGAGAACTGAAGGAAAAAACTTTATCGATATTAAGGAGTTGGAAGAAAATGTAGTCAAGTTGAAACAACAAAAACAATTTTTATTTGATGAATATTCAGAAAAAACACAAAAATATAATGAGATTACCAAAGTGGCTGCAACAGTGAAAAAAACTTGGGATGAATATAAAGATGAACTTAAAATAGATGCTCAGTGGAATCAATTACTTGAGGTAATAGGCGGAAAAGGAAAAGTGAAACTTGGACTAGAGCGATACGTGTTACGTCGATATTTAAAACAAGTTTTGGTAGTAGCTAATTTAAGACTAAGCAATTTAACAAATGATCGTTATTACTTTGAAATTGATCAAAGTAATGGGACCTATGCAACAGATACAGGGCTAGAATTAGATGTTTTCGATGGTGATTTAGGAAAATCTAGAAGCGTAAAGACACTTTCTGGAGGTGAAAGCTTTATTGCAGCATTATGTCTAGCACTTGCTATGTCTGAAGTTATCCAAAGTATAAATGGCGGGACTCAAATTGATGCATTATTTATTGATGAAGGTTTTGGTTCATTAGATGATGAGTCATTACAAGTTGCTTTAGAAGCACTTCAAACACTAGAGGGGAAAAATCGTTTGATTGGAATAATTAGTCATGTTAGTGCATTACGTGAACAATTGCCCGCACAGTTGCGAATAAAGTCTAAAAATGGGAGAAGCTCGGCACATTATGTATTTGACTTTGAAGAGATGGTGGGACAATGATAGACATTTGATTGAGTAGGGTATAATATTGTTATTGAGAATTATTATCATTTAAATCATTGAGGAGTGAACACGATGGCAACGCAAGAACAAAATACATTGTTGGTGGCCGCGAATAAACTAAGAAGTAACAAAATTAAGAATACGCCACAAAGGCAGGTAATTTTGTCATACCTAATGACATCGCATGCACATCCATCTATTGAGATGATTTTTAAATATGTTAGAACAAATGGTTTTAGTGTAAGCTTAGCAACTGTATACAATACACTGCAATTGTTTGTAGACCATAACTTAATTATTGAAATTGCAGCTGATAGTGGTGGACATATGCGATACGATTATTTTGAGACGCCTCATTATCATGTGATATGTGTGAATTGTAATAAAATTGTTGATGTATTTGATGATACGTATAAAGAAAATGAAAAACTTGCAACAAAAAAAACTGGTTATCGAATTTTGAATAGTCAATACGAGGTTTATGGAATTTGTCCAGATTGTCAAAAGAAAATTGATACTAAAATTAGTGTTTGATTGACAAGGCGAAGTGCTTAAGTTATACTTTTTTTGTTAAGAAGTAATGAGATAGATAGTAGGGAATAGTCACTGTTACAGAAACTTGATGGATGCTGTGAATCAAGACAAATTATTAACCCGAATTACACTATTTGAATTTTATTGTTATTGGTTCACCTCATTATTGGTGCTAGAGTGGTTGCTTTAAGTGACAACTTGGGTGGTAACGCGGAATTAATTTCGTCCCTAATACAGAATAGTATTGGGGACTTTTTTATTAGGAGGAGAAAATGAATATTATTGATGAGTTAACTTGGCGCGGTGCAATTAACCAAATGTCGGATGAAGTTGGATTGAGAAAGAAAGTCGAAGAAAAATCGATTGGTGTGTATTGTGGGGTTGATCCTACGGGTGATAGTCTTCATATAGGACATCTAATTCCGTTTATGATGCTTAAAAGATTTCAAATGGCTGGTCATCGTGCACATATTATTATTGGAGGGGGAACTGGATCAATTGGTGATCCATCCGGAAGAAGTTCAGAACGAGTTCTACAAACGATGGAACAGGTTCATCATAATGAAGAAGCGCTAACTGCCCAGATGAAGCAATTGTTTGGTAAAGATAATATTACTGTGCTGAATAATTATGAATGGTTATCTAAGATTGATTTATTAAGTTTTTTAAGAGATTATGGCAAATTATTCAGTATAAATACAATGTTGAATAAAGAAGTTGTTTCTAGTCGACTTGAAAGCGGAATTTCATTCACAGAGTTTACATATCAAATACTACAGTCAATTGATTTTCATCATCTGTTGGAAGAAAAAGATATCGAATTGCAAATAGGTGGTGCAGATCAGTGGGGGAATATCACATCTGGTATTGATATGATTCACAAGATTGAAGGTTCTGGTACAGAAGCATTTGCGCTGACAATACCATTAATGTTAAAAGCTGATGGAACAAAGTTTGGGAAGACTGCAGGTGGTGCAGTTTGGCTTGATGCAGAGAAAACGACACCATACGAATTTTATCAATTTTGGTTAAATCAAGATGATCGTGATGTAGTTAAGTATTTGAAATATTTTACTTTTCTTGGCAAAGAGGAGATTGCTAGTTTAGCTGATAAAGTCAAAAATGAGCCAGAAAAGCGTGAGGCACAAAGAAGACTTGCAGAAGAAGTAACAGCTTTTGTTCACGGAAAAGATGCCGTTGTTCAAGCGCAACATATTTCAAAGGCACTTTTTTCAGGAGATGTAAAAACATTAACAGCGGCAGAAATAGAGCAAGGATTTAAAAAAATGCCGACAGTAGAAGTTAGTAATGAAGCACTGAATATTATTGAATGGTTGGTGCTGAGTGGGATTGAAAAATCTAAACGCCAAGCACGCGAAGATGTAGCTAATGGAGCTATTTATATAAATGGAGAAAGAATTCAGGATGCAAACTATATAATTAACCCGTCAAAATCATTTGAAGGTAAATTTGTAATTGCACGTCGTGGGAAAAAGAAATATTTTCTTGCTAAAATAAAATAAAAAAGAGACTTCATCCGGTAATAAATAAATTATTACTGAGTGAAGTCTTTTTTTTAGCCAGGGATTAAGTCAAAATACGAATTATTTTTATTTATACAATAAAATAGTTAGGATATTCAAAAAAGATATAAATCGAATATTGTTGGGGAAGATAATATTTGTCAATTTTTTCTTGACGGGTTTCTTACTTGAGTGTATAGTATTCAATGTTGTTGCGATACGAAATTATTTTTGAAGAAGTATTATGAAAGATAATTGTTGACAATAACATCTATATGGTATAAAGTATAATAGATAAACAAATATAATATAAATATTCATAAAATAAATATTTATACATTTTGTATGTAGACCTTTGAAAACTGAACAAAGTTTCGACAAATCAAATGTGTAGGGTCTC
>NZ_AYZE01000005.1:0-130833 GCF_001436735.1 Liquorilactobacillus cacaonum DSM 21116
GTTCTAATAACAGTAGTTCTAGTTCTAATAACTCTTCTTCAACTAGTTCTAGTTCAGCTAGCAACACTTCTTCTAGCTATACTGTTAAATCCGGCGATTCTTTGTGGGTAATTGCTAATAAATATAACTTAACTATAACCAAACTTAAAGAATTAAATTCTTTAAATACGAACACAATTTATATCGGTCAAGTACTTAAAGTTTCCTCACAGTCTACTACTTCCAATAATGATACATCCAGCTCGATTAGTAGCTCTTCTGCAACCGTTTATACTGTTAAATCTGGCGATTCTTTGTGGAAATTAGCTGTGAAATATGGTACTACTGTTACGCAAATTAAATCTACAAATAATTTAACATCTGATATTATTTATGTTGGACAGTCCTTAACAATAAAGTAGTAAAAGATTTAGTAATCAATAACCTTTTGCTATACTATTAGAAACATATCATGTGTATTCATTATATGTTATGCGCAACTCATACTAAGCAAAATAATAAGGGACCAAGTCAAAATTTTTATTTTTTGATTTGGTCCCTTTTATTTATCAATTTTTTACTTATACTATATTAAAATATTTAACTCATAACTTCGTCCTTCTTGAAGGATTGTCTAATTTCGATTTGTCTTTTTACTTCGGTTAACATCTTTGCCTTTGTCTCATCTGTCCAATCAAAATAATTAGCCATTTCATCAACTATTTTTCCGTATACTTCGTCCATATGGTTAAAGTTAAATAACATTTGACTACTTCTACGTAATAAATAATCAATAGGATGAATTACCATTTCGTCTTCCAGCCCATAATGTAGTTGCGCATAATCAATTGCTTCCAATTCTGTATCTGCTTCCTTGGATTCTTCTAAGAATTTGTAAACTTCATCGACATTCAGACCATAACGATGTACCAATGCCTCTGCTTCATTTTCATCCAACCCGTAATCAATTCCGCGTTTAACTGCTTCTGGCAAAAATTCCTTAAAACCTTGACTTCCCCTATCATCAGCTCCTGACAACGCTAATTTTTCGGTCTGTGTATCCACATAATGATAGTCTCCATATTCCTGTGCAAAGTCCTTAGCCAACTCATTAATAATTTTTTCTGCCATTTTACGATATCCAGTTAATTTACCACCAGCAATAGAATAAAGCCCTGAATCCGAATGGAATATCTCATCTTTGCGTGAAATTTCTGAAGGGCTTTTTCCTTCTTCCTGAATCAATGGTCTAACCCCCGACCATGCCGACTCTACATCTGCGAAAGTAAGTGGTTCGATTGCAAACATCTGGTTAACAGCACTTAAAATATAGTGAACATCTTTACTTGTAATTGACGGTTCTTTTGCATCTTTATCCCAACTAGTATCTGTTGTCCCAAAATAAGTTTTACCTTCTCGAGGAATAACGAACATCATTCTTTTGTCATTGAAAGGAGTATCAAAAAATATCGCATTTTTTACAGGAAATTTCGCACTATCAACAACCAAATGTACCCCTTTTGTTAAATGTAAATGTTTACCTATATCTGATCCGTCCATTTGTCGGATTGTGTCTACCCATGGGCCTGCAGCATTAACAACACGTTTCGCATAAATTGTTCCTGTTTTTTGCGTAATTTGATCAATATATTTTACCCCATTAACCTTACCTTGCCCATTGTAAACTAGATCTGTAACTTTAACATAGTTTGCCAATAATGCTCCTTTTTCATTTGCTTTTTTTGCAACCTCTAGCACAAGTCGAGCATCATCTGTGCGGTATTCAACATAAACCCCTGTTCCCTTTAATCCATCGGCTTTTAAATACGGCTCTCTTTTCAGTGAATCCTCGGGATCTAGCATAAACTTTCTTTCACTTTTTTTAACTTTAGCTAATCTATCATAGACATCTAATGCGATTGCCGTTGTGAATTTTCCAAAAGTCCCACCAGCATAAAACGGAAGCATCATTTTCAAAGGTGTCGTTACATGTGGTGCATTTTCATATACAATTGCACGCTCGGAACCAACTTCTGCAACTTCATGAATTGCTAACTGCTTTAGATACCTCAAGCCTCCATGCACTAATTTGGTTGAACGACTTGACGTGCCAGAAGCAAAATCACGCATTTCAATCAATCCTGTATTTAGCCCTCTCGTCTGTGCGTCAAGAGCAATCCCAACTCCTGTAATTCCTCCTCCAATAACCAATACATCTAGCTCAGTATCTTGCATCTTTTGTAAATTATCCATACGTGTTTGTGAACTAAAAGCCATCATCAATATCTCCTCCAAACCTATTAATTTTTATTATATTTAAATTCCATCGTTGCTTTTACTGCATGTTGCCATCCTGTATACAAATCATTTCTTTTCTTCTCATCCATGTTAGGCTCAAATTTTTTGCCCACCGCGAAAATTTCCTTTAAATCATCCACGCTATCCCAAAAGCCAACTGCCAATCCTGCTAAAAATGCTGCCCCCATAGCTGTTGTCTCCACATTTTCCGCCCGTTCAACGGGTACATCCAAAATATCAGATTGAAATTGCATTAAATAATTATTATTTGACGCACCCCCGTCGACTCTCAACACTGGTATTTTAATTTTTGTATCTTCAAACATTGTGTCAACAACATCTTTTGATTGATATGCAAGTGATTGTAACACCGCTTTAATAAAATCTTTTCTAGTTGTCCCTCGAGTAATTCCAAAAACTGCACCTCGTGCATCTGAGTCCCAATATGGTGCACCCAATCCTGTAAATGCTGGAACAACATAAACTTCATCTTGACTTTGAGATTCCAGTGCAGCTTTTTCTGAATCTGGAGCACTATCCACCAACTGCATTGAGTCTCTTAACCATTGAATTGCTGAACCTGAAACAAACACAGAACCCTCCAACGCATAGTTAACCTTTCCGTCAATTCCGTACGCAATTGTTGTCAACAAATTATTGGCTGACATTATTGGCTTAGTTCCAGTATTCATTACAATAAATGAACCTGTTCCATACGTATTTTTCACCATTCCAGATTCTAAAGCTAATTGTCCAAACAATGCACTTTGTTGATCCCCAGCCATTCCTGCAATCGGAACAGCACTGCCATAAAAGTGATATTTAGCAGTCGTCCCATATATCTCTGAATTACTTTTGACTTCTGGTAACATAACTTCTGGAATATTCAATAATTTTAAAATGTCTTTATCCCACTCAAGCTTATGGATATTAAATAACATTGTACGACTTGCATTGCTATAATCCGTAACATGAATTTCACCACCTGATAATTTCCAAGCAATCCATGTATCAATGGTCCCAAAGAGAAGTTCTCCCTTTTTTGCTCGTTCTTGGGCACCCTCCACATGATCTAATATCCATCTTACTTTTGTCGCAGAAAAATAAGGATCAATCACCAAGCCAGTTTTATCATGTATCATCTTGGAATGATTTTTTTTCTTAAGATCTTGGGCAATATCATTGGTCTGCCTTGACTGCCAAACAATAGCATTATAGATAGGCAACCCTGTCTCCTTATCCCAAACAACAGTTGTCTCACGCTGATTAGTGATTCCTACTGCCTTAATTTGCTTTGGTTGAATACCTGAATTAATGAAGGCATTCGCAATTGTTGAAAGCACGGCGTTCCAAATTTCATTTGCATTATGCTCAACCCAACCTGGATGAGGAAAATATTGTGGAAATTCTCTTTGAGCATCAGCAATAATTTTTCCATCATGATCTATAATTAGTGCCCTTGTACTAGTAGTGCCTTCATCAATTGTTAAAATATAATTTGCTGTCATTATAAAATCATCCCCTATATAATTGTTAGCGCTTTCTTTGAATATAATGATAGACCATTTTGTTCATATTGCAAGAATTTTAGCCTTTGTTTATTAAAAAAATTGTTTTATCCTTACGGCTCCGACTATTCAAAAATGTCGTGTGAAATATCTTATTACTAAATTCACAAGGATTTATGCTATACCAATATTAATTCACCTCAAAAATTAATCAACACTATCAGTCAAAATAAATGTATAATGTAATATAATTACTAAACTAAATCAAAGGAAGTTTGTATATGAAAAAAATAGGTTTAGTTGGGGGTATGGGTCCTGTTTCCACTGTAGATTACTACCAACAATTGATTGTAGGAGTTCAAAAAATAAAACCTAATTCGTGCCCCGCAATAGTTATAGACAGCTTAGATGTTTTTGAGCTTCTGTCTCTGGAAGAAACCAGACAAAAAGAAAAACTTTTACAAATATTGTTGCATAGCATCACTAATCTTAAAAATGCTGGCGCTGAATTTGCAGTACTAACCGCAAATACTCCTCATATGATTTTTGATGACCTAAAACAGCTTTCTCCCTTACCATTAATAAGTATAGTTACAGCAACTTTGAATGCTATTCAAAAAAACAACCATACAAACATCGGTTTACTTGGCACAAAAATGACAATGGAACTTGACTTTTATCAAAAACAGGCACAACTTTTTGGTATAAATGTAGTAACACCTTCTTCACAACAGATTGATGTTATTCATAAAATAATATCCACTGAACTAGAACTGGGAATTGTTACTCAAAAAAGCAAACAACAACTACTCTCAATAATTGAAAAAATGAGCAAAAAAAATAACCTAGATGGTGTCATCCTAGGCTGTACTGAATTACCACTAATCTTGAATCAAAATGATACAACTCTAGCGGTCTATGATACTGTTTCAATTCATGTCGCCGAAATTTTAAAAATGGCTTTTGTTAACTAACTTAATACCCTATTCCAAATAAAATAAGTTTAAATAAGGACATAATTGTCTGCTTAAAATTTAAATTATTCTCTTCAAGAAAACTCTCTCCCAATAGTTGAGTGAGTGTCTGTTGTAATATCATTTGCAATATTTTTTTTTCAGTATCTGTCAATACACGCACATTTTCATTTTCAATAAAGGCTTCATAAATTAATTGACTTAATTCATCTAAGTTCTGCTGTATCCTAGCCCATTGTTTGGGATAGCCCGCACGTATTTGTATTGTAAACTTGATTAATTTGTCAATATCGTATGTAGTAGGGAAACTCTTTCCTTGCCCCTTTAATAACTCAGAAGGAGTAATCGTAGCCTCTAACTCTGCTTTTTTCCAATTATTTTTAAAATCATTAAAAACAAAGTCAATAGTCTCATTAATAATGGCATCTTTACTTGGAAACATATCGTATAATGTTCGCTTACTAATTCTCAATTCAGATGCCAATTCAGATGTGGTAAATCTATCTCCTTTTTGTTCAATAACATGGATGATAATTTCATATATTTTTTTATTCTTATTCATTCTATACCTCTATAACCAAAAGTTTCCATTAGCATATAATTAATCAATTTTTCACAATTATAACAGATTGTAAACAAATATGCTTTTTTATGTAATCATTATTTATAGTATCTATTTTTTATAACTTTCTTAGTATACAATAATAGCTAAACTGTAGTTTAATACAACATTGGAGTGATTAATTTGTCTATCAACTATGCTAAAGAAACATCAATTATAAATATTAGAGATATTGGCGATATTTCCACTGACCATGGACACTTTAAGAAAAACATTTTTTTTCGAAGTGGAGAATTATATGACCTTTCCTCTCAAGACATTTCCTTTCTTGAAAACAAATTGAAAATTAAAAAGATTTATGATTTCAGAAGACCTGAGGAAATTGAAAATCGTCCAGATTCGCAGATAAAAAATGCTGAATATAAAAATATTAATTTAATGTCTACAGCAGGCCAAGCTAATCCTAGTCTTAAAAATATGACGATATCAGATGACATTGAGTCACACATGTTCGATGCCTACACAGAATTGGTTTTAGGTGACTCTGCTCAAAAGGGCTATCATACTTTTTTTATGGCTCTATTATCCGCTTCTGATCCCATACTATTCCATTGTTTTGCTGGAAAAGATCGGACCGGTTTTGCTGCAGCGCTTATTTTAAAAATTGCTGGTGTAAGTGATGAAGAAATCTATAAAGATTATCTACAAACCAATATAGATCGTCAAGTTGCAAATAAGAAAATTTTACAAGCCTTTAAAAACAAGCTATCTCCTGACAAATTAGCTGGACTAGAAGTGTCATTGAATGTAAAAAAAGAATATCTTGATCATGCTTTTTCTTTAATAAACCAAAACTTTGAAAATTTTGAAAATTATCTTAGTGTTGGGCTTGATCTTCCTACCAACTATATTTCAACTTTCCGTAATCTTTATGTTGTATAAAATTTACTGAAATACAAAAAGGACTAAGCCAAAATAAATTTTGGCTTAGTCCTTTTCCACTTTATATACACATACTAATAACCCTTAAAATTAATCTTCTATGACAAGAACACGCTCTTCATCATTCATATATGCTTTTTCTTCTCGTGTTGCTTCAATTGAACCAAATGGCATTTCAGCACGTAAAACCCAGCCTTCAGGAATGTTGAACGCATCTTTAAACATATCATCTACGATTGGGTTGTAATGTTGCAAACTAGCTCCTATACCGTTTTCAGTAAATGCAGCCCATACACTTTGTTGAGCCCCACCTAAGCCTTGTTCTGACCAATCTTGAAAGTTATCTGCATATAGTGCAAATTGAGCTTTGTTATCATCAATTGTTGGTTGATGAGTAAAGAATAAAACTGTTCCAAAACCAGCTTTAAAGGAATTGATTTTTTCTTTAGTTTTTGCGTATGCTTCTTCTGTTGGTACTTCAGACTTCAATCTTTCAGCTACCAAATCCCAAGCCTTATCTGATGCATTTCCAAAAAGTACGATTGCACGTGTTGATTGATTATTGAAAGCTGTAGGTGACTCCCTAATTGCTTTTTTCACCAAACTAACAATCTCTTCTTTTGATTCTGTAACATTTTTACCAAGTGCATAAATTGAACGTCTCTTTGCTAATAATTCAACAAGTTTTTGATTCATTGAAAACTCTCCCGACATGAATAATATTTGTTATCTTTTCTATAACAGTTCTAATTTTATTGAATACTTTCCAGACTGTCAATACTTACTTTTTAAAAGTCTATATTATTGTATTTGCATGTTTCATCATTATTTGATACATTTAAAAAATAATACTTTGAAAGTTGGAAATATTAATGAGCAAATATAGTTTATTGAAAAATAAAATGCCTTCTGCAATCAAAAAAGCCTGGATAATATCAGACTTATTAACTTTTTTTATATTAATTATCATTGTTTCGTTAGCCCGATTTTTCACTAATATTTTCATAACGTCTTCTTGGATTAATAAATCTGCAATAATTTTTTTTATTGTTGCAGTATTGGCAACAATAGCTTCACTTCTTTTGATTCCTTACAGATACTACTTTCATCGTTACAAAATCAACCAAACAGAAGTTGCCATTCAAACGGGATTCTTCTTCCGTAAAACAACATATATACCTCTAATTAGAATACAACACATAGAAACCTCCCAGGGACCAATTCTTCGCTTTGTACATCTGACTGAACTATCAATCCATACTGCTGCAAATGTTCATTTGTTAAGTGGCTTGGATATTAAAACAGCAGCTAATCTAAGAACACAAATACTTGATTTAGTCGAGGTAATTCGTGAAGATGTATAATTACAAGAGGCTCCATCCCTTTGTAATATTAAAAAGGAGTACCTCTTGGGTATTTTCTTTTTCACTCTTAATAGCGTTCGATGTTTTTCGTAATATCGAAAGCAAATCTAGTTGGT
The DNA here is from genome assembly GCF_001436735.1 of Liquorilactobacillus cacaonum DSM 21116. Classification (GTDB taxonomy): domain Bacteria; phylum Bacillota; class Bacilli; order Lactobacillales; family Lactobacillaceae; genus Liquorilactobacillus; species Liquorilactobacillus cacaonum. The sequence continues at coordinate 7,744 of NZ_AYZE01000005.1, forward strand.
TTTATAGCATTGCTATTTTGGGTTCTTTATTTTTTTTAGCATTTATATTCAATTTATATCGCTGGTTTACATTTAAATATGCTATTACCTCTACAAACTTATCAATTAAATCTGGTATTTTCTTCAAACGTGAAAAAACTATCCCTTTTTCTAGAATCCAGTCAATTCATCAAAAAACCTGGTTTTTATTTCGTCCATTTAACCTTGTTAGTATTACTATTGAAACTGCTAGTTCAAGTAGTAAGATTGAAGATATTGTATTAGAAGTTGTAACTAGATCTACATATAATCTCCTTGAAAATTTACGGCTTGGAAAGGAAAATACTATTGATTCAGGTAAAACACAAATTTATATGCCCCAATATTCTGTTTCTTTAAATAATATTATTATTTTTTCACTAATCGATCTTGATGTTATTTCTGTTATTCTAGGATTAATCACGATAGTTTACCCGTTCAGTCATTTTGCTTACAAATATTTGAATTCATTTTTAAGTAAACTATTTACTAGTGGGATACTTATTCTAACTTTCGTCCTAATCACTGTTGTTACACTTACAATTTTGGGGACTATTATTAAAAATATTTTTAAATACTATAAGTTCACAGTTTATCGAGAATTAAATCATATAATTATCAAACGCGGATTTTTTACACGAACGACTTTAAGTATTCCAATTGAAAGAATTCAGGCCATTCGAATAAATAGTTCCTTATTACAAATGCTCTTAAATATCAAAACAGTTGAATTATTGTTAGCATCAGGTACAACAAGTGAAGCTAAAGAAGATGCTAGTGACACTAACTTCTTTCTTTTCCCAATAATAAACGGACACTTATTAACCAAAAAGCTCATGCAAATTCTACCTGAGTTCACTAATACGAAAATTATTCAAAAAAAACCACATACTGTTTCATGCCCCCCACATTATTTCTTATCTAGTAGGTTTAGATTTCTAAATTTACTATTACTAGTTCCACTATTTTTTTGGAGTGGCAACTGGTATATCCTTTTTAGTGTTATAATTTTATTTTTTACCTTATTATCTTTTATTAATTCTATTTGGCAAACAAAAAGTCAAGCTGTCACTTATTACGAAAAAGAATTACTCATGATTAGAACTGTTCTCTTTTTTACACGTACTGAGTATCTCTGCCCTTTAAATAAAATTCAAACAATTTCAATATCTACCACGCCTTTTCTCTACTATCAAAAACTTGGACACATATCTTTCGTTTTTAAAACAGGAGAATCTGCCTCAACAATAAAATTAAAATATTTATCATGGAAGACTTGTGAGACTATTAGATTTCACTGTGCTCCTAGAATCAAAAATTATACTTTAATAAAAAAAGAAGTTCAGCCTTAAGTTTCACTTTTGACCGAACCTCTTTTTTATTTCATAGCTTGATTACCTGCTTTTATTGCTGCAACTCCACGTTTTGTTGTCTCAAAAGAAGCTAATGCCCTTTTCAGATCATGATATTTCAAATTCGCTCCAAAAACCGGACTCCCTGGTTCCATTCGAATACCCTGACTTAAAGAACCATAAACAAGTGGATCAAACCCAAAATCATCAACCACTTGAGCCACTTGAGCTACTGCTTCACTAGCATCGCCCACAACTGCAATTGCCTTGCGTCCTTCATGCCCTTTTTCCTTTGCTTCATCATATAAATCATGATATCCCATATGATTAAAAGCTTTGACTACCTTACTATTTTTTAAATAATTTTGTACTAACACACTAGAAGACGAACTAACATCTGTTAATTCAGGATTCTCCCCATCAACTTCCCACCAATAATTCATTGCATCAATTATTACTTTATTTGATAATTCTTCAATTGATAACGATTTATACTTTCCAAGTGGTAGTGCCAGAATAATTAAATTTGTTTTTTTAGCCACTTCCTTTGCCGTAAGTACTTTTGCCCCAGGCAACAACACTTCGACTGTCAGGGCAATTTTACTAGGATTACCTGAACCACCAATATACACTTCATACCCAGCTTTTAAAGCTAGTTGTCCCAACACCGTTCCTAGTTTCCCTGCTCCCAAAATTCCAATTTTTTTACCCATTTTTAGGCCTCACTTAATAATTCTCGTACTCTTGGAATAACTTTTGTAGCATACAATTCAATCATATGTTCCCGCGCACTGGCTGATAATCCACCCGCACCATATACTAATTCAAATCTTCCAATTCCTAATGTTTTAATCATTCTTGCTAACCTTTTAGCAACGGTCTCAGGAGATCCAACATAAAACGAACCATTTTGTACTTCACTTTCGAATTGTTCACGTGACATAGGTGCCCAACCTCGATCATTTCCTATTTTCACAAAACTCTTTCTAATATGGTTCCACGCAAGTTCAATAGCCTCTTCATCCGTGTCTGCAATCATCCCATGAGAATGCACAGCAATTGGAAATGCAGGGTTTTCAAACTTGTCAGCTGCTCTTTTATATAACTCAATATATGGCTTAAATCGTTCTGGAGATCCTCCAATAATCGCTAGTGTCAATGGAAAGCCATACCTTGCTGTCCTGACAACCGATTCAGGTGACCCACCCACTGCTATTCTCGTGGCTATATTGCCATTTTCAGTCTTTGGAAAAACATTTGCATCTTTTAAAGAGGCTCTTGTTTTTCCTTCCCATGTTACTGGCTTTTCTTCTAATAACTTAGAATATAAGTTAAGCTTCTCCTCAAAAAGAAGGTCATAATCTTGTAAATCATATCCAAATAATGGGAAAGACTCCGTAAATGATCCTCTACCTAATACAGCTTCAGCACGTCCATTAGATATCGCTTCAAGTGTCGCAAAACGTTCATAAACTCTAACAGGATCGTCGGAACTTAAAACTGTCACACCTGTAGCCAACTTTATTTTTTTAGTAATTGTTGCAATTGCTGCTAAGACCATATCTGGACTAGATATTGCATATTCTTCACGGTGGTGCTCACCTAGTGCAATAACGTCAATTCCAAGATCATCTGCCAGTTTTGCTTCTCTTATCACCTGTCGAATTGCATGCGCCTGTGTATAAACATTACCCTCATCATCTGTAGGAATATCTCCAAAAGAATCAAGTCCGAATATCATTTTTTTTGTATTTATCATTTTTTTCATCCTTTAAAATTATATTCTTATTTTTCGTAAGTATATTAATATGATAGTGTTTCTTCATTATACTGTCAAGAAATATAGATAATCGTACAATATTGTACTTCTTCTTAAAACTAGCTTAACAAAAATCACTATTATTCATTAACTATTATTCATAGTTTTTTCAAAATTTGAATCTATACTATAACCATAGTCTTGATAAAAAACATCCCGCTTCCCCAAAACGGAGATGATGCAGGCTACTAAAATTCGTTTTTTCTCTACTCCCTTTCTCCGTGGTTAACCCCAAGACCACGGAGTTTTTTTATGTTACTAAAACAAATAAATAGCCCACTGTTCCCAAAACCAAAAGTAATATAACATTAACTTTTGTGAACGTATTAAAAAAATAAGTACGTTTTTCTGGATAGTACAATACAAATTGCTTGAATGCTAGAAGATTTGCTAATGAAGCAATCATCGTCCCTAGTCCTCCAATATTCACTCCTATAAAAACAGCACTTGCTAACCCAGTAAATTTTGCTAATAAAATTGATGCTGGAACATTGCTAATAATTTGACTAGTTACTATAGCTGATAAATAAACCATTAATTTAGATGTCAACATGCTCTCAAAAAAAATACTTATTAAATGACCACGACTGAGAGTTCCTACTATGATAAAGAAGCATATAAAAATTAGCAAAAGGTTATAATCAATTTTTTTCAAAATATTTTTCTGTAGAAACAAGCAGCCAATAATTGTGAGAACTAACGAGATATAACTTGGAATCAATCCAAAAACACTGCATAGTACGGAGAAAAACAATACCAAACCAATAATCAACTTAAACTTAGCAATTTTCTCCTCAAAGACTTCTTTTGAAACAGTAAGTTCCTTTTTCTTAAACTTCACATGAGTAATCAGGTACAAAACTAGCAAATTAGTAATGGTAAGTAAAATTGAGATTTCAAAAAAATATGATAATGATAAATTATAGTAACTAACCAAAAAAATATTCTGCGGATTTCCAAAAGGTGTAGAAATACTTCCAAGATTAGCAGCCACAGTTATCAGAATGCTTGGCAAAATCACTGGTAAATTTTGTGCTTTTGCAATTTTAAAATATATTGGTAACAAAGTAATAATTGCCACATCATTCGTTAAAAGCATCGCCCCAAAAAATCCTAAAAAAACAACAGTTTGCATTAACCCCTGTTCATTTTTAGCTTTTCTCACAAGGATGTTGCTACAATAGGTTAAAAATTTAACTTCATTTAGTATCTGAATGCAAATCATCAATGATGCAAGTATAAAAATTGTTTTCCAATCAATATCTTCTACATGTGGTAACCCCTTTAAAAAACTTAACAATGTGAACATCAAGGTTACCATAAGCATTCGATCATTCCACATTTTTTTCAAAAATCCCATAAAAGTTTCTCTCCCTACATTTTCTCTCCCTATTATATACTTTTAAATATTGTTTATTATCACAAAGTATCTTGTTACAGATTAATTAACGAAAAAATTTATTAACTCATATAAAAAAGAATAATACGACATTATTTTTAATAAAATTGTTGCTTTTTTTGTTACAAGTTGATATAGTTGAGTTGTTAAATAATACTTACAAAAAATAAGGAGTGCTTTTAATGACTAAAACAATCGGATTACTTGTTGGTAGCTTAAGAAAAGGTTCATTTACACGTGCTGTTGCTGAACAAATGGCTTCACAATTGCCTGCAGGATTTGAAGTAAAGAATATTGATATTAGCAAATTAGCTATGTACAACCAAGACTTAGACGACGAAGGTATGGTCCCTGAAAGTTGGACTACCTTCCGCGAAGAAATGAAAACTGTCGATGCAGTAATCTTTGCAACTCCTGAATTTAATCGATCTGTACCGGGGGTTTTAAAAAATGCTCTTGACGTTGGCTCACGTCCTTATGGCGCAAGTGTTTGGGATAAGAAACCTGCTATTATTTTAACTGTTTCTCCTGGTGCTATTAGTGGCTTTGGTGCAAATCACCATCTTCGTCAATCTTTAGTATTCTTAAACATGCCTACTATTCAACAACCTGAATTATATATCGGCAATGTAACAGAATTATTAGATGATGATTTAAAAATTAAAAACGAAGGTACTGTTAAATTTTTAGGCGGGGCAATGGTCACTTTTGCTGACTTTATCAATCGCTTAGCATAATTTTTACTAAATCAAACATTTATATGCGATAATTTGGGACCAAATCAACGACTTTGATTTGGTCCTTTTTATGCACTGTTAGGAGCAGAAAAAAGATAAAACTTAAACTATCCACTTAAGATTAGTAAAAGTACATATTACATTATATTTTTAAATATAAGCAAGAGCATTTAAATTGATTGTGAATAAAGTTCAATATAAAATGAGAGTATCCATTAAAAGAAGGGTGGTCCTATGATGTCTAAACAAGTTAACAATTCCAAAACCTTAGTACAATTGAATCAACTCCTTGCAGATTTAACTCAACTTCAAAATAATATTCAACAAATCCATTGGTATATGCGTGGAAAGAATTTCTTTCATCTTCATCCTTTGATGGATGAATACAAAGAAATCTTGGGTAATCAACTTGATGAATTAGCAGAGCGATTAATTGCGTTAGGAGGTAGCCCATTTGCAACTATTGCTGAATTTAGTGCGCACACTAAACTACCAGATGAAAAAATAGCTTTTAATCAATTTACCTTAGCAGAACTAATGGATAAATTATTGTCTGAATTCAAATATCTAAAGGAACAATACCAAATTGGAATAGATGTTACTGATCAAGAAAAAGACTTTCCAACTCAAGACATTTTGAATGGCTATAAACGAGAAACTGAAAAAGTCATCTGGATGGTAAGTGCATACTTAAATAAGGGCCCTCTTGAGTGATATTTTAAAAATGTTTGTGCATAGAACCTAAGTCATATCTTCTTTGACTTGGTTTTTTTTATTTCAAATAACATATTTATAAAAATATAAATCATTTTTTTAATACCTTTTTGTTCACTTTTTTACTTTTTTCTTTATAATCATTCTAATTTAAAATAATTTGAGCTATAATAGCAGTGACTTAAATAGTACCTCTCTTTCGCCCCTTTAGTTGGCCCGCAAGTCATCGATACTATTCAAATTTATTCTTGGAGGTGTCTTATGAAAGTTGCAATTTTCTCTACATGTGTTGTTGATCTACTTTTCCCAAATGTAGGCCAAGCAATGGTAGAAGTCTTAGAAAGATTTGGTTGCGAAACTGCTTTACCCACTGATCAAATTTGTTGTGGGCAGCCTACATATAATAGTGGTTATCGTAAAGAAAGTAACAAAGTATTCTACAATGAAATTGATGCATTGTTATCCGCAAATGCGGATTATATTGTTGGACCAGCAGGATCATGTGTTGCTATGCTTCGTGAATATCCACACATTTTAAAGGATGATCCTGAATACTCACAAAAAGCACAAGAATTAGCAGACAAAAGCTATGAATTTTCACAATTTCTTTATAATGTTTTAGGTGTAATTGATGCTGGAGCTCAGTTAGATGCAACAGCAACCTACCACCGTTCTTGCCACATGACACGTCTACTAGGTGAAAAAACTGCGCCTTTTAAACTATTAGAACAAGTTAAAGATTTAAAAATGGTTCCATTGCCTCACTTGGAAAATTGTTGTGGATTTGGTGGAACATTTTCTGTCAAAGAACCTGAAATTTCAAAACAGATGGTCGACGAGAAAGTTGACAGTGTCATTAGTACAGGAGCAAAAATATTAATTAGTGCAGATGCTTCTTGTTTAATGAATATTGGTGGCCGTTTTAGCCGTCGAAATGAAAGTATTAAGATTATGCACATTGCTGAAGTCCTAAATCATAATGTTGATACTAGCCGTATTCGCTACAAAGACCAACCAACCACTGTATAGAAGGAGGCCAATTATGACAATATCAACTAGTGATAAACCTTTTTTAACACGCGTTAAAGAATCAGAAAATGATCATTTCATGCAACAGTCTGTTGCAAAAGCACAAGACGCACAGTGGGATAAAAGAACAGCTGCTCGTGAAGAACTTGGCAATTGGGAACAGTGGCGTGATCTGGGTGAACAAATTCGGCAACACGTCATCAAGTATCTTCCTGATTATTTGGAACAATTTAGTGATAATGTCACAAAAAAAGGTGGTCATGTTTTTTTTGCGCAAACCGATGAGGAAGCTGCAAATTATATAAAGGAAATTGCAAAAAAGAAAAATGCCCACAAAATTGTAAAATCCAAATCAATGGTCACAACCGAAATTGACTTAGACAAAGTATTGTTGTCTCTTCCTGATACATCGTTGATGGAAACAGATCTTGCTGAATTTATTCTACAAGAAGATGACTGGGACGAGCCAACGCATATTGTTTTTCCTACTCTTCACAAAAACCGCAATCAAATTCAAAAGGTGTTCAAAAAACTTGGATATTCTGGTACAAATGATCCAGAAGAAATGGCTAAGTTCGCCCGTAAATATTTGCGCGAATATTTTATGCAAGCTGATTTAGGTATCACCGGTTGCAACTTTGCAATTGCAGACAGTGGACTAATCAATCTTGTTACAAATGAAGGTAATGCCGACTTAACAATGGCTATTCCGGAAACACAAATTGTCGTAATGGGTATGGAAAGAATTGTGCCAAGTCTAAAAGAAGCAGAAGTTTTAGACAATATGTTGTGCAGAAGTGCAGTTGGGCAAAAACTGACTAGTTACTGTTCGTTCAGCGGAAAACAAGTTGTTGGCGAAAGTGATGGCCCAAGTGACTTTTACGTTGTTATTTTAGATAATGGGCGCTCAAATGCTTTGGGAACAGACTTTGAGCCAGTTTTACAATGTATTCGTTGTGGTGCCTGTTTAAATGTATGCCCCATCTATCGTCACATTGGTGGTCATGGATATGGTTCCATTTATCCTGGTCCAATTGGTGCGGTTTTGTCTCCTGTTTTAGATGGATATGAAAAATTTGGTGACCTACCTTTTGCTTCAAGCCTTTGTGCAGCTTGTACCGAAACTTGTCCTGTAAAAATCCCACTACACAATTTATTAATTAAGCATCGCGAAGTCATGATGGATAAATTGAAAATGGACCATAGTTTTAATAATGTTTTAATGAAGGGTGCCGGTGTTGCCACAAGTTCTCCAATACTTTTCAAAATGGCACTCGAAGGAGATCATCTAGGCTCCGCACCACTATCTAAAAGTAAAAAGACCACAGTGGATAATCTTTTTAACTATGGCCATATTGAAAAAGCTCCTTCATTGGGTGCTGGTTGGACAAACGTTCGAGATTTAGCAAGGCCTCCTAAGCATTCTGAAAACTTCAGAAGTTGGTATAAAAAACACAAAAAAGAACAGCAAGAAGGTGTTTCACATGACTAATCAAAATAAAGAAACCTTTCTTGATAGAATTGCAACTAAATCTGGCAGAGCTAGACATCAGTTAAGCAAACATCCATTTATACCAGTAAATGACTTACCTGAAACTACTCTTTCAGGTAAGTCTCAAGATGAATTATTTGAAATTGCAAAAAAAAATAGTGAAGCTGTTCATGTTACTTTTGAAAGAACAGACACTACCTCGCTAGCTTCCTTATTGAATAGTTTTTTGTCTAAAAAAGATATTCAAAATTTAATATTGCCCACGACCGATAAATGGTCTACTTATGGGTTATCAGAATGGGAAAAAGAACGTAGTGATTCTGCTGAATTTTGGTTACCTGAAAGTTCTAGAAAAGAAAATTTAGAAAAGGCCAATAGTGCTGATGGTGCAATTGGCTTTGCTGATTATTTGTTAGCAGAATCTGGCACAATAACTGTTGCTACAACTCCCGGTCAAGGTCGTGGTTTTCATTTCTTGCCAACTCATTATTTAAGTATCATTCCTAAAAGTTGTATTCTTTCTCGAAGCCGTCAGGCTATGCATAAATATGAAGATGCTATTTCTTCAGGAAAATTAGTAACTTCAAATATTAACTTTATCACTGGACCATCAAACTCTGGTGATATCGAGATGGTACTCGTTGTTGGTGTTCATGGTCCATTAGATATGACATACGTAGTTGTGGAAGATTTGTAGTCCAATATCGCTATTTAATAAATATTAACTTAATTTGAATTTTAACTAAAAAAACGTAAAAAATGTCGGGTATTCTCCATTTATTTTGGTTTTGGATATGACCTTGAAAGACATCTTTTGCGTTTTTTTCACTTTTCCTAATCAGTCTAGTCATTTTATAGTTGTTACTACTTTTTGTGATACAATTCCTAATATATTATTGTTTTCGGTGGAGTCTGTCAGATTGGAGTTTTTATGTCTTTTATCGGGATACTCATTATTATTTTATTGGCTACAACCGTCTTTGGCCATATTTCAGCTAGGTTAGGAATGCCTACAGTTATTGGGCAACTTCTAATTGGAATTGTCATTGGACCTGCACTATTAAATATTGTTCAACCCAGTGAATTGATTTCAAATTTTGCTGAAATTGGTGTTATTCTCCTAATGTTTATTGCTGGAATTGAAAGCGACATGAAACAACTTAGAAGATTTCTGAAACCTGCAATTTCTGTAGCATTATGTGGGGTACTTCTTCCAATTTTTACAATGGGTATTGCAAGTATTTTATTTGGCTATAGTATACTAGAGGCAACTTTTATAGGTGCAGTTTTTGCTGCAACTTCTGTTAGCATTTCTGTTGTTGTCTTACGAGAGTTCAAAACACTTGATAGTAAGGAAGGGGCTACAATTTTAGGGGCAGCAGTTGCAGATGACATCATTGGTGTTTTAATTTTAAGTCTCTTAATTGCACTAGATGGATCAACTTCCACAACAAGCATGCATAGTGGAAATACCCTTTTTACAAAATTTGTTTTTCAAGGAATTTTCTTTATTAGTGTTTTCGTCCTTGTTCGTTGGATTGCACCTTTAATTATGCATCTTAGTAACAAGTTATTAGTTCCTGCTAGTAGGACTATCTGCGCTCTGATTATTTGTCTTTCAATGGCCTATATTGCTGAAATTGTTGGTTTATCTGGTGCAATTGGTGCTTTTTTTGCAGGTATAGCTGTTGGCCAAACAAATACTAGAGAAATTGTAGATAAGTATATTGAGTCAATTGGTGATGCTATCTTCATCCCCGTTTTTTTCGTGAATATCGGGCTAAGTATCTCATTCGATAACTTTCTAAAATCATCACTTTTTGTTGTTGTAATGACTATTCTTGCTATCTTAACTAAATGGCTTGGTGGATTTTTAGGTTCTAAATTAACCGGATTTAGTAATAAAAGTAGTAATATTGTTGGTGCAGGTATGATTGCACGTGGAGAAATGGCATTGATTACCGCACAAATTGGTTTCAGTGCTCATCTATTGCAAAAAAATCTATACGTTGATATTATTTTTGTTATTGTTTTAGCGACAGTCGTAGCACCACTAATGCTTCGAAATACACTAAGGTAATAAATTACGATTTCCCCAAACAATTACAAGACCTAAAGGCTAAGTTAGAATTTCAATTCTAGTTTGGTCTTTTTTTTATTAATTGAAATTCACTTCTATCTTAATGTTACAATCCGAGCGAAAATCAATTATATAATTGGTGCTACCCAATTATATAATTGACCACACCAATTCTTTAGAGTACACTCTAATTGTAAGTATTTACTTTCTACCTTTTAGTAAGTTAATTATTAACATCTTTAAAATTCAATTTTGGAGGAATAAAAAATGGCATACAAAACAATAAATCCTTTTACAAACGAAATCGTCAAAGAATTTCCAAATGCAACTGATTCTCAAATAGCGGAAGCTCTTACAACAACACATAATCTTTACCGTGTGTGGAAGAAAGAAAAAGTTGCAGATCGCGCACAAAAACTACATGATGTTGCACAAACATTTCGTGATAATTCCGAAGAACTTGCAAAAATATTAGTTGTTGAAATGGGTAAATTGATTGGTGAAGCACGTGGAGAAGTTGAATTATGTGCAATGATTGCTGATTATTTTGCTGATAACAGCTCTGATATGCTCTCTCCTATTCCTTTAAAAACAACAGCTGGCAAAAATGCACGAATTGAAAAAGAGTCTGTTGGTGTATTGCTAATGGTCGAACCGTGGAACTTTCCTTATTATCAAATAATGCGTGTTTACGCTCCAAATTATATGGTTGGTAATCCTATGATTTTGAAGCATTCATCAAATACCCCTTGGGCAGGAGCTATTTTCCAAGAAATGATTGAAAAAGCTGGTGCTCCAAAAGGAAGTTTAATTAATCTATTCTTAACCCATGATCAAGTTGATTCAGTGATTGCAGATGACCGTATTCAAGGTGTTGCTTTGACTGGTTCTGAACGCGGAGGTAGTTCTGTTGCTCAATCAGCTGGTAAATATTTGAAAAAATCTTCGATGGAACTTGGTGGAAATGATGCATTTATAGTTCTTGAAGATGCTAATATTGATGAAGTAATTTCAGTTGCAAGTCGCTCACGTACTTACAATGCTGGACAGGTATGTACTTCTTCCAAGCGTTTCATTGTTGCTGATAATTTATATGATGAATTTATTAAACGTCTAGGTGAAAGCTACAAAAATTTTGTGCCTGGCGACCCTATGGATGAAAAAACAACACTCGCACCTTTATCATCTGCTAAAGCAAAACAAACTTTGCAAAAACAATTAGATGATGCACTTGCTGCAGGTGCTAAATTGTACTTTGGTAACACACCAATCGACCTACCAGGTCAATTCTTCCAGCCTTCAATCATTACAGATGTTACTCCTGACAATCCAGCTTATTATCAAGAAATGTTCGGCCCAATTGCACAAGTTTATCGTGCATCTAGTGAACAAGAAGCCATCGATATTGCAAACGATTCACATTATGGATTAGGTGGAATTGTTTTTGCTGGAAATCGTAAGCATGGAGAAGAAGTTGCACAACAAATTGAAACAGGTATGGTATTTGTAAATACATTCTTGTACACCTTACCAGAAATTCCATTCGGTGGTGTCAAACGTTCTGGTTACGGTCGTGAAATGAGTAGTTTAGGACTTAATGCTTTTGTCAATGATAAATTAATAGTATCTGTTGACGATCCCGATTTAGAAAATCTCGGAGGAGCACTTTTTTAGAAAAACTAACAAATTTCAGTTATCTAGTAACTAAATTTGTCGTGTAATATTTAAACTTTGGATACATTTATCTGAAAAAATTAGGAGCTAAGCCAGATTAATTTCTGACCTAGCTCCTTTTGTTTATAAAAAATACCATTCTATCCAATAACAAATATAATAAAGTGGACATAATCTTATAAAGTTCTTTAATCCCTCAATTTTTCCACATAACCATAAGCAACATATTTACCGTCTACTTGTCTTAAATATACCCCTTGGATTTCAGGATCAAAACCCGGAAATCTTGTCATTGCACCAAGTAATGTTTGAAAATAATCAATATCAACCTGCTCCCATTTTTCTCCAGGAGCAACAATAAAGACCCCTGGAGGATATGGCAGTGCCCCTTCAAGCGCTACCCTACCCTTTAACTTGGACAGTTCAATTAGCTCACCATTATTACGCATAAAGTCAAGATCAGCTTCGTACGGAGACTTTTGATAATTTTGGAAAGTCTTTTTTTTAAATAATTTTTTCTGCAATTCAAAGGTCTGATGTTCCTTGTAATATTCATGCATTTCCAAGCACAATTCTTTTAATGTGTAATCTTGATATCTTTCCTTATACTTCTCAACCAGTTTTGGTAATATTTCAACTAGCCTGACATCTTGCTCATAATCTTGTTCAAATTCCAATAACTTTTGTAATAATATATCTAATTCAACGCTCTCATCCCCTGGAGTCAATAGGAAAAGCAAAGAGTTTAAATCTGCTTTTGCTGACATAACACGTTCTTTTGTCAAAAAAGCATTAACAATTACTGCTGGAATTCCAACTTTGTCGTAAACCCCGTCTTTAACATCAACTCCTGGAGTTGTAATAATTAATTTAAACGGATCTTGAACAACTTGATTATCTTTTACATCTTTAAAACCATGCCACAAGTCTTTTGTTTTCAGCATCCATTTAGCTTTTTCCAACATTAATTCATCAGAAATATCTTCCCACAATATTCCATCAATCGTTGTTGGTACAAAAGGCTTAAAAAGTTTTGAATTTCTCAACAACTTTTTGCGTATATCAATACCTCTATAGAAGGTTTGCGTCCATTGGGTTGTCGCAAATTTACCTTCTGCCATATATGCGTTCACTGCAAGTGACGCGTATACCGGATAAGAATAACTAGTTGTTACGTATTTTAAATAAGTATGATTAAAATGTTTATGGTCAATATACCTTTTTTGTCCTTTTATATGTCTATCCTTTTTTAATATCTGAGAAGATTGTGCTACTCCTGCTTGTTGTTTGTGAATTGATTGAGTTACCAAAATCCCAGGATCCTCTGGAGTTAGCTCCATTGTGAATGGTGAAAGTTCCTTTAAAATTGGTATAAATTGCTCATATCCACCCCAAGCACAGTCAAATAAGATGTAATCACATAATTTACCTATTTTACGGATAATTCGATGTGCATCGTACAATATTCCATCATATGTTTCAACTTGGATAACAGCCATTCTAAATGGTCTTGCCTCTTTTGCTTTATTAGGTGCAACCTTAGCAATCTCATTTCTTAGACATTCTTCATCAAGAAAATCTTCATCCATAGCTCCTATTGCCCCTAAAGGATTACGGTCAGTTGGTATATATATAGGTATAGCTCCACTCATAATTAATGCACTATTATAAAGCGATTTATGATTATTACGATCAAATAAAACTAAATCTCCCGGTGTAAGTGCTGACATCGCACAAATTGTATTTGCTGATGTAGTACCATTGGTTACAAAATAAACTTTATCTGCATTATAGACCTTTGCTGCCTGTTTTTGAGCTTCTAAGGGAGTACCTGCATGTGTCAGTGTATCTCCTAGTTCTGTAACCGTATCACTTACATCTGTTTGAAAAAAATTATCACCCATAAAGTTTTTGAAAGTTATTCCCGCTGGATGATGTTCATAAAATCGCCCTCCATGATGTCCAGGTGTGGTAAAACTAATCGGCCGTTTCTTTGCATAATTTAGCAAATCTACAACGAATTTTGGCGTATTTTCCTCTTCATATTTTTTTGCCAATTTGACTATTTCATCAAATTGCTTTTTTTTATCTTTATTAGCACTATTTAGCTCAAATATTGGTATCTCTAAACCACTATTTTCCAATTTTGCTTTTATCTTATCATCAATCTGTTCATCTTTTAACTTCACAATCACTGCAATCTCTGATACATTTAACGTTGCATTTAGTATCGTTATCTTTTGTGTAATATCTAGAAAATCATATACTTGCTTAGTTGCCGCAATTTTTAGAAAACCCATTCTATCCTCTCCTTGACCTATACTACTTTAATTCAACTACATAAGTCTTCAATAGACAAGTTTTGTTTTCGTACTATTACTATTCTAAAAAATCTTAAAGTTTAAACCACAATTATCCATTTTTTTGCTAAGTAATCATAATTAAGTTTATAATATACTTACATTTTATAATTCATTGGAGATGACACAATTGCTTGTAAAACTAGAAAAATGGCAGCGTAATCTAATTGTCCTATGGATTGGCTGCTTTATCGCAGGCATAGGATTTAGTGAGATTGCTCCTTTCCTTTCCCTTTACGTTGGTGAACTAGGCAACTTTAGTAAAGGTCAACTTACTATTTATAGTGGTTTAACTTACGCAATTACTTTCCTTGTTGTCGCGGTTGTTTCACCTATTTGGGGGCGTTTAGCAGATCGTCGTGGCCGTAAACTCATGTTACTTCGTTCATCACTTGGAATGGCTATTATAATTGCTGCCTGTGGATTTGTCCACAATATCTGGTCGTTATTGATTTTACGCTTTTTACAAGGTCTTTGCGCTGGTTATATCCCAAATGCTTCCGCGTTAATTGCCACTGAATCCCCCAAAGAAAAAAGTGGAACTGTTTTAGGAATCCTTACAACTAGTTACGTTTCCGGTAACCTGATTGGACCTGTCTTAGGTGGATTATTAGCCCAAATATTCTCCATCAGAATTACATTTGTTTTAACTGGGATTTTATTATTAATCGTTTTCTTCTTAAGTTTATTTTTTGTTCACGAAAATTTTAAACCCACTACAACTACTAACCAGAAAGTAAACCATGTTTCCACCCTTTCACAACTTAAAAATCCTAAGACCATCATTGTACTTCTTTTTTCAACCATGATTATTCAAATGGGAAATAATTCAATCACACCGATTATAAGTCTCTATGTTAAGGAGCTCATGCATGGTATTGGTCCAATTACTATTGCAGCAGGTATAATTGCTGCTTTACCAGGTCTATCAACGCTAATTGCTGCCCCACGACTTGGTCAACTTGGTGATCGCAAAGGGAATGGTAAAGTTCTAATATTTGGCTTCTTATTTGCAATCATTATGTATTTTCCGCAAGGATTAGTTACAAGTGTCTGGATGCTTGGAATTTTACGTTTCATGATTGGTATTTCCGATGGAGCGCTCTTTCCAACAATCCAGACCATATTGTCAAAAGAATCGCCACCAACCTTAACAGGTACTGTTTTCAGTTGGAACCAATCATTTCAAGCACTTGGCAGTATGTTTGGCTCTCTTTTTGGTGGAATCATTCCTAATTTTTTTGATTACAATGGTGTCTTTGTTTTCACGGCAATATCATTGTTAATTAATTTCATTATTGTGCTATTATTTTTACCTGAATTACGCTTTCATGCAAAAAAGAAAAGCTAAACAACGGTTGATTCAAACATAATTGCAATCCACCCTTTAATTTTATTAGTAATCACAATTTTCTAAAAAACTTCAAATTCTTGTAAGGACTGTTTTTAATTGACAAAAAAAATTTATTACCTTAATACCGCTTTTGAATCAGTATCTGAATATAATTTAGCCTTGCTTGTTCAAAAGTACAGTATTGCTTTTTTATTTCACTCACCTACTGGTCAAAACATCTATGCATTTGATTCCATCTCACAATTAAAGCCCGGTGAGCAAAATGAAAATCAATTTACAGCTGTAGCTAAGTGGCAAAATTATCTTTTTTCCAAACTTGAACCTTTAAATGCACAGATATTACCCCAAATTGTTGGTAGTTTTAGTTTCACCTCTGGGCAGCAAAACTCTGAAATCTGGGAGTCTCTAACCAACGGGTTTTTTTTCTTGCCAAAATTTCTTGTAATTGTTGAGAAAAAAAACTTTACACTAGTTACCTGCAGTTTTACAAAAAATACTATTATTCAAGAATCAACAGCTTTTTTGAGACTACTAGGTACTGTTGACACGAAAAAAAAGCCATATAGTAATCTAATAACAAAAACCGAAGAGTTAGCTGTTACTAAATGGAAAGATGCTGTTGCTGAAACAACCAAACTTATCAAAGAAACAAATTTAAAAAAAGTTGTGCTTGCGCGTAGCCTAAAAGTTGAGTTCATTCATGAATTTAAGGTTCATACACTGTGGAAAAAGTTAAAAGACACTCAGCCAAACACATATCGTATTCTTTTAAAACAAAACACTTCACTTTTTATTAGCGCAACTCCAGAAAGGCTCGCTAAATTTAGTGCAAATCAATTTGAAACAGTTGCTCTGGCAGGAACAATAAAAAGAGGAGATACACTTTCAGAAGATGCAGAGCTAGGCAAAAAATTAATTACAGACCCTAAGAATCGCGGCGAACAACAATTTGTAGTCAATACTATTAGCGAAATTTTAAAAAAAACAGGGCTCATTGTAAATCATCCTCAAAATCCAATCTTGCTTAAAAATAAAAATGTACAACATCTTTACACACCTATCACAGGAATGGGATTTTATAATTTATTTTCTCTATTAGGAGAACTTCATCCTACTCCAGCACTTGGTGGGCTCCCAAAAGCAGATGCACTCAAACAAATAAACAAGGTTGAGCCATTTATTCGTGGTTTATTTGGAGCACCTGTTGGTCATATTTCATTCGACAATTCTGGAGAACTCGCAGTTGGTATCCGTTCTGGAATTCTAAAAGCAAACAAGGCTTTTTTATTTGCTGGAGCTGGGATTGTAGCTGGTTCTATCCCAGAAAATGAAGTTAAGGAAACTCGTATGAAGTTCCAACCTATTCTACAAGTTCTAGAAGGAGTTAGTCATAGTGAAAAATAAAATGCTAACAGATCACATCTCAATCATTTTAAACGGGCTCTTACTGCAAGGACTAAAAAATGCTGTAATTGCCCCTGGTTCTCGTTCAACACCTCTAGCTTTAGGCTTGGCACAATTGGCTGATGAACAAAAAATTAATTTATTTGTTGACGTTGACGAACGTTCTGCTGCTTTCTTTGCGTTAGGGATTGCCAAAAAAACTAACATTCCAGTCTTGCTAGTCTGTACATCTGGCACAGCAGCCGCCAATTTTTATCCTGCAATTTGCGAAGCAAAAATTTCACATATTCCACTTATTGTGTTAACAACGGACCGTCCGCCAGAATTAACAAATATTGCAGCGCCTCAAGCAATTGACCAGAATCGTTTTTTTGGTAACCAAGTTAAGGATTTTATAGAACTCCCATTGCCTGAAACAAATCAAGACTCAAAAGACTATACAAATTATATTATTCAACAAAGCTTCCAAGCCGCAATGACTAACCCAGCTGGTCCAATACATCTAAATCAACCATTTCGTAAACCCTTGATGCCTGACTTGCCCCTTGTATTTGATCTTAACCAAAGAAAGTACAATTTTCTTCCGTTCATTTCTTCTTTTAACGATAAGTTAAGTGAAAAGCTTCATAATTCATTTGAAAATAAAAGAGGTATAATCTTGGCAGGACCACAACAAACTCCTCTAGGTAATCTAAAAATGTTAGAATGGGCTAAAAAAAGTGGTTGGCCTATTTTAGCTGATCCTTTAAGCGAACTACGTGGAATGAATAGCACTAATTTAATTACTTGCTATGATTCTCTCTTGAAAATTGGCCTTAAAAATCTAGATATTTTGAAACCAGATATTGTCATTCGAACAGGTCAAACATTTGTAGCTGCCTCACTCGTAAATTTTTTGAAGAATAGTCATGCACAAATATATTTTTTAGACGAAAACAACAATCACAGTGACTACACAAAAACTTCAGATTTCTCTTTAAATCTATCCTCGGAAGATTTTTTCGAAAAGTTAAGGCCAGTGGCCACCTCTAATACATGGCTAAAAAAATGGATTGATGTAGAACGGATTTTTACTTCTATCAATAAAAATTCTTCAGTGAACTTATTAAATGAACTCGATGTTGTAAGAGCAATTGCTCAAACCTGCAATTCTAATAGTAATTTGTTCGTTAGCAATTCTATGCCCATTCGTGATGTCGACAGTGTTTTACAACCAACAAGTCCACTTAATATTTTCTGCAATCGTGGAGCAAATGGAATTGACGGTATTATTTCTACTGCTTTAGGAATCAGTATCAATTCAACTAATACGCTTTTATTAACTGGTGATTTAGCTTTCTTTCATGATATGAATGGATTAATGATGGCTAAAAAATACCATTTAAAGATAAAGATAATTGTTATTAATAATAACGGTGGTGGAATTTTCTCCTTCCTCCCTCAAGCTGGCAGTGACAATTTTGAAACAGTCTTTGGAACACCATTAGACATTGATATTGCTCAAATAGCTACACTTTATAACGCAAAATATTCATTAGCGACTACTGACAAGAAACTAAAAAGCCTTCTAAAATCACCTACACTAGGACTTGAAATCATTGAAGTTCCAACTAATAGAAATGAAAACGTTGCTCTTCGTCAGTCATTGATAGAAAACTTTAAACAACAAATAACTAAGGAGCTTTGATATGTTCTTTAACACTAAACAGCTAAGTTATTATTACATTATTGTTAAAAACCAAAAAGGGCCATTTTGGCTACTTTTACATGGTTTCATGGGCTCTCACAATGATTTTTTAACAATTGCCAAACAACTTCCAGGAACTGTGATTATTCCTGACTTATTGGGACATGGACAGTCTTCGCACAGTGGTACCCTAGCTGACTTTTCTATTGAACATCAAGCTGACGATTTGGTTGAACTTATCACTTCAATTACTTTTCAAAAAGTTAATGTTTTAGGGTATTCAATGGGTGGTAGACTGGCACTTTCTCTAGCATTAAGACATCCTCAAATTGTACAAAAACTTTTTCTTGAAAGCAGCACAGCTGGAATAGCTGACAATCATGAAAGAAAGGCTAGACTACTCAATGACCAAAAGCTAGCCAGACGTCTGCAAGAAGATAGTCTAAAAAACTTTGTAAATTTTTGGGAAAATCTTTCTCTATTTAGTAGCCAAAAAAAACTCCCCATTCACTTACAATCATTTGTACGATCACAACGGCTAAAGCAATCCAATCAAGGGCTTGTAAATAGTCTTTTAGGTATGGGAACTGGCACAATGCCTAATTATTGGGATAAACTAAAAACATTAAATACAGAAACCATTTTATTTGCTGGCGAACTTGACCCTAAATTCAAAAAAATCACTACGCAAATGCAGCACCTTCTCCCACATTCTGATCATTTTATTGTTAACAATGCTGGGCACAACATCCATTTAGAGCAACCTAAGCAATTCACTAAATTGATACTGAAAAGAGGATAATTTTAATGAAAATTATAGAAATGCATCTGCTTCCAGTAACTTTGAAACTTAAAAGTCCATTTATTAGTAGCCACGAATCCGTCTCAGAACGTGAAATTACGATTATAGGCATTAAAGATACCAATGGGCTTTGGGGGTATGGTGAACTTGAAACATTTTCATTCCCTTATTACACAGCCGAAACTCAAAAAACGGCTCGGGTAATCATACAAACCATCCTTGCACCTCTTTTAAAAAATGTTGATATTAAGCAACCAGAGGACATCACAAAAATCTTCAATTTAGTTGCTGGAAATCAAATGGCTAAAGCTGCTATTGAAACTGCTTACTGGGATCTCTTTGCAAAAACGCTAAATCTCTCTTTAGCTTCATTACTAGCAAAAAAAATGAATACAACTTATCGTGCAAAAGTTGCTGTTGGTATCAGCATTGGTATGCAATCTTCTTTGCATGATTTGCAAAGGGAAGTTATCTCAGCAAAAAAACAAGGATATACTCGTATTAAAATTAAAGTTAAGTCCTATTCTGATTTAACAAGCGCTCTAAAAATCATACATAGTTTTAGTGACTTAGCATTCATGATTGATGCAAATTCCAGTTTTAATCTAAATGTTGTCTCTTACCTCAAAAATCTTGATTTACCAAATCTTGTAATGATTGAACAACCATTAAGAACAACTGATTTTGTTGATCATGCTAATTTACAAAGTAAAATTAACCTTCCTATTTGTTTAGATGAAAATATTTTCTCTTTAGATGATGTAAAAACCGCCTTTGCTCTAGGAAGTGCCAGAGCCATCAATTTAAAAATTTCACGAGTTGGAGGCATTGCAAATGCACTTGAAATAATCAGATTTTGTTGGCAAAACAATTTAATAATATGGTGCGGTGGGATGCTCGAAGGAGGAATTGGAAGAGCGACTAACTTAGCAGTTGCTAGCCTAGCAGGTTTAGATTTCCCCGGAGATATTTCCGCATCTTCTCGATATTATTTCAAAGATATTATCAAATCTAATTTTATATTATGCAAAGGTCAGCTCGAACTGCCTAGTTCTACAGGAATTGGTGTTTCCCTATTCCTTGAGTATGAGAATCAATTGCAAGAAACTACTAATATTTTGTAATTAATTGTGCATTAAAAAATTATAATGTCCCTATATACATTATAATTTTTCGTATTCTGATATAATATCTTACCCTTACACTGTGTAACTTTTTCATGCAGAAATATCAAGTAAGAAATACCCCCAAACATTAATTCCCCTTTTTGGTTAAAAAAAAATCAGTCTTTAGACAGCGCAATATAAAATTTGATGTCCTTTATAGTTATTTATAGATAACTTGATTATCTATTTCTGTTATAATTCACTTAGTGTAGCAAATGTCTACCTAGACTTGAAGTTTATATGATATTGAGTTGAAAACTATTTGGTGTATAATAAATATTGACCATAAATAAAAAATAGATTACAAAATCTAAGGAGCATACAGCATGACTAAATCCATTAAAATCCTAACTGATTCTTCAATTCAGCTTACAGCTGAAGAAATAAAGAAATATTCGATTCATATTATTCCTTTATCTATTGAAATTGAAGGTACGACATTTATAGATGGTGTAGATATTTCTCGACAAGAACTCATTGATAACTTACGAGCTGGTCGATTCCCTAAAACAAGTCAACCAGCTCTTGGAAAATTCGTGGAAATGTACGATAAACTTGGTGCAGATGGTAGTTCAGTTCTTGCCATAATGATTTCTGATGTTTTAAGTGGTACTTATGAAACCGCACAAACTGCTGCAACCATGACCGAAACCAATGTCACAGTGATTAACAGTAAATCAACAGATCGTGGCCTAGCTTATCAAGTCATTGCCGCTGCAAAAGACTTAGCTGATGGGAAGAGCATTGCAGAAATCAAAGAACATTGTTTGCAAATTTATAAACGCACCAGAATAAATGTTTTAATTGATAATTTAGATTGCCTAGTAAAAGGTGGACGTGTAAGTCGTTTGGCAGGTACCTTAACAAAATTAATTAACCTCAAAGTTATCGTCGAACTAGGCGACAGTAGTCTTGATCCAGTTGTTAAGGGGCGTAGCAAAAAAACTTTTGTTAGATTCTGTGAAGAACTTGCCCAAAGACATGTTGACAACCCTATTATCGATTTGGCTCTTTCTCATGTCGATCCAGAACCAGAGTTTATAGAACGATTAAAAACCACAATAATAGGTGATAAAACCAACATTCCTTACTTGTCCGAACTAACCAGTCCTATCATTATGACCCATACAGGTTTGAATGCTATTGGTGTAATTACCTTATCTGAGAAAGAAGACAATTAATCACAACGAAATCCCCTAGGGTAAAAGTAAGTTAGACATAATTGCATCGCATTTTTTAAAAGAAAATTTTAATTTATTGAAAGTGAATTTCTTTGTTCAGAAATTCACTTTCTTTGCATTTTAATCTCACAATGTATATACTTACCTTGTGAAAGCGAATTCTTTTATTTCATGGAGGGATGTATAATGGTTAAGTGGTTACGTAGTTCAAATGTAAGTAGTATTGTTTTAGCAATCATCAGAGTTTATTTAGGCGTGCTTTGGTTAATGACAGGTATTGAAAAAGTTAGCGGTTTTACTGCTGAAAAGTTCATCTCAGCAGCGATTAAAAATCCAGTACTTGATCCTACTGGTCAGGCTGCATATGGTTGGTTTTCAGTAATATTAAAAAACTTTGTTGCTCCAAACATTGGAATTTTTAATTTCCTAGTTGTTTGGGGAGAAATATTTATTGGTTTAGGATTAATTTTTGGTGCATTTACAACAACTGCTACATTTTTTGCACTCATGATGAACTTTAGTTACTTACTAGCCGGAAGCATCTCCGTTAATCCTAAGTACATTTTTCTTGAATTTATTATTCTAGTCGCGGGATATAATGCAGGAAAAATAGGCTTTGACCGTTTTATAATTCCATTTATTAGAACCAAATCTCCATTCTTAAGTAATTCTGTAGAAACTTACTGACTCTTTACTCCATTTTTATAGATTATTCTTTATCCATTCGACAATTTCTAACGGGGAACGATTATCTGTAGTTACTCTCAAATCAGCACATCTTTGATAAAATGGTGCTCTTTGGTTGTATAACTCCAACAATTCATTCCTGGATAATTGATTAATAATTGGCCTATCTTGACTTTGGGCTACTCTTTTTAAAACTGTGTTCAGTGATGTTTCCAAAAGAATCACAGGTGTTTTAACTGCTTGTAAAATTTTTAGATTTTGTTCTGATATTGGAGTACCTCCACCTGTTGAGAGTACTCCTTTTTTGTCGAGCTGTTCCACAAGTGTTTTTTGTTCCAATTCACGAAATTTCTTTTCCCCATATTGAGAAAAAATTTCTTTAATTTCTTTTCCCGTATATTCAACGATTTTTTTATCTAAATCTACATGTGGTAGTGTCAAATGTGCTGCTAGCAGTTTACCTACTGTGGTTTTTCCACTTCCCATAAATCCTATTAAAATTGCTTTCATCATTTCACCTTTTCTAAGAATCTAACTTGTTCCTAATTTTTTTGATTCTGCAATAATATGTTAATATGTGCTAAATAATTTAATTGATCCACCACCCTAGTCCTTTAATAAAAATCTTCATCTCATCCATAAAATTAAACTTTTTCATTTAATACTGTTTTTAAATCCGAAAAAAAAGAAGGGTATGAAATTGCAATTGCATTAGCATTTTTTAAATACAGATTGTTCGTTGTTCGCAAAGCAGCAATTGCTAACATCATCCCGATTCGATGATCTCCATGACTATTTAATTGGTTATTCTTTATCTCCCACTCTCTCATACCTTTAATTATCATACCATCTGATAATTCCTTAATATCTACACCTAATTTACTTAATTCTTCAGTAACAGTTGCAATTCTATCAGTTTCCTTTACTCGTAATTCCGCCGCTCCTTTTATCACACTTGTACCTTTTGCACATGCTGCAAGTAAAGCAACCAATGGTAATTCATCAATTAGTGAGGGAATATCTTCTTCTTTTACTTCGATTGCATTTAATTTACTAGATTTCACCTCAATGTCACCGTAACTTTCACCTTGGTTTTCTTTATACCTTACTTTAATATCCGCATTCATTTTTTTTAAGATATTTAAAATACCTGTTCTTGTTGGATTCAAACTAACATCGCGCAATGTAATCTTAGAATTTGGTATAATTGTGGCTGCAACTATAAAAAAAGCTGCCGATGAAATATCACCTGGAATATTAACTACTTGCCCACTTAACTTACTCGTCGGTTCAACATGAATTGTTTTTTGATTCTTTTCTGTTACAATTTTTGCGCCAAACTGTTGCAACATTAATTCAGTATGATTCCTAGTTGGTAACTTTTCAACAATTGTAGTTTCTGTATTGGCTTGTAAAGCAGCGAAAATAACAGCACTTTTGACTTGTGCACTTGCTATTTGCAAATTAATTGTTGTTCCTTTCACTTTTCCTCCCTTTACAACTGCTGGAAGTGTTCCTTCTTTAGTAACTTCGATCTTTATTCCCATTTTGGAAAGAGGTTTAGCCACTCTGTCCATTGGCCTTTTAGACAAAGAACTATCTCCTTTCAATATACTAGAAAAATTTGTTCCACCCAGAAGGCCCATTAACAATCTTGTCGTTGTTCCGGAATTACCCATTTCAAGTGGTTTTACGGGATTCTTTAGTCCTTCAAAACCTACTCCGTGTACTATCAACTCACTGTCATTTTTTTCAAAAAAAACACCCAATTGCTGAAGTACATTCATCGTTGTTTTACAATCTTCTGACCATAAAAAGTGATTAATTCGAGTCTTACCTTCGCTTATTGCACCAATCATCAAAGCTCGATGGGATATACTTTTATCACCAGGAATAATTAACGTCCCATGTATCCCTTTTGGGGGAAAAGAATCTAATTTGGTATTCTCCATCACAATTACTCCTCAAACTATAATTTTTTATTATTCAAATCTAGAAATATCTTCAAATAAAATTTTTCTAAACTGCTGAATCAAAATTCAGAAATTTCTTTTCGATAATCTTCAATTTGCTTTTTTAATCTTGTTATGTTGCTTCCTTCAAAGGTATTCAAAATCTCTTTAACTAGCTCAATAGCTATCACACTTTCAATAACAATCGAAGCAGGTACAATAGCAGTAGTATCAGATCTCTCAACATTTGCTTTTTGTTGCAAATGATTATCAATATTAACGGATTGTAATGCCTTATATAGTGTCGGTATAGGCTTCATGGCAGCGAAGACAACTACAGGCATTCCATTGGTCATTCCACCTTCGAATCCGCCAAGATTATCGCTTGTGCGTGACCAACCGTCTTCTTTATTCCAATCGATTGAGTCCATCACTTGACTACCATATTGTTTTGCAATCTCAAATCCATCTCCAATGGATACTCCCTTCATTGCATTTACTCCCATAACAGCAGCAGCCAATTTTGCGTCTAGCTTAGTATTCCAACTAGTATAACTACCCAACCCTGCCGGTAAATTAGTGACAACCACTCTAATAATTCCACCTAATGTGTTCCCATTTATTTTTGTTTCATCAATTAGTTTATGAATTTCATCTATCTTCTCATTATCAATAATTCGCAAATCATTTTGAACGATTTTATCCTCAATATCTTTTACATTTAATGGCCTATCACCTAGAGCTTTGACCGACCCAATTTGTTCGACATATCCAATAATATTTATATCTAACTGACTTAACAATTGCTTGCATATTGATCCTATCGCTACTCTCATTGCCGTTTCTCGTGCGGAAGAACGTTCTAAAACATTTCGTAAATCACGATGACCATATTTCATTCCTCCAACTAAGTCAGCATGTCCTGGACGTGGCCTTGTCACTTTACGTAACGTGTTTTGAGGAGTTTCAGCAGATAATGGATCCATAATTTTTGCCCAATGTGAATTATCAATGTTCTTGATTGTCAAAGCTATTGGTGAGCCTAATGTTTTTTGGTGTCTGATTCCTCCGACAATTTGAATCATATCATGCTCTATCTTTTGTCTATTTCCCCTCCCATAACCACCTTGACGAGCTTTTAATTGTTGATTTATTTTTTCAATATCGAGAACCACACCTGCTGGAAATCCTTCTAATATCCCTGTTAATTGTGATCCATGTGACTCGCCTGCTGTTAGAAAATTCATAACAAACTCCCCCCTTAGTCTTTTACATTCTTCATTATTTTTATAAATATCTTGTGAATACGGTACTAATTCTTTATCTGCGCTTTATAAATAATTTTTTTGAATATTTTTTGTTCACGTGCTTGGTCAAATATTTCCAGACCTTTTGTTCTTATCTCTCCAATTGCCCTAACCACCTTAAATCGGTGTTCTAGCAGCTACCCAAGACAATAATCTATCAATGCAACTTTTCCTTAGCTTGAGTTATACTTTTTTCTCAGATATTATTTTTATACCCAATGAGATTAATACTCCTATAAGAGTAAGTATTAATTCAAATTTTAACACTTTTTCAATACTAATTTTGGATAAAATACCAGTAATTATTGGAATAGAAAATGAAGCTATACTTCCAAAAGTGAAAAAAATGCCAGTAACCTTGCCTTTGTGTTTTGGATAAATTTTTAAAAATAAATTCAGTCCCGTCTGCATAACTCCCCCTGCAGCACTAAATCCAAAAGTAAAAGATACCAAATAAACTAACATTCTATTACTTGAAAAGTTTACAACAATCAAGCTTATCATACTAACAATGTTTAATGCCATCAAGAGCCTTATCTCAGTAATATTCCTTCGTAGTAATATGAACAAAATGAGCACACCTATTATTGATCCAATGCTGTACAATGACACTAGCAAATGTGCTTGAAAATTATTAAAATTCAATTGTTTTCCAGCATATAAACTAATCCATTGCGTATATAAAATCATCGTTGCCATTGAAACATATCCATATAAAGATAACAAAACTCCTAACGCTAGATGGCGGGTGATCGATAAAGAAATAAAAGGGTTTAATTTTGTCTCGACTCTATTATTTTTAGCAGGAAATTTGACAGGAATTAAAACAAATACATTCAATATTAAGACAATTGAAGCAAAAACAAACGACCATCCAAACCACAAATTATGAATTTCCAAGAATGAAACCACTAATGGTAAAAAAAATTCTCCTAGTGACATAAAAGACTTAATCAAAATATTGGAAGCTCCGTTATTAGTTCCAATCTCAAGGAAAACTGGATATGTCCCTGAATCAAGAGCAGAATTTGCGATGCCTGCTAAAATCGCTAACAAGTACACCCCCGTTAAATTATGAACAATTAGTACACCTAAGAAAAAAACAAAGTAACTAAACATTCCAAAATAAACAAAAAGCTTTCTATCATACTTATCTGCTAAGTTTCCAAGTATCAAGTAAGCAAGGAGCCTACCAATTCCAATCCCAGAAATTACATAAGAGACATTTGCTAAGGGTTGCCCCCATAATCTACCTAATTCTTGCATATTCTGAGCCAAGATTATTAATCCTACTCCATGGACAAAGTAATTCAAATATAACCCGATTGTTAAATGTCGATATTCTTTTTTCTGCATTTGATACCCACTCTCTTTTTTTAATAAAAAAGCCAACTAGAAAAAAATCTAGCTGGCTAAATTTGATTGTTAAGTAAAGAACCAATCAATCTAAATACCTGATAAACCAATAGGTACATAATCGATTTTGCACACCTTAACACGGATACACAGCCGTGTCTCATGAAAAATACAGACCTTACTGCAGACAAAGCCATAACAATATAATACTGATTCTTTCATTTGGTTATGCAATTTATTAACATCTCTTATAATTATTACCTTGCATTGAAACATCTTAGAAAGCAAAAGTCAATTATTTGTTTTTCTTAGGATTAAAAATCGTTTCCTGTACTAAAATTGGTGTCCTTCTCTTCTTTAAAAATAATGGTACTTTTTCAATTCTAACATCACTAAACTCTAGCCCAAACCATTGAAGTGGTGTTGTACTGTGATTCTGCAAAAAAATCCTACCCGCAATCAACAATCTTCTCCAGGACTCAATTTGTGTATTAGGAGATAGTAGCTCTTGAATTAACACAAAACAAAAATCTCCAACAACTCTTTTTTTCATTGTCGTGTACTTTTGTGGTTGTTCATCTATAATATCTTCATCCATTAATTCCTGAACGACCTGCCTCAGATATAAATTAACATTATGATTGGCTTTAAAGCCCAAAAACAACTGCAAGTTTACAATGTTACGAGTCCCCATCATATCAACATTATAGTAACTAGTATATGGCTCATTTGTCGTATTCACTGTAACAAACCAATAAACTTTCGCTCTTTTGGGTTGTTTATCCAATATTGAATACAATACTTCACGTTTAATTGAATAGTCCTTTGAAACTTTTGCAAGTATCACAACGTTGCTCATAAAAAAAGGAATACTTTCATCATTTGCTAGTTGCTTCAGTTGATCTCGATAATCCAATAATGAAACTGTTTCAGATTCATCCAAAATGTTATTTTGCACTCTGTTACCATAAAACCAGATAACCATTACCAACAAAATTAACAAAGTTATTATCACAGAAACAAATCCACCATGCATAAACTTAACTATACTTGCAAAAAAGAAAATTGATTCAATAATTAAAAAAACACCCGTCGCCAAAATAGCCATAACTGGAGATATTTTGGATTTAATAAAATGATAAAGTAGAATTGTTGTCATTAGCATTGTAACAGTAATAGCCAATCCATATGCAGCTTCCATACGATCTGAGCTTCTGAAATACAAAACAATTCCCGTTGTAAAAGCAGCCAGAATCCAATTAACTGGTGCAATATATATCTGGCCTCTAGACAAACTTGGATGAATTACTCGCAATCTAGGCAATATTTTTAATCCTATAGCTTCTTCGACCAACGTAAACGACCCCGTAATTAGTGCTTGGGAAGCAATTATTGCAGCAAATGTTGAGAGCACAACCGCACTTATTTTGAAAGTTGAAGGTAACATTTCAAAAAACGGATTCATATTTGTATTTGTTAAATGTCCCAATCGGTTTTGATTAATTAACCAAGCACCCTGTCCAAAATAATTTAGAATCAAGGCAATATAAACAAAGGGCCATGTCACATAAATATTTTTGCGTCCAACATGCCCCATGTCTGAATACAAGGCTTCGGCCCCTGTAGTAGCAAGAAATACACTGCCAAGAATGAATATTCCAACCGGATTGGCCTTTGAAAATAGAAATGTTAAGCCATAAATTGGTGAAAGAGCTCTTAAAACACTCCAATCACTTGTCATATTCATTATTCCAAAAATTGCTAGAAATGAAAACCAGATAACCATGACTGGTCCAAAGGCTTTTCCAATAAAACCAGTTCCAAAACGCTGAATTAAAAATAAAATCAATAAAATAGTTAGTGTCCAAAAAATAACCTGATCTTGATTTGCAACTAATACTTTATTTCCTACTTTCAAACCTTTTAAGCCCTCTATTGCACTTGTCACAGTCACAGCAGGCGTTAAAGTCCCATCTGCTAAAATTGCAGCACCGCCTATCAATGCCGGTATTATTAACCATTTGGCCTGTTTTTTTACTAATGCAAATAGTGCAAAAATGCCTCCTTCACCCTTATTAGATGCTCTTAAAGCAAAAAGTACATATTTTACTGTTGTTACCATCATTAGCGTCCAAAAAATCAAGGATAGACTTCCGATAATAAATTTTGGTGTTAATTTATTAAGACTACCTGCATCACCAATTAAGGCATTCATTACATATAAGGGGGAAGTTCCAATATCTCCATATACTATTCCCAATGTGATTAAGGAGCCTAGAAACAAATTCTCTTTTCTTTTCATATACCTAATTATCTCTTTTCTAACAAGCATGATTATTAATAAATACTCAACAAAAGCTAATCTAAAAAATAACTTATTTAGGATAGTAATGATAACAATTATTGGCTTAATAGTAAACCCTTAATCGTTTTCCTTCATAATTTTATTAATATTGGTAAAGTTGTACCTAACCTATGAGTACTACCATTATAATAAGATTTTTCGACAATTCATACCACCATAAAAACTACATTTTTTGGCAACACTCCAAACACAGTCACAATCGCCATAATCAAAAATGCCAAAAGTCCACCATTATTAAGTAAACATACGTAGCTAACTTAGATACTATTAAAAAATTATTGTCAGCGTAACAGTCTCTTTCGCAAGTCATCATTTACCGCATATATATACAGGCCTTTTTTAGGACGGGTCAGCAAAACATTCATTGCATTCAACATCAGCCTTTCCTTAACATTCATTTGATTTATTCCCAATAGTTTTACACCATTAAAAGCCGCTTGATCCTCATAAAACTCAGAATATAAAATTAATTCTTCTTTAACTTTATCGTAACCTACACTTGGGCCAAGAATTATCCCAGCATAATTTAAATCAAATCCTTGAATCGTATATACAGAACCTACTTCATCAATAGTATCTTCTCTCTCAGCCCATGCAAGCTTTTCTTGGGGCTTACTTCTATCCCATCTCAATTGTAAATTCCCAGCATTTACAAAATAATCCTTACCATCTAAACGATAGGGAAAATCATAGGTAGCTAAAACTCTACTAGTTCCTACATTTTCATTATGCATTCTTATTAACTGATACATTTCATTGGCATCATCCATTATACGAAAATCAAAATTTTGACTGCTTGGCAGTTTAAGAATTTCTTTTTCGCAAAAAGCAGTAATCCATTCTTTCACAGCGGAATTTGCCTCAATTCGAAACTGTTGCCGCAAATGTTTAATCTTAATATCTGTTTCTTTCAACAGAGACATTAGTTTTTCCGTTGACCAATAACTTTTTGCCTTTAAAACCTGTTTATTATCAAATATTAATATGACTACTTTGGCATACTTTAAAATTTCCTCAAGTTGATTTTCCTGATCAAAATGATTATAAGAATCCCTTTTTGTAAGTAAAAGATGTGCTTCATCAACAATTACAACATCAGCATATTTAACTTCCTTCTTGCATCTATTAATAAAAGTTGTAGGCCTTTCAAAATTTTTTTTTAATAAATTGTCAGATTTACCTGCTACTCTCTTATAGAATTTTAGCATCTCTGGATGATTTACTAGTACAAAATTTTTAGTTCCATATATTTTTGATTTTTTCTCTTTACTAGATTCCTGTATTTTTTCAAATAAAGCAGTGACTAATACACTTTTTCCTGTTCCAGCCTGACCTTCAATTATAAAAACTCCCTTTTGAGAATTATTTATCTTCTCCTCGATAAAGTAAATTGCTTCCTTTTTAATTGCTTTTTGTTCTGTGCTTAGATTATCAACCATGTGCCAGCTATTTTCCATTGAACTAGACTCCTCATTCATAAATCATTCACTACTATTTACAAAATATAAGTGAATAAAATTCATTAAGATTTTATTTGGATGTTTGCCTTAAACCTTTTTAAATCTTTTCTTCACATTTTCTTCACATTTTGGGCATAATATAGTACTCGTAACCTGATATAAAAACAACTTTTCATTTACTCCCCCTATTAAGTAAATGAAGTGATCTTTGTAGGTCACACAACCTTTTCTCCGCGTGCTTATGCATGCGGAGTTTTTTTATTAATTTCCATGCTATTTAATTGAATTTCTACAAATAGTCCCCCTAAAAAATTGAAAATTAAAATTAAAAAACTCGGTATATTTCATCCGAGTTTCCACATAATAAATTTGTAAACTTTTTAAGTTCATAGCATACTATATATATTTTTGATTATATACTTAAAATCCATCACTCATATTTACCCTTGTCATCATACCAATAACTCAAATCAGCAAATAATCCTAAGAAAATAATATTAAAAGATAACTCGTACAGATGTTGATCAATTAAGGAACTAACTATAGCTAGCAACAACCAAATAAGCAAAGAATAATTTTTTCCATTGTAAAACTTTTTATACAAAAAATAAATTACAACTAGTAAAACAAAAAATGCTACTATACCTTCCATCATTAATACCCTAATAAATGATACATCTATATAAAAATAAGCAAAAGGTTGATTATGGACACCACCATTACCATTTTGATAAACAAATTGTCCTAACAATGGTACATTATAATTTTTAAAAGCTTCATGCCCATATGTTAATCTTCCAGATAAAAGTTTATTAATTATCTGAAAAACATAAACATCCGGATTAAATAGATAAGCTAGTACTATGTTTAACAAAATAATTATAAATATAACAGATGTTGCAATTCCTGTTTTCAAAGTCTTAATTACTTTAAACAAAGTATTTCTAAAAATAACTATTAAAACAACTGCAATCATCAGTAGAAAATCTAACCGTGTATCTGTAACCACATAAATTAAAACTGTAAAAGCCAACGCAGCTATATATTCTGGAATAGTAAACTTAAATTTCCTTAAGGCTGTATATGATAACAATAAATAGAAACACCTTGAAGCTAAATCAGTCGGATACACTGCACCAAGAGAATATCTAACTGTTGGTTCTAAGGTTCGCCCTTGCTCCACGTTTACAATAAAACCAGAAAGTGCTGCTATCACTGCTATTAAAAAAACAATAGTAACAGAAAACAAAAAAACTTTTATTATTTTTTTAAAATCTACATTCTTGGCACCAACTATGTACACAAAATAATAAAATAATAATGATTCATTAGACGTAGAACAAATTTGCCAAAGGGTTACCCCCGATAATATAATTACCGCTACGCTTTTTAAGTCCCAACCGTCAAAAACTATAACCTTAATCAAAACCCCTACTATAGACAACTCACTTACTAGATACGTATAGTCGCCTACAGAACTATTCCAAACAAACATTGTCCCATTAATCGCGCTCGCCACAATATAGACTGTAAGCATCGATAAATATAATAGCTCCGATATCGGAGTTTTTTTATTATTCAAAAATTTTCTTGAAGGATTCCAAACATTATCAACCATTTTTTAACCTCAACACTGGTATTTTTTACTTAAAATAGCACATAATATATTAACATTCATTTTAGTTTCTAAATTATATACCCAATTCAACCTTCACAACATTCAAAGCAGCACTGATTACTTGGTCCATATCATAATAACGATATTGTCCTAATCGTCCACCAAATAATACATTCGTCGCTTCCTTATCAGCCAATTCCTTATACTTTTTATACAAAGTATTATTTTGTGTATTATTAACAGGATAGTAAGGTTCGTCACCACGACTCCAATTCTTAGGATATTCGCGTGTAATCACTGTCTTATTCTTGTCACCCTTACCAAATTCAAAATGTTTATGCTCAATAATTCTTGTATAAGGAGTCTTCTCATCAGTGTAGTTTACTACTGCATTTCCTTGATAATTATCTACATCTAATTCTTCAGTTTCAAATTTTAAGCTACGATACTCGAGCTCACCTAATGAATATTCAAAGTACTCATCAATCATCCCAGTAAAAATCACCTTGTCAAATTTTTTCAAATATTCATCTTTTCGATCAAAGAAATCTACACCTGTTTCTACACTAATTAAATCACTTGCCAACATTTTCTCAACAATTTGAGTATATCCTCCAACTGGAATACCTTGATAATCATCATTGAAATAATTATTATCATAAGTGAATCTAACCGGTAATCTACGAATGATAAACGCAGGTAAATCCTTCGTTGAGTGCCCCCATTGTTTTTCCGTATACCCTTTAATCAACTTTTCGTAAATATCCGTACCAACAAGCGAAATTGCCTGTTCTTCAAGATTTTCTGGCTTCTTACCATTCAATATTGATTTTTGTTCATTAATTTTATTCTGTGCTTCTTCAGGAGTCACCACCCCCCAAAGTTTGTTAAACGTATTCATATTAAAAGGTAGGTTATATATTTCACCATGATAATTAGCAACAGGGCTATTTGTGTAGCGATTAAAAGTCGCAAATTGATTTACATAATCCCAAACTTTTTTATTAGAAGTATGGAAAATATGTGCCCCATATTGATGAACTTGAATGCCGTCAACTTCCTTAGTAAAGATATTACCAGCAATATGATTACGCCTTTCAATAACCTTAACCTCATGACCTTTTTTTGCCGCCTCGTATGCAAATGTGGCTCCAAATAACCCTGCCCCAACAATTAAATATTTTGTCATTTTTCCCTCCAAAATTTCCTATATTACCTTTCTACTTAAGCCGACCTTCCTTAATAAAAACAAACCAATCTTTTTTGTCCAATTTTGCTTGCCAATAAAAAGTAAGGGCAATTCAGTATAATTAATTTCATTTTTTTCGACCCATACGTCCATTAATAGTTCGCTAATAAATCCAAATATTCTTTTATCAAAATCCGAATAATCACTTATATCAACTTTTTTTTCGACCTCTGCAAGAATTTTAAACAACCACTCACTATAATTACTGAATATTTCGTCCTTTGCAATCAACATATTAAACATGTGAGCTGAACTTCTCTTCATAACTTCATCAAACTTATCTAAATAGTCAGGATATAGATTAGAAATCACATCTCGTGTTATCATTA
Source organism: Liquorilactobacillus cacaonum DSM 21116 (assembly GCF_001436735.1). Lineage (GTDB taxonomy): Bacteria > Bacillota > Bacilli > Lactobacillales > Lactobacillaceae > Liquorilactobacillus > Liquorilactobacillus cacaonum. The sequence goes on from NZ_AYZE01000005.1 coordinate 42,335, forward strand.
AGTCTTTTATATGATGTGAATGTTCATAATGTGACCATGTCGTTTCAATATAGTAATTTCTTTTACTTGGTAAAATCATATCATATTTTTCTAATAATTTATTTAATTTGTCAATCCGTAAAATGTTTTGCATTTTTTTCTGGGGGTTCCTCATATAACATTTCTTACCATTAGAAAAGAAACGGCGATAATGAACTAATCCCTTTATCTCCGCCTTCTTATTCTTCCATGCCCAATATTGCACCGTTAGTTCACAATAATTTTCATTCTTTCTCGCAATATTAATTCCTGTATTATCTCTCTCAAAACCAACGAAGTTTTCTGTGCTCAACCCAACTTGCACTGGTTTATATAAGTCATCTGAGGGTAAGTTAATATCTTTATGACTTACTATATAAATCTCACTCTTCATCAAATCCCACTTTCTGAAATAGTTTCATCTTCAATCTACAAGTATTCATCATTTTAAAAACACAATTAAAATCTTACCCTCACTTAGTACATTAATACGCACCATTAGGAATAATCATAATTTTTAGTGTTTTTATGACTAAAAAAAAGTCAAACAATAAATTGCTTTTTTCTATATACTCTAAATCCAATTCAACCATTTCGCTGAATCCCACATCATTTCTTCCACTAACTTGCCACAAACCAGTACAACCTGGAATTACTAGTAAACGTTGTTTGTCGTATTCACTATATTGTTTAACTTCAGTAACCAACGGTGGTCTTGGCCCAACCAAGCTCATTTGGCCGCGTAAAACATTAACAAGCTGTGGTAATTCATCAATACTAGTTTTCCTAATAAATTTACCGATTTTAGTTATCCTTGGATCGTCCTTAATCTTAAACATAGGCCCTTCAACCTGATTATATTTGAGCAATTCAGCAATATGCTTATCAGCATCCATTCGCATTGATCTAAACTTGTAAATTGAAAATAAGCTACCATTTCTACCAACTCTAGTTTGCTTATAAATTATCTTCCCATGATCTTCTATTTTTATTAATCCAGCTACCACTAAAAATAAAGGGAGTAATAATATAATTCCAACAAGACTAGTTATAAAATCAAAAATCCTTTTTAAAAGTCGATACAAATGCCTATCTTCTATCGCTTTCTTGTCCAAATATATCTTATGTTTACCACTATAACTCACATTAACTCTCCTTAAAATATAACCTGAAAACACAGCTATAAAAGTTCATCATCTCATTATATCTCAAATAAAATAATATTCAAATTCTACATTGAAATTCCTGTAAATTTATTCTTTCCTTTGATAAATCTTATACTTCAAATATAATGAAATTTACTATGTGTACTTCTTAACTAAGATGCAACTCTTATTTTTAATTGATTTTCATATAAACTAAATATGCCAAATCAAAATTAATTTTTGATTCAGCACTCTTACGTCAATTAATTTATCCCCATTATATCAACATCTAAACTAATTATTTTCCCTTTTGAAAAACTTTTTTCTATTATCTCTTTTACAATTGAGCTTTTTTCTTTTGTAGTTATTGTCATAATAGTTGGCCCTGCACCGCTCAGATAAGTTCCATATATTCCTTTAGCATGTGCTAATTCCCTAATCTCTTTCAAATATGGCACTAAGTTAGCTCGATAAGTTTCATGAAACTTATCAGCTTCAATCATTTTTCCTGCCTTTTCAAGGTTGCCAGTTAGTAATGCTGCAACCAAAGTATTACCAACACTACTACCTTCAATTGCTGTTTTAAATGGTAACATATCAGGCAACACTTTCCTACTTTCCTTTGTTAGTAAGACCTCTTCTGGTATATATGCAACAAGGGACAAGTCCGGGAGCTTAGCAACGACACTTGTTACAATATTATCAACATAAGATGACACAACCAAATTACCAAAAATGGCTGGAGCCACATTATCTGGATGACCTTCTAGCTTAGTTGCAATTTCTAGTTTTTGTTGCTTTGTCAATTCTAATTTTCCTAATCTATTAGCAATCTCAATTCCAGCCACTATTGCTGAGGAACTACTTCCGAGTCCCCTTGCTAAAGGTATATCCGATTCAACGACTACCCTATGTGGAGTAATTGTAGGATCAACCGCCAATGCAGTACTAATAATCAAATTACGTTCATCATGATAAACCTTACCCATGTTGTGCTCTACAATCCATGTCTGACTCTCTTCCAAAACTTCTACTTTAAGGTAAAGATTAAGCGCAACTCCTATTGAATCAAACCCCGGTCCAAGATTTGCACTTGTTGCCGGTACCTTAAGTGTAAACTGCATTATTTTCCCCAACCTTTGCTAAATTATTATTCTGGCAATATTTTATAAGATGCAATGACATTAATATTTTCCAAATCTTCAATTCCTATAATAATTTCTTTAATTTGTTTCTGTGACATTTCATGAGTTGTCATAACAACACGGGCATAAGTATCATCGTACTCACTTTGAATAATCAAATGAAAACTAGCATTAAGCTTCGTCATAACCTCAGTAATCTTGAGCATTTGACCAGGTTGATCTTTAACTTTTAATGAAATGTAATAAGGATACCTAACCTCTTCTGGTAATGCTTGCTTACCTTCGCGCGAGAAATCATTGAACCTGTTTCCTGCAGTTTCCAAAACAATATCTTTTGTAACCGCAATTATATCACTCAAAACACTATTCGCAGTTGGCAATTCACCCGCTCCTGGGCCATAGAACATCGTTTCACCAACAGCAGCTCCTGTAACCAAAACGGCATTATTTTCATTCTGAACCGCAGATAATGGCTGCGTTTCTGGAACAAGCACTGGTCCAACGTTGACACTAATCCTATCATTAACCAACTTTGCAATTCCAAGCAATTTGATATTATATCCTAAATTTTTAGCTTCTTTTATGTCTGCTAAATCAATACCATTAATACCTTCTACCTCAATATCATCTAGAGTAACATTTATTCCAAATGCAAATTGTGTCAAAATTATCATTTTATAGGCAGCGTCTATTCCCTCAATATCATTCGTAGGATTAGGTTCCGCAAAGCCTAACTCTTGAGCCGATTTTAATGCCTCTGAAAATGGCATATTATTTTGGCTCATCTTTGTTAAAATATAATTTGTTGTTCCATTTACTATTCCTTTAACTTCAATAATACGATCAGCTGCAAATGAATTTACTATTGTCCTTAAAATTGGAATACCACCTGCAACACTCGCTTCATAGAATAAATCACAATTATTTTTATCTGCTAATTCCGCCAGCTCTGAACCATATGTAGCAATTAAATCTTTGTTAGCTGTAATTATATGTTTCCCTGCGCTCAATAGCAGTTCAATATATCTCTTTGCAGTTGCAACTGTACCCATGACTTCTACAACAATATTGATTTCTTCATCATTAATTATTTCTTCAATATCGTTCGTCACCTTGATACCAGTCAAATCTATATCTCTTTTTTTATCAAGATTATGAACGACTATAGTCTTAACTACAAGCTTTCTCCCAGTAATATTAGAAATTTTTGACGCATGGTCTTTCAATAGTCTGACAACACCACTTCCAACCGTTCCCAACCCTAAAACACCTACGTTAACAACTTGCATACTTGTATCCTCCAGTTTATTTATTGCAACTATTCTATCATAAAAATCTAATATTTAGCGTAAATAATGGAAATTAAGTTTTGTTTAAATGTTTTTTTCATAATTCTACTTTTTTATAAGCTTAATAAATTAACTGTTATCGTTCAAGCATTTATGGTATTCTTCATATATAAATTAGAGTTTTCTAACAAGAAAAAGGAGCGAAAAAACATGGCTTTACTATACCGTAGTACTAGGGGCTCTTCTTCAAATGCCATTCCAGCCTCTGAAGCAATTTTAAAAGGTTTAAGTCCTGATGGTGGCTTATACGTTCCAACAGAGATTCCTAAAATTGACTTTAATCTAGCAGAACTAACTACATTTTCATATCAAGAACTAGCTTTTAGAATTTTAAAACTTTTCTACACTGATTTTTCTGAAATTGAACTTCGTAATTGTATTGAAAAAGCCTATGGCTCTAATTTTGACATTTCTACAATTGCTCCTTTATCCTTTCACGATAATACAGGATATCTTGAACTCTTTCACGGACCCACGATTGCCTTTAAAGATATCGCACTTCAACTTCTCCCCCATCTAATGACTGTTGCGGCTAAAAAAAATAACTCTCAAAAGGATATTGTAATCCTAACTGCAACTTCTGGTGACACTGGAAAAGCTGCTATGGAAGGTTTTGCAGATGTTGATGGAACAAAAATCATCGTTTTTTACCCCCAAAATGGTGTGAGTTTTATTCAGGAACAACAAATGTTGACTCAAAAAGGAAAAAATACTTTTGTATTTGCCGTTGATGGCAATTTTGATATTGCTCAAACAAATGTTAAAAAGCTTTTAAATGATCCTGAACTTGCTAGTGAGCTATCTAGTCATGGTTACCAATTTTCATCTGCTAATTCTATCAATATTGGGCGTCTTTTTCCTCAAGTTGTTTATTATTTCTATGCTTATGCACAAATGATTCAACAAAAAAGAATTTCTACAGGAACTGCAATTAATTTTAGTGTGCCTACTGGAAATTTTGGGAATATTCTTGCTGGATATTACGCCAAAAAAATGGGGCTTCCAATAAATAAACTCCTCTGTGCATCAAATAAAAATAATGTTTTAACCGACTTTTTCAATGAAGGTGTTTACGATAAAAATCGACCTTTCTATGTCACATCATCACCATCAATGGATATTCTTGTTTCAAGCAATCTGGAGCGTCTGCTTTTCTATATTAATAATGAAAGTTCAAAAGATACTCTCCAATTAATGACCCAATTAAACGAAAAGGGAAAATATATTATTTCCGAGGAAATAAGAACTTCTTTAAATGATTTCTTTGCTGCTTATGCTGATGAAAATCAAACTGCAGCAGAAATTTTTAGAATATACAATCTTGATGGAACAGTAATTGATCCACATACTGCTGTAGCATCATACGTTGCTAAGCTTTACAGCGAAGAACAAGCCGATTCAACTCCAACAATAGTAGTATCGACAGCTAGCCCTTACAAATTTCCTCAATCAGTATTAATTGGGTTACATGATTCTTCTGCTTTTGAACCTGGTTTTCCTGCACTACAAGCTCTTAAAAAAATAAGTAATCTTGCTTTTCCTAATGCTATAACACAACTTTTAAATACAAAATATATTCGTACAAAAAAAATTATTTCTCCTGTTGAAATGAAAAAAAATGTAAAGAATCTTCTTATGAAGTGATTTTTTATTCGCATTGATTTTAACTACTTTTTTGTTTTTTATTCGTTTTTTGCTGTTTTTTTGTTACTTTTATATCTTTTAATACGTGTTTAAATTAAGATAGTATGCTATATTAAGCTAATAGGATTGTTTGGAGGGATTTTTAATGGATGAAATTGATTTAAAAATTGTGTCAACTTTACAAAAAGATGCTCGAATTTCCTTAAAAAAACTAGCTGATATTTGCTTTATCTCTGCCCCTGCGGTATCAACTCGTTTAACACATCTTGAAGAACGTGGAATCATCACAAATTATCAAACTTCTATCGACTATAAAGTACTCGGATACCCAATTAAAGCTTACGTAAGTTTACGTCTTTCACCTAAAGATAAAGATGACTTTTATCCTTATATTGAATCTGTTGGAAATGTAATTTCTTGCGATTGTGTAACAGGTAGTTATTCTCAAATAATCACTTGCTATTTCAAATCAACAAAATCATTAGATAACTTTATCAATGATATTCAACGCTTTGGCGAAACTAAAACACAGATTGTTTTCTCGACAAGCGTTATACAAAGACCATTAGAACTTAATCCAGGAGAAATTTATTTTTAATTTACCTTACTAAAAAAGCTGCGACAATGTTGTAATCAGAACATTGTCGCAGCTTTTCTTATTTAAATTAGTTGTTTCTTTCTTTTTTCCAAATTCCTAGTATAACTCCTGCAATAATAGCACCAATCACAACTGCTGCAATATATCCAAAAGCATTTGTAGCTAATGGAGTTACCCATAAACCACCATGAGGAGCAGGAACACTTACATGCCAAAATTGTGTTAACCCACCCGCAATTGCTGCACCAACTACACTTGATCCAATAACATGCAACGGATCGGCTGTTGCAAAAGGAATTGCTCCTTCAGTAATGAAAGAAAATCCTAATACCCAGTTCGTAATCCCTGCTTTTCTTTCATCATCAGTAAATTTCTTTGGCCAAAATGCTGTTGCAATCGCTGTTGCAAATGGTGGAACCATCCCACCAGCCATAACAGCTGCCATTAAGTCACCATTTTTAGTTGCAGTGAATGCACCAACTGCAAATACATATGCGGCTTTGTTGAATGGGCCACCCATATCAATTGCCATCATACCACCCAAAATTAATCCTAGTAACACTGCATTTCCTGTACCCATATGGTTCAAGAAAGTTGTAACCCAAGTATTAATAACTGCAAAAATTGGATTGACAATGAAAAACATTAATAAAGCTACAAGTAATAACCCAAAAATTGGATAAAGTAACATAGGTTTCATACCATCTAATGACTTAGGTAATTTAGAAAATAGATGTTTCAAGAAAATTGTTAAGTATCCTGCAATAAAACCTGCAGCAATTCCTCCCAAAAAGCCACCAGCACTCTTAGCATTTGCCATCACATTAGCCGTATACACACCGCCAAATGTTCCACTATATACCGTAGCCATAAAACCACCAACAAACCCAGGCATAAGAGCTGGACGATCCCCAATTGATTCAGCAATATATCCTGACAAAACAGGTATCATAAAAGCAAATGCCAAACTACCAGCATTATTTAAGAAAATAAATCCTGTTGACTTCGCTCCACCCAGATACTGTTCAATAACAAAAGATAACGCCATTAAGATACCGCCACCAACAACAAACGGTAACATATGAGAAACACCATTCATTAAATCTTTGTAAATTTTACTTCCAATTGTACCAGTTGCATCATCTTCTTGACTAGCATCAGAATCAGCATGGAAGATTGGTGCATCTTGTGCTATTGCCTTATTGATTAGTTCTTCAGATTTTTTAATTCCATCAACAACTGGGCGATTGACCAAATGCTTGCCGTCAAAACGAGCCATTTCTACCTTCTTATCCGCCGCAACGATTACACCTACTGCACGCGAAATTTCATCAGCTGTTAAAAGATGTTTTACACCTTCAGAACCATTTGTTTCAACTTTAATGTCAACACCCATTGCCTCAGCTTGCTTCTTCAAAGCTTCTTCAGCCATGTAAGTATGTGCGATACCAGTTGGGCATGCTGTTACAGCTACAACATAGGGTCTATCTGATGAAACGGATGTCTCTGCTATTGCTTTTTCCTTTTCTTCCTCAGCCTTTTCTTTTTCTTCTTTAGCGGCTTGCGCATCTGCAAACAATTGATGAACTTCTTCAGGTGTCTGTGCCTTCTTTAAACTTGCAACCAAATCAGGATTTATTAATAAACCCGACAATGCAGCAAGTGCTTGTAAATGCGTATTGTTTGCCCCTTCAGGTGCTGCAATCATAAAGAACAAATGTACTGGATTGCCATCAAGTGCATCATAATCGACACCCTTTTCGCTTTTTGCGAACATCACAGTCGCTCTTTTTACAGCCTTATCTTTGGCATGGGGCATTGCAATTCCGTCACCAATTCCGGTTGTCGACTGAGCTTCACGAGCCACTATATCCTTCTTGTAAACTTCTTCATCATCAATTACACCACTAACAAAATACTGGTGCACCATCTCATCAATTGCTTCTTGTTTTGTAGATGCTTTCAAATCCATAATCATTGCATCTTTTAATAACAATTCGCGAATATCCATCATTGCACTTCCTTTTCTTAATTTTTATAGTCTTCTATTTTTATTTGTGGCAAAATTTCATCAATTTTTGCACGATTTGCTAAATCTTCCGAAAAAGCAGTTGCACTTCCGCATGCTAAACCGTAACGGAAACTTTCAAGTGCATTTTTTGTAGCAGAAAAAGTTCCCACAAAACCACCAATCATTGAATCACCTGCGCCCACAGAATTAATAACTACTCCTTTAGGTGCTTTGCTATAGTAAACCTCATCGGGAGTTATTAACAATCCCCCATCTCCAGCCATTGAAATCAATACATGTTTTGCGCCTAAGTCCAGTAACTTTTTACCGTACTTAACAACATCCGAAATACCATCTAACTCAACATCAAACATTTCTGCTAATTCATGGTGATTTGGCTTTACAACTAATGGATTCTCTTTCAAAGTTCTTAACAAACTTTCACCAGTTGTATCAATAACAAAATCGGCCCCTTTACTTCTAATTATTTCGATTAATTCAAAATAAAAATCCTTTGGTAAACTTGGTGCTAAACTACCTGACAAAATAACCACATCATCTTCTGTCAATTTATCAAATTGTTTTTTAAATACTTCAACTTCTTTTTCAGAAATTTCTGGCCCTTTACCGTTTATTTCTGTCTCATCTTGAGCTTTTACCTTCACATTAATCCTAGTATCAGCAGCAATATGCGTAAATTTTGTCTTTAAATTTTTTTCCTTCAAAGCCTCTTCAACAAAATTACCAGTGAATCCGCCTAAAAAGCCAAGCGCAACATTATCTTGCCCTAATTCACGAAGAATACGGGAAACATTAATTCCTTTCCCACCGGGAAGCTTTGCATCGTAGTCCATTCGATTAACTTCACCCAACGTCAATTCTTCAAGTTGAACAATATAATCAATTGATGGATTAACTGTAACTGTATAAATCATAATTAAACCTCCTGAATTTCTGTTTGATTATTATACTGGTCAAAAACCACTTTTGATAGCTTGTTAGTAATGATTTTAGCTTCTGTAATTTCAGCAACTTTAACAAAAGAAAATTCATCAAATTTTGAATCATCTGCCAAAACAAAAGCCTCTGCTCCTTGCCTTATTGCAGCATGCTTTACCGCAGCTTCGTCTGGATCTGGCGTAGTATAACCATACTCCAGATGAACACCATTCATTCCAAGAAAAACTTTGTTAAAACGATATCTTTGTAGCTCCTTAACAGTTTCAACACCGACAATTGCTTTTGTAGTGTTTTTTAGCTCTCCGCCGACAAGAATCGTTCTAATATTCTGATCAGCAAGGGCTGTTGCATGTATTATGCCATTTGTAACAACGGTTAACTGCTCTTTTTGATCTAAAAACGGTACCATGGCTAATGTTGAAGTCCCCGCATCAAGATATATAACATCTTCATCTTGAATAAGACTTACTGCTTTTTCTGCAATCCTATTCTTCTGCTCTATATTTTGGGAAAATTTACCACTCATATCTAGCTCTCTTTGCAATGACTGTCTAATCTTAGCACCGCCATGAACCCGAATTAATAATCCTGCTTCTTCAAGTTCTTGCAAATCTCTACGAACTGAGGATTCTGAACATTCAACTTTCCTACAAACATCATGCAATTTTATAATTCCGTTCTCATGAAGCATACCTAGAATTACCTGTTGTCGTTCTTCTGCAAGCACTTACATTACCTCCTAAAATATATTACCATTGAAATTCTGAAAAATCAATCAAAAAAAAGCACTTTCAATCATATTTGTAAGTGTTTATGATTGTTTTTGACTGAAAATATTATTTCTACTCATTATTTATACTTAAAAGTAATATAAATTTCTACTTTTAAGCAAAAAAACAGATATCTAACTGAAAGCTAGAATATCTGCCAATAAATAATACTATTATCTAATTTTTAAAACTATGAATCGGCGCAGGTATTAGCCCACCTCTAGCTATCATTTTAGCCGAAGATGCACTGTTCACACCCATTACTGGCGCATATCCAAGTAATCCACCAAATTCAACCATTTCGCCGACCTTCTTATTTTGAATTGGTAAAATTCTTACAGCTGTCGTCTTATTATTAATCATTCCAATTGCAGCTTCATCAGCTATCATCGCAGAGATAGTCTCTGCTGGTGTATCACCCGGAATGGCAATCATATCTAAACCAACCGAACAGACTGCTGTCATAGCTTCTAATTTTTCAATATTTAAAGTCCCTGCATTTACTGCAGCAATCATCCCTGCATCTTCAGAAACCGGAATAAAAGCCCCTGAAAGACCACCGACATGACTGCAAGCCATAATGCCACCTTTCTTTACTGCATCATTCAATAAAGCTAATGCGGCTGTGGTACCATGTGTTCCGACGCTTTCCAACCCAATTTCTTCAAGAATCTGTGCAACCGAGTCGCCTACTGCAGGCGTTGGTGCTAATGATAAATCAACAATTCCAAATGGGACCCCTAAACGTTCAGCAGCAATTGTTCCAACTAGCTGGCCCATCCGGGTAACCTTAAATGACGTCTGCTTGATTGTTTCTGCAACAACGTCCATTGATTTACCTTTTACTTTTTCTAAAGCATGTTTTACAACTCCGGGGCCGCTAACACCAACATTAATAACAGTGTCTTGTTCACCAACACCATGAAATGCACCTGCCATAAATGGATTATCTTCAACAGCATTACAAAAGACAACCATTTTAGTATTTGTCATAAATGAACGACTAGATGCATCTTTAATGACTTTACCCATTTCTGCAACAGCATCCATGTTAATTCCGCTACGTGTTGAACCGACATTGACAGAGGCACACACTAAATCAGTTTCATCTAAAACTTGTGGTAAAGATTTAATTAATTTTAAATCACCTGTTTGATACCCTTTTTGTACAAGTGCAGAAAATCCACCAATAAAATTAACACCTAATTCTTTAGCTGCACGATCTAGTGTCTGCGCATATTTTAAATAGTTTTGATCAGAACTTGCTGCAGCAATAATTGCAATCGGTGTTACAGAAATTCTCTTATTAATAATTGGGATACCATATTCTGCTTCAATTTGTTCGCCAACTTTAACAAGATTTTTAGCCTTAGTCATTATTTTATTATATATTCGTTCACATGCTTTTGTACTATCGCTATCAATACAATCAAGTAAAGAAATTCCCATCGTAATTGTGCGAACATCAAGATTTTCATCTGAAATCATGTGAATTGTTTCAATAATCTTCTCAGTTTCCATCTCTATCTAACAGTCCTCCCGTATACTATAATTGATGCATTGCATGATATATTTCTTCACGTCTAATTTTAATTTCAACACCCAATTTGGAACCTAGCACATTAAGTTCATCAGAGAGAACTGCAAAATCAGTTTTTTCATCTTTTATCTCCACCATCATCATCATAGTGAAGTACCCATCCATAATTGTTTGGGAAACATCGAGGATATTAATCTTTTTTTCAGCTAAAAATTGGCTTACTCCTGCGATAATTCCTACCTGATCTTTGCCAATTGTAGTCAAAATTGCTTTCATTTTGCACCTCATTCATTTTATTAGTTAATATTATTTCTCCAAGTATAGCCTTTTACGCTATATTCTGCAACGTTCTCTAAAAGTATTATTCGGTTTTTAAACATATTCTTATAATTATTTGCATATATTACCCCAATTATTTTCCTTTGGTTTTTTAAAAACGAACATTATCAACTAAAAATTTGCTTCTCTTAAATTTAAAAAGTTTCTTGATATTCTCAAAAATAAAATATAACATTAGATGTTAATATGACGCTTTTTAACGTTATAATCTCAAAAAATTATATTTATTCAGAAAGGAATAATCCTGTATGTATACTCCTATTCCAAAACAAAAAAGAATCATTGTTACTACACTTTTATTGCTTATAACTTTTCTTACATTAGCTAGTCAAACTATGATGATTACAGCCTTACCAGTGATTCAAAAAACTATGCATGTCTCTTTAAATAATGTTCAATGGCTAACAACTGGTTATATCCTTATTATTGGAATTGTTACACCACTATCTTCTAATTTATATGACAAATACTCAAATAGACAGTTATTTTTAGCGTCAACTGGTATTTTCATTGCTAGCACAATCTTGGGCTTTTTAGCGCCTAATTTTATTATTTTACTGACTGCACGGATTTTTCAAGCCTGTGCCGGTGGAATCCTTATGTCTTTTCAAATGACTACTATGATTGTCATTTATCCTCCCGAGAAAAGTGGTACCGTTTTAGGCCTTTCTGGTTTGGTAATTGCTTTTGGACCCGCAATTGGTCCAACACTTTCAGGTATTATTCTTAATTTTTTTAATTGGCGTTTTCTTTTTTTGCTAGTACTTCCACTAATTATTTTAGTTTGGATAATTGCATTTTTTTATTTTCCTAATTATTCGCAAAAAAAAGAAGTCAAAATTGACATTCTTTCCGTAATACTATCACTTATCGGTTCCGCCTTAACATTAGTTAGTCTTACCGTCATCCAACAAAACTTGCTTGTTGCTAGTGCAATGTTACTACTAGGAATATTTTTACTAGCTATTTTTTATAAACGACAGTTAATCTTAAAACAGCCAATGCTAAATGTTGGTGTTCTAAAAGTATACTCATTCAATAGACTTACTATCATCGGTATGCTTGCGTTTATGGTTTTAATTGGAACAGAACAAATTATTCCCATATTCGTCGAGAACGTCCAAGGACTAGATAGTATGCAAGCAGGCCTGATTTTATTACCTGGTGCTATTTTAAATGCTGTTTTTGCAGCTTTTGCCGGTCGCTACTATGACAACCATGGTCCTAAACTTCTTTTGTATGCAGGATTTTTCTTGATGATTCTTGCCACAATTCCCTTACTCTTGTTGACAAAAGATACCCCTACTTGGCTAATTACTTTTGCATACCTTATTCGAATGATTGGTAACTCATTAGTCTTCTCACCTGCAATGTCTGAAGCTTTTAAAGATATCAATCCCAATGATATTAGCCATGCATCTGCGTTAAATAATACATTCCGGCAGGTTGCAGCTTCTGCATCAATAACAATCATGATTGTTATCGCAGATATTCCTGAATCATTTACTTTAGGAACACAGCTATCTATCGGTTTCACAGTTATCTTATTATTACTCATGTTTTCAACATTCCATAGGTATTTTAAAAAACATACACATACTAGTCAACAAAGTTAAAAACCTTCTCTTCTTGACCTTCAAAAAATGAGATTACATTTTGACACGATATTCTTTGTAAAGTAGCCATTGAATCTTGTGAATAAAAAGCTGCATGAGGAGAAATTAGGACATTGTTCTTCTGAAGTAATGGATTATCAATTAGGTTTGGCGTCTCACTTTCTAAAACATCAAGAGCAGCACCTCGAATCATACCACTATTAAGTGCAAACAAAAGGGCCTTCTCATCTACGGTTTCACCTCTTGAAACATTGATGAAATAGGGCTTTTTTTGTTTCATTTTATTGAATGTTACGGCATCAAAAAAATGGTAATTATCTGCCGTAGCTCTCATATGATTAGACACTACATCTGACTTAGCAAAAACTTCATCTTCTGTAACAAAATCTACACCCTCACAATTAGTTCCAACCAAAGCATGTCGACTATATGCAATAACCCTCATCCCAAAAGCGTTAGCCATTTTTGCCACTTGGGACCCAATTCGACCATACCCTAAAATTCCAAGAGTCATTTTTGAAAGTCTTGGTTGTGCCATAAAAGCATCGTACTCCCAACGATGTTCTTCATTTACTAATCTATCGTACTGCTTTAATCTCTTTACCAATGCAAAAATCAATGACATCGTAAATTCAGCCACATCTTGCGTGCAATATTCTCCGATAGCACAAACCCTAACTCCTTTTTTTTGAACTAATTGCAAGTTAACTTTTTCATAACCGACTGCACTAATCGATATCAATTTTAATTTTGGAGCTTCATCAAGTAACCTTTGATCAATCGGTAAAAAAGCTGTAATCAATGCATCAGCATCTTTTAGCTCATCATAAAAAGGTTTAGGATTCTTCAAATCATAGGATTGTACCGCAATTCTCCAATCTGGATGATTTCTTTTTAACAATTTCATCTCAACATTATTGTTTTTTTGCATTATCTCTTTGAAATCAGAAATTAGTACTTTCATTTGAGTCCCCCCTCTATTCTTGTACATAATATACATTTCTAAAACATTTTATCATCACGTTTATGCATTTAAAAGCCAAAATATACATAAATGAAAAAAGGTTATAAAAAAAAGAATCTGTTCAGATTTTCAACAGATTCCATAGCCTGACTAGCGAGATAATATTCAAAAGACAGTTCTAACTCAAATTTTTTTATGATATGAAAAAATTATATCTGGAAATTCTTTATTTCCATCTTTCCCTTTCATGAAATCCAATGCTTCTTTCCTAGTTTGTGCTAAATCTACGCCTTGTACTTTTGCGGCAAAAATACAACCACAATAGCATTGACGATATACATCATATTCTTGACACATTTCAACAGAGCGATGATATCCATTGTTTTTTTTAAAATCACTTGGTAAATATTTAGTATCATAAAAGTTTTGGACATCAATCCCAACACTATTAACCACCTGTGAATCCTTATGCGGACTAATGGTTAATGCACTTCCAAAATAATCAAATCCCAATTCAACAGCTTTAGCAGCAACTAAGTCGAGCCGATAGCTAAAACAAGCACGACATCTATTGCCTCCTTCAGGTTCCTTTTCGAGACCTCTTACTGCTATAAAATATTCTTGTGGTTCATACTTTGCAGCAATGAACTTAACATTGTTTCCGGTTTTTTTATTGAAATCGTAAATAAACTTTCTTTGAACATACTCTCGTCGTTGATATTCTGCACGTGGATGAATATTTGAATTGGCATAATAAACTGTGACATCTGCATATTTTGTCAAATATTCCAAAGTATACGTGCTACATGGAGCACAACAACTATGGAGCAAAATAGTTGGCCGTCTGCCTTCTTGCTCCCAATTACTAATCATTTTTTGAAGAATTCTGTCATAATTAATTTTTTGATTTGGATTCATTTTGTCCAGAATCTCATGTAAGTCAATCATTTGATAACCTCACAAATTTTCGCTAACTTCAGTATACCCTAGTAATATTATTTTTACTAAAAATTAAAATATATTCATCATTCAAAATATCAGTTGCTAAAAATCTAGCCAAATCTGAGCTTTATTAAATATTTCTTGTGCAACCATTGCCCCACCTTCCTTATTAATGTGTAAATGATCTCCTAAATCATACTTTTTTTGTAAACGTAATTGATCAATATCCCCCATTAAGGAAGCACTATCTATTAAAGTGTTCGTACAATATTTTCTTAGTAACTTATTAAATTTCAGTCTAGTAGAGATATTTTGTTCCATCAATTTTGTATGAATTTCTTTACCATGCCCGATTTCAAAAGGAGTAATTGAACACTCAATAATTTTGGCACTTTCTCGTCCAAAATCAATCAAATACCTTATTTCATCAAATAAATCGTATTCATTTACAACCTGATTAGCAGCTTGTTTGCTAAACAGTGGTAAAACCAAATCATTTAGCCCACTAATAATAACTATTAAATCTACGCCATCATCGATTGCTGTTTTTACATTCTCCCGTACTTTCATTCCAAATGTTGTGAATAAGGGCTCATCTTGAGGAGCATTATTAAGTAATCTTTGACCAGAAACACCGTAATTTAAAACTGTTATTTCCCCAGGGTAATCACTTCGAAAAACTTCTGCTAATTCTGAACTAATATACCCCATTTCAGCCAATGAATCACCTACTATTGCAATTTTTTTTGCTCGTTTTCTCGTTAAAATTTCCGCACGTCTAAGACAAAACCAACCATGACGAGCACTGTTGTTTTTACTTAATTTTGCTTTTACATCGGCTTTTCTAACAATTATAGCATTAGTTTCACTTGTATCATATGTACTAGCAAAATCCATGTATTCCTGTGGTTTTTTACTAATTAACTGCAAAAAAATTTTCATTCCTGGAATAATTTTTAATTGCACTGGATCAGTCAAAACTTTACTTCCATGCTTAATTATGACTTTCCTTTGTCGCTGAAAACTAATTTGTTGTTTCACGTGAAACTCTTTATCAGTGCTAAGATTTATCTCATCAAATAAAATATCTTGTTTGCCATATAAGTTCGTTAGTTCAAATCTAAGTGCTTCTCCATTTTCGTTCAGCGTCATTTGAACAATTTCTGTCAATTCATTCATTTTAAATGGTAACGCAGAAAAATTACTGCATTCATGTAACCATACTGTACTCCATTCCATTCCTTGCTGATTCCTCTCATTTTTACATTAATTACTAGCTAAAACTTAGGAAAAATATTAATTCAGAATAAAAAGAGAAGCCAAGTCAATTTTTAACTTTTGACCTAGCCTCAGACTGTTACAAAGGAGAAAGTTTCCTTTCAACTTTTCTTAATTTACTTTTTTTCTGATTTACTAGCTACTTAACTATCAAATCAATTATATCCTGTTCAGGAATACCTTGAAAAAACTTTTCCAAATTCCCATACTTCATTTTTCTTATCAAAATATCCTTGTCAAATAAGCATCCTATAAGTTCATTTTCAAGCTCACTGACATTATTTGTCCCAAAAAAATCACCATAAAACTTGATACTTTCAATTCTACCCTTTTCGACCAAAATCCGCACATCAACCGTCCCACCCGTAAAATGTTTGCGTCTCTTTATTGTAAATTTGGGAGACTTACCAAAAACCCAGTCCCAATTACTATAATACTTCTCTTCAATTTCATCAATTGCTCTTTCATCTTTAGCACTCAGCAGATATTCGTTAGATTTAGCAGCATCAATGTTTTCAACATTTAAAATCTTACAAATCAATAAATCACGAAATTCTTCAGTTGTAATATTTTGATATTCTGGGGCTAGATACGGGCGTAAATTGGTTACCCTACTACGAACAGACTTAATTCCCTTTGACTCAATCTTGTCTGGTGGTACAGTTAATGCTTTTGCAACCTCAGATGTATCGACATCTAGCATCAAAGTTCCATGCGAAAAGGTCTTGCCTTTGCGGGTATACATTGCATTGCCGGAAAATTTTTTCCCATCGATTATAATATCATTTCTTCCAGTCACCATTGCACCAGTTGCACCTATCTCATGTAGTGCATTCACAATTGGTGCTACCATCTTTTTAAAATCTCCAAAATCTTGACTTTTTGCATCTACAATAAAACTAAAACAAAGATTCCCAAGATCTTGATACATTGCACCACCGCCTGAAAGGCGTCTTGTAATCATGATGTTATTATCACGGCAATATTTTTGATCAACCTCTTCAATTGTATTTTGATTGCGTCCCACAATCACACAGCGATCTTCAATATAAAAAAGCATCACTGGTAAATTCAATTTATCACTGTTCATCAAATACTGTTCAGTAGCCAGATTCCTTCGAATATCAAATGTCTTCATTGAAACGTATTGCATTGGCTTCACTCCTAAATATTAATCGGTAACCCAAGAGCAATATCAGTAGCATCCATTACTGCCTCACTAACACTTGGATGTGGATGAATAGTCAGTGAAACATCTTCGACAGTTGCACCTGTTTCAATTGCTAATGTTAGTTCAGTAATCAAATCACTTGCATTTGGACCCACAATTTGTGCACCAACGATTGCTTGACTTTCCTTTTCAAAAACAAGCCTTACAAACCCACTAGTACTATTCATTGAAATAGCTCTTCCGTTTGCAGCAAATGGAAATTGTGCCTTCTTAACATCAAGTCCTTGTTCCTTAGCCTCTGCCACGGTTAAACCTGTTGTTGCGATTTCACTATCTGTATAGCAAACGGCTGGCATAGCACGATAATCTACAATTCCTTTGGAACCAGAGATTGCTTCTGCTGCTATTTTTCCTTCATAACTGGCTTTATGTGCCAGTGCAGCACCAGGAATCACATCACCAATTGCATAAATATTGTCGATAGTCGTTCTGCACTGTGCATCAACCTCAATTAATCCACGATCTCCGATTTTTACGCCGATATGCTCCAATCCTAAATCTGCAGTGTTAGGTTTTCGGCCCACACAAACAATGCAATAATCTGCTTCTAGTTCTTTTTCTTCACCATTAACATCAAATTTAATTTTGACACCTTTATCAGTCTGTTCTGACATCTTTGCAATCGCATTCGTATAGATATCAACGTGTTGACCGCTAAAATGATGTTCAACAACTGAAACCAAGTCTTTTTCATAATTAGCTAGAATTCGGCCCGAACCTTCAAGAATAGAAACATGTGACCCAAGGTTAGCATATGCAGAAGCCAGTTCACATCCGATATAACCTCCACCAACTACTATCAATTTCTTAGGAACTTCTTGAAGTGCCAAAGCTCCTGTTGAATCTAGGACCCTTCCTTTGAATTTAAAGTTAGGAATCTCGATTGGATGACTACCAGTAGCAATGATTAAATTATTAAAACTGTACGTCTGAGCAGAATCATCTGTCATTACACGCAAACTATGGTCATCTTTTAAAAATGCACTACCCCAAATAACATCGATTTTATGTTTTTTGAATAATCCAGCAACTCCACCGGTTAATTTATCCACTACACTTTCTTGCTTCCATTTTTGGGTTTGTTTAAAATCAAGGGTTGCTGCTGTTACTCTCAACCCCATCTCAGAGGAATTCATCGCTTTTTGATAACGATGCGCTGCCTCTATCAATGCTTTTGAAGGAATACAGCCAACATTCAAACATACGCCACCTATATATTCTTTTTCAATAACCGTAACTTTTTGACCTTTTTCAGCAGCCCTGATTGCTGCGACATACCCACCAGGTCCAGCACCAATCACAACTGTATCGAGTTCAATTGCAAAATCTCCGACTACCATCTGCTCACCCCTCCATCAATAACAGTTCTGGTTCACTCAACAGTTCATCTAGGCGATTAAGTGCTCTTTGCGCTGTTGCACCATCAATAATTCGATGATCAAAAGAAAGAGATAGTTTTAAGACATATGCCACTTTAATTTCATCATCTACCACAACTGCCTCTTTTGTAATTTTACCCAAACCTAAAATTGCAACTTCTGGCCAATTGATGATTGGTGTAAAGAAACCTCCACCAATTGAACCAATATTTGTAATCGACATTCCTGTATGCTTCATATCATCACTGGCAAGTTTACCATCTTTTGCTTTTTCCGTATTTTCCGTAATTTGTTTTGCTAGACCAAACAAGCTCCTTTGATCAGCATTTTTGATGTTCGGCACAAATAAACCTCTATCGGTATCCGTTGCAACTCCAACATTGATATAGTTACGATATACAATTTCTTGTTTTTCCATATCTACATATGCGTTAAAGATTGGGAATTCCTTCATTACAACTGCTAATGCTTTAACTACATATGGCAAGAAAGTGAGTCTGACTTCTCGTTCGGCTGCCATCGTCTTATATTGTTTACGATGGTTCCATAATTTATCAACTATAACATCGCCAAAAACTGTAACGTGTGGAATTTCACCAACACTATTCACCATTGCTTTAGCTGTAGCCTTACGAATTCCTGACATTTTTTCTCTAGTTTCTGGCCATTTCTGACTTGTTGCTTGTGAACCATTACTTGCAGAGCTTGTTGTGGCTACACTTTCTGTCTCTTTTGTTTCTGCTGTCTCAGGTTTATTTCCACCTTGCAAGAATGCATCGACATCCTCTTTCGTGACATGGCCATGGGACCCTGTACCATTCACATTTATGATATCCACGCCTTTTTCCCTAGCATATACGCGGACTGCTGGCATCGCTAAGACTGGCAACGTTCTGTCTACCTCAGCCATTTTGGTAACATTAATTTCCTTTTTCTCAGTCTCAGATACACTAATTTCTGCCACTGGTGCCGCTGCCTCTACAGCTGGAGAAGCTGGTGTCTGTTCAACAGATGTTTGTGGTGCTGCTGTTTCTGCACCATTGGTAACATTTCCTGCTCCCTCGACCTCAAACTCAATTAAAACTTGTCCAACTTCAGCAGTTTCTCCTTCATCCACAAGAATATTCTTGACTGTTCCTGCCACTGGGGAAGGAATTTCTTCGACCGACTTATCGTTTTCAATCTCTAATAAATCGTCATCTTCTTTTAGGACATCACCAACTTTTACATACCATTGTGCCACAATTCCTTCAGAAATTCCTTCACCAATATCCGGCAATTTAAATTGATAGGTACTCATTTGCTCGCCTCCTAATATCCTAAAATTTCTTTTGCTTTTAAAACTATATCATTTTTATTAGGAAGCCAATCACTTTCAGCTTCACTAAATGGGTAAGGTGTATTCGGTGCTGCAACGCGTCCAATTGGTGCTTTTAAATATAAGATACCTTTCTCAGCAATAACTGCAGCTACTTGTGACCCCACTCCTGCTTGTTTTTGGGCTTCTTGAACAACTACTGCACGACCGGTTTTCTTAACTGACTCCAAAATAGCTTCTTCATCAATCGGCGACACAGTTCTTAAATCTACTACTTCTGCACTGATATTTTGTTTTGCCAATTCATCACTTGCTTTGATTGCTTCTTGGACCATTGCACCATAAGCAATAATTGTTAAGTCGCTTCCTTCTTTAGCTACGTTAGCTTTGTCCAATGGAATAGTATATTCTTCATCAGGTACATCAGCTTTGATTGAACGATATAATTTCATATGCTCTAAAAATACAACTGGGTCATCAGAACGTATTGCTGAAATTAAGAGGCCTTTAGCATCATATGGATTACTCGGAATAACCACTCGAAGACCTGGGATTTGTGCCATCAATCCTTCCAAACTATCTGCATGCAATTCAGGAGTGTGTACCCCACCACCAAATGGCGCTCGAATTGTAATCGGCATCTGGCGTGTTCCACCTAAACGAAAACGAATTCTTGAGATTTGACCAGCAATTTGATCCATTGTTTCAAAAACAAAACCAAAAAATTGAATTTCAGGAACTGGTCGAAAACCTTCCAAAGCTAGTCCAGTTGAAAGTCCGAGAATTCCAGACTCAGCAAGAGGTGTATCAAAAACACGTGTTTCTCCATGCTTTTCTTGAAGATCTTCCGTTGCACGAAAAACACCACCATTTTTCCCAACATCTTCACCAAAAACTAGCACCTTTTCATCCCGTGTCAATTCTTGATCAAGCGCATCAGTTATTGCTTTAATCATCGTTTTGTTTGCCATATTTATCTTGCCTCCTTTTCTTCAAATTTCTCAATTTCTTCTTGAATTCCAACCGGTGTGTCTTTGAAAGTATTCTCCAAATACTCACTAATTTTTTGCTTTGGCATGTTTTCTACTTTATCGATAGCTTCGTTAATTTGCGTACGAACCTCCTCAACATAAACATCTTCTTCTTCTTGATTCCATAATCCCTTACTTTCCAAATAAAGTCTCATTCTAACTAATGGATCTCTTTTAATCCAAGGATCATCAATCTCTTTTGTCCGATAACGTTTCGGATCATCACCCGATAATGTATGTGGCCCATATCGGTAAGTAAGTGTTTCAATCAGTACAGGTCCATTACCTGCAATTGCATAGTCACGTGCTTCTTTTGTCACTTCATAAACAGCTAGCGGATCCATTCCATCCACTTGAATGCCTGGAATTCCTGCAGCTACTGCTTTTTGTGCTAACGTTTTAGCTGCTGTTTGTTTATTTCGAGGTACCGAAATTGCATATCCATTATTTTGAATTATAAAAATTGCTGGCGCTTGAAAGGCACCCGCAAAATTGATTCCTTCATAAAAATCACCTTGTGATGTTCCACCGTCACCAGTATAGGTGTATGCAACATTTTTTTGTCCTTTTAATTTAAGACCCAAAGCAACTCCTGCAGTTTGGACGTATTGCGCTCCAATAATTATTTGTGGTGGTAAAGCCTGTAATTCTTCAGGATATTTATTTCCATCCACATGCCCACGCGACCAAAGAAATGCTTGATACAATGGTAATCCATGTTGAACAAGCTGTGGTACATCACGATACGCCGGTAGAATAAAATCATCCTTCTCCATCGCAAAGTTCGAAGCAATTTGACTAGCTTCCTCACCTGCAGTAGGTGCATAGAATCCTAGGCGTCCTTGACGATTCAATTTTGTCGAACGCTCATCAAGTGTTCTTGACCAAACCATTTGTTTAAAGAGTTCAACCAGTTCGTCATCACTCAGATCTGGCTCCCAATCAGGTTCCACCAATTCTCCCTCTGTCGATAAGAGCTGTACCGGTTTGAATTCATCATCAAACTTTTTTAATTGTTCAAAATCAATTATTTTCTTTGACATTTTTAGACCTCCTCGTCAATCTACTTTAGAACCTAACAACAAATATTGTCCACAACGTAACTCACAATATACCACAGCTCCCCCTTCACTGAAAAGCCTATCACATCTTATATAAAACGCTTTCATTTATATTTTAACGCCATTTTAATAAAAATTAAACATTGTGACTATGTTAACTTATGATTACATTACAAAATCATTTGTACAACTATTTAGCATTTTCATTTTTCATCAAAATATCATTATTTTTTGAATTGTTGTGATTCTAATCACATTTTGCTTAAAATAAAAATTATTTCTCTCTGTTGTTTATCATTAACTTGCATTATTATTAATTTAACTACTCTAGGAGGTCTTTTTATGCTTTGGTTTTGGAAAAATGCAATACCGCTAGTCAGCGTAACAAGCCTGTTTTTCATTCCAATATTACTATTAAATCTTTGGGGGCTATCAAGCGGTAACCATTTCATTTATGGCAGCTTAATAATCATTGACTTTATTTACTTAAACCTCGAATCAATTTTCATTGCAATTTTAGTAAGAAAAAAGCGCCTGGGGAAAAAACCATGCACCGATAGTAAAAAAGACGATTAATCCATTTTAATAAATCTTGAGATTTACTTAAGAAAAAATCCAAACCTTTCTTGAAGTAAATTAAAAAGTTGTCGGCACGACTTACTAAATCAACTTCATTGTTCCACCATCTAATTGGTAATGTAGCACTTGATTATCTTGTAATTCCTGTTGATCATATTGATGAGCAACCTCAATTACTGTACAAGGCAAGCTCCAAATAATTTTTCTAATCTGATGAGTCAAGTTTTCATCTAAACTAGAGGTTGCTTCATCAAGTAGGATAATCTTCTTATTGAAGAGTAATGCTCGGGCAATCTCAATCCGTTGACGTTGACCACCGGAAATCGAATTACCATTCTCACCATAAGTTTGATCTAACAAATCAGGACCTAGTTCGGCAACCAAGCCAACTCTTTGCAGAATCGCTAAACATTCTTCGTCAGTAAAGGTCTTACCTAAGGTTAGATTAAAGCGAATCGTGTCATCGAAAAGATAAGGTTCTTGGCGAATATAAGCCAGTGCATTAGAGCCATCAGAACTAACTAGTTTTTTAGCAATCTCAATGTCACCGACAGTTGGTGTTAGAAAACCTTGAATCAAATTCAATAAAGTCGTTTTTCCCTTGCCTGAAGAGCCACTAATTAAAAGCTTCGATCCAAACGGTATTTTTAATGTTACATCTTTAAGAATTTGTTTGTTAGGTCCATAAGAAAAGCTGACATTAACTAGATCTAATTCTGGTTCTGCATTAGGGTCAAGTGGCGCTTCATCTTTAAATTGAATCACTTGTTCACGCAAATCCTTACGAATATTCTCGGTAGTTTTCATTTGATTTAAATATTGAGAAGAACTACGTAATGGACCAACAACTCGATCACTAGCAAGAAAAATGCCAATAACAACTGCTGCCGAAATATAACCATTAGCAACGAAGAACAACCCTGCACCCAGTGGTAGTAAGAAGCTAATCATTGATAACATTATCGTTAAGAACATTGCTTCGACTTGACTGTTATTCATTTTCTCATAAGCGATTTCTTCTGTATTTAAGTAACTAATCGTATCATCATACATTTCTTTTTGGGCCCGGTAGGTTCGAATCGAATTAATTCCTCTAAATAAATCCGTTACCTTGCTTAAGAAACGGCCACTATCATTTTGCCAAATTTGTGCTGTGGCGGTTAGCTTAGCTCCGAATACTTTAGGTGTGATCATTGGTAACATTGAAAATAGAATAAACAGAAGTCCAATTGGTACATTCAGTATTAGGATATAAACTGCTGAAACAACACTAGTCAAAAGCGAGCCAATCAACTCAAAAATCAGTGTAAAATAATCTGTTTCAACTAACTTAAAGTCATTAAATATTTTAGAAACTTTACTACTAGCATCATCTTTCACATTGGATATCTGCACTTGTTCATATATGTAATCACGTTTTAAGTGAATATTCATAATTTTAAGAGCACGATTTTTGAGATATTCTTTTAAGACCATCGCTAAATAAACTAAAAACATTCCCAAAATGCTTAAACTAATGTAAATAAAAACCTCTTTATTAGTTGAATGCTGATTAAATTTCGTCACATTAGAAATAATCATTGATAAAGCTACACCATCAAACGAGGCTACCACCATTGCCACAATAATCATGCCAATTAAGGTTTTAGGTAACCATTTTAAGTTGTCTTTTAATTTCATTGTGTATCGTCCCCTTCATTCATGAACACATTTTGAATGTCCGCTTTAATTTTCGTGCGATTCGGATGAACAACCGGTTCAGAAACTTCATTGTTATAGAGCGTTAATTTCTCATCAATCGTGTACAAGAAGTAGTAACCATTCATTTGTAATCGTTGCACATTTTGTTGAAACAGCTCATAACGCCACATTTTGGATATCATTCCGGGATAAAAAAGAACAATCTTTCTGATATCTCTTATTCGATAAAATGTATGACCCAGTACAGTCTCTCCAAATTTTATAAAGTATATGTATTAAAGCTTTAAATTGAATTGTAAAATTTATTACACAATCTTGGCCTTCTCTGCTAAAAAATCGATTCTAAAAAACATTCTATAATTAAAGTTAATCATAAAGATTTCAATGAATGAAAACCTCTAAACAATAATTATAACAAAATATTAACGTAATAATAATGCTTTACACATATAAATGCAATATAAAATTAACAATATTATTTAAAAGCGCAGGAATAACCAAAAAACTAGTTAAATACTTGACTATCAAAGATTTTAAATCTTACTTTTGAGATGGTGTAAGTCAATATTTGACACATCTTATTCTAGACACTAATCCCTTCAGCGTTGAACCAGTTAATATAATTTTAAACTCTGAGAATTAAGCTCCTAAAACTTAAGAATTATTTTTGAAAAAAATTATATTGCCTCTGCTGATAGATACTTAGTTGATGTATACAAAAATGATAAAGAAAAGTCCGAACTAAATAGTAAAATTGTGTCAAAAACTATTTTAGGCATAATAAATACCCCCAAAGTTATGTTCCAACTTTAGGGGTACACCTCACTTAGCTCTGGTCAACTGACGGTTATTTTTGTGATAGTCAATGTATATTCAAGGGAATCTATTCGCGTATAACAAAATAGTTTAAACTCTAATAGCATTTTATTTTTATTATAGATACTTAAAAATAGTTATCTGTATTTATCACATTCAAGTACGCCAAGCAGTCCCTTATTTTAGGCGTATCAACTTGAGCAATACTAACCACGATAATTTGATTGGCATAAACAAATAGTTTCCCGATTATGACGGTTTGTAATTGCCGTCCAAAGTTTTTTGCAAAAGGCGTGTCCTTTATAATCTAAACCTTTGCTATCTTGCCCTGTTCAATATAAATCGCCAAAATCGAAATATCTGCTGGGTTAACCCCACTGATTCGACTAGCTTGTGCCAATGTTTCGGGACGAATTTTTTCAAACTTTTGGCGAGCTTCTGTGGCAATTCCCTCAATCGCACTATAATCAATTCGATCTGGAATTTTTTTGGCTTCCATCTTTTTGAGCTTCTCAACTTTTTGATTGGCCTTTTTGATGTAACCCTCGTATTTAATTTGAATCTCAACTTGTTCAATTACCCGATTATCAATTTTCTCTGTCGGCTCTGGGATAAACTCAGCTAATTCAGCATAGGTCACTTCTGGGCGTCGCAAGAAATCACTTGCCAATACGCCATCTTTCAATGGTGCTGCACCTTTTTCCGCAAGAAATGCATTGACTTGCTCATTTGGCTTAATTCGATAGCCCTCAAGTCGTGCTTTTTCAGCTTCAATTGCCGCCCTTTTAGCTTCAAATTGAGCATAACGTTCGTCAGAAATCAAGCCAATCTCATGACCTAATTCAGTCAAACGCATGTCCGCATTATCATGACGCAAAATCAAACGGTACTCTGCACGCGATGTTAATAAGCGATACGGCTCGTTTGTTCCCTTAGTTACTAGATCATCAACCATCACACCAATATAGGCATCACTACGCTTGAGCACAACTTCTTCTTTGTCAAGAGCGTGTAACCCTGCGTTAATTCCAGCTAACATTCCTTGACCAGCAGCCTCTTCATAACCTGAAGTCCCATTTGTTTGACCTGCAGTATATAATCCACTAATTAACTTGGTCTCCAATGTAGGTCTTAATTGATAAGGTGAAACAATATCATATTCAATCGCATAACCAGGTCTCATCATTTCAGCATGTTCAAGGCCCTTGATAGAATGCACCATTTGCTGTTGGATTTCTTCTGGCATTGACGTGGACAAACCTTGAACATAAAATTCATCGGTATTACGACCCTCTGGTTCAATAAATAATTGATGCCGTGGTTTATCAGCAAATCTCACAATCTTATCTTCAATTGATGGACAATACCTTGGCCCAACCCCTTCAATCACACCTGAAAACATTGGTGCACGATCAAGATTTGCTCGAATTAACTCATGTGTTTTCTCATTGGTATACGTCAACCAACAAGATAACTGATCCTTTACATCCAAGTAATCCTCATCTGAAGTCTCAAAACTAAAATGATTTGGTTCCTTATCACCTGGCTGTTCCTCGGTTACATCATATTCAATTGTATTTCCATCAACTCGTGGAGGAGTCCCTGTCTTGAAGCGTTTTAATTCAAATCCTAGTTTTTCCAAATTACCCGATAACTTCATTGAAGGCTGTGTGTTATTAGGACCAGAAGAGTACATTAACTCACCTATAATAATTTTTCCACGAGCAGCCGTTCCAGTTGTCAAAACGACACTTTTTGCTCCATATCGTGCACCTGTATTAGTAATTACACCTTTAACAACACCATCTTCAACAATCAAGTTATCAACTATTCCTTGGCGTAAAGTTAAATTGGGTTCTTTTTCAATAGTATGTTTCATTTCGATTGAATATGCTCGTTTATCTGCCTGTGCTCTCAATGCTCTCACAGCCGGACCCTTCCCCGTATTCAACATTCTCATCTGCACATATGTCTTATCAATATTACGACCCATTTCACCACCAAGTGCATCTAATTCCCGCACAACTATTCCTTTAGCAGGACCACCTATGGAAGGGTTACATGGCATAAACGCCACCATCTCAAGGTTTATTGTTACTAAGAGTGTTTCATTCCCCATCCGAGCTGCGGCTAAGGCAGCCTCACAACCTGCATGACCTGCTCCAACTACAATTACATCGTAGTCTTTACTTGCATATTGTTTCACATCCATTTTACTTTTATTCTCCTGACTTTCCAAAATTTTCAATTATTATTTTCCTAAACAGAATTGACTAAATAATTGTGTTAATAGCTCATCTTGATAACTATCTCCCGTAATTTCACCTAACAAATCCCAGCAATTAGTCATATCAATTTGAATTAAGTCCACTGGCATATTAGCTTCGATCCCATTTAAAACGGCATCTAGCGAATCTCTCGCTTGGTTTAAAAGACCAATATGCCTTGCATTTGTAATCATGATAGTCGTTTGACTATTCTCGATTCCTCCAAAAAACAACTCGGAAATTCTTTCTTCTAATTTATCAATCCCTGAGTTTTTCAAAACTGAGACACTTATAAAATTATCTTTTCCAATCAAATCAATCAGCTGTTCCATATTAAGATTTGTTGGCAAATCAGCCTTATTTAATAAAATTAACCTTTTCTTGTCTTTTGTAAGTTCAATTAATTGTTGATCTTCCTTAGTCAAATCTTCATTTTGATTCAAGACAAGCATTACTAAGTCCGCTTGTTCTATTGCTTTTTTAGAGCGTTCGACTCCAATTTTTTCAACCTTATCAATAGTTTCACGAATTCCTGCCGTATCAATTAACTTAAGTGGAACACCTCTAACATTGACATATTCTTCAATAACATCACGAGTTGTTCCAGCAACATCAGTCACAATTGCTTTTTCCTCATGTAGTAAATGATTAAGCAAACTAGACTTTCCAACATTTGGACGTCCTATAATTGCTGTTGCCAATCCTTCTCGTAAAATTTTACCTTGTTTTGCAGTTTGTAATAGTTGTACGATTCTTTCTTTAATCTCAATTGCTTTTTCTTTCAGTAATTTAGTGGTCATTTCCTCCACGTCATCATACTCAGGATAGTCAATATTAACTTCAACTTGTGCTAAAACATCTAAAATATCTTGTCTTAAGTTTCTAATTAAATGTGACAAATTCCCGTCCAATTGATTTAACGCAACCTTCATAGAACGGTCAGTTTTTGCTCTAATCAAATCCATTACTGCTTCTGCTTGAGAAAGATCAATTCTTCCATGTAAAAAAGCACGTTTAGTAAATTCACCAGGTTCAGCTAATCTTGCCCCATTACTTAACAACAATTGTAAAATTTCATTTGTTGCCACAATTCCACCATGACAATTAATTTCAACAACATCTTCACGAGTGAACGTTTTAGGAGCTCTCATTATTGAAACCATAACTTCATCAATTTCTTGATTCTTCTCGGGATTAAAAATATGTCCATAGTTTATCGTATGACTTTTAACCACCATCAAGTTTTTACCAGAAAATACATGATTTACAATTTGTACTGCCTCTTCACCGCTTAAACGAACAATTGAAATAGCTCCTTCACCAGGTGGGGTTGAAACAGCCGCAATTGTGTCGTATTCCGTAATAATATTTGCTACCAATTATCCTAATACCTCCTTTAGACAATAAAAAAAGCGCCACTCCACGCCTTGAAAACGTGGATAAAGCACTTTGACTACTTCATCAATTAAGATAAGAATGATTGCTTATAATATACTTTTAAAAAGAAAAAAAGTCAATATGCCAATCTTCTTCTTACCTCCAAGTAAACAGATTATTAAATCTTATCAACATACTTTCTATGTTTTATTAAACAATTCTGGCATTAAAAATAAGAAAATTATATTTTTATTAAAAAAGAGGTTGCTTTTTTAACATCAATCATTATAATAAGGAATATCAATTATGAGGTCATGTTATAACAATCAATTGTTGAAAGGAGTTGAACAACATGTTTCGTTCAAATGCTATTTGTAATAATACAGCCCAGTATCTAGTGAGCCTAGTCATTATTAACACGCGCGATGTGTTGTTTGATGTCTTGGCTAATTAGATTGTTTAGACATTAAATCCATCGCGCTAGATAAACTAGGCGATGGATTTTTTTAGCACCCACCGCCAAAGTGTACCTATGGCAGTGGGTGTTTTCTTGTTTCTTAACTTTCTTTGACTCTCATAATTCAAATTTTAAGGAGGAATTAAAATGTCACTTTCAACTGATCCAAAAGCAAAAAATCCCGAAACATTAGATTGGAGCAACCTCGGTTTCAACTATATGAACCTTCCTTATCGCTATCGTGCGTACTGGCGTGATGGTGAATGGCGTGACACTGGTCTAACTGAAGATGCCACAATTACAATTAGTGAAGGTTCAACTTGTCTACATTATGGACAAGAAGTTTTTGAAGGCCTAAAAGCCTATCGTTGTAAAGATGGTAGTATCAATTTGTTCCGTCCTGATCAAAATGCACAACGAATGCAAAAAAGTTGTGAACGTCTAATGATGCCAAAGGTTCCCACAGAGATGTTTATTTCTGCACTCAAAGAAGTTGTGAAAGCCAATGAAGAATATATCCCACCTTATGGTACAGGCGGTACACTTTACCTTCGCCCCTACCTTGTCGGTGTTGGTGGAAATATTGGTGTTCATCCTGCACAAGAATATATTTTCTCAATTTTTGCAATGCCTGTTGGAAATTATTTCAAAGGTGGGCTAACACCAACAAACTTCATTGCCTCAGAATATGATCGCGCAGCACATAAAGGAACTGGTGCAAGTAAAGTTGGTGGTAATTATGCTGCAAGTCTCTTCCCCGGCCAACTAGCACATGATGCAGGATTTTCAGATTGTATCTACCTAGATCCTATTAACCATCAAAAAATTGAAGAAGTTGGTTCTGCTAACTTCTTTGGTATTACCAAAGACGGCAAGTTCGTAACACCAAAATCACCATCTATTTTACCAAGTGTTACCAAGTTTTCATTGCTTTATCTAGCTGAACACAATTTTGGAATGGAAACAGAACAAGGTGATATCTTTATTGATCAACTAGATCACTTTGCTGAAGCTGGTGCATGTGGAACGGCTGCCGTTATCTCACCTATTGGTGGATTCCAATACGGAGATAACTTCCACGTATTTTATAGTGAAACAGAAGTTGGCCCTGTTACTCGTAAGTTATATGATGAATTAACTGGCATCCAATTTGGTGATGTCCCTGCACCAAAGGGATGGATTGAAAAAGTTTAATAACTATAGTCAAAAAAAGGAATAGGAGTTATCTACAATGATGGAGAATACAGGTTCACCCCAATCAAAAACAACAGTTAAGGAATATGCATATCGTATCTCTGCCGCCGTTGCAAATGCAATCTTAGTAACACTAGGTATTGGACTCTTACTACAAACAATCGCTTCATTCGTACATTGGAATGCCTTATATCAGGTTGGTGTTATTGCAAATAATTTGTTAGCTCCTTCAATCGGGGTTGCCATTGCTTCTCAGTTAGAAACAAGCTCGCTTGTTATCTTTAGTGCCATGATTTCTTCAACCATTGGTGCTAATGCTGTGCACTTTACAAATGCTGCTGTCAATGGGACAACTGCTACTGGCTCAACGCTGATACAAGCAGCAGGTAGTACATCTTTTGCTACTGGGCAACCAGTTAGTGCTGTTTTAGCTGGTTTAGTAGCTGCTTTAATTGGTAAATATTTGTCTGGCAAAACTCCATTGGATATGATGCTTGTCCCATTTGCCGCAACTTTCATAGGGGGAGTTAGCGGTTTAGGCCTTGCAGCCGTCACAACTCCACTGTTACTGAATGTCAGTGCCTTTATTGCCAAAACAATGCAAGTTAATCCATTAGTTGGTTCGATTTCAATTTCTGTGATTTGGGCTCTTTTCTTAATGACTCCTGCTTCTTCAGCAGCTTTAGCAATTGCTTTAACTCTCGATCCAATTTCTTCAGCGGCTGCATTAATTGGAACTACGTCACAATTCGTTGCATTTACAGTAATGTCATTTCGCCAAAATAATTTAGGGGCCAACATTGCTCAAGGTGTTATGACTCCTAAAGTACAGTTTCCAAATCTTTTAATTAATCCGTATTTGTTAGTACCTTCAATCTTATCCGCAGTAGTTTGTGCTCCAATTGCTACGATTATGTTTGGATTCCGTTCAACATATAAATTAGCTGGGTTAGGTTTAAATTCCTTCATTGCACCTTTAGCTTACGCTTCAGAAGGTTGGAGCCAATTTGCAATCTATATGTTCACAGGTGTTGTCTTACCTGCAGTTATTTCATTAGTAGCATATGGTATGATGAAAAAAGTTGGATTCATCAAAGACAATCAATTGCACTTAGAAATCGTTTAGTTTCAGTAAATTCAAAAAAAGGACGTTAGTAAACCATGGGTAGGAAATATGCAATCATCGGAGTTGGTCACGTTGGAGCAACAATCGCCTTTTCACTTGTAACTCAAGGACTCGCTGATGAACTTATTTTAATAGATAAAAATCAAAAAAAAGCAAGAGCTGAACAACTAGATCTTCAAGATGCAACAGCTCGCTTAAGTAGTCATCCTAAAATTAAGATCCAAGATTATAGTGAATTAGTTAATACAGATATTCTTTTTGTCACAGCCGGAAACATCCATGCTTTAGATAATGCCAGTGGCAACAGGTGGGCCGAGTTTGAGTATACACGCGAAATTGTCAAAGATATTGCACCAAAAATTAAAAATAGCGGATTTAATGGTGTATTAATTGATACTATGAATCCTTGTGATGCAATTACTCAATATCTTCAAAAAGAAATCGGCTTGCCAAATTCTCGAGTATTAGGAACTGGGACTTTTTTAGACACTGCCAGAATGCAACGTGTTGTCTCAGAAAAGTTTGAAGTTGATCCCAAAAATGTATCAGGTTTTGTATATGGTGAACATGGTGAATCACAATTTGTTGCATGGTCAACTGTCACAGTAAATGGTCTTGCAATTAACACACTTACATCAAAATTGAATCTTGACTTGGAAGAACTCGAAGCTTCCGCACGTTCAGGTGGATGGGATATCCACTCTGGAAAAGGATACACTAGTTTTGCAATTGCGACATGTGCAATTAAGTTAAGCCTAGCAATCTTGGACGATGCAAAGTTAATGTGTCCTTGCTCATTTTACAATGCTAAATATGAATCTTATGTTGGTCAACCAGGTATAATCGGCAAAAATGGCGTCGAAAGTCTTGTAACCATCCCGCTATTACCTGAAGAAGAACAAAAATTAGCAATTTCAGCAGCTACAATTAAAGAGAAGTTTGCTACCTTATAATATTTAAATTACCCTTCTCCGTGAAACAAAAAAAGGAGCTAGGTCAGACAATGTTCTGACTTAGCTCTTTTTTTCGGCTTCTATAGACTGGTGCTATAAAGACTGTATAACAAAAATAAATTGTTAACCGCTAATTAACATTCATATACAATAATTTATCAACTAAGAACGTACCATCAAAACGTCACATGTTGCATTTCTAACAACATAAGATGCCACAGAGCCAACAACTAGGCGTTCAAGGAAATTTTTACCTGTTGCACCAATTAAAATTAAATCATTTCCATATTCAGGTTGAAAATCGTGTGTAATAACAATCTTAGGGTTCCCAAAACGTAAATGAACATGTACATTTTCTTCATTAAGCCCTTGTTCATTAATTATTTTTTCTTTCAGATTAAACATATATTCCTCATTGGCCTGTTCAATTCGATAAACTTCTCTGCTGTCTAATGCTATTCCAGCACCACCATATTCTAGAGAATTTAAATCAAGAACCCTCAGCACATCTAAAATTGCATGTTCATTATTTTTTACAGTATCCATAGCCTTTTTCAATGCAATTTCTGAACCTTTGGAACCATCTATAGCCACCAAAACTCTTTTATACTTTTGTACCATTACATACACCCACCCTTAAAGGAAAAGTTCTTTACGTAATCATAGTCCTTGGCATAATAAACTGCAAGTAATTGCAAATTGATTGTGATTAAATTAACAATTTATAATTTATCCAGTCCTAAACATGCAATAATGAATATTATCACCGTCACTATTATCACTATTTTTCGTGTAAAAAACATCTTGTAATCACTTTTTTTGAGCGCATTATTTTGATACCAAATATAAATTTTTTTTCGATTAACCCACAAAATCACAAAACCTGTAAGCCCACCAAATATAACTAAAAGATCACTAATTAAATTTATCTGCCTACTCCCTAGTCCACGTAAAACGTAACTTAAAAAATCACCTAGTACAAAATTATTAAAAATATGTAGTCCAATTGACCACTTAATCCCATAAGTTAAAGCTACATATCCAAAAAGCAAACCTACAATAAAAGCAAAAGGCGTCTGAATAAAATTACTATGGTATAACCCAAACATGTATGCTGATACAAAAATCGCAAATCCCTGTCCATGCTTTTTCAAATTATTTAGTAAAAATCCCCTAAATACAAGTTCTTCTGCTATTGGTCCTAAAAAACTAGCATATAGTAACATCGAAAGCGTCTTACTCGATCCTGTTGCTTCTTTGACTTGACTAATTGCACTAAACCCTATCATGTTGACTAACTTTTCAAATATCAAACTATAAATACCTAAAATAATTTGAGTGGCCATTACAACAACAACCAAAGAAAAAAAGATTTTGTAAGTCATCTTTTTGAGTGGTTCTGTATTAACGCGGAAATCGCTTTTGTATTTTGTACCTACAAGAATTACAAGCATTCCTAATCCAATTCCCCAGAAATATGGAATTCCACTATTATTTAAAAAATAATTCTTAGCCACTTCATTTTTATTTCCGCAAAATACGATTACAACAGATGAAACAAGTGTAGAAATTTGAAAAACAATAAAGTAAATCACAGTTATAAGTACAGCAAGACTAGTATCTTTTTTTAGAGTGGTATCTAACATCTGACTTTCGCCTAATCCCATATACATTTTCCTCTCTAAAAGAGCATTAAATTAGTTAAATTCATATTTTCATTTAAAGAAATTTTTGATGCTTTTTCCTAAAATTATCCATTTGCTCAATACTAATTTTTTTTAATTTAAATAATTCATTTTCTATTTGTTCCAAAACCTCAACTCTATCTTTGTTATTGTTAACAAAATCATATTTATCCCCATCTATCACTAGTAACGGGGAAACTTTATATGCTTCAATCCATTCATCATAGTATCTTAAAAGCTTTTTATAATATTCAACCAATGACGGATCATTTTCAATCAATTCGTAATCTCGTCCTCTTTTTGTAATTCTTTTAATCATTGTTTCATATGAAACGCGGATTGTAATCATCAAATCCGGCGACTTCTTTCTTGCTGCAAATGGTAGTTCTTCCATCATATTAGCTAAAAGATCCTGATAAATCTGGTACTCAACTTGTGTTGCATTTCCCATTTCTGTATTCATTTTCATAAAAAGTTCGTCTTCATAAATTGAACGATCTAAAATGTTATTATCCTCTTTCATTGCTTCTTTTATCATTTTAAATCTTCTGTTAAGAAAGTAAGTTTGCAGCAAATAAGCATATGGATTAGTAGCCTCTTTGTCTCCATCTGCTCTTTTTTTTGCTGCAATTTCATTCCCTTTATAAAATAATGGTAAAACAGGATTATCTTCAACAGGTTCAAAAAAGGCTTTTGTTCCTAATTCCTTAGCCAATAACCCTGTCATACTTGATTTTCCAGATCCAATAATACCTGATAATGTAATCAAAATGATTTATACACCCTTTCTGAATTTAACTTTAATTTTAAGCTTTTACTACTAGCAAAAAGCGACCAACTAATATCATACTAGTTTCTTAGTCAAAAAGAAAGAATTGCCTTTATCCATCTCAAATACTAAAATTAATATATCGCAACTTAAGCAATCAACTAACGAAGAAAACGAGGTTCTATTAATGAATAAAGTTTACCTAGCTGCACCATTTTTCAGTGAACAACAAAAAGAACGTATCCAATTGGTGCAACAATCTTTACTTCTAAACAATACAATTGATTCACAAAATATTTTTCTCCCAGAAGAACACCAATTCGAGGATGAGAAGTTTGGCAGTCGTGCATGGCAACAGTACGTATTTGCATCTGATATGAGACAAATCCAACGTGCAGATATTGTGGTTGCCATTCTAGACTTCAAGCTTGAAAATGGACATGACAATGAAGGTGATTCTGGAACTATGTTTGAAATTGGAGCAGCATTCGAAAAAAAGATTCCAATTGCTCTCATTCAATTTGATCCCAGTAAGGAACTAAATCTCATGCTTGCACAAAGTTTAACTGCTTATTTTGATGCAAGTAAATCTGGTCTAACTGAACTTTCTGCATATAATTTTGATGTCTTAAAATCTAAACCAGCTACACGAAAAGTATTCTAGTCTATCGTCAAACACATATATAATATGCGTATAAAAAATAGTTTTGAAAATTAAACCGCCCCTCAAAAGTTAGCTTTTCAGTCTACCTTTAGAAGGGCGATTTAAATTATTATCAATTCTTTACTTCATTCCTAAAATCTAACAAACAATTTACTTGGTTTTAACAGCCATTACCTTATCACCTACTTGCAGTGGAGTTAAAGAGGTGACATCATTATCTATTTGCGAAACATGTTCCATATTTGTAATTATTACCATAGTTGTTGCCTTTTTACCAGAATTTTTGATTTCTAAAATATCAGCTTCTAGCAATAGCTCACCTTTTTTTACTACTTGTCCATTTTCAACAAACATCTTGAATGGCTTACCTTCAAGTTCAACTGTATTAATTCCTACATGGATTAATATCTCTAGTCCTAAGTCAGTTGTTACACCCACAGCATGTTTAGTTGGAAAAACAGCGGTTACTGTCCCATCAACTGGTGAAAAAATTTTACCATCTTCTGGTTCAATTGCATATCCATCACCAAGTGCTTTGCTTGAAAAAGCAGCATCTTCTACATTTTCAAGTTGGACATACTTACCGTTTGCTACACTATTAAAAATATCAGTTCCTGTCTTGAAGCTTGTCGTTTTATTTTTTTCTTCATTATTTTTAGAAGAATTACTACTTTGCACCTCATCTAAAGATATTTCTTCTTTAGCGTTAAACAATTCTTTCAATGGCTCACCAACAAATTGCACTTCCGTCCCTACTATTACTTGTAAATTATTTTTATCAAGTACATTCAAACCTGGGACACCTGTTGCCTTAATTGCTGTCTGATTTATCTTTGAAGTATCTTGGAGTTGCAATCTTAATCTTGTCGTACAATAATCAACAACTTTGATATTTTCATACCCTCCGATTGCTGCATAAATTCGTTTGGCCTTAGTTGTATAATTATCATCGCCTACAACCGAAAGATTATTTTCAGGAACATCACCTTCAGCTGGCAATTCCTCACGTCCTGGTGTCATTAAATTAAATTTCTTGATTGCAAAATCAAATCCAAAATAATAAATAAACGCCATAACTACACCTTGAACGAGTAACATGTATGGTTTATTTGCAAGTGGCATTCTTGCACTCAAAATAAAGTCAACAAACCCTGCACTAAAAGTAAAACCTGCTGTCCAATGCATAAAAGCCGCAAACCCTACTGAAAGGCCAGTAAAAATTGCATGAACTACATAAAGAGGCCACGCAACAAACATAAATGAAAATTCAAGTGGCTCAGTGACTCCTGTAAAAAATGATGCAAAAGCACCGGCCAACATTAATGATGCTGTCGCCTTTTTTCTTTCAGGCCTAGCATTTTTATAAATTGCTAATGCTCCCGCTGGCAATCCAAACATCATAATTGGGAAGAAACCTGCCATGTACATTCCTGTTACTCCTTTTGTACCATGACTCGCCCAAAAATTCCCTAAGTCATTAATACCAGCGACATTAAACCAAAAAACAGAGTTCAAAGCCTGATGTAACCCCGTAGGAATTAGCAAACGATTAAAGAACCCATACAATCCTGCACCTACAGCACCAAGGCCTACCATAAATTTGCCAAATGATACTAACCAACCATAAACAAGTGGCCATACAAAAAGTAATAATAACGTAACTAATAACATAACACCGGCCGCCATTATCGGGACCAATCTTTTTCCACTAAAAAATGATAGAGCCATTGGTAACTTAGTCTGGTAAAAGCGATTGTAAAGTGCTGCTGCAATCAACCCTGACATAATACCGATAAACACATTACCCGAGATTGAGCTAAATGCTGGATTGACAGCAGAAACCTTTATACCAAATAGTGTAGCAACCGATGTCGGCGCTAAAACTGAAACTGGTACAAAATATGCAACCACCCCAGCGATTGCTGCTGCTCCATCATTATTTTTTGACATCCCTGTCGCAAGACCTGTTGCAAAAAGTAAAGCGAGTATTCCTAAAACGGCATTACCCCCAGCTTGCAAAAAAGTTGCAGCTGCCCATTTTGCAGGTAGCCAATGTCCAATACCAACTAATAGTGCTGCTGCTGGTAAGACAGAAATAGGTAACTGGATAGATCTCCCCATACGTTGTAGATACGTTTTCATCTCTTATTCCTCCAAAACTTGAAAATAACAACCATAATATAAATAAAAGCAAATACATCAAACGTAAAATTTATGATGTTAATTTTCAAGTAATATTTTATAACATCCATTAATTGGATAATACCAATTATATAGATTTATTACAATTGTACAACGCTTGTCTCAAACAAATAAAGAATGAAAAGAATATTCTGCAAATAACTTAAGATTCCCTTAAGTTATTTAAAAAAATATAAGCCTTCAAAATTTATTTTCATTTATAATTTTCAAAAATATATAAAATCCTGGATTTTTTTGGGGATAAATTTTACGACAATACTTAATAAATTCTTGATAAAAATAAGGTTTATCATCTTCACTAACAGAGCGCCATGCAAGAAAATCCATTTTCCCTTTTTTAACAATATCGACATATAGCCCTGTATACTGTTTCTCGTCGTTTTTCTTATAGTACATCTCTTCTGCTTTCCAATAATTATTGTTATTTTTTTTTAACAAGTTTTTTCGACAGTTGGCATCATTAGGATGTTTAACATCTAACTTTTGATGATTCTCACCATTCAATCCTAAAAATAATTTTCGATCACCTTTTGGAGTTCCATAGTTAAAAGATTCAGTGTTTGCTATGTTAAACTCCCTAGTTCGATTACTTAAATTCACATTACTTTCCAAAAAACCATAACCCAGCCATTCACTAACAAAATTCCCTGTCTCAAGGTTAATAATAAATTCCGACATTCTTGAGCTATAAGGAACTTGAATTTTCATATTTTGCGGAAATTTAAATTCGTTGTTGCTAAGATGTCTATTATGAAAATTTGCATTAGATTTGTAATCCAACCTTAAAAATAAAATACTTTTTTCATAAGAGAGCAACTTATCATAGTCCGTTTCCCCTACCCAAAAATTACGAATATACCTAATATTATTGTAATCTATGTAACTTCGAAAAAGATGTATCTTTTGTGCAAGATCACCTAATTCATGGCTATTACTATATTCCTTTAGACTTTTCCCGGGAAATACACTTTGTACAAGAAATCTAAAATAATGTAAAAACTTGCTATGTGGAACCATTGTTGGATCTAGCCAAAAATTTCCATTTAAATATAAAAAGTTATCTTTCCCTACTGTGGCACCTAACTGAGATAAAACTAACTCAAGCTTCTGTTTTTTACTTAATTTAGACTTTTTCAGCATACTAGTATATACACTTGAGCCAATAAAATGAGTACTATAATACCATGTCTGTAAATCCTTTTTTGTTGCAAAAGATACCAGACTCCTACTCATTTTTTTACGGACATAGCGAATTGCAAATTTATCCCACCCGCTACTTTCTAACTCCTTCAAAATTTGATGTATAGATTGTAAATACATTTATCCTCCTTTATTGACAAGCTTACTCAAAATACCCATGAACAAGGATTACCTTTTGCAATTGCATTAATTGGAATGTCATGTGTCACTACACTTCCGCTCTTGATAAGTGCGCCTTCACAAATTACCACACCCGGTGTTATAACTACATTGTCCTCAATAATAACATTGTCCCCTATTATTATTGGTTGTTCATAACACCAATGATCAGCACGTAATTTCGGATTTTCAGCATGGTTAGATGTATAGATACCAACTTGTGCTCCAATACTGACACTATTTCCGATTTTCACCTCATTACAGTCAATAACCTTAAAATCTCTTCCTGCGCTAAAATTGTCTCCTATAGTCAAATTGAATCCAAATTCACAAATAAATCCAATACTAAATGCTGCATTAACTCCCAAATGATTAAAAAGTGCATCCAAAATTTCTATCCTGACTTTACCACTTCTATACTCATTATCATATCGTCTACACTCAGAATATGCATAATTTCTAGCCCTTGAAATCAGTGGATCATAATCATAATATAATTCACCAGAATTAGTTATCCCTTTAACATGTCTTATTTCATTTTCTGTTAATTTATCATGTTCATATAAATTCATACTGGTCAGCCTCTCTTTTTAAGCTATAATTAGGCAGTAAATACTTTTTTGAGGTGAGAACATGAACATTAATCAAGTTAAAAATTTAACAGATAAACAAAAACCATTTATAGCTACTGATCCTATGATTACAGAAGCTCAAAAAAACGCCTTTGAAAATTGTTGTATTTTTAATCAATTAGTTCTTACCAAAAATAATTATGATTTTAGTATATTTGAAAAATTATTTGATAAAATTGGGAATTCTCCTTATATTGAACCAAATTTCATTTGTTCTTTTGGCTTTAATATCTCTGTAGGTGACAATTTTTTTGCAAACCATGATGTTACTATGTTGGATTTTGCAAAAATTTCAATCGGCAACGATGTA
The DNA here is from genome assembly GCF_001436735.1 of Liquorilactobacillus cacaonum DSM 21116. GTDB lineage: Bacteria > Bacillota > Bacilli > Lactobacillales > Lactobacillaceae > Liquorilactobacillus > Liquorilactobacillus cacaonum. The sequence goes on from NZ_AYZE01000005.1 coordinate 82,765, forward strand.
AATATTGCACCAAAAGTTGGTTTCTATACTGCAAACTTTCTTGAAAGGCCTTCTGATAGACATGCCAAAAAAATGATTGCACACCCAATTACACTGGAAAATGGTGTTTGGATTGGCGGCTCTGCAACTATTCTTGGTGGAGTAACAATCGGAGAAAATTCGATTGTTGGTGCAGGAAGTGTTGTTACCCACAATATTCCTGCAAATGTCATCGCAGTGGGAAACCCAGCTAGAGTTCTCCGACCAATAAAATTACACTAGATTTGATAGCCAACTTGTAAGAAGCTCCTTATATCTTATATTTTCCTCTACAAAAGGCATATGTCGACTCCCTTCAAAAAGATGCCACTTTGAATTACTGATTGCATCTGCCATTACTTTCGACACGAGAGGTGTACTTAAATCATCAGTTCCACTAATTATCAAAGTTGGCGTTTTTATCTTGGTTAATTTTTCAGTATATTCATAATTACGTAAATTTCCTTGTGGCATATATTCATTAGGACCCCATGCAACCATGTACGCTTTAGTTCCTTTCACAATTTCTTTTTTAGAGTTGGGAAAAGCCGTCCCTGCATGTAAGTTCATGAAATGTGCATTCGCTTCAAGATATTGCTTTTCTTTAAAATCCTGTACTAATTCAGCATGTTTGATTGCTTGTTGTTCGTTAGCGGGCAAATAACCTATTAGTCGATGCAATTCTCTGGACCATAACTTAGCAGATGAAAGTGTACTTGATAAAATTAAACTCTTAATTTTATCTTCATTCCGATCACAAAGATACATTATCGCAAGCATTCCACCCCACGATTGTCCTAGAAGATGAAACTCTTTTAACTCAAAATAATTTATTAAATTTTCTAACTCATCTAACCAAGTATTAGCATTATAAAGATTGGGTTCATCATCTGGTATTGAAGAACGTCCACATCCTATTTGGTCATACATAATCAATTGTCTTTGACTCAAAGTAGCAACATCATCAAGCACCTTAAAATAATTATGTGTTGAACCTGGGCCCCCATGTAATAGAATTAACGGTGGTTTTTTTGTTTTTTCCCCTACTATTCTATAGTAGGTCCGATATTTTCCAAATGGAATAAATCCTTCTGTTGATGCATTATCTTTACTTTCCATACCATTCACTCACTTCTACATTTTTAATATTATCTTATACTTTTTCTTATTTTATTACACAAAAAAAATTTAGTACTATGCTAAAAGTTAGTTAACCTAACTATGCTCTGACAATGTTATAAAAGAAAAAAACTAGGTCACAATATAGCTTCTGACCTAGTCAAATTTATAATTTAAAAGTGATTCATAATTCCTTTTCTTATTAGATAGGTGCAACATATCTATCTCGCAACCACTTTATAACCTTAATAACAAGTGGTCGAACAATAAAGAAAAAGACCGGGATAGCAACAATAATCGTATGAAGCCAATTAAAAAAATAACTTCTCACTATATGATGTGGTAAATAATTCTTTGTTAGGAGCGTCATTATAGCAATCACAATTGTTACATTACATAATATAGTTAGCATTGGAAAACTAATGCTTTTCTTTTGCGCCCCTAACCACAGAGACTTCGAGTGCAAGTGAGCAACTACTGGACCAGAAATAAATCTCTTGACCAAGTACACAATACAAAATGCCAATGGATATATCATAATTTCCTTCTTAAAAGTGTACTTTGCAAAACCAAAACGCCAGAGCATATTGTAATTAGACATCAAAAAAACCATCGTTGCCATAATACAAATTCCTATAGCACTCGGATGATGTAGTAGCTTTCTAAACATTCAAAAATCTCTCCTCTTCTTCTTCATAAATTTATTTTATCACAGATTTTTACTTTTTAACTATTCTTTTACATTTTTACTTATCATTTGTGGTAGGGACTCCCAATATTAATCATAAAAGATCGATAAATCTGTTCTGTTAAAACCAACCTCATTAATTGGTGGGGCAGTGTAAATCTACCAAAAGAAATTTCACTATTTGCTCTTTCCATAACTTTCTTACTTACCCCTAAAGACCCACCTATAACAAAAGTAATATCACTCGTACCATAAACTGTTAGCTTATTTAACTCAGTCGCAAACTCTTCAGATGTCCGCTCTTTTCCTTTAATGGCCAAAACAAACACATATTCTTTATCCTTAATTTTTAATAATATTCGATCACCCTCTACAACCTTAACTTGCTCCATTTCCGCTATACTTAACTTTTCTGGTGCTTGTTCATCATTAACCTCGATAATTTCAAAATTACAAAATTTACTTAAGCGTTTTGCATATTCTGTAATTCCTTGTTTCAAATATTTCTCTTTTAATTTACCAACTACAATAACTTTGATGTTCATAAGTCCCTACCTTTTCACAATTTATCCACATAGTTATCCACTTATCCACAATTTATAAATCAACATATTGTTACGAACATACTTTCGTCACAACATTTATTTAATTGTAATTTGTCAACTATTAGTAATTTATCCACATAAAAAATTCATGTGGTACATATCTAACTATATGCCTGAAATGCTTTTAAATCAACATTTATCGGTAACAAAACAAAATTAATAAAAAGATATTAACAGCTTAGCGCACAGCTTGTGGATAACTTTTTTTGCTAGTTTTTCCTTGTTTTATAGCCTGTTTTATAGTTCTCAACACCTCACTTTTCTTTTTTTCACATTTTTATCCACATTACTAAATATATCCTTATTTACTCCATAAAAAAAAGTATTTATCCTCCTTATTTTACGGATAAATACCTTTTCAATTAAATTATAAATTATCTTTACTAATTTCCTGAATTTGAAGCAGTCGTAGTATTTGAGTCATTTGCTTCAAGTGTTAATTTTAAGTTTGCCGTTTTTAAAGTCCCATCCCGATAATACTGAATCTGGACCGTATCTCCTAATTTATGAGAGTAAAGAGCAGTTCTAAGACTTGATAGTCCTTTTACTTTCTTTCCCCCAAGCGAAGTGATTACATCATATTTTTGTAACCCTGCAGCCTTAGCTGGAGAATTCTTTGAAACCTTAATTACTACTACACCACTTGTAACACTACTTGGTAACTTAAGTGCCGATTTTTGTTCGCTAGTTGAAACATAACTTAGGTTAATTAGTGATATGCCTAGAGCTGGACGTTTGATTTTTCCATCTTTGACTAATAAATTAATAATTTTAACAACTTCATTACTTGGAATCGCAAAACCCATACCCTCTACAGAGGTTGAAGAACTCGTTGAACTTGTCCCTGTACTTGTCAATTTCATTGAATTTATCCCTACGACTTGGCCATCTAAATTAACCAATGGCCCACCCGAATTTCCAGGATTAATTGCTGCATCTGTTTGAATGACTGTGGTTTGTCCAGTGCTAACACCATCACTATCAGTTGTTTCAATAGTTCTTTTCTTAGCAGAAATAATTCCCTGAGTCAAAGTTGTCGCATATGTGGATCCAAGCGGTGAACCAATTGCCAATGCAGTTTGACCAACACTAATATTATTCGAATTACCAAAAGTGGCAACTTGTGTTACATCAGCAGCATTTATTTTTAAAACAGCTAAGTCCGTCACAGAATCATGACCAACGACTGTTGCTGATAATTTCTTTCCACTGTTGAGCAACACTTTAACTTTATCTGCACCAGAAATAACATGATTATTAGTCACAATAAACGCTGTATCCCCAGTCTTTTTGTAAATTACACCCGAGCCTTCACTCTCAGATGTAGTTTCACCTGACGAACTATCACCAAACAAATCATCTAAAGAGCTAGATGAACTACTTTTTGAGTAGGCTTCAACAGAAACAACAGCATTTTTAATTTTGTTAAACGCTGTTGTAGATTGCGTACTTACATTTACTTTAATATTACTAATTTTTGCTGTTCCCTTTTCATTTTCTCCCGTAACAGTAGTGCTTTCATAATTTTGATATGCCGCATATCCACCAAATGCTATTCCGCCACCTAAGAGTCCACCAACAAGTGCAATTAAAAATAATTTACCTATTTTGGGTTGCTTGGGACGCTGATTTTTCGGAGAAGATCCCTCATCAATTACTTCACCACTGATTACTTCTTTTTCTTCGTTATTATCCATGAGCCCTTACATTATTCTTTTATGAATAATGCAGTTCCCCCCTTCTCAGTGTAAAATAATAGTTCTTTATCCCATTTTACCGATAAATTTTGAAAAAACCATGAAATAAATACTATGTTTATCTAAAGTAATCTATTATTGATAAGTTAAATTGTCACTAGTTTTGTAGCTTTATTTGGATCTGTATCATAAATTTTAAAATCCCGATTAACACCTAAATCTTGCTGTTTCATAGTTGCTTCTACCGTTAAATGTGCCAACTCTTTTACATTGTTGTCTTTACTTAAATGTCCCAAATAAATTTGTTTTGTTTTGTTACCTAGTACATCTATCAAGGTGTTAGCTCCATCTTCATTCGACAAATGTCCCTGATCTCCTAAAATTCTTTGCTTTAACGACCAAGGATACGCACCCATTCTAAGCATTTCTATATCATGATTACATTCAATTAAATATCCATCAGCATTTCTTACAATTCCCTCGAGATGTTCAGAAACATATCCTGTATCTGTCAATATCACAAATGAATGACCATTATGATAAAATTGATAAAATTGTGGTTCTGCAGCATCATGAGAAACACCAAAACTTTCAACATCTAAATCAAAAAATGACTTCGTTTTTCCCATATCAAACAAATGCTTTTGCCCGATAGGAATCTCACCTATCTTACTATTCATTGCCTCCCATGTACCCTGGTTAGCATACACATCCAAATGATACTTTCTTGCAAGTACTCCCACACTTTTACAATGGTCTGTATGTTCATGTGTAACAAATAAACTGTCCACATCAGAAAGATCTTTACCAATTGATGCCATAAGATTTGCAATTTTTTTCCCACTTAACCCGGCGTCAACCAAAACTCTTTGTTTCGGAGTTTCAATATACGTAACATTCCCACTGCTTCCACTTGCTAAAATACTAATTTTCATATCATCAGTTTTTGTGGTTTCCATATTAACACTCATTTAAAATTCCCTCTATCTCAAATCTTTGCTAATCCATACTACTTGATTCATCCATTATAGCTCCTGAAAAAGCATTTATTCGTCTATATTGTATATTCCCTGTCGAATTGCTCTTGACTGCTATTACCCAAGTTGGTATATAGACAACATTATTGTTAACTGCAAGTAATTTTGTATAACCAAGATTTACCCACTCTACTGTGCTATCATTCATTAATTTATTATATTGATATAACCAAATAACTGCCCGTTCTTGACTTATTATCGGCTTTTGATCATGCAGTATCTCTATATTTTCTAATATCCCTTGAGTATATTCGATTGCGTAACCGCTTCTTATACTAAACCTTAATTGCCCACTTGTCAGATAAACAGGTATTCCGTGAATAGTTTGAGTATACACAACAGTCGTCCTCGTTGATAAGCTTCTATCGTATTTGTATTCCTTACCGTCTACTATTTTAGTTGAATCATCAACAATACTGTTTAATGTATCTTGGGGTCTATTGCTTTCCTTGATTTTTATTGGATTTTCAAATGTTGATACAATTTTATGATTTTCATAAGTCGCTGTTTGATTTTGTAATGCATCTAAATTTAACTGAAGATCATTTCTAACCGGACTTGCTATATAATATCCATTCCCTTTTTTGCTTGAAAGCCTTCCATATGAAATTTGATCATCTCTAATACTCTTTAACACCGATGAAAGTGAGTCTTCACTGGTAGAATTCGACGTTGAAATAACAGTATCATCCTTTTGTGAATAAGATATAAACAAAAAAATGTCCAAAGCCACAAAAGCTATAAAGAAAATTAACTCTATTCTTTTAAAGTTCATATCTTCTCATCCTTTCACCCTTAATTTCCTGTTAAAAGTGTATCTAATTCGCTCCAGTGTCCATCTAAATAAACATAGTATGTGGGAATCAAGTCAACCACTAAACTTGACGACTGATTTTTTTGCCATTTATAAGCAACTCGAATATCTTTTATTTTATTTGTCGAATATCCTTTGTTTTCAAGTTCTCTTAGAACTGTGTAAGTAGATGGCAGACTTTGCTTATACTGACTAGAAGGCACTGGCACTTGCAAACTGTTTAAAGAAAGATTATATTCTTTACCACCTGTACTCATTATCTTAATTTGGTACGATCCATAATTATCATCGCTGATAATTGGAAAACCCGCAATATAGCTTCTATAAGTAACTGTTCCATCTTCTGCATTTATTTCGTCAAATCGCAAATTATCCGGAGTCGTTCCAATAATGTTTAGCTCCTCGAGACTCTCCTTCAAATGTGTATAATAATCCAACTTTTGCGTTTTTACTTTGCCGCTGTTTGCTTCATCAAAATAATCTAATGCTGCATAATTTTCATATTGAATTGCACTAGTAGTATCATTTAAAGTCAACCTATTATCAGAGCCATCTAAATAAATTGTTTTATTTTTCTGCAATTTTGTTGATATTGATGTTTGGCCACTTGGATTCAATAGTTCACTCACGTAGGAGCTTATATTAGTCTTATTGTATAGATAGCTATACTTTGGAAATTGCACTGAACCAACATAAAAATTGATTATTTTATTATTAAGTGGATAGTAATCCACCTCAACTTTTACATTATCAACATCCTTACTCTTTAGGTAAGTTTGTATCTTGGTTACCTTCATCTTACTGAGTGTAACTGTACAAACTTCCTTTGTTTGATCATTCAGTAAATACAAATATTTACCATTTGATACTGGAATCATAATTCTATTAAATTTAAAATTTTCGATGCCTTTTATTTTTTGCAAAAACACTTTATTAAAAATCTTCACAGTTATCGGACTATTATAATTTAGCAATAGCATATTATTTTGTTTTAAAAAAGTTAAATAGTCAGTTTCATTTTTATATTTTTTCATTGAAACTGAAGAACTATCCCATTTCTTCATAACCTTCCAAACTTTACCAATTAAATAGTCCTTTGAACTAGGAATTTGATATTGTAAATTATCTTCATTATACGTAACTTGTAACGGTAAAAAAACATCACTCAAAGTTTTTTTACTAACACTTGTATTATTTTCCCCTGTATTAGTTGTTTCCTTAGAATCATGTTGCAGCATTGCTGGATTGAACCAAATAAGTGCCGAAAAGAAAATACTAATTAAAATTGTGATTATCAATCCTATATGCAATAAGATTCTTCTAACCTTCATCCCACAATTCCCCCTCATATTCTTCATAAGGCAATGAAATATAAAAGGTAGAGCCTTTACCTTCAATACTATCAACCCAAATTCTTCCACCATGCATTTCGATAACTTCTTTTGAAATTGCAAGCCCTAAACCTGTTCCACCTTGTGCACGTGAACGTGCCTTGTCAACCCTAAAAAAGCGATCAAATATATGCACAACATCTTTTTTGGGGATTCCCAACCCTTGGTCTGAGATGCTCAAAATAACATGATTATGTGTCTCCAAAAGACGACATGTAATTATGCCTCCATCTGGTGAATATTTTATTGCATTGTTCATAATATTATCAACGACTTGCATAAATTTATCAGTATCTATTTCAACCCAAAGTTCTCGTTTCGTAAAATCCCGCCTGATTGAATATCTTTTTTTGCCTTCCTCATGCGCATCATCAGACTTTATCATCATATCAAATCTGTCCAAAATGTAATTATATAACTCATTCAAATTGACCAGTTCTAACTCCAGTTTTGATGTACCAGAATCCATTCTTGAAAGACTTAACAAATCATTAATCATCCTAATCATTCGTTGTGTCTCATCTTGCGTAACTTTTAAAAATGATGGAGCAACATCTGGATCTTTCCATGCGCCATCGTTCAATGCTTCGATATAGCTTTTCATACTCGTTAACGGGGTGCGCAATTCATGTGACACATTAGACACAAACTCTCTGCGTTCACGATCAATTCGTTGTTGTTCAGTAATATCGTGCAATACACAGACCAATCCACTGATAAATCCTGATTCTCTTTGAATCAATGAGAAATAAGCATTTAGTATTTCATCATGGTCTTCATCTGACAAATCGATAATTATTTCGTCTTGATTTTCTAACAAATCTCTTAAAGTATATTTATCGCGAATATTTAGAATATCTAATACTGATTGCCCATCAGCAATATTGGGGTCAATGTTTAATGCTTGTGAAGCCGTTTCATTCATAATAATGACATTTCCCCGACGATCTGTCGCCAAAACACCATCAGACATATGCGATAACACACTATCCAAACGTCTACGCTCAGCTTCAGAAGATTCCTGAGCTTCCTCCACTCTAACCGATAAATTATTCACTGCCTGTGCTAACTGGCCTAATTCATCAGCTCCATAAACTTTAACTTGCCCTGAGTAATCACCTCGTGCAATTCTTGTCGTTTGTTTTTTCATTTCATCAATCGGTCGTGTTATCGCACTAGAAATAAAAATTGCCAAAATCAACCCTAAGCAAGTCGCTATCAGTGCAGCCGTAGCAAATATAAGTGTAACTTTATTAATAGAGCTATAAACTGGCTCTAGGCTTGCCCGTAGATAAACTGCCCCAACCAATGTATTAGTATTCCCTGTAGTACTAAAAAGTGGGGTTATGGAAACATAGTATCGCTTGTTATCAGTTCGATCGTATGCTGACTTTGCGTAGGATCGTTCATTATATAGAACCTGCTTAATATCATTATCTGTAGTTTTTTGACCGATTGAATCTTGACTATTAACATCGCTATCACCACGGATTGTCCCCTTTGTATCAACCACTTGAACCTTTGTAACACTTGAATTATCTACATCTTCCAGTATATCCCTAATATTTGAATTTGCTTTAGTTGTATTATTACGCGATAAATTACTGATTAAAGAACTATCAATATAACTTGATAATTCTACTTGTTGCTTAAAAGACTTCAAGTTATCCTTTTTTAGTTGTTGCACAAAATAAGCACCAACAATTTGAAATGTTATTAGTAATAACAAGGCAAAAACTAGTGCTATTTTAAAATGAATAGATTGAAAAAAGTGTAATTTTTTATTCATCATTGCTCCACTAAAGTTTACTTATTCTGCTTCTGGATTACGTAAATAATAACCTACCCCACGACGAGTAACTAACCATATTGGGCGGCTAGGATTATCTTCAATTTTCTCTCTCAATCTTCTTACAGTTACATCAACAGTTCTTACATCTCCAAAATAATCGTAGCCCCATACAGTTTGTAACAGGTGCTCTCTTGTCATAACTTGACCAATATGTTTTGCCAAATAGTAGAGTAATTCAAATTCTCTATGAGTTAATTCTATCTTTTCGTCTCTTTTTGAAACCATGTATGCTTCAGGATGGATTATTAAATCTCCAATTGTAATTTCACTGTTTTTTTCTTCTTCATTTTGGGCAGAAGCTGTTGCTGTCGTTTGTCTTCTTAAATTAGCTTTGACCCGCGCAACTAACTCACGATTTGAAAATGGTTTTGTTACGTAATCATCTGCACCTAATTCTAATCCCAAAACCTTATCTATTTCTGCATCTTTAGCCGTAACCATTATAATTGGCATATCATATTTCTTTCGAATCTCTCTTGCCACTTCAAGGCCATCCATTTTAGGCAACATAATATCCAGCAAAATCAAATCAGGAACTACTTCTTCAACTTGATCAACTGCTTCTTGCCCGTCAAACGCCGTATAAACATCAAAACCTTCTTTTGTTAGATTAAACTTCACTATATCTGAAATTGGCTTTTCATCATCCACTACTAGAATTTTTTTCACTTTGAAACTCCTTTCCTAAAACCACTTTTATATGTTTTAGAATTATTAGTTATTCCAATAACGATTACAAATTATAAAAAGATACAACCTAGTACATTATAACCTATCGTTGAGTTGATGCCAAACACACAATAAAATCCAAATTAAGTATCACTAGTTCATGCTATAATACTTTTAATTAATTCTATATCCTTGCAAGGAGTCTAATAATGAAAAAATCAATATTAATATCTCAAGATTTATCCTGTGTTGGTCAAGTTTCCATGGGTGTCGCTCTTCCTATTTTAGGAGCATTAGGGTTCAATCCCTCTGTTTTACCAACAGCACTTCTTTCAACCCACACTGGCGGATTTGGGAAAAACACTTATTTAGATTTAAGCGCAGAAATAGGGAAAATCATTTCGCATTGGCAAACTCTTCCAATCACTTTCTCCGCCATTTATTTAGGCTACTTAGGGGTCAAACCACTAAGCACAATTATTACAGAAATTGACAAAATTGCTACTAATTCTTTTTTACTACTTGATCCCGTAATGGGTGACCATGGGAAATTATATAGTGGATTTGATTCAACCTATGTGGACAATATGAAGATTTTGGCAAAAAAAGCTAATCTAATAACCCCAAATATAACAGAAGTTCAATTGTTATTAGACCTACCTTGCTTTCAAGGTCCATTTTCCTCAGATGCTGTTCTTACACTTATCAATTCCCTTCACAATAAATACCCTAACACAAAAATAATTTTGACGGGAATCCCAAAAACAAATAATACAATTGGAATCGCAGGCTTTGATAATATTTCCCAGGAAATATGGCAACTTGAAACTCCTCGCATAGGTTCTAACTTTTTTGGGACTGGAGATATTTTTGCAAGTGTATTATTAGGCTCTTTATTACATGGACAAGCTTTAAAAGACGCTGCCACAACTTCTATGGATTTTATTAGCAATACCATTAAAAAAAATATAAAAATCCCAGGTAGAGATTCGAGATTTGGTCTTGATTATTCACTGCAACTACCTGTATTATTAAAACAATTAAATTTAGGAGGTTAAAAAATGAAAAAAGACAAAAATTCTTTAAGAATGCTGATTCTAACTGGCTTATTTGCAGCCATAATATATCTAGGTATTTTTATCTTGAGAATTCCCATCCCTGCAATGGTAGGAAGGCCCTTCATTCATTTTGGTAACACACTGGCAGCTTTAGCTATTTTATTTTTAGGCCCAAGAAATGGAATTATCGCTGGTATTATTGGCTTAGGAGGCTTTGATGTTTTGAATGGTTACGCTCTAACATCTTGGCTAACTGTTATCGAGGTAATTGTCGTTGGATTAGCTATTGAAGCAGTTTTTAAGGCTTTTCACTACAATGATAGTAAACGCAATATTATTATCATTGCTATCACTGCAGGTGCGATGAAAATTGTCACTTCATATTGCACATCAATCGTTGAAGCATTGATGGTAGGAACTTCATTTAAAACTGCGATTGTCGCTTCATTTTTAAGTCTACCAGCAACTGTTATTAATTCGATTTCTACCGCTATATGTGTTCCAATATTGTACTTTCTTTTGCGTAAGGCTTTTGCAGCTGCCAGTAAAAACTAATTAGTTGTAATTGTTTGTTCGATTTTTTGTTTTTTTTGATTTTTCTATTGCATATACTTTCCACCCATGGTAATATATTTCTTGTTGATGAAGAATATATGGGTGGCTAGCTCAGCTGGCAGAGCAACGGACTCTTAATCCGTGGGTCCAGGGTTCGATCCCCTGGCCACCCATCAGAGGTTTACTACCAGTAATCATTAGGTATCAGAAATGCCGTGATTGCTGGTTTTTTTGTACTCTAAAACAAGTTTGTATTTCATATAATGTCATTAATAATCAAAAAAAGTTAGCCAAAAGGTAAGCCAAAAAATAACTTGCGCGGGGCAGTGGCTGTTACTCAATCGAGTAGCAGTTTTTTAGTGCAAAAAAATAACCAGCTCACAATCGAGTTGGTTATTAAGGCTCTCTACTTTTTCCTGTTGCTAGATTGCTAAAGTGGTAATTTAGCAACAGGCTTTTTTAATTCTTTTCGACAATAGTCAGCGCCAACAACTCTGTCGAGACCGCAGGCTTAGTCATGTTTCACATGAAACAACTACTATCCGAATATCAAAAACAAGTACTATTTCTTTCATTATAATTAACCGATGTCATAGCTTTTCAAAACTGCTTCAGTTATTTTTTCATCAGAATATGCCAAACTTACAATGAAATAAGTGTGCAAGTATCCTAGTAGTTCATTTCTATTTTCTAGTACAATTGTTACTATCGTCTTATAAAATTTAGCTCTCAAAATATAAAATAATTTCCAAGCAGCCTTTGCTGGACAATTATATTTTGAACTATTACTAATCGAAAGCAATTAACTTTAAACCTGTCACATATTTCCTACTTCCAAGAATGTCTTCCGTTAGCTTCTCAATGAGCTTGGCCACACTAATTTCAGTAAGTTCATTTCTCAAAAAATACTTCCATCAACTTTTTTCGATCTTTTATCCAATTGTCATTATTTCTATTAGGATAAACTCTGTTCGTCAAACAAACAAAAGAAGTTTTTTCTACAAGATCAATTGCTATTGATGTTCCAGTGAACCCTGTATGCCACAACTTGGATATATCGTGATTCCAGACTTGCCATCCCAGAGTTCTACCATTCTTGTTGTACTGAGTAAAACAATCAAAAACACTTTCTTCTAAAATTTGTCTTCCTTCAAATTTCCCATGATCAATATACATTTTTACAAAATTGTCTAAATCATTCAAAGTTGAAAAAACTCCCGCATGTCCGCTAATTCCATTTAACAAATATGCTTTGTAATCATGAACTTCCCCCTGAATAACTCCCCCCCTTCGTATTTCATTTTCCGTTGGTACATAATTACTTAAGGGATTTCCTGATAAGTTATATCCTGTATCTTTCATTTTTAATGGCCTAAAAATATTCTTATCGAAACTGTTTTTTAAATTACCATCGATTTTCTCTATCACCCATCCAAGAATAATGAATCCTAAATCCGAGTAAATCGTTTCAATTCCCGGCTTTTTTATTAAAGATACTTCTTTTATTTCTTTTACTAATTCTTCTTTTGTTAAAAATTTGGCATTGCTAACATCTGCAGGTAACCCACTATTATGTAATAATAGATTCTCAATCATTATTTCTGAATAATTCAAATTAGTTAAGATTTGACCTACTCTTGTTTTTAATCCTAGTTTTCCATCTGCAATTAACTGTAAAATTCTTGTTGTTGTACCAACGACCTTAGTTAAGGATGCTAAATCATATATCATTCCTTCCTTAATTGGAACATTATACTTTCCATCACCTTGAGTTCCTATAAACTTTTTTATAATCTCGTTCTCGGTAGAAATTGAATATGAACTACCGTAGATACTATTTCTTCTAAGAGAATCTGCAATATACCCTTCAATCCAACTAATTTTTTCTTTTTCCACGCAGTTCACCTTATTTCAACGCATCAATCACTCTATTACCATTTTTTTCCAATAAGGTGATTGCTTGTTTTCGATCAATTCCTTTTTTCTGCATAATTATTGCCACCGGTACATCTTCTTTTGCTTTTTCTAACCACTTTTTTGCTTCGTTAATACTACAACCTGTTGTTTCCACTATAATCCCCACTGCACGCGCAACTAATTTCTTGTTGGTTGGTAATACATTTACCATCAAGTTTTGATATACTTTGCCATTTTTAACCATTACTGCCGTTGATATGGCATTTAAAACCATCTTTTGCGCACTCCCTGCCTTCATTCTTGTAGATCCAGTTACTATTTCAGGACCAACAATTGGTGCAATTGTATATTTAGCATATTTTTCCATCTCGCTATTGGAAACACACACTAGCGCCACCCCTAATGCGGATTTCTTCTTAGCATAATCTAAAGCTCCTATTGCATAGGGGGTTCTCCCACTTGCTGCAATCGCAATCACTATATCTTTTTCATTAAGCTTTATTTTTTCAAGATCCTCTTTGGCCATCTTTCTTGAATCTTCCGCACCTTCAACAGCTTGATACATTGCTGCTGTACCACCTGCAATTAGACCGATTGCACGACCTTTTTCAAGCCCATAAGTTGGCACAAGTTCAACCGCATCCAACATTCCTAACCTTCCTGAGGTTCCTGCACCACAATACACTAATCGGCCACCTTCATTGAATCGGTCACTCACATCTTCAATTACTTGCGTTATAATCTGATTTTGTGATTCTACGGCTTTTGCAACATTTAAATTTTCTGCATTTATTTTTCCTACTATCTCTTCTATAGATAAATTATCAAGATTTAATGTTTCAGGATTACGCATCTCTGTTTCCAACTGATTTATCTTCATACAATTCCACCATCTCTAACAATTATTAATGTTGTATCCTTGCACCAGTGTATTTAAAATTCCTTAACTATTATGATAGCCCAAATCTTTTGTCACATTATACAATTAAGTAGAAATAGGGACCTGAGAAAAGTTAGTTTCCCCGGTCCCCTTTCTATAGTCATGCCATTATTTTGCCTAACTATTAGCACAAATCAATTATTCTTCGTCATCTTGCTCTTCTTTTAACTTTTCTTTTACATTTGAAATCCCCGTAACTCCCATCGAAATTAACTGCGTAATATTTTTTATTCCCAACATTTTTTGATTTCCATATTCAATAATCATTGGCAAATTTATTCCAGTAACCACTTCTAAAAATGGATACTTTGCCAATAATGCTACAGAAACATTTGCTGGTGTTCCTCCAAGCAAATCTAGTCCCAAAATAATATCCTCATCATGGCTTTCTTCAATCTCTTTAATTATTTGTTCTTCTAAGTCGCTTGGTCCCATTTCTTTTGTAAGACTAAAAGCCACTACTCCATCAATTTTTCCGATAATCATCTCTGCGCTTGACAAAATTGCGCTAGCTAATGGTCCATGACTAGCTAAAATTAACTTCAAGATTTCTCCCTCCTCTTTTTCCAATAGACTATCCGTTAATTAGCCTTTTCCTAAAATGCCAAGTGCTGAACAAACTATTGCAACAATTATTACTATAAAAATCGCTTTAGTAGAAGTCATTTTTTTTCTTCCAAGCAACCAGTAAATCAAACCCACAAGTAATCCTGGAACTAGTTTTGGTAAAATCATATCAATTTCATTTTGTAATGTCACAGTTACTTTGCCAATATGTGCAACAAAAGGTACTTGTATACTAATTAAAGTTGCCACTAAAGCTCCTACCACGTACACACCTAATAAGGTTGCTGCATCTGTTAACGCATTTAATCTACCTTGCATTTTAGTAACTAATGTAGTTCCTTCACGATAAGCTAGTGGTAACTGAATCCATCTAATATACATAATTATGAAATTTGCCACTAACCATATAAGCAATCCAAACGGATTTCCCTGAACCGCCATATTTGCAGCTATTGCCCCCAAGATTGCTGGTAATAACGATGCAAATATCGAATCACCAATAGCTGCTAAAGGTCCCATTAATCCCGTTTTAAGTCCTGAAACCGTCTCTAATGATTCAATTCCTTCTTTGGATTCAATAGCTAAATCTATTCCTTGAATTATCGTATTTACTGAGGGATTTGTATTAAAAAATTGATTATGCGTCTTCATAGCTTTTTTTAATTCTGGCGTATGATCTCCATACAGTTTACGTAATTGGGGTAACATAATAAATAAATATCCCGACCCTTGCATTTTTTCGTAGTTCCATCCTAATTGATTGAAAAATAAGTTACGTCGATTTATTTGATTGAAATCTTTCTTAGTTATTTTGTAATTAGTCTTCATCGCCATAAATCTCACCTTCCTCATTTTTTTCTATATTTTCTGGTGTTGAATTTTTATACGCACTAGCTAATTCTGTAAACTGTTGTTTTTCGACATTTTTTTTATATTCATTAATTGCAAAAGCTAATCCAATTAGTGCAATTGCAACCATCGAAACTGAATTAAACGACCCTGCAAATCCTTTCGAGACTGCTGCCATAGTTGTTCCCAAAGTCTGAACATTAGTATAGAGTGTGCTAAACAACGCTGTAAGTGTAAAACCAAGAATTAAATATGCAATATGCTTCTTCACTGGCAAATATCGTAACAATATTGCAAAACCAACGGCTGGTAATAATGCCCCTGCTGCGGCAAGACCATTGCTTAACCATTGCAAGTGTGTGTCCAACACTTTAACAGCAACTGAAACAAAATTCCCTCCGAATTGTAGCGCCAAAAATACAGGTATTCCTCGAGACAGCATCCATGGAAATACACCGTAAAGATAGTTTCTTTCAATTGCTGAATAATTTTCTTCGTCTATTAATCGGTCAATTCGGTGCTGAAAAAAGGTATTGGTAAATCTTCCCAAAATATCTGTTTCAATCATTAAAGAAGCTACTGGAACACCAATTGCAGCTACTGCCGTTGAGGCATTCATACCCGCACTAATTGAAAATGCTGTTGCCAATATCGTTCCTGAGTTCGCATCTATTTTAGAAGATCCCCCAAAAGTACCTACACCTAGGACTGTAAGTTGCAAACTCCCTCCTATTATTAATCCCTTTGTAACATCCCCCATTATGGCACCAGCAATAAGACCAGCCCATACTGGTTGAGACAATGAAGAAACAATAGTTAGATCATCCCAAATCTGGTACATCGAATATAAAGTTAATAACAACACTTGCCAAATCATGATATCTCCATGCATCGATAGTTACCTTCTTTCTAGTTAAAAATCTCAAAATTTTTTTAACAAATCCATAAAATTCAGAATCGGATCACTTGGCACCATCTGGGCAGTAATATTAACTCCAAGACTATGTAATTCTTGAAAAGCATCAACATCTGACTGAACAACATTAATAGAACTCGTTATAGATTTTGTTTCGTCAGACTGTGACATATTTCCAACATTAACTGTTTTTATCTCTACACCATTTTGAATTAAATTCACCAATACTCGCGGATGCCTTACGAGAATAAAAACTTTTTGTGAATCATACCTACCCTCGTTAATATTATTGCTTGCCCTTGTTTCATTTAAGATGCTCAAATTAATCCCTGCAGGCTTTGCTAATTTGATTCCTGCCTTAGCAACTTCTGAATTTGACACTTCATCATCTATCACCATGATTCTTGTCGCCCCAACCACATTAGTCCACATATTTGCAACTTGACCATGCAACAACCGGCCATCAATTCTTACTGCAGTAATTGCCATTCATCATACATCCTCTCTAAAGAATTCATTTATTTAAAAAAAAATCATCTTGAATAATTATTAATTAAATATCAATAATTATTAAAAATGATTATAGCACTTCTATCTTTTTTTGAAATAAGATTTCATAATATACATTATTAAATAGGATATTATGAAATTATATTTTATTTAATACCAACGAAAGCGTTCTCTTATTTTCGATAATTAAGTCCCTTACGATACTCAGCAACAATCTCATATGAGTTTCTGAGCATTCCCACATTAACTTCATAGTTTTGACTAACAAAATAATAGAAAATAATATCAATCGCACTAAACTGTGATAATAAAGAACTTGTCGCAGCTATTCGATGATTGCTTTCTTTGGAAGGTGCAGTATGCACAATATTTTTTATGTATCTCTCTAATATACTGTTTTCTCTACCAACTATAGCAATTATCGGAAATTCATTCTTCCATGCATACGTTGCTGCATCAACTATTTCTGGTGACTTACCTGAATTAGAGATCAACCAAATAATGGTATCACCTCGATTGTTTGCTAATTGCGGTAACATTGAATTCAAATCGTGTTCAGCAATTGCTAAATAACCTAGTCTACTCCATTTTTGTGCAATGTTTTCTGCAACAAGTGCAGACGCTCCTACACCAAAAACAATAATTTGTCTATATTTAAGAAGCTCAGCAACAAAAGGTTTCAATTCTCGTTCATCTAATTGTTCAAACGTTTCTTTAACAGCCCTTTGTGCATTGGCCAACAATTTTTGCTTTATTGAGTCAAGTGATTCATTTGCAAAAATATCTTCATAACTTGTTTTCAGACTTTCTTTTGATAAGTCCGCAGATAATTCAATCTTAAATGCCATAAAACTTTCTTTCTTCAAATCTTTTACAAATCTTATGACGGTCGCTGGACTCGAATTTGCTACCTTTGCTAACTGTGCAACTTTCATTTTTATAACTTCATTCGGATTCTCAAGAATATAATTTGCAACTTTCCTCTTTCCTTTTGAAAGCTTTGGTAAAAAATTCAGTATTTCATTTTCAATAGACAATACCTTTTCCTCCCCACTCTATACAGATTTACCTTAGTAATAAACGGTTAATATTTTTTAATCAACTTCATTATTTTTTAATAACATTAAAAAAAACTTGTTTTTCAAATATCTATGTGATATTTTAAATTACGTTGAATTATATTAAAAAAAGGAGGAATCGTACTATGATTTTATTAATTGATTTAAAACGTATAGAAACATTCAATTTATTTGTACTACCGATTCCTTCGCAACTTATGTTTAATTAGCATACAATAAAAATTTTAACTTGTATATGATTAATTAGCATACAATAAAAATTTTAACTTGTATATGATTAATTAGACTCTGTCCATTGCTTAGGACAGAGTCTTTTTGTGTATTTTTTAATTTTAAGGAGAAAAAAATGAACTACATTATAAAACATTTATTAATCTACTTTGGTCAGCATAAATCACGTTATATCATCGTTTTTGTTTTTATGGTTTTCGCAAGCTTATTAGCTGTCTCACCCACATATATTATTCGTCTAATAATTGATGCAATAGTCCAGAAAAATCTTTCTACAAATTCATTAATCGAGTTTATGCTTAGTTTTGCACTAATTATTATTCTATCGTACCTAACTGAAGCTATCTGGACATTCTTTCTTTTTACTGGTTCATATGACTTGCAAAAAGAATTACGGACTAACTTAATGACCCATTTTTTAAAGATGGGTGCTCCATTTTTTCACCGTTTCAAAACAGGTGACTTAATAACACGTTCAACTGATGATGTAAATGTCATGGGAATGACCGTTGGATATGGATTGATGGTCTTTTTAAACACCAGCCTTTATTTGACCTTTATTATTCTAATGATGATTGTCACTGTTTCTTGGAAATTAACATTATTTGCCCTACTACCAATGCCCATTCTTGCCTATTTTATTTTTAAATGGGGAACACAAGTTGATGCTAAATTTACTGAAGCCCAAAATTCTGTCTCCGAGATGAATAGTGAAGTATTAGAGATTGTAGACGGTCAACGTGTTGTTAGAGCATTTGGTTTAGAGGATGAAATGACCAAAAAATTTGAAGATAAAGTTCTTAAATCACGAATTCAAAATGATATTGTCTCTGAACTTGATTCACGTTTTATGCCCCTAATAACAATAGTCCTTGCTATTAGTTATATTTTTAGTTTTGGTCTAGGATCTTATCTTGTAGCACAACAACAGATTTCAATTGGCGCCATGATTTCATTTCAGGTCTATCTGACAATGATAGTTTGGCCAATGATTTCAGCTGGCGACTTGGTTAATACTATGCAACAAGGTGCTGCTTCATGGCGTAGAATCAATCAAGTGCTTCAAGCAAGTGATAATCTTGAATTACCTAGTAATTGCGAACTTCAGCATATAGAATCAATTAATTTTTCAGATTTTCACTTTAGTTACGAACATAATGGACGCCAAATCCTTGATGGTATCAATCTTTCGATTAAAAGTGGGCAAGTAATCGGTATTGTGGGTAAAACTGGTAGTGGAAAAACTACACTTCTCCGCCAACTTGGGCATCGCTATCCTTACTCTAACGAACTTCCTTTTATTAACGGCAATACCATAACGTCTTATCGTACATTTGATCTTCGAGCAAAAATTGCCGAAGTCCCCCAAGAACACACTCTTTTCTCGCGTACAATCCGAGAAAATTTATTATTTGGAGACTCTAATGCAACCGATAACCAACTTTGGCAGGCACTTAAAATGGCCTGTTTAGATGATGATATCAAAAGAATGAAAGACGGACTAGATACCCTAGTAGGAGAAAAAGGGATTTCTTTATCAGGTGGACAAAAACAAAGACTATCTTTGGCGCGAGCTTTCTTAAGAAAAAGTGAAGTTCTCATTCTAGACGACGCACTCTCAGCAGTTGATGCAAAAACAGAACAAACTATTATAGATAATTTAAAGTCAAAAATTACAACAAAAATCTCACTTATTGTCAGTCATCGACTTTCAGCTGTTAGTGCTGCGGATTTAATTATTGTGTTAGACGAAGGAAAAGTCACCCAATCCGGTTCACATCAAGCTTTAATTCATAAACCCGGATGGTATCAAGAACAATATCATCATCAACAAATTAAGGAGGCAAGAAAATTTGATAATCACCATTAATCGACTACTAAGCTATCTTAAATATTATAAAAATCAATTTATTATTGGTACTGTGTTACTTCTTTTAGCCTCCGGATTAGAATTATATTCTCCAATGGTTGCAAAAAATATGATTGACAAAGTAATAACACCCGCCTCTAAAACTGGAATTTTAAATTTTGACTTTTTACTCATCCTACTTTCCATCTACTTAGGTTTGAATATTTTCGGTGCTTTATTTAGATACATTAGCCTTTTACTTCTACGTAAAATGTCTAACAAAATCGTTCAGAAAATGCGGGCACAACTCTTTTTTCATATGCATCAGCTTCCAATATCTTATTTTGATAAAATGCCCTCTGGCAAAGTTGTTGCACGTATTACCAATGATACCGAAGTTCTTCGTAGCAACTTCTATGTTAATGTTATTAGTAATTTATTGAGTAACCTAATTCAAGTTGTTGGATCTTATATTGCACTATTTTTTTTAAATAAAACACTTAGTTTCTACCTGCTTATAATTATTCCAATCTTGTTTCTTTGGCAAAAATTTTATACAAAATATGCTTCTTCCTATAATGTCACCATGCGTGAATATATTTCACAAATTAGTGGTCAACTAAATGAATTTGTGCAAGGTATTGCTATTATTCAAGCATTCCAAAAAGAACAACAACTATTAAAAGAGTTTAAGTCAACTATCAAAAAATGGGTTACTGTCGGTAAAAAGTCACTTCTTCTCGACACAAGTATTGCTTGGGGATTTGCAACTTTATTACGCAATATAACCATTTTGCTAATGCTCTCCATTCTTTCTTGGCTATTTCTAGATGGTCATTTAGCAATCTCAGTTGGCCTCTTGTATGTATTAATTGATTACATCAATCGTCTTTTTGATCCAATTGATGGATTTGTACAAACTGTGGCTAATGTACAGCAATCACTTGCTGCAGGCAAACGTATTTTTGAATTTTATGATGAACCAACAGAATCTGTAGAAGAAGCAAACATCATGATAACAAAAGGAATAATCGAGTTTAACAACATCTCTTTTAGTTATGTACCTGGACAACAAATTTTGCATTCAATCAACTTTCATGTCTCACCTGGTGAAACAGTTGCACTTGTTGGTCAAACAGGCTCCGGAAAATCGAGTATCCTCAACTTACTTTTTCGCTTTTACGATCCACAAAAAGGAAATATCTCAATCGATAACCAAATTATTTCCCATTATAGCCGTCAAAGTATACGTAAATCAATGGCTATTGTGATGCAAGATCCATATCTCTTTACGGGTACTATTGAAAGTAATATTAGTATGGGACGCAAAAATATCACTCCACAGATGTCTATAACAGCTCTCAAACAAGTTGGAGGAGCATATTTAATAGCTCGTTATTCAGATGGCATAAATCACCCAGTTGTTGAAAAAGGAACAGAATTTTCTAGTGGCGAACGTCAATTAATTAGCTTCGCACGAGCACTAGTTTCAAATCCCAAGATACTAATTTTAGACGAAGCAACTAGCCACGTTGATACCGAAACAGAAATTATTATCCAAAAAGCAATGCAGAGACTTAAAAAAGGAAGAACTACCTTTATCATTGCCCACCGTTTATCAACAATTAAAGATTCGAACCAAATTCTAGTATTAAACAGAGGAGAAATCATAGAGCACGGTACACATGACATTCTTGTACAAAAAAATGGACTATATCACCAAATGTACAGTATGCAGTCTGAACAACTTTAAATACTCTAAGCATATCATTTAGCTATGACATTATTTTTGTACTAAAGTGAAGATGTTCTTAAAAAATCAGGAGGGAGCACTTTATGAAAATTCCAAATAGATTATTAAATGATGGACATCTAATTCCAAAAATTGGTCTCGGTACCTATCAAATTCGCGGTGGGCAAGGAATTGATCAAGTTTTATCAGCTATTCAAGATGGGTACCGCCTCTTAGATACCTCGACTAATTACGATAGCGAAGGTATTGTAGGTGAGGCAATTCGTCGTTCTGGTATTCCACGATCCGAATTCTTTGTTACCAGTAAATTGCCTGGCAAGTATCATCACTATGATGATGCACTGCTGATGATTCAAGAGTCCCTTTGTCGAATGGGTTTAGAATACTTTGATTTGTATCTAATTCATTGGCCGTTACCAAAAATAGGCTTATATGTTCAAGCTTGGCGAGCACTTATTACTGCAAAAAAACTTGGTCTCTGCCGTTCTATTGGTGTTTCTAATTTTGAACCAGAACATCTTGATAAAATAATTACAGAAACTGGTGTAACTCCCGTTATTAATCAAATTGAAATACACCCGTATTGGATACAAAAAAAATTATTAAGAGAAAATGAAAAAAGAAATATTTTAACTGAAGCTTGGAGCCCTTTAGGACGGGGTAACAGTATCCTTCAAGAAAAAATTATCACAGATTTGTCTGAAAAATATCAAAAAAATGTTGGCCAGATTGTTTTGCGTTGGCATGTACAACGCGGAGTAATCCCAATTCCTAAGTCTAGCAATTTGAATCATCAACGTGAAAACACTGATATCTTTGATTTCTCTCTTACTTCTAAGGAAATTGATGCCATCAATAGTCTTTCAAAGCCAACTGGTAGAATTGATAATCAAGATCCTAATAACTACGAAGAATTCGATTAGTATCATCAATAACGTAACTACTCAAAGCCATCCTTTTACTTATAAATTAAATTGATAAATTTAAAAAATTAATAAAAAAATCAGGAACTAGTTCAAAACATACCTTTTGATCTGGCCCTGATTTTTTATTTTTGCTTCAATCTCGCCAGAAAAGTATAGACCTTTTTTGTTTTTAAAAGATAATCGAAGTTAATCTAACGAAAATTTAACTTTTTGCCAAAAATATGTTTACTTGCTAAGTATAATATGATATAAATATATACATGTTAATAATAATTGCTCAGTAGTTCAGTGGTAGAATAATTGACTGTTAATCAAGAGGTCGTAGGTTCGAACCCTACCTGAGCAGCTAACCTAAAGTATTTCGCTAATTAGTGAAGTGCTTTTTTTGTGTGTTATAGATAATTAAAACTTATCTTATCGTACGCAAAATTATTATCCAAATTTTAAACTTATTCGAAATGATATTTTTTTTCACGTATTGGATTCAAAAAATGTAATCCGCTACCTTCAAGTTCTTTAATGGCTTCGTTAGGCTTACTTGAATGCCAAATAACTGTTTTTTTTGCAGCGACATTCATGGCAATTTCACAAATCTCTTCTCTTGTAGCATGCCCAGACACTCCAATATCAATAAATTCACTATTTCTATTTCTTAAAAAACTTTTTAACCTTTGATAATGTAAATCATATTCTCCAATCGGATCCCCGTTGCAATGCACATAGATAAATTTATAAAAATTTGAAAGATTTTCAAGGTTCTCAAAGCTATTTTGTAAACAAAAATGACTAATATTATTCATAATCGTTAAAATTGTCACTGGAATCAGCCCTATGGTATTATTTAATCCCAAATTACCATCATCCAATACAAAAATTGGGTCTGATTCAGTAAATTCTCTTAACACCTTCGCATATTGTTTTTCCCATACGATTGGCTTATTAAGTTCATTTGCTAATCGATTTAATTCTAATACGCGCTCGATATTCCTAGGATACGGGTTAATAACAATTAAATCGTTATTCTTGTTTAAAATATCTTCAAAATCACGTAAACATTTTAATTCCACATTTATCTTCTTATTTTCTTTTAAACCGCTTTTTTCAGGAAAACTGAAACTTGTTGCCTCTAGAATCAATAAATCTAATTGTTTTTTTTTAAATATCGTTATCCATTTATTAACATCTTCTTTATGTGGTCCATTTAATCTCACATCTCCAGACTGACCAAAAGAATGCTTACCATCTTCAATCAGAAATGCAGCAACTCCCAGAACATCATGATCACTTTGATACGCCGTTACTGTTAAATCTCCAATATTCACAGGTACTTCATAATCGAAAATTTGAAAATTGACATTAAGAGCCAAATCCAAACCCTGTTTAACAAGACTGCAATATAGTTTATATGAAGAACGCGATAAATAGACAGGAATATCACTCTTAAGATATGCTAAGGCTGCAGTATGATCTAAATGTAAATGCGTAATAAAAATCGCTTCATGCTTATAGCGCACATTTGTTTTTCTTTCTTCACCAAAAAGCTCTGGAAAATTTGGAAGAACATGTTTTTCTATCAATGATTGAGCTGTTCCAATTTGAAAATTGACAGTCATTC
This sequence comes from Liquorilactobacillus cacaonum DSM 21116, assembly GCF_001436735.1. Lineage (GTDB taxonomy): Bacteria > Bacillota > Bacilli > Lactobacillales > Lactobacillaceae > Liquorilactobacillus > Liquorilactobacillus cacaonum. The sequence goes on from NZ_AYZE01000005.1 coordinate 107,420, forward strand.
CAAAATCCGTAATTATTCTTGTAGAAGAAGTACTAAATTCTGCAATACTTGCTCCAATTGTATTTAATCCATTTAAAAATCTGATATTCGTCATTCGGTTAACTCTCACCTTCTATTTCCAATACTACTAGTGTTTCGCAGAGCTATGCTTGAAATTCTACTCCACACTTTAAAAAGTATACTCATTAATAATGGTTTTATCCCCCAATATTCTGTAAATCTTTCGTATCACATAAGTAAAACCAGAAATTTATTTCTGTAAATAAAAAAACCGGAATAAAAATACCGATTTTTTTTATTCAAGTAAATGTTTCATGTGAAACAACGACTTGAATTATTCTTTAAAATGAGTGAAGATAATACTTATAACTAGAAAAAAGAGAGGCTATTCTATTGAATATTACTGATTCTATATATTGTTCCCAAACTATCGCAATTACAGAGCAGCGTGTCCTAACAGGTGATTTAAATGAACACGGAACTGTTTTTGGTGGCCATTTACTTGAATTGCTTGACGGAACAGCATCAATTTCTGCTGCACGAGTTGCACGTTGTAACATCGTTACTGCAGCCATTAATCAATTTAATTTCATTACCCCGTTAAAATTGGATGACGCTCTAACAATCAAAACATTCGTAAGCGGTATTGGAAATAGCTCTATCGAGGTTTTTGCAAAATTTATTGGTGAACACCTAGTTTCTGGGGAACGTTTTCTGGTAGCTACTTCCTTTTTGACCTTTGTGATTACAGATACACAACATAAATCATTAAAATTAATACCACAAAGTTCCGAGGAAATTATGATCTGTAAAGCGTATCAAAAAAGACGTTTAGAATATCAAAAAAATATAGCTACTTCAAAAGAGATTAATAACTTACTTGCATTTGACTAGATGAAAAAGTTCTTTTATCCTGTATTGCACTTATCTTATGCTACACCTTTTTTTTGATAACTCTAATTAAAAAATCAATTGCCTCTTCATATGTACACTTTCTTTTTTCCATTACTTCTTTAATTGCTAATTCAGTATCAACTTTGTATGACATTTTAATATCCTCACAATCAACCCAATTTATTCACTCTTAACATTTTATACCGATTAGTATCAAAAAACGAGAATAACGCGTCAACATATTAAATAATTTTACTTTATTCTCAACTTTCATAAGTAGCCGTTAATCAATATTAATATCCTATCTTATTTATAAAAAACAAAAAAGACAAAAACATCTATGACAGTTCCTTAATCTTCATAAATAGCTTTGTCTTTTTTCATTTCATGTATATTAATTAAATTATATTCTTGCCCAAATATTGTCTAATACATTAGTTTGTTCTCGATCAGGTCCAACTGAAAATGTTGAAATTTTTACACCAACTAATTCTTCAATTCGATGAATATACTTTCTCACATTTTCTGGTAAGTCTTCAAGTCTCTTACATTGTGTAATATCTTCGTTCCAACCAGGAAGCGTTTCATATACTGGTTTACATTGCGCTAATTGCTTCAAACTTGCTGGATAATGGTAAATTCGCTCTCCATTCAACTCGTAAGCAGTACATATTTTTATTTCGTCTAAACCTGTCAATACATCTATACAGTTCAAACATAAGTTAGTTAGTCCTGAAACTCGTTTTGCATGACGCATTACAACGCTATCAAACCAACCTATTCTTCTAGGCCTTTTCGTTACCGTTCCATATTCATGCCCTGCTTCACGAATAAAATTACCAGTTTCATTTGCTAACTCTGTTGGAAATGGGCCATCTCCAACACGTGATGTATATGCTTTGCACACACCCACAACTTTATCAATTTTTGAGGGACCTACCCCACTTCCAATAGTCACACCACCAGCAACTGGGTTAGAAGAAGTAACAAAAGGATACGTACCTTGATCAATATCCAACATTACACCTTGTGCTCCTTCAAAAAGAACACGTTTTCCACTATCTAGAGCATCATTTAAAACAACAGATGTATCCGTAACATTGTCCTTAAATTGTTGCCCATAGTCATAATATTGCTCGAAAATATCTTCAAATTTTAATGGTTCTACTTCATAAAACTTAACAAACTCTCGATTTTTCTCTTCTAGATTATGACGTAGTTTTTCTTCAAAAATTTCTTTATCCAAAAGATCTGCAACTCGTATTCCAATACGCGCTGCTTTATCCATGTATGCCGGCCCTATACCTTTATTCGTAGTTCCTATCTTTTGATCCTTTTTCGCCGCTTCTTGTAAACCGTCCAATAGAATATGATAAGGTAATATAACATGTGCACGATCCGAAATTCTCAAATTAGACGTTGAAATTCCACGTTCTTTTAAGTATTCTAGCTCTTCAATAAGTGACTTAGGATTTAAAACAACCCCATTACCTATTACACTAATTTTTGATGAATAGAATATCCCTGAGGGAATTAAACGTAACTTGTATGTTTCTCCATTAAACACTATCGTGTGTCCAGCGTTATCTCCACCTTGATATCTAGCAATAACTTCTGCATTACGACTTAAGAAATCTGTAATCTTTCCTTTTCCTTCATCGCCCCATTGACTACCTACAACTACTACTGATGACATTTTTTTCACCTCATAAAATGATTTGAATATCTTCTTTTGTACCATCAACCTCGATAATTGTATCAGTAGAGCTATTACTTTTCAAGTAAATTCCGAATATTGTTTGCTTTTATCACTACTGTTTCCAATAATAACGAACTTTAGTTACCGTAAAAAAAATTTACTTATCTATGTGTAATCTTTGACCACTGGTACAAGTCCCACTTAACAATTTTCATTTAAACAATTAACCTTGCGTTGGAATATAAGACACTGAAGAAAATTTATTATATGACTTAACAAAAAGCAACTTCACTGTGCCTCTAGCACCTGCACGATTTTTTTCAATAATTACCTCAACTTCACCTACATCTTGTGAAGCTTGATCTTGCTTTTCATCTTCATCACTATCTGATTCTGAACGTTCGTAGTAATCATCACGATACAAAAAAGCTACAATATCTGCATCTTGCTCAATTGAGCCAGATTCCCTGATATCTGATAATACAGGTCTTTTATCTTGCCTTTGCTCAACTCCACGTGAAAGTTGTGATAAGGCAATAATTGGAACAGATAATTCCTTAGCTAGCTTTTTTAACTGCCTTGAAATTTCAGAAACCTCTTGTTGCCTACTTTCTTTATTTGAACCTTCAATTAATTGAAGATAGTCAACCACAACTAAGCCTAAATCACCTTTTTCTTTTGCCAATCTTCTACATTTCGCACGAATTTCCGCCATTTTTATCCCAGGAGTATCATCAATATATATAGCAGCTTGTGACAATGACCCCATTGCCACAACTAATTTTTGCCATTCTTCAGCCTCAAGCTGTCCCGTTCGCAAATGATTAGCATTGATACTTCCTTCGGCACACAACATTCGATTAACCAACGACTCTGCACTCATTTCTAAAGAAAAAATGGCAACTGTACTATCAGTTTTTGTTCCCACATTTTGGGCAATATTCAACGCAAATGCTGTTTTTCCAACAGCAGGCCGCGCAGCTAGGATTATTAAGTTATCCGGCTGCAACCCTGCTGTCATTTTATCGAGATCTGGATATCCTGTCGCAATCCCTGTTACATCTTCATCTTGTTGATAAAGCCTGTCAATTTCTTCCATGGTGTTATTTAGAACATCTTTAATTGATTTAAATCCACTGCGATTTCTACGCTCTGAAACTTCCATAATTTGACGTTCTGCGTCATCTAACAATGCTGGGACATCATCATCTTGTGAATATGTTTGTGTCACAATATTAGTTGCAGTTGCAATTAGTCTTCGCATCAAAGCTTTTTCTTCAACAATTTTGGCATAGTAAGCAACATTCGCTGCAGTTGGAACAGCCGCCGCAAGTTCAGCAATATAAGAAACTCCGCCAACATCATCAACTTGCTGATTAGCTGTCAAATAATTATTAATTGTAACAACATCAATTACTTCATCCTCATTGTTCAGCTCAACCATCGCATTGAAAATAATCTGATGTGATCTCTTGTAAAAATCATCAACTTGTACGTATTCCATTGCTTCTATAAGAGATTCTGAACGCAAAAAAATTGCACCTAAAACTGCCTGCTCAGCCTCTATATTTTGGGGTGGTAAATGATCTATTAAATTTTCATTACTCATTATTCATTCACCTTTCGCTCATCAAACTTAGCCTCTATTATTGCTCAACAATGTGTATTCTTATTTTCGCCATAACTTGATTATGCAACTTAACCGGAATGTTAGAATAACCAAGTGTCTTGATTGGTTCATTAAGTTCCATTTTTCTCTTGTCAATTTTTAATGAGTACTGTTTCTCTAATGCTTGTGCCACTTGTTTACTCGTAATAGACCCGAATAAGCGGCCATCCTCACCAGCTTTCGCTTTCATTTCAACAACCATTTCCCCAGACTCAAGTCTATTTTTTAATTCTTTTGCTTCTGTCAAAACTTCTGCTTCATGTTTTTCTTCCGCTTTTTGTTGTCCCTTAAGTTGACTTAAGGCTTGCGTTGTCGCAACTTTCGCCTTATTATTCTTAATTAAAAAATTTGCAAACCCATCTGGAACTTCTTTAATTTCGCCACGTTTACCTTTGCCTCTTACATCTTGCAAAAAAATAATTTTCATTCTTTAATCCTCCAAAATCATACTAACTATTTTCATCAATTACTTTCATTAATTCATTTTTAGCAGTCTCTATTGTAACATCTTTCAATTGCGTTGCAGCATTTGAAAGATGACCGCCGCCACCAAGTTCCTCCATAACCATTTGCACATTTGCTTTTCCGTTACTACGTGCAGATATCCCAATTTTTCCATCTAATCGTTGTGTAACAACATAGGAAGCTTCTACACCACTTACATTGAGCAAAGCATCTGCCGCTTGTGCAGCTATAACTGAATCATATACTTTATCTTTTTCTCCAACACAAATTGCTACACGATTACCAACAAATTCTACACGATCAATTAAATGATTCCTCTGCAAGAAGTTATCAACATTTTCTTTCATAAAATGTTGTGCCATTGCAGAATCAGCTCCCACAGAACGTAGATAACTTGCTGCATCAAAAGTTCTTGTCCCAGTGCGTAAAGTAAATGATTTCGTATCAATAATTATTCCTGTCAACATCGCCGTCGCTTCTATCTTATTAATAGGTTCACTATCACGCGATTGGTATTCAAACATTTCTGTAATTAATTCACACGTCGATGAAGCGTATGGTTCAATATAAACCAAGATTGGATTTTCAGGAAACTCTTCTCCTCTACGGTGATGATCAATTACCATCATACGATTTGCCAATTTTTTGTACAGTTCTTGACTCGTTGAAATTGATGGTTTCGAATGATCAACCATTATCAATAGGCTTTGTTTAGTTGCCTTTTCAAGCGATTCTTCAACTGATATTATACTTCCCTTAATTTCAGGATATTGTGAGAGTTCATCCATCAATCTTGTAACATCAGAGTGAAGGTTTTCATTGTCTAAAACTATCCAACATTTTTTCTGATTCATAGTAGCAATTCTTCTCAATCCCAGACAGGCTCCAATAGAGTCCATATCAGGATATTTATGACCCATAACAAAAATTTGATCGGTTTGACTCATCAATTCTTGCAAAGCCTGAGAAATCATTCTAGCCCTCACTCTTGTTCGTTTTTCCATAGGATTTGTTTTTCCACCATAAAAACGTGCTTGTCCTTCAGGCATTTTAACTACAACTTGGTCTCCACCACGTCCTAGTGCTAAATCCAAATTATTTTGTGCAACCTTTGATAAAAGAGCTAAATCATCTTCTCCATAAGCGAGTCCTATACTCAATGTTAATGGCAAATTTTGTTTCGATGTTCTTTCCCTAATTCTATCCAAAATTTTGAATTTATTATCTTCTAACTTTCCTAGCACACTCGTATAAGCCAAAATAAAAAAATGATCATCATCTATTCTCTTAAGATACATTTGATACTTCTTAGCCCAATTTGAAAGCTCATTAGTAATATAGTTGCTAATATTTGAAACACTCTTATCATTCATTGTTTGTGTTACTTCATCATAGTTATCAATAAAAATTTGACCTATCACTGTATCTGTATCTCTATCATGTTGCTCAATTCGAGCATATCGCGTAATATCCATTAAATATACAGCATGGATATCGTTTTCAATTAACAACTGAAAACGATATTCACGCCATGAAACCTCCACAGGTTTTCTTTCTACGCTATTTTCCTTTATAACTGAAAATAATTCTTGATCCACACTATCCAATTTTCTACCTAATATTTCTTCTTGACCAAAATATTTTTGTAGATATGGATTGACCCATTCAATTTCATCTTTTTCATTCAGAAACATAACACCAACCGGCATCTTTATTAGCGATTCTTGTTCCCCTCTTTTAATGCGATACGATAAATCCGAAATATATTCATTGGTATCTTCTGTAATTGCTTTTAAAACAAAAAAAGATATCCCAATAGTTACTATTACTAATGCAGCTATAATTGTTCCTAATATTGCACTTACTATAAAGGAAATTACTGTACATACGATAGATATTATCAATACCATCACAGCAATAATACGTAATTTTTCATTCTCCATAAACGATGGCAAGTGCAAAAAATTTTTTGAAAAAAACTGTTTCACTTTGTTCTCCTCACTTCTACAAGTATTTCCAGTAAAGTAATTTTACAAAATTTACTGATTGAAAACAAATAATCCTACGTAGACTTTGCCTTTTATTCTAACACAAACATCGCAGAGATACACATTCTTGAAAAAATGAAACAGCCATTTCCCAAAATATAATTAATTGTTGTTTTATCAATTCAAAAAAAGAGGAACTAAGTCAAAACTCGACCTAAGTCCTCTTCGAATAGTAAAATCATCTAAATAGTTGTTTTAAACCAACCTCGACTACTAAAAAATGCGTACATATCGTTTAAGAAGAATACTCCATAACTAAATATAAGTGCAAAATTCCCATCACCTTGTAGCATTGTTTGTATCCATAAAGCAATTGTAAATACGGAACTGATTGTCCATACAAAATATTGTTCACGTTTTCTATTTAACTCCAATAAGGACCCTGTAATCGCCATTGCTAAATTTAAACTATCCAAAAAAACACGAGGATCGCTAGTCATACTAAAAATATAATAGATTATTCCCCAAGCAACAGCAAAAAATGATATGTAATATATCCATTCTCGCGCATTTTCAAACTTTTCTGCCTGAATATTGTCATTCCATTTCGGATCAAGAATACAAAAAATATCCAAAAATAGTAAATACCCTATCTGCTCCCAAGCTGTAGCAAAATTTCCTGCCATAAAACCAACACTAGCAATACATATTGCACTTAAAGCTCCTGCCCATCCTTGAATACCTGAACGATTAGATATACCTATAACACAAGCGACAGAAAGATTTCCTCCAATAAACGACAAAATAGACTGCAAAGGAGCTACCTGGAAGGATTGTATTAATGAAAACACTTGTAAAATAAAATTAAAAAATAACAATCCATAACTGAACTTCCCCCAACCTTTGCACTGATTCAATAACCAACTAAAGTAATTACTCCTAAAAACATTTTTTGAATATTCTGGTAAATTTGATAAAACATCAACATATCGATTGAACATCTTTCCATCCCTTTCATATTTTAGGTCGCTTTCACGCCTTATCCGAAATCATTAATGATTTCTTTTTTACAAACTCAATAAAACACAACATATTGAATATAAATATTATTATACCACTATATATACAACTTGAATTATAATTTTGACGAAAAAAAAATGCGGACTAGCCACATTTTAAGTCTTAATCTTTTAATCTTCTGCTACAAATGGTAAAAGACCCATGATACGAGCACGCTTGATTGCAATTGTTAAGCGACGTTGATTTCTTGCACTTGTTCCTGTTACACGACGTGGTAAAATTTTACCACGTTCAGAAACAAAACGTTTCAATAAATCAGTATCTTTATAGTCAATATATTCGATATGGTTCGCTGCAATAAAATCTACCTTACGGCGACGGCGACCACCTCTACGCTGTTGTGCCATTGATTTTCCCTCCTTCTTCTTTAGAACGGTAAGTCATCATCTGAAATATCAATTTGTTGCCCATTGTTTGCAAATGGATCAACGTCATTGGATCCATTTGTGTTATCAGATGAATTATTATTCATCATATTGCCAAATGGATTATCCCCAGACATAGGCTTTTCATTTTGTGAAGGCTTAGAACTTTGGAAGTTGCTATTACTTTGCTGATGCTCCGATTGAGATCGTGATTCAAGTAATGAAAAACTATCAACAATAACTTCTGTAACATAGACTCTATTACCCTGTTGATTATCATATGATCTTGTTTGAATACGTCCTTCTACACCTATTAATGATCCCTTATGTGTAAAATTCGCAAAATTTTCTGCTGCTTTACGCCAAATAACACAATTAATAAAATCAGCCTCACGCTCACCTTGCTGGTTTGTATATTGTCGATTTACAGCAATGGTAAACGTTGCAACAGCGACACCACTAGAGGTATAACGCAAATCAGGATCTCTCGTTAATCGACCTACAAGTATAGCTCTATTAATCAAAGTTCTACTCCCCCTTTACAATTATTTCATTTTTTATTTATGCTTCACGTTTGACAATCATATGACGTAAAATTCCGTCATTGATTTTTGAAAGACGATCAAATTCGTCGATTGCAACTGAATCATCAGCTTTGGCATTTACAATATGATATGTTCCTTCTGTAAAACCACCGATTTCATATGCGAAACGACGCTTAGACCAGTCTTTTGAATTTACGATTTCAGCACCATTATTCGTTAAGATACCATCAAAACGTTCAACTAATGCAGCTTTAGCAGCTTCATCGATTGCTGGACTGATAATATAAGTAATTTCGTAAGTCATGACTGTTTACACCTCCTTATGGACTATTGGTTCTTAATTCTGTTAAGAACAAGGAAAGTAATCTAAAGCTATTTCTAGTTAGATACTAACGAACAAATATTATATCATTTATACAATGATTACGCAAGCTATCATAACATTGTATTTTCATGCCTATAATTTTAAATACGCAAAACTTTTTATTTTGTCAAATTAATTTTGTTCTTCTTGAATTTCTTCATCATCAATTTCTTCTGGGTCAACTTTCGCCATTGTTGAAACAATTGCACCTTCCTCAACCTTGATAAGATGAACACCAAGTGTTGCTCTCCCTGTCTCTGAAACATTTGCAATACTAAACCTAATCATGACACCCTTATTAGTTATTAGCATAATATCTTCTGTTCCAGTAACTGTGGTTATTCCTACAACAGATCCATTTTTTTCTGTTACATTTGAAGTCTTTATCCCTTTACCACCACGACCTTTAATTGGATATTCAGATGCTTTTGTTTGTTTACCAAACCCATTTTCACTGATTACAAACACGTGGCTATCTGGATATAATATATCAGCCCCAACGACATAATCTTCATTCCTTAACCGTATACCACGAACGCCAGAAGCAGCTCTTCCCATCGCTCTAACATCTTCTTCAGAAAAACTAACTGCATATCCGTCATGTGTGCCAATTATTATTTTCTTTCTACCATCTGTTATTAAAACACTTATTAGTTCATCGTTTTCTTTAAGTGTAATCGCCTTTAACCCATTACTTCTGATATTTGAAAACTCTGCAACTGATGTTCTCTTCGAAATTCCTAAACGTGTTGTAAAAAACAAAAACATTTCTCTATCTTTCATATCTCGAGAAATATTAATAACTGCCTGAACCTTCTCACCTGAATCTATACCAAGCAAGTTGATAACAGGTATCCCTTTGGCAATTCGCCCGTATTCAGGTATTTCATAGCCTTTCATACGGTACACTTTTCCTGTATTAGTAAAGAATAAAAGCTCGTCATGCGTAGATGTATTCACTAAGTGTTCAATAAAGTCATCATCATGAACACCCATACCTTGTACACCACGCCCACCTCGACGTTGTGCTTTAAACTCGTTCGTGGCCAATCGCTTGATATAACCATTATGCGTTAATGCTATGACTACATCTTCTTCTTCAATTAAGTCTTCATCTTCGATACTAAGAACTTCGCCCACCATTAATTCAGTTCTACGCTTATCTCCATATCTTTCTTGAATTTCTAAGAGTTCTTGATAAATAATCTCATCAATTTTTTCCGTATGGGCAAGAATATCCTTATAGTTAGCGATTGCCTCAACTAATTTATTATATTCCTCTTCAATTTTTTCACGCTCTAAGCCAGTCAAACGAACTAATCGCATATCCAAAATAGCTTGTGCTTGCTTATCAGAAAGTTGATATCCATCAATTAATTTAACTTTGGCAACTTCTCCGCTTTTAGAACTACGAATAATATTGATAATCTCATCAATATGATCAAGTGCTATTCTTAATCCTTCTAGTATATGTGCTCTTGCCTGTGCTTTTTTTAATTCAAATTCTGTTCTTCGCCTAATTACTGTTTCTTGGTGCTCTAAATAATACTTTAATATTTGTTTTAAACTAAGTATTTTGGGTGTACCTTTAACAATAGCCAACATATTAAAACCAAAAGTTGTTTGCATTAAAGTTAGTTTGTACAAATTATTAAGGATAACAGATGCACTCATGTCTCGCCTGATATCAATTGAAACACGCATACCCTCTCTATCAGATTCATCACGAATATCTGTTATTCCTTCAATTTTTTTGTCACGCGCTAATTCAGCAATTCTCTCAATGAGTTTTGCTTTGTTAACCATATATGGCAATTCGTGAATAATTATTTGTTCACGACCATTTTTTAGTTCATCAATTTCAACTTTGGCCCTTACTGTAACAGTTCCTTTCCCCGTTTCATAAGCCTTCCTAATTCCAGATTTACCCAAAACAATTCCCCCAGTTGGGAAATCTGGCCCTTTGATTGCTTCCATTAAATCTGCGGTTGTTGCTTCAGGATTTTTCATTAAAATGTGTAATCCAGAAATAACTTCAGCCAAATTATGCGGTGGAATATTTGTGGTCATCCCTACAGCAATACCTGTCGCTCCATTAACAAGTAAATTAGGAAACCTTGCCGGCAAAACAACCGGCTCTCTTTCTGATCCATCGTAATTTTCAGTAAAATCAATCGTATTTTTATTAATATCACGTAACATCTCTGTTGCAATTCTACTCATTCGTGCTTCCGTATAACGCATCGCAGCAGCACCATCGCCATCGACTGATCCAAAGTTACCATGACCATCGACAAGCATATATCTGTAACTAAATTCCTGTGCCATTCTAACCATCGACTCATAAATTGCAGAATCTCCATGCGGATGATACTTCCCCATAACATCGCCAACAATTCTTGCTGACTTTTTATATGGCTTATCAGGTGTCACACCTAGCTCATTCATTCCATATAAAATTCTACGATGTACAGGTTTTAATCCATCACGAACATCAGGCAGTGCACGTGCAACAATAACACTCATTGCGTACTCCATAAAAGACTTACGCATGATTCCCGATAAATCAGAATCCTTGATTCTATTTGGAAGATCTACCAATGTCTATCCCTCCTATTTTTTGAAGTTCCCACTTATATTTCCCAGGAAATATCTAAACATCTAAATTATCAACAAAAGTTGCATTTGCTTCAATAAATTCACGGCGTGGTTCTACTTTATCACCCATTAACATTTCAAAAACTGAGTTTGCTTCTTCAGCATCTTCGAGTTTGACTCGCAATAGTCTTCTGTTTTCTGGATTCATAGTTGTTTCCCACAATTGTTCAGCATCCATTTCCCCTAAACCTTTGTATCTTTGAATAACAGGCTTTGGCGCCGGTTGTAATTGTCCTAAAACTTCCTCAAGTTCTACATCAGTGTCAATATATTTAGTCATTTTCCCTTGGCGTACTTGATAAAGCGGCGGTTGCGCAATATAAACAAAACCCTTATCAATCATTGGACGCATAAACCTGTAAAAAAGCGTCAATAATAAGGTACGAATATGTGCACCATCAACATCGGCATCAGTCATTATTATTAATTTATGGTATTTTGCTTTTTCGACATTAAATTCTTGTCCAAAACCTGTCCCTAAAGCTGTAAATAATGATCTGATTTCTTCATTTGCTAATATTCTATCCAACGTTGCTTTTTCGACATTTAAAATTTTACCTCTAATAGGTAAAATAGCTTGTGTTAATCTTGAGCGTCCTTGCTTAGCTGAACCGCCAGCAGAATCACCCTCAACAATAAATAATTCTGAAATTTCAGGATCTTTACTTGTATTGTCAGCTAATTTTCCTGGTAAATTACTAATCTCTAGTCCATTTTTCTTTCTCGTAACTTCACGTGCTCTTTTAGCAGCTATCCTTGCCTTGGAAGCTAACAATCCTTTATCAACTACTCTTCTTGCTACTGTTGGATTTTCCATCATAAATTTAGAGAAATGTTCAGCAAACATTCTGTCCGTTACAGTTCTTGCATCCGAATTTCCTAGCTTAGTTTTTGTTTGCCCCTCAAACTGTGGATCTGGGTGCTTAATACTAACAACAGCAGTTAGTCCTTCACGCACATCTTCTCCTGAAAGATTATCATCATTTTCTTTCATTATTCCACTTTTACGTGCATAGTCATTGATTACTCTTGTCAACGCTGTTTTAAATCCGGCTTCATGAGTTCCACCTTCATAGGTATGGATATTATTAGTAAAAGTTAATAAATTTGAATGAAAATCATCGGTATACTGTAACGCAACCTCCACAGTAATTCCTTTTTGTTCGCCTTCAACATAGATAGGCTCTTCGAATAAGACTTGTTTTCCTTTGTTCAAAAATTCAACATAATGTTTTATTCCACCGATATAGTGAAATTCTTTTGTTCTAGGATTTTCCTCACGATTGTCTTTAATCGTAATTTTTAGTCCCTTATTTAAAAAAGCAAGCTCCCTAATTCTAGTAGTCAATATTTTAATATCATAGGTAGTTGTCTCTGTAAAAATGTCAGGGTCAGGCAAAAAATGAACCTTTGTCCCATGCTCATGTTCGCCACATTTTCTGACAACTTTCATTTCATTATTTACTTTTCCCCTTTTAAAATCGATCGCATAAACTTTTCCATTTTTTTTGACCTCAACATCAAGGTTTGTTGATAAAGCATTTACAACGGAGGCTCCTACACCATGGAGTCCACCTGACACTTTGTATCCTCCACCACCAAATTTTCCACCAGCATGTAAGATTGTGTACACCGTTTCCAACGCTGGCCTACCCGTCTTAGTTTGAATATCTACAGGTATCCCTCGACCATTATCAATAACAGTTATACTGTTATCTTTTTCGACTGTTACATTAATTTCATCTGCAAACCCTGCTAATGCTTCATCAATACCATTATCAATAATTTCCCATACCAGATGGTGTAACCCTTGTGAACTTGTTGAGCCAATATACATTCCTGGACGTTTTCTTACTGCTTCAAGACCTTCAAGCACTTGAATTTGACTAGCATCATATTCTCTAGCTTGTGCTTCTTTAACGTCTTGCATTTCCTTGTCTGTCAAATTTACTCTCCTCCAATAATTACTTTCCTATTGTCTAAATTTTTCCTCTTTAGTTTTCCCCGCTACTACTCTAAATATTTTGGGATTTTTTATAAACTTTTCCGCAATTTCACTTATACTAGGGGTTGTTAAAAAAGTTTGAACTCTATCTTGAATTGCTCTTAGTAGATGTGTCTGCCGTGCACCATCTAGTTCAGATAAAACGTCATCTAATAATAAAATTGGATATTCTCCAGTTTCATTTTTCATTACGTCTATTTCAGCTAACTTTACTGACAATGCCACTGTTCTTTGCTGACCTTGCGATCCAAAAATTTGAACATTTTTGTCATTAATAAGAAATTGAACATCTTCTCTGTGGGGGCCATACAAGGTCAGTCCTTGAAAAATCTCTTTTTTTTGATTGTGTTGATATAAAATTTTTAGATCTTGATATATTTGTTTTATATTTTTTTTATAAACATTTTCTATGCTAGTATCATATAAAAAACTAAGCTTTTCTTTTTCTTCTGTAATTTGTTCATGCACTAATTTTGCATATTTTTCAAGTTCTTTTAAAAAAATAATCCTTTTGGCAATAATTTCTGCCCCAAAAGTTGCAATCTGATCTGATAACACTTCTAGCAAAACTAAATCTTTAGACTGTTTCGATTGTAGTTGCTTCAAGTAATTGTTTCTTTGTTTTAAAACCACACGATACTGACTTAAATTATACAGATAATGTGCGTCAATTTGACCAAATTCCATATCAATAAATTTTCGTCTTAATGCTGGAGAACCTTTGACAAGTGCTAAATCTTCAGGAGCAAACAAAATAACATTCATTTGGCCAACATATTGCGATAATTTTGCCTGTTCCAAATGATTTATTTTTGCTTTTTTCCCCTTTTTTCCAAGAAAAAGCTCTAAATCTAATTTGCTTACATTACGTTCAAGGATTCCCTGAAGTAGTGCTTCATTTTCTTCAAAGTTAATTAATTCTCGCTCATTATTTGTTCGATGACTTCTTGTCATTGCCAAAACATAAATGGCTTCAAGTAAATTAGTTTTGCCCTGTGCATTTTCGCCTATTAAAATATTAACTTTTGGTGAAAATTCCAAACTAGTTTCTGTGTAATTCCGAAAATTTTTCAGTACCATTCTTTTTAGATACATATGCTATCTGTCCTGTTTTGCGCACATTAAAAAAGTCCCTACTGAAGGGATACTAACTTTGTCACCTGCATAAAGTTTACGACCTCTTCGATTATCTTGTTCTCCGTTGATCCAAACTTCATTTTCTTGCAAAAACCACTTTGCTTGTCCACCAGAATCGATTACCGAAGCTATTTTTAGTAATTGGCCTAAAGTAACATACTCAGTTTTTAAAAGAATTTCATTATTCAACAGATTTCACCAACTTCCTTATTTAACCTAATTATAAACTTTTTTTAAACAAATAACAATTGAAAAAGGGCTTATTATTCGATATAAGCTATTTTAAGGCCTTTTAATATAAATATACCTACTGTTAGTTAAATCTCATGAGTTTGTGTTTTTTTGCGTTTTAGACCTATTTTTACGTAAGATAAAAAGGGAACTAAATCAAAGGTTTCTTTGATCTAGTTCCCTTTTGTTACGAATGAACATGTTTCGCAAGTCCAAACTCACAGATTAATTTATGTTTCAATCTTTTTTGTAATTTTAAAAACTAATGTAAAAATTGAATTAGAATCCCTGCGATTACAAGAATAATTGCCCCACCTAAACGATTTCCCATTTGAGCAAATGCAATCAATCCCATACGATTTGATGCAGAAAGAACAGCAACGTTACCTGTTCCACCCATACTATTATTACATAAACCAGCAGTAATAATTGATTCAACTTCATATAAACCAAATAATTTTCCTATCAATGCACTAGCAATCGTTATTGTTATAATACTTGTTATTACAAGTACTACAAATTCCCATGTTAAAGCATGTGCTAAAAGTGTCAAATTAAGCAATGCAATTCCAATTCCTGCAAGAACTGCATGAGTTAAATTTTTTACAATCAGTTGATTAAACATAATAGCAGCATCTTCATAATATTTTGGTAAAATATTTGTTGCTTTACAAATGAAAACAATAATAATAATAAATGCATACGTATGAACTTTAGGTACCAAACTATTGAAAATTGTTGCCAACATGAAAAATGATAAAGCCATCATCATCCCAACACCAAACTGCATTATATCTAATTTAACCTTACGTGGCTTTGTATATTCTGGATCGATTTCCATCAAGATACCATGACCATTATATTTAGGATATGATTCACCAATTTTAGCTACTAAAGCAGCAGCTATAATGGCCAAGACGTTACCAGCTGCTGAAGCTGGAATAAGTTGCGAAATCATACTAGCCGATGACTGACCAAGAGCATGACCATAAATAGTAGATAATGGTACAACACCTGCTCCAATACCACCTGCCATAATTGGGAGTGATACGAACATCACAGAATGACCAAATCCATTACCAATCAACATTCCAACAAGTCCAACTGCAAAGAATGTGATTATCATTGAAAGAAATGCAACCGGTATAAAGCGTACCGATGCTTTTATTAAAAGATTACGATTCATACCAAGTATACTACCACTAATTAATGCAGCAATATAAAAATCTAAGAATCCTTCATTACTAACAAAATTTGAGGCAACTTTAACTGCATCAGCAGGAATAATCCCAAAAGTTGCCATTGCAGCAGATGCAAATATACAAAAGACAGAACCTCCACCGAGATAACTGTTAAAAATAGGAATTTTTTCTCCTATAAAATACAAAACATGTCCTAAAACTACTAGTAAGACTACTGCACCAAGTATTGTATTTGGTAATTTGTGTAAAGCAATAGTTGCTGCAAGAATTACTAACATTATTATATAAAACGGCATTGCAACGCCGCTAATTTTAATCGAAAAGAATCGTTTTAAAGCAGATTCTTTTACTTCGCTTTCTTCTACCTTTTTTACTTCTTCCACTATTTTCACCCTCGAAATTATATCTTAATTTTAGTATTCTGGAGTCCACTTCATATCAGCAACAGCTTTTTTTGCATCAGCAATGTCTTCTCTATTTAATCCCTGAGCAACTACACTTTCAGCAGTTGCTTCAGCAATAATTTGTGAGAATTTTGTAAGCTGTGAAACTGGTGGTAATACGGCAGCACCATCAACGTTAGCATCCACTAAGCCACCAAGTGCATGGATTGCAGCTGAAATTGTTTCTTGTGTCAATAGTTTTGCTGTAGAAGCAACTAATCCAAATCCTAATCCTGGGTAAATCAAAGCATTATTTCCTTGACCAATATGGTAAGTAACACCCTTATATTCAACATCTGCAGCAGGAATACCTGTAGAAATAAGTGCTTTTCCATCAGTCCATTTAATTAAGTCTTCAGCCTTAGCTTCTGCTAATTTTGTAGGATTTGAAAGTGGGAAAATCAATGGACGTTCTGTATGTGCAGCCATTTCTTTTACAATTTCTTCGGTAAATGTCCCTGGTTGTGTTGATGTACCAACCATAACTGTAGGATGAACAGCTTTAACAACTGCTGCCAAAGTTGTCAATTCTTCAGCATTTTCAAATTCTGAGCGATCACGTGTGAATGGTTTTTGAGCAGGTGTTAGATCTGGTGTATCACTAAACAAAAGACCTTGTTTGTCAACTAAATAAAAACGTTTACGTGCTTCTTCTTCTGTCAAACCTTCTTGAACTAATTCAGTAAAGATCTGATTTGCGATTCCCATTCCGGCTGTACCTGCACCGAATGTTAAGAATTTTTGATTCTTAAGTTCTTGTTTAGAAATCTTCATAGCACCAATTGCAGCTGCTAAAACAATCATTCCTGTACCTTGAATATCATCGTTAAATGTAGCAATTTCATTCTTATATTTATCTAAGATAACTTGCGCATTTGCACGACCAAAATCTTCAAAGTGAAGAAGTGCTTCAGGGAATGCTTTTTGTTGTGCTTCTACAAACTTATCAATAAAGTCTAAGAATGGTTGACCAGCTACACGTGCATGGCGGTTACCCAAATACATAGGATCATCAATTAATTTTTGATTGTTTGTACCTGAGTCGATACTTACTGGCAACACTTGTGCAGGATTGATACCAGCTGCTGCTGTATAAACCATTAATTTACCTACAGCGATGTCAACACCATTGACACCCCAGTCACCCATTCCTAAAATACCTTCTGCATCAGTAACAACGATTAATCGAATATCACGACCGTCAGTTGCATTTTTTAATGTTTTTTCGATGTCTTCTGGATGATCAATTGATAAAAATGCTGCGTGTTGTGGATTTGTGTAGATTTCATTATATTGTTCAATTGAATCTGCAACAACTGGATCATAAACAACTGGCATGAATTCGACAACATGTTGATCCATCAAATGATAGAACAATGTAACATTCTCATTAAAAAGGTTCATTAAAAAAATGCGTTTTTCTAATGGACTTGTTTTACTTTGAAATTGTGCATAAGCTTGTTCTGTCTGTTCTTCAAGCGTTTGAACTTTACTTGGTAAGATTCCTATCAAGCCTAATTCTTCACGTTCTTCCTTAGTAAATGCTGTTCCTTTATTTAAAAAAGGATTGCGTAATACTTCATAACTCTTCAACATAAAAATAACACTCCTTAAATTTTTTGATAATTTAACTAGTTCTTCTTTGAACATATGCAATATACTCTCCTATTTTATATATAGTCAAAAACTGAAATTACTATAAAAAAATATTATATGTAGCACAATTTTTGTTGTTACAATAATTAAAGTAATTATATTTTGAGTTCAATTATTTTGATTGACTAAAAGATTAAATTTGTTTTTCCTTTATGATCAAATTTAATCTAAATTATGATTAATAAAAAATATGCGGTAAATGGTAATTTGTAACCAATTTTTATAGCAATAAAACAAGAGGTTATGTCAAAATTTAAATTTTGACATAACCTCTTGTTTATATAAATATTGGAAATATTTCTAGTATGTTCTTACAGGAGTAATTAATTGAATAAAATGGTCTTGATCCTCGCTAGGAACTAATGTAAAAGGTCTCAATGGAGCATTAAAGGAGACTGTAATTGTACTTTGTCCAAAGGAACGCAGTGCATCTTTCATATAGTCCGGATTAAATGAAATTTCAATATTTTCACCTATTAACTTTTGAAATTTTAATTTTTCTTCAACATTACCTATTTCTGGAGAATTACTATATATCGTTGCTTCTTGTTTCCCTGTATCTAATTCCAATTTTACAACGTTGTTTTGACCTGCATGTGAGAGCAATGAAGCTCTTTCAATTGATGAAAGGAATTCATCTGCACTAAAATCGATGGCAGTTGCTGAATCTTTTGGAATTAATCGATCTGTATCTGGGTAATTTCCTTCTAATAACCTAGAATAAAAAGTCGTATTGTTGAATTCAAAAAGGACTTGATTTTCTGTTATTCGCACCTTAACTTTTGATGCATCTTCATTAATCATTTTTGATAATTCACTCAAGGATTTTCCAGGAATGATGACATCATAAGAAGAATCTGCAGCATCTAGCATTGTTATTTTACGTTTACTTAAGCGATGGCTATCAGTTGCGACTGCAACTAGTTCCCCGTTTTCAATAGTTAAATGTACTCCTGTTAAAATAGGTCTACTTTCTTGAGTGGAAACTGCAATTACAGTTTGACTTATAATTTGTTTTAAAATGTCACTTTCAAGATCTAACGTATTCGATGTCGTTATCTCTGGTAAATGTGGGTAATTTTCCGCATCTAATCCCTTGATATTGAATGAAGCAGAACCTGATGTTATTTCAGTTTGATAATTATTAGTAACTTCTAAAGTTAATTTATCTTCTGGAAGTTTTTTTATAATTTCACTAAAAATTCTAGCAGTTAATACAATTTGACCAGGTTCTTGAACCTCTAATTGAAAATTATCATCTTCAGCTGGAATAAAAGTTTCAATTGAAATATCTGCGTTACTTCCTGTAAGTGTCAGTCCTCTAGCCTCTAATTTTAATTTTAATCCCGTTAATATAGGAATTGTTGTCTTAGTTGAGATAGCTCGTTGAACGTCAGTTAAACTTTTTATAAATTCAAATCGATTGACAGTAAATTTCATGAAATGCCTCCTGAATATATAATATTAATAATAATAAAGATAGTAATAGTAGTAGGGCCTGTTAGTATTGTGCATAACATTAAGAGTGCTACGAAATAACTAGATATCCACATGTGAATATCTTGTGTATAACTACGCTTTTTATGCACATTTATGCACAGCGGTATTATTTTTTTAATTTACTTTTTAAATCATTAATTTCACGTTGTAGCTCTGAATTGCTATTAAGGGCTCCTGAGATTTTTTCATGGGCGTGAATCACGGTAGTATGATCTTTGCCACCAAACTCATGCCCAATTTTTGGAAGAGAAGCATCTGTAAGTTCACGTGCAAGGTACATGGCTACTTGTCTAGGAATTACAATATTTTTAACCCGCTTTTTTCCTTTTAAATCGCCAACTGAAATATGATAATATTTTGCAACCTTGTCTTGGATAACAGATATTGTTATTTCATTTGATTTTCCATTAAGCTTGAGATTTTTTAAGGCATCTGCAGCTATGCTAGTTGAAATAGGTAGGTGAATCATTGAAGAATATGCTTGAACTCTGACTAAAGCTCCCTCTAATTCACGAATATTAGAATCAATTTGGCCGGCAATGTAGCTTAAAGTGTCATCTGGAATATTTAAATCATCAGCATCTGCTTTATTACGAAGAATAGCAATTCTGGTCTCAAGGTCTGGAGGCGTTATATCAACAGAGAGGCCCCATTTGAAACGTGATACAAGCCTTTTTTGTAGCTTTGGAATCTCGTTAGGTAGGCGATCTGAAGAGAGAACTATCTGTTTTTTATCGTCATATAGTGCGTTAAATGTGTGAAAAAATTCTTCTTGTGTTCCTTCTTTATCAGCAAAGAATTGAATATCATCTACTAGTAATAAGTCAACACTACGGTATTCTTTGCGAAACTCTTCTTGCCGTTTTGTTTGAATCGAATTAATAAAATCATTGGCAAAGGCTTCACTCGTAACATATTTGACTTTAGCTTGTGGTTTATTTGCAAGCATCTGATGTCCAATTGCGTGCATTAAATGAGTTTTTCCTAACCCAACGCCCCCAAAGAAAAATAGCGGATTGTACAAGGCTCCAGGTTCTTCAGCGACAACTAAAGCAGCAGCATGAGCCATCTGATTACCCTTTCCAATAACAAAGGTATCGAATGTATATCGTTCATTCAACTTTGTTTCGCGCATAAAAGTAGGTCGTGAATCACTAACTTTTGTCCTAGGGTGAACATTATTTTTTGAAGAATTGGAATTGTTCAGTAAGGGATCTGGTTCATCTGGTAATTTCGCAATTACTGTGATTTTTTGTCCAATAGAATCAGCTATTAGTGAGACCACTTGTTTGCTTAGGTTTGCTTTCCAATAATCTTTATGTAGAGCTGTAGGTACTTCAATCACTAAAGTTTGAGATGAAAAAGCTATAGGCTTAACAGCTTTTAGCCAAGTATTGTAACTGATTGTAGATAGCTTGTTTTTAAATTCATCACAAATATATTGCCATAAGGTTTCAAGATCAGGCACGTAGATACCTCCTTTTTAAGTTCACAAGAAACAGTTTAGCATTTTTTTAGCAAGTTTTCCACAGGTAGGTGAAAAAGAAAAGAACAAAAACCACAACATGTAAATTCATTGTCCACATGTAGAAAAATGTAAAAATAAATATTCTAAATTTAGCAAGTTTTCCACAAGGTAATAGTGGAGAACTAAAAGCGTTCTTTTTAGGTTTTGAAGGGTTTTCCACAAAAAAATAATAACCTGTGGAAAAATGATAAACAGGCTGTGTTTTGGTGGATAACATTGTTAAAACGCATGTTGAAAGAAAAAATAAAAAAAAAGAAATCCACAAGAAGGACAAGACATACTCTTTTTTTGTGGATAACTTTATAAATGAATTAGCTTTTGCAAAAATGGTAATTTTTAGAAATGTAGCTGTTTATAAATTATTAGTAAGCACTTGACAAAACGCTAATTTTTAAGTATAGTGTCAAGTATCATTGTTAAGTAGCTATCAAGGAGGTGGAAAATCTAATGAAGAGAACATACCAACCTAAGAAACGTCATCGACAAAGAGTGCATGGCTTCCGCAAACGTATGAGTACAAGTAACGGTCGCGCTGTTTTAGCACGTAGACGTCGTAAAGGTAGAAAAGTATTGTCTGCATAGGCCACTGACCGTCAGTGGTCTTTTATTTTGACGTAGATTTTTATGCGGCACATGGAGATGAATTATGCGAAAATCATACCGTGTCAAAAAAGAAGAGGATTTTCAAAAGGTATTCATGCAAGGGAAGTCTTGTGCGAACCGACAATTTGTTGTTTATGTAATTGATAAACCAAATCAAGTGCATTTCAGGGTGGGAATTTCTGTAGGAAAGAAAATTGGGAATTCAGTAGCACGTAATTGGGTTAAGAGACGAATAAGGCAGAGTTTAACAGAATTGAAGCCACATTTGCGTCAGGATTGTGATTTTATAGTTATTGCACGTCCACCAATTTCAGGTGTATCAATGGCTGATACCAAAAATAATTTGATGCATATCCTACGCTTAGCTCATATTTTGTTGGCATAGACATACGAAAAGTGAGGGGAATGTAGTGAAAAAAACAAGACGAATTCTCACATTACTTTGCATTGTGGGGCTAGTTTTTATTTTAAGTGGTTGTAGTACAACTACTGTAACTCAAAATAGTTCAGGTGTGTGGGATCACTACATAATCTGGAGTTTTATCCAAGCAATCGTTTTTTTAAGTAAGATTTTTGGTAATAGTTATGGGTTAGGCATAATTTTGTTTACAATCATTATTCGTGTCATTCTTTTTCCGCTTATGGTTTACCAAATGAAGAGTATGCGAAAAACAACAGAATTACAACCACAGCTAAAAGCTTTGCAAAGTAAGTACTCAACAAAAGATGCTGAAACACAAAGCAAGTTACGTGAGGAGCAACAAAGGTTATATGCTGAAGCGGGTGTTAATCCCGTTGCGGGTTGCTTGCCGATGGTAATACAAATGCCGATTTTAATTGCGTTGTATCAAGCGATTTTAAGATCAGACGTTTTGAAGACGGGAACTTTTCTGTGGATGAAACTTGGAGATAAGGATCCTTATTTTGTATTACCTATTTTGGCAGCAATATTTACATTTCTAACATCTAAGTTGAGTGTGATGTCACAGCCTGAACAAAATGGGATGACAACTGCGATGACATATGGAATGCCAATTTTTATCTTGATAACTGCAATTTCTTTACCTTCAGCGTTATCACTTTATTGGGTGATAGGAAATGCATTTTCAGCTGGGCAAACATTATTGATAAATAATCCATTTAAAATTAATCGTGAACGTGAAGAAAAGAAAAAAGTTGAAAAAGATAAAAAGAGAGCCATAGAAAAGGCAAAGCGAAGAGCTTATAAAACTAAAAGAAAATAGAGATATCGGTTTTTGAGTAATAGTAAAAACAAGTATCAATCTTGGAACTAGAAAAAGGGACTGTGCCATAAGTCCCTAAGCAAAAGAGCTTCACCAGAGAAAGTAATGATTTTTCTGGTGAAGCTCTTTTGGTATAAT
>NZ_AYZE01000005.1:130843-205239 GCF_001436735.1 Liquorilactobacillus cacaonum DSM 21116
GGCCAGCACTTTTAAAAACAATACCTCTCATAGAAAGGATAATCAAAACGTATAATGATTATAACATAAATCAGACTGTACTTAGTATTAAAACTGACTGGGAGCCAAAAGAAAATCATCCTGCACGGATGACTAATTAGGTTATTGTTGTTATGTAACAGTATAAAACCTTTGCTACTAAATGGATAAAACACAAATATATCTATTTATGTTAAATAGCAAAGACAAATTCGATATTATTAAATTATGAAGTTAGTAAAATCTATAGAAAGTCTTATTTCCGTTTGAAGTACGTGCAACTGTAGCTAAAGACCCCTTATATTTTGCGACTAATGGACCATATGCTGTTCGTCTATTGTTTTGAGCCACCGCTCTAACCTTTCTATTTGTAGTTGCATCAACTTCAGATGTAACTGTTTTTGATGTCATCACTGAGTAAAAATATCCCCAACTATAGTGACCAATCAATTCAGCATGAGCTGTAATGGGAATTAAGAATGTCAATGCTAAAGAATACAAAAGTAAACTCTTTATTAATTTATTCAAAATAATCCCTCCTTTCAAGAGTTAATAATAAACCTTATTTTATTTCTGGTCAATAATGAAATTTATTTTCTATATATCATCATGCAGTGTTTTAATTTATTTTCGTTATAGTGTAAAAAAGTAAAAATATATTTTTACTTTTTTTAATTTTGAGATATAATAGAATAATTAAAATAATTATCGTCAATGATAACTCTGGAGGATTTGTGTTGAAGAGAACGAGATATGTTGTAGTAAGTTTTGTGAGTATAGTTTGTTTACTTGTGCTTTTTGCATTTATACGTTCACTAGGAACAACTTATATTGAATCAAGCCATACATCTTATGAAATTAATGGGATGAAAAATGGTCTCAACTCTATTAAGTTCAATAAAGCAATTGATAGTTATACGAAAAAACATAAGATCTCAGCCATTAAGGTTTTTAGTGTACCGATTGTAGACGGTGGAAATGATACAAGTACCAGGATGTATGTATATGGAGAAAAAAGAAAGCTTCCAGCAGGAACTAAAGCAACAAAGAATGAATTCATGACTAGTGATATTAGATATCCGTTGTATTTTATTGGTCATACAAACAGCTCCTCAATTGAAAAAATGTTTAAGAAAAATGGAATTCAATATGAAAAAGTTAATGAGAGTTGGAACTGGGGAATTTTAAATTTTCTAGAGACCAATCAAGTCTTTAATTTAATATTACTAACCTTTTTAATACTGGGTATAGTTTTATTACTGGCAAATTTAAGAGAATTAAAGAAAATAAATATTAGAAGTCTTTTAGGAATGTCAAACTTTGAAGATGCTTTCCGCAGCTTTTTATCGGATCAAAGCTATTTTGTGGGTGTTTATTTAATTGGTTTGATGATACTAGCACTATATATGCAGTTAAGTGGATTTACAAATACGTACCACATAATGTTATATTTTGCACTCGTATTATACATAATTGCAGCGGTAGTAATGATCTTTGCAGCAATAATTAGGGCAAGGATTCATTCACAACAGACAATTGTTAATGCTATTAAAGGCGATATGCGTAGTAGAATGTCATTTTATATTAATATGGCAATCAAAATTATTATTGAAGTTTTTGTTTGTGTAGCTTTTGTCTCATTACTTGGTACCTTAAAACAAGATCGTCAGTTAAAAAGCCAGCTATCAATTTGGACGAAAGGGAAGACTTATTATACTGTTAATTTAGCCTCAATACAGAGTACAGCTGAGGAAACAAAGCGATTAAATCACAAAGCAGCAATCTTCTTTAATTATTTAGAAAACCATGGGGGAATGTTAGCTAATTATCAAGGTTGGAGCAGTAATCAGGGGAATGTTTCAGATTTGTTTAGTGGACATGTTTTGAGTGTGAATGCCAATTATTTAAAGGTAAATCATGTTATTGATCCAGATGGAAAGCAGGTGATTTTACCAAAAGACACGCATACAACTTATGTTCTCATTCCCACCAATCAGTATGAGAATCGGCAGCAAATTTTAAAATCATACCGTGAATACTTGTGGCTTAATAGTGCTGAGAAAAAGATGGGCGTAAAATTACATATTAAAGCAATTGAAATTAAAAACGGACAGCAGCTTTTTACCTATAGTACAGCGGCACTAGATCTAGGTTATTATGAAGGAACTGTCAATTCGGCAGTTGTAGTGGTGTTATCAAATGAAGCTCTAGGTGGAACAAGTCAAAAGAATGGAGACGCAAATAGTTCTTGGTTAACATATCTTTCTAATGAGGCTTTTCTTAGTCCAAGTGTTTCAACGATTCAAAAGGGAATGAAGTTTGCCAGAATAACAAATTATATAGGCAGCATAATTAATACGAAAAGTTATGCAATGAAGCAACTAGCGACAGTTCAGAATAACTTGCGACTTTTAGTAATGGTCTTTGGAATCGCGTTATCAATAGTAGTGATTGAGAATATAGCGCTAAACAGTGTCTATTTTAGCAATAATCGTAAGAAAATCGCCATTCAAAGATTGTTAGGAACGCACTTTTTAAAAATATTTAGAAAATTTATTTTCTTGATATTTGTATTGAGCCTCGTGGAAGCAGGCATAGTCTTACTGATTACTAAAGATCAAACAATTGCATTGGCACTTTTCGTGCTTTCAAATTTTGGTGAATTTATATTATTAAGAATTCAAAGTAGGCGTTTAAATAAGAAAGTATCCAGCATAATAAAGGGGGAATAGAGAGTGAGCCATTCTTTAAGAATTAAAAATGCAAAAAAGGTATTTGATGACTATGTTGTATTTAATAATGTAAACTATACTTTTGAGTCTGGGAAAATGTATGCATTAGTTGGACCATCCGGTGGTGGAAAAACAACGTTATTAAACAGCATCGGACGATTGAATGATTTATCAGCTGGAACAATTACATTGGATGATAAAAATATTAACACGATAAATATTTTAAACTATTATCGAGAGATTATCGGCTATTTATTTCAAAACTATGCATTAGTTGATGAAGATAATGTTATGCAGAACCTAAATATTGTGAAGAAGTATAAATCTTCGCAATTGCGAGAACATCTTGGAAAATTTGATCTTGCTGATAGTTATCTAAAAAGAAAAATTTATACATTATCAGGAGGAGAAGCACAACGAGTAGCCTTAACTAGGCTTAGTCTACAAGATCCTTTGATTGTATTAGCCGATGAGCCTACAGGTGCATTGGACAATCTAAACCGGAAATTAGTTTTAGATAGTTTACGACAAATGGCAAACGATGGAAAAATAGTAATAATTGCAACCCATGATGATATTGTAAAAGATTACGTTGATGAACAGGTTAATATCTTGGACTTTAAATAAAGAAGAGATGAAGTGTGGATGCTTATCTCTAAAATATTAGATGTAGGTACTATGTAATTTGGACAAAAAATAATATTAAGTGAATCCAAAAAAGGTGCTAGATTGAAGTGAACCCCCGAGATTGGACAACAATCTCGGGGGTTCACTTCAGGTCAGAATTTCGATCTAGCACCTTTTTTGATTACTATGAATAGCTGTGTTTCTAAAGTCAAAGTTATCTCTCTTTTTGGAAGTATCAGCAATTCTACCAGATTACAACTCGTTTTTCTTCTGGTAGATACATTCCATCTTCAGACGAAATATTGAATGTTGAGTAAAAATCAGCCAGGTTTTGTGGTTGGATATTTGCTCGCAGTTCATGAGGTGCATGGACATCGATATTGAGTAGTAACTTCTGTCTTTCTAATGAGGATTTGAGGCACCACACACGAGCCCAGTTGAAGAAGAAATCTTTGAGATTTACATCTTCTTCTTTTTTGGCAGCTTCAAGCGCACAATTTAGACCACCAACATCAGCGATATTTTCTGAAACAACTAATTTACCATTTACTTTGCCTGCAGGGGTTTCAAGTCCATCGAATTCAGCAATCATTTCATCAGCTAATTTTTGGAAATGCTCTAGATCTGAGTTGCTCCACCAATTTTTCAGATTTCCAAATTCATCAAAATGAGAACCGTTGTTATCAAAGGCATGCGAGATTTCATGAGCAATAACAGCTCCAATCCCTCCAAAATTCTCACTTGATGATTGGTTTAAGCTATAAAATGGTGCTTGTAAAATTGCAGCAGGAAAGACAATGATATTGTATGAGGGATGATAATAAGCATTGACAGTTGAAGCACTCATCTCCCATTCAGAACGATCTACTGGTTTCCCCCATTTTGCATAATGGTCAAGGATTGACAAGCGAGTAAATCTAAGTGAATTTGTAAATAAATCGGAGCCTTTAACAATGAATTTTTTATATATTTCTTCTAATTTATCAGGATATCCAACTTGGATTCCAAGTTTCTCTAGTTTTAAAATAGCTTTTTTGCGGGTTTCTTCACCAAGCCATTCGTTAGTTTGTAAACGTTCTTTATATACAGTAATCATTTTTTTGACCATATCAGTCACATCTGTTTTTGCTTCTGCTCCAAAATACCTATGAGCATAGTACAAACCAACAACTTGACTATAAGTATTAAGTGACAAATAGAATGCACTTTTTTGCGGAGCCATCGGTTCTTTGCTTCCAGAAATTGCTCTGGAGTATTCCCCGGCTGTTATGCGCGCTTCATCAGAAAGTAATGGGCTGACAGATAACAAAGTTTTTGAAAGAAGCCAGCTACGCATATTTTCGAATGTTTCAGGGTTGATAATTTTGTCAAGCGCATCGTAAAACTTTGGTTCAGCAACAATTATTTGTGAAGGGGTATCTTTAATTAATTCTTTAATATAGGTTTTTAAATTGATTTGCGTACTGAAATTAGCGAAGCTATCTAAATCGTACTTATTGTATCTTTTTACATAGTCTGCTAACTCGGTGCTATCTTTGACGTGAGGAACGATTGAGCGGTCAAAAGCAAGAGTTTCTTTGATTGTTTTATCAATAAATGCATTACTATATCCAGCAAGCGAATAAAGTTTTTCAAGCATTTTTGTATAGATTTCAATAAGTGCTTTTGAAGATTCATTCCCCTCTTCATAATAAGTTTTGTCAGGCAGGATTAGACTTGGTACATCTGCAGTTAGTGCGTAGTTGGCAGTATCTTTCATATCCGGTTCAAGATAGATAGAAAAAGGAGCGGGATAATCATTGAGCGTCAATGCTCCAAGTTCATTTTTCCAAGTTTCAAAAGATTCAAGATGTTCGATTTTAGATAAATATTCTTTAGCCGGCTTGAAAGCATCCGAATTCCTTTTTTTGAAATCAGAAGCTAGGGAATAAAATTTGATGAATTCTTTTAAGCTAGGGTCAGTAATATCATCGAGATGTTCCAACATTTTTTCAAAATCTGCCATTAATAATTTTTCGATATTATCAGATAAATCAGCAAAGCCACCAGTTGAGGATTTGTCTGCTGGAATTTTTGCAGTCTTCAACCATTCGCCATTAACAGCTAGATAGAGATTTTCTTTTATCATGCTTTTATTTACTAAATTTGTCATAATCAACCTCGTTTTTTAAATTTATAAAGAATTAAAACTCTGCAAGATCAGGATCTGCCACATATCCGACAATTCCTTCTAATTTATCAATAGTAGTCATGTCATCAGTAGATAATTCAAAATCAAATAAGTGCGAATTTTCTTCAATGCGATCTTCATGAATTGATTTTGGTAGTGGTAATAAGCCGTGTTGCAAGGACCACCTGAGGCATATCTGTGCAATAGTTTTGTCATTTTTTTCTGCAATTAATTTAATTGTTTTATCCTTAAATATTTTACCAGTACCAAGTGGACTGTAAGCTTCAACTAAAATACCTTCATTCTTGCAGTAATCGATTAGTTTATTATTATAATCTCCAGGGCAAACACGAATTTGGTTAACCATAGGGTTAATTGTTTGTGTTTGTTTTAATATATCAAAATGATGTTGTTTGAAATTCGAAACACCGATTGCCTTGAGTTTACCTACCTTGTATGCATCTTCGAGAGCACGCCATGTGTCTTGGAGATGTTTTTCCCATTCTTCATCACGAAAAGCTTTGGGGTTTGGCCAATGAATCAAAAATAAATCTAAGTAAGAAACCTGTAGATCTTCCAAGGACTTATTAATCGCCTCTGTCGCCTTTTCATAACTATGCGCATAGTTGTCTAATTTACTAGTGATAAAAAGACTACTACGAGAGATTCCACTTTCTTTGATAGCTAATCCAACACTTTTTTCATTTCCGTACATCTCGGCAGTGTCAATATGACGATATCCTGATGACAACGCTGATTTTACAGCCACTTTAGCGATTGCTCCTGCGGGAGTTTGCCATGTTCCAAAACCAATAATAGGTATTTTAACTCCGTTATTTAAGGTGTAAGTATCTATTAAACTTTTCATAAAAAATGCCTCACTTTCAGGTAAATTTGAATCATTGATATCATTCTACTACATTAATTAATATTATGGTAAAAAGCCTCATGATTGTATATTGGAAAGTAACGTATTACTAATGTTATTCTTTAACAATTTGTGAAGCAAAATGCTATAATGAAATAGGTAGTGGTAGATTTAATTTTTTTAAATTGATAGAAATTTTGGAGTTGTCTTTCTTATAAATTAAAGTTTGTATATGCTATTAATGCACCTATAGCGATACATTTTGCTAATTTTTTAAAGTGTATTTATATGTTTTTAAAGAGAAATATTTGATTTGAGAAATAATAATTTAATTATTAATAGGCAATTAAAATTTATAATTGTATAATAAGTAACAAAGTTTTTTTTAGGAAGGAAATGTGATATGGGATTAGAACATAAACCAAATAAATTGGATGATGAATTGTGTTTTGCTATATATACGGCACAAAAAATTTACAATAAGTTTTATGCAAGCGCATTAAAAGATTATAAGTTGACGTATCCGCAGTACATTACCTTGTTAACATTATGGGAAAATAACGAGCCGATGATGATTAAAGAAATTGGTGCTAAGTTAAATCTTGATAATGGGACACTTACGCCATTGTTAAAGAGGATGGAAAAGGATGGTTGGATAGAGAGAAAGCATAGTGATGAAGATGGGCGTAGGGTTTACATTACACTTTCCAAAAAAGGAAAAAATAAGAAATATGAAATTAAGGGCAAACTGACATCTTGTTTTGCAAATGTTGATATGACTGCTGATGAATATCAAAAAGATGTAAGTTTAATTAAAAGTATTGGTCGTAGAATTGATCCGGAATTATAAAGGTCGAAGGGTTAATTGTATATAAAGATATCAATCTATTTATAATACAAAACTTGTATAATTACTTGGAATTTAAGTGATTGTACAAGTTTTTTTTGAAAAATTCCATGTGAAATAATATGGATTAGTATGTTCTGGGTAGAAACTTAATCAAGTTCTTTTAATAAAATCTTTATTTTTTGGTTTTTTTGGATGACTGCATAAATATGTTGATTCGGTGAATTATCAATAAGTCCCAAGTCGAATTCGTAACCATTTTCAGTAATATTTACTTCAAGTACTCGTTCTTTTAAAAAACGCTTCATTGCTTTACCTAAATGACTGTGTTCATTTGTTTTTTGAACAGCTGAATTTAAAGTATACCCATCATTAATAAAAGATTGAATCATCGAAACTTTTAAGAATGTAAAGTGACTATATTTACGATGATGGCGATCATAATCTTTTGAAGAAATTGGCCTTTCCTCTGATTTAATATAACCTTTTTCCTCCCAATAACGTAATTGTCTCTGGGAGACACCTGTTGCTTTGGACATTTCTCCAATTCCCAAAAGAAAATGTTCATGCTTCATAATATTTTTAAACCGATCAACATAAATATTATTTTGGTCGCGATCCATAATATTGTGCCTCCCTTTGTAAGCTTTAACTCCAACAATTGTAACTTTTATTACAAATTTGTCAATTAATTTGACAAAAAAAAAAGATGAGTATATGATTTAAAAAAGTAAGAGGTGTATTTTTGTTTTCATATAAAAAAAAATAATACGTTGTCTTAATAAAGAAATAAATAAGGGAGAGATAATAATTTGGAAAAAGTAATTGATCAAAATGGAAAACCTTATAGTAGGGGCCTTCTTGTTGCACTTTTGTTAGTGGGATCTTTTTGTACAGTATTAAATCAGACTATTTTAACAACAGCATTTCCAACACTTATGAAAAGTTTTGATATTAACACGTCAACAGTACAATGGTTGACCTCAGGTTTTATGATGGTTAGTGGAGTCATGATTCCTATTAGTGCATGGCTTACAACACGAGTTAACTCTAAAGTGTTGTATGAAAGTGCAATGTTTGTTTTTTTAATAGGAACAATAATTTGTTATACAGCGTCCAATTTTAGTTCTTTGTTAGTTGGTAGGCTTGTACAGGCATTGGGTGTAGGTGTAACAATGCCACTGTTACAAACGTTGATGTTAACAATTTTTCCAGCTAACAAGCGTGGAGCTGCAATGGGAATGGCAGGCTTGGTAATAGGTGTTGCACCAGCAATCGGACCTACACTTTCCGGGTGGGTTATTGATAATTATAACTGGAGAGCTTTGTTTGGAATTTTAATTCCAATTTCAGCATTTGTTTTCATTGCAGGATTTTGGTTTATGAAGAGTGTTTTACCAACTCATAAAATCAAATTAGACTGGATTTCGGCTATGCTTTCTACAATTGGTTTTGGGAGCTTGCTTTATGGTTTTTCAGAAGTTGGCGAAAAAGGCTGGGGAAGTGCTGTCGTAATACTTGGAATTGTAATAGGAGTAGTATTTGTTGTTGGCTTTGGTATTCGCCAGTTGCGTTTGGAAAAACCATTTTTAGATTTAAGAGTTTTGAAAAATCCTGAATTTTCAATTGCAGCACTTTTGAGTTCCGTTTCGATGATGGCAATGATAGGTGTTGAGATGGTCTTACCACTCTATTTACAAACGGTAAGAGGCGAAAGTGCATTTCATTCAGGACTTACTCTTTTGCCTGGTGCGCTAATGATGGGAATTCTTAGTCCAATTGCAGGTCGAGCTTTTGATAGAATTGGTGCAAAACGATTGGCAATTACGGGGTTATTCTTGTTAACAGTGGGGACAATTCCTTTTATGTACGTTACTAAGACCACCCCACTAATTTATATCATTATATTGTATGCTATTAGAATGGCAGGAATAGCAATGTCAATGATGACTGTAACTACCTCAGGAATGAATTCTTTACCTATAAAAATGATGAGTAATGGAACAGCAGTTAATAATACAATTAGACAAGTTGCTGCCTCAGTGGGAACTGCAATTTTAATTAGTATTCTAACAAATATTACTAAAAATGATATGCCAGTCAAATCGATGTTGAAGTCTGATCCTTTGGCTTATAAAAATGCAGCTTTTTCAGCAACTTTAGGAGGATATCATGCGGCCTTTATAGTTGCGTTAGGGTTTAGTGCTATAGGTTTGATAGTATCATTTTTTGTAAGTGGCAGCACTCCAAGCGAAATGTTGCACAAAAAACAAGATGTAAGGAGTGATAAGTAGTGATAATATTTAGTCTAATTATTTGTGCAATATTGTTATTCATATCTATGATTAGTATTAACAAAAATTCAATAAGAACAGTGTTAAGTATTATTTTTGCGGTAGGTCTAATAGTTTCGATGATATTCATGATTGAAAATGATAAACGCCATTTGGGAATGCATAAAGTAGAAAGTTCCAAGACAAGCAAATTAGTTTCGGCTGTTTCTTCAAATCAAGTTAATTTGTTGTTATATCAAACTGTTGGTACATCGGGAAAAGAAAAAGTATATATTTATAAAACTAAGAGCAATCAGAAAAAAGAAATTACAACTAATCCGGATCCTTCAAAGACAGAAAATAAAATAAAAAATACAAATGAGTCAGCAAAACTTGTAACGAGAACAGTAAGATGGGAATATAAAAATAATTTTTATAAGTTTTGGTTTGGTATTTCTGGGAATGGTCATAAGTTAGTTCGTCATTACAACACATTTTTCGTAAACAATGATTGGGCAGTTCTCAGTACGCAACAAGCTAAAGAATTACAAAAAATAGCTAAAAATGAAAACCAATCTGAGGTTAAAGAAGAAGCAAAGGAATATGTTGAAACAGAAGTTAAGGGAAAATTAACGAAAGCTTTGACGAAAGATCCAAGTATGTCTGCAAAAGAACAACAGATTTTAACAGCAAAGGCAAGTTTGCAAGCACAAAAAGACTTTAAAAAAATGATGATGCAAAAATTAATCAATGAAGTAAAAAAGTAATTTAAGGGTAAAATTAAGAAAGTTTGCAATATATAGCAAGCTTTTTTATTATAGTAATATTTTGAAATATAACTTACTAAACATGTATAATTTGTTGACATTGCCTAAAAAATAGTTAAAATTAATTTAAATAATAACGGGATAAAGTGTAAAAGGATGAGGTAACAATGACGGATGAAAAGTTCTCATTAAAAGCAGATTTGGTAATAGGCATAGGTGATTTGAGCAAGTTGACTGGGGTTTCGACACGGCAGTTACGATATTGGGAAAAAAAAGGATACTTGGAAACACCTGTGACAGAAAAAAATGTTACTCGAAAATACGAATTTGAAGCTTTTTATAAGGTGCGCGCTATTAAAAAATATCTAGACGAGGGATTTACTCTTGGAAAAGCAGTTGAACGAGCAGACCAACGAAAAAAACAAGTGATGATTTGTAAACAATTTGTGATAGGAAACTTTATTGATGTTTTAGTAGAAGATGAAGAGAAACTGTATGGAAAAATTGATATGGGATATCTTGATGAAGTAAAATCACAGCATTTGTACGGGATTGTGGACGAAAAGGGAACACGTTTTAAATTAGAGATAGATTGATTGGGGGGATTCAAGTGTCATTTGATTTAATTCATCACATTGCGATAATATGTCATGATAGAGAAAAGGCTCTCGACTTTTATGTTCGTAAACTCGGATTTGAGATTGTTTCAGACCATAAACGTGTCGAAAAAAAAGATGAGAAAATCGATATAAAAAAAGGAGAAATTCAATTAGAGTTATTCATTAAACCCAATGCGCCATCACGGTTGTCTTACCCAATTGGAGAAGGTACAGGACTGCGACACTTAGCTTTTAAGGTTAACAATATTGAGGAGATTGTCAAAGAATTACAGAGTTTAAATATTGTTGTTGAAGATATTAGGGTTGATGATTTTACAGGGGAAAAAATGACATTCTTTTTTGATCCCGATGACTTGCCAATAGAGCTTCATGAATGATATTTCCTGGGAAATGGATGGTGAAAATTGTGGACATGAAAAGTAGTTCAAAAGCAGTCCAGACTAAATCAAAAATTAAGCAGACATTTATGGACTTATTAAGGCAAAAGAAACTTGAAGATATTACGGTAACTGATATATGTAAAGAAGTTTGTATTACAAGGGGAACATTTTATTATTATTATCAAAGTGCTGTTTCTTTAATGGATGAACTAAAAAATGAATTAGCACAGGAGATAATTGCGGTAATTAAGCTAAGGTTCAAAGATGGTGATTGGAACATCTTACCGATAATATTTGAAATTCTAAAAAAAAATGATCCTGAGATTGTCAGAGTAACGTTGAATAAAACAAATGGATACCAATGTGTTGGTAGAATATTTGCAAGTTTAAAAGAAGCTGTTAGACCAACTTTGATGTACAAAATTGATACTCTGAATGGGGAAAGTTTTGATTATTTGTACTCGTATATCACCAGCGGAATTTCAGGTGTTTTGATACTATGGGTAGAAAAGGGAATGAATCCAGAAACAAGAGTAATTGAAAAAAGTATGATAAAGATGATTAATAGAAGTCAACAGCAAATGGCGAACGAGATACCTGAATTGAACACTTTTAAGCAAAAGATTGGGTTGGATTCATCATCGAAGCAAAAGTAGTTTAAATTACAATTTTACTAAACGGTTATGTTAGAATAGTGTACGGAAACAACTTTCATTTTTTGTGGAATGTTGTTGTGACTATGCTTTGGCTAGTTTTTATTTTTTGAGGATACGCAAAAGTGGTTACAGTTAAGACCTGAATTTTATTACCAATTTTTATAGGATTTGCGATAGCATCTATTCTACCGGTTGTGGTAGGCAATAAATGATTGGTATTGATGCTGACTCCAATTGCCACAGACCCTATTGGGGCATTGAGATTTGCTAGCATACTAGCAGCTGTTTCGGCAAGAATTGTGTTTATCCCGCCATGTACAATACCAAAAGGTTGCATAATTTTTTCAGAAACATCAATTGAGAGAATTACTTGTTGCTTAGATTCTTTAGTGACTTTGATATGTAAGTACTCAAGAAGATTCATTTGGAAGACCTCCAAGATTAATTTATTCTATTGTAACAGAAAGGACTATGAAAATGGTAACTAGAGAATGGACTAAGGTTAAGAACTATCAAGAAATAATTTTTGAGAGAACGGGGAAAATTGCAAAGTTAACAATGAATAGGCCAGAAAAACATAATGCATTTACTCCTCTAACAATTGAAGAACTGATTGATGCATTTACGATTTGCCGTGACGACAGTACAATTGGTGTAATTATTCTGACAGGCGCTGGGAATAAGGCCTTTAGTTCTGGCGGTGATCAAAGTATTCGCGGAAATGGTGGATATGTTGGTGCCGATAAGATCGCTCGATTAAATGTGCTTGATTTGCAACACCTTATTAGGATAATTCCTAAACCTGTTATTGCAATGGTTAAGGGGTGGTCAGTTGGTGGCGGAAATATCTTGCAGTTAGTTTGTGACTTGACGATTGCTGCAGATAATGCAATGTTTGGACAAACGGGTCCAAAGGTGGGCAGTTTTGATGCAGGTTATGGTTCAGGATATCTTGCACGAGTAATTGGTCATAAACGTGCCAAAGAAGTTTGGTTTATGAACCATTGGTATACGGCTGATGAAGCGTATGCAATGAACTGGATTAATAAAGTTGTACCTTTAGAACAGGTAGAAGAAGTAACTCTTGAATGGTGTGATGAGATACTTACAAAGTCACCTACTGCTTTACGCTTTATAAAAGCTGCAATGAATGCTGATACAGATGGTTTAGCTGGTATTCAGCAATTAGCTGGAGATGCTACAATGCTCTTTTATACTACCGATGAAGGAAAAGAAGGACGAGATGCCTTTAATGAAAAGCGAAAACCAGATTTTGATCAGTTTCCTAAATTCCCTTAATAATTATTGAAGAGGAGTAATTGAGCTTTGGAAAATTGGTTAAATAAACAAGCAGAACTTGCACCTAGTAAAACAGCATTGATTTTTGAAGGGCGACGCTGGACTTTTCAACAATTGAATGCTGAAGTATTGGTACTTAATGGAAAATTGCAGAATATTATCAATAAAACACCTTGCAAGATTGGGCTTTTAGCTGCTAATACGCCGGCTAGCTACTTAACTATCTTGGCATTACAAGGAATGGGCATACAGATAGTTTTGCTTAACTTTAGGTTGAGTTTATTTGAATTGTCAAAGCAGATTGAACTTGCGGATATAGATCGAGTTTTGATTGATGATTCCTTACAAACAAGAAATAAAGAGCTGACAAATTTAGCGAAAGTTACAAATATTAGCTGTTGGAATTTATCGCAAATAAAACACCTTGGTGAAAATAAACCTAATGTGGTAGAAGAGTATGAGGATAATCAGGTAGCAACGATTATGTTTACCTCAGGCACAACCGGAAATCCACATGGAGTGTTGCAAACATTTAAGAATCATTTCTTTTCGGCTATGGGTTCAGCTATTAATTTGGGACTGCAAGCAGATGATCTGTGGTTATGTGCGGTTCCAATCTTTCATATTAGTGGACTCTCAATAATGATGCGCAGCTTAATATATGGTATGCCAGTATTGTTAGTTGAGCGTTTTGAAGAAAAAAAGATAACACAATTACTTCAAAAACTGCCAGTTACGGTAATGTCTGTGGTACCTCAGATGTTAAAGCGACTATTAGAATCATTTCCGACAGTGGGCTACAATAGTAAATTCAGATGTTTTCTTTTAGGCGGAGCTGCAATTGATGAGCAGACGCTAAGGAAGTGCATTGCACTGAGACTACCTATTATTCAATCTTATGGGATGACGGAAACTTGTTCACAAGTTGTGGCTTTGAGTTTTAATGATGCCTTGAATGCAGTGGGTTCTGTTGGAAAACCACTCTTCCCAGTACAACTTAGAATTGATGAAGAAACGAAGGAAATTGAAATTAAAGCACCTAATGTTACACCTGGATATTTAGGTAAATCATCTGACTTTAATAAAAAGTTAACAGGAGATGGTTGGTTTAAGACTGGTGATATTGGGCATTTTAATAAAGAAAATTTTTTATTTGTTGAAGGAAGAAAAGGCGAAATGTTAATTTCTGGAGGAGAGAATATTTTTCCAGATGAGATTGAAAATGCCTATGCAGGGTTTTCGGCAATTACTGAATTTGCAGTTTGCGGAATTTCTGATGATCAATGGGGTGAAGTCCCGATTGGCTTTTATGTTGCTCCGTATGAAATTCCAAATAATGAATTAATTGCGTATGGTAAGAAGAAATTAGCTCGTTTTAAGATTCCTAAGCAGTTTGTGAAGGTAGATAGATTGCCACGAACAGCTAGTGGTAAGGTAAAAAGATATGAGCTGATAATGAAGTTAAAAGATTGAATTGTCTGAATTAAAAGTTTTGAATTATTCTAAAAGTTAAGCCTTTTTAACAAAACATGTTTATTTGTGCTGATAGAGGAACTGGATTAAAGTTGAATTTTAGTTCTTTGTCAAATCTTGTTGATAATTAAATTATTTATTTAGAATCGGAAGTTAACTTACTTCTGGTTCTTTTGGTTTGTAGAGTTAACTCGCAGTTGTTGTAGCTTATTCTGTGAAATTATGTGAAGATGGTAACGAATTAAATGGTTGTTTGTTGTATTTTTTCAGTTAGAGATTTTAAGAAGAACAGTAGGTATAGCCTATACGCTTTTCATTATTATAATTATTTGTTCACCTGTTCCAAAATTGCTATTGAACACGCCCATCGTCAAGGCGCACAACTTCGTCAGCTTGATTCTGCAATCGTTTAGTAACACTATGGCTCTATGGCTGACCATAATAAGCGTGATACCTGTAAGTGACATTAAACGGTCCTCAATGTCTTGTCTTGCGGCAGGGTTTAAAGAAAAAGTTGCTTCATCAACTAACCAGATTCGCTTTTTTTTCACTAAGCCTCGAGCAAAATTAAATGAGCATGATTCCAACACTGTATTTGTATTATAGCTAAAATCAACAGAGTCAAATGTAATTTGGGGTTGTTGATTATCTAATTTTTGCAGTTTTATGGAATTCTGCTGCTCATTGAAACTATCGTCCAATAGAAATGAGACATATTTTTCAAAAATAGGTGCAGTTGTTTTTACTTCCATAAAATTGGCTAGCATACCAGTTGTATTGGCAAAAATTGTTGCTGCAAAGTATCTCGCTGCACTGATTCCGCCAATAGGAATTGCCTTAATCACGTAAAGAAAACAAGCTTGATCAATGATAACTGTCTGACTCAATAGACTGCTAAGATTAGAAGTTCCGCGCATACCCCCCAATTGCAG
Source organism: Liquorilactobacillus cacaonum DSM 21116 (assembly GCF_001436735.1). GTDB lineage: Bacteria > Bacillota > Bacilli > Lactobacillales > Lactobacillaceae > Liquorilactobacillus > Liquorilactobacillus cacaonum. The sequence goes on from NZ_AYZE01000005.1 coordinate 146,506, forward strand.
TTGCCTGTTTTCCTTTTGCTTTCTTTAAAATCGAGGAGCTTTGATTTATTGCTTCAACTATGTGATTTTTCAAATTCATTACAAGAAGATCATCGAACCCTGCAAAAAAATCTGATATTTTCTTAGTGGCTGTTTCTGCAGCTTTTGATACTCCCAATGATGTCTGATTCATCACTTTTGAAAACAACTTTGGGACAAAATACATAATAACCAATAAAATGAGAATCGTGACTATTAAAGAATAATGGAAACTTACAATTACGGTAATACTCATCACGATTGTAATAGCCTGGGTAATGGCTAATTCTAAACATTCAAATCCATATTCATTGATTGTATTAATATCATTAGTCAACCAAGATACATACACTGACGGATTGTTTTTATGAAATGTCGTATATCTCGAATCAACTCAATGAGCGGTGATATCATTTCTTATGTCAGTATCCATTTTTTTGCATAGCTATGGTTAAACACTTCTCATGCACAAAAATTGCAGTTGCCCATAATATACTTACTATACCAAGAACAGAGACACAAATAAAAACAGCCGATAAATTGGGTCGAACTATTTCTGTAAGGATGTTTGCAGAAGCTAACCCAAACAGAGTTGTGCATGTTGCCTCTATAACATCAAGCAAGAAAACAACACTGTTTATTCCCCACTCTTCTCTGATATATTTCCAAATGTTCATAAAATTCCTTCTTTCTTTATCCTTTGACCTAAAGTCATAAGCGTAACCTCACTTTCAATCTATTAATTATCCTATTGAAGCTAGAAAAAAGTACGCTAATGATTAGTGCATTAAAAGCAACCGCTAGTTGAAGAGCTTCTGTAGACTAGTAACACAAATAATTTACTTTTATTATTGACAAAAAAATAAATTTTATTATAATGAGAAAAAATATAAAGACAAATAATTTACTTTTCTAGTGACATTATGTCTCAAAAATTAGAAATTATCAATCCTGATATTAAAATTAAAAAATGAATTTAGTTCCAGATATTATTATTAATTGTGTTAAAAACCTAATGTTATTTTAGGAAGTAAATATAAAATTTTAGAGTCCAATATTCATCTAAGGGAAAAAAGAACATCTTAGAACAATAACAAAGAATATTTGGTGAGATTGAGTGATTATTTATGGAACTCATGTCTTATGATGTGGGTACGGTCTCTTTGATAAAACTAATGAAAATGGGTGACAGACAAGATGTTGCATAAGAAGAGCTATCTTTTTTCTAGAGGACTAGGAACTTTGTCCAGTAGTATTTTTACGCTAACTATTATATGGTGGTTTCAAACTGAAACTGATAGTTCTTCCATGGTTGGGGCCATGAATGCACTTTTTTCACTCGCTTCTAGCTTAGCGATTGTTTATGGGCCGTTTATAGATCGGCATCCGCTTAAGAATGTAAGTATTGGTTCTTTAGCGGTCCAAACGTTTATGTTTTTTTTATTAGCAATAACCATCAATAACACGAAATACAGTTTATCTTTTATACTAGTTTTTTCAACAATTGCTGCTATTTGCGATGAGTTCTTTATACCAGCTGATAGAGCTATTATTAAGAGTACTGTTAAGTCAAAAAAAGAATTAGGTTTAATAAATTCACAAATAAGCTTAGTTGACCAATCAATTAATTTCTTGGGAGTCGCTTTAGCAGGAGTTTTACTAAACTTTATGAAAGTATTAAATGTCATGGTATTGATTACCATAATAAGTTTTATTGGTATAATAATTCTTCTTTTTGCTATAAAAAATATAGCTAATTCAAAAAGGAAGGAGAATCGTAAAACAAAATATTTGGAGGAAATACTTTATGGGTACAAATTTATAAAAAAGGACAATTTTTTGAAGAATTACTTTATTTCTTCTTCTTTGTATTCTTTCGTAACTCCTAGTTTAATAGTTTTTTTACCTTATTTAGCTCAGAAAATGGGTTCTTCTTTCTACTATACCGTCTTTTATATTTGTTTTTTTGTGGGTTTTATTTTTGGAGCCTTATTTTCAGGACGAATAGTCCCATCAATTAACACTGTTGGTATTTATTGGTCATTAAGCTTTATACCTCTTTTTTTATTACTTTTTTTCTATACTAATGGAATTTTGACAGCTATTCTTATTTTTTTATTTGGTTTAACATCTAGCATTCAAAATATTTCATCAGAAACCTTAATTCAGGTTAGAACTAAAGATGAATTTCTAGGGAGAGTTATGACAACGTTTAAAACCATTTCCTCAATTGGGGGGCCAATTGGTTCTTTATTGGCTGGTTTTTTTTTAGATAATGGTTGGGTGTGGGTTTTAATAATTTTTTCTGCCCTTCTGGTTATAACAGGAGGAGGGTTAATAATAAGAAGTTCAAAACTAATTAATTAACTTTGAAGCGTTATCTTAAAGTAGAAACAATAATATTTAGTGTAAGGTGACATGAATAGACACAGATACACAAAAACATTCACAACAATTTTTGGGGGTAGTTATCGTAATATCGGCTAAATCATTGATGAGATCGCTTGTGCAAAAAATAGTCACTTGTTCTGCGGTTATAAGGTTGTAAAAATAAAAAGTTATATTCAAAAACGTCTCTCTTAGATTTAAAAGGTAGGTGTCGAAACCAACATAAAAAATCCAAGGGAGACGTTTATAGGTAATGGCGAATAAGTCGCTTAAAATGATTCTTCGCTTATTGGTCAGTAGGAAGCTTTGAATGACTGTAATAAAGAAAGTGAAATGTTATCTTATTAATATATAGAAGAAGATACATGAAGATAGTCATAATAATTTATAAATTTCTTTCACGGACATGTTCACGAACTTGTTCAAAGATAGTAGTGATGTGTTGGTCAGACAATTCATAATAAATTTTTTGCCCATCACGAATTCCTTTTACTAATCCTGTTTGTCTTAGTAGCTTTAATTGATGTGAAATTGCTGATTGAGTTATTCCGATTTCGTCAGCGATTTCATTGACAGTTAATTTTTTATTGGACAATAGGGATAGTATTTTATAACGTGTTTGATCTCCGAATGCTTTAAACAGCTGTACACTACGTTCTAATTCAAGTGTGCTTGGTAAGTTATGCTCAGATGATTTTGTCATTTAGTTCACCTTTTAAGAATAAGTTTATAAAGAAACTTAGATTGAAGTAATATTAATTCATTATACTCCAAAATAGATAACTTTAAAAAGAACAGCCATAGGTAATTGAATGCTCCTAATCAACTTTTTTTGCTAATTCATCAATCAAGGCAAAAAACTTGGCGCTATCTACATCATAAACAAGATTTGCTTTACGTCCATTTTCTGTTAAGAAAGTGCGTCCATCACTTGGAGATTTAGTGCTAACATCACAAAAAACTTCTTTAGTTTTAACAAGGCTTGAATCATAAAAATAGCAGGTTGTTAGAACGTCCCAAAGGTAGTAAGTTGAGTAAGTTTCAAAAAGTCCTAATTCTGGTACAAAAGCATAACTATTACCAATAAAATCAAGGCCAGGATATCGACGCTGTGCAGCCCAATGCAAACGAACAGCTTGAGTCAAAGGGACATTATTAGTACTTTCAAGACTAACTAAATCGATTTGGATATCTGAATCGAATACTGTTTTAACTGCTTCAGGATCCCAAAAGGCGTTCCATTCTTGAGTGTTATCAGAATCAGGTTCTTCTACATTACCTTTTTCTAAAAAGGTGCCACCCATCCACACCAACCGTTTGATTTTTTGGGTGATACTTGGACCAATTTCTAAAGCTCGAGCTAGATCTGTTAATGGACCAGTAAAAACTAAGGTTACTTGGTCTGGTGATTGTTGCAATTTGTGTAATAAATCTAGATGAGCAACTTCTTTCGCTTCCGGAGTGATCATTTTACCACTTTCATTTAAAATTGGTAATGCATTTTCGGAATATGTTGAGATCCGCCATTCTTTTGGAAATGGGTGGACACCACGTGAATTTGAGGTTGCAACTTCTAAATTAATTCCATGACCGAAACGATCGATGATTTTACGACTTGCTTGGACAGATGGGCCTACGTAACTATCAGCATCAACGGCTCCAACACCAATCAAATCAACATTATCCATTTGTAAAAGTAAGAACAAAGAAATTAAATCGTCGACGCCACCGTCGTGGTTAAAGTATACTTTTTCTGACATAATTTTAGTAATCCTCCAATATTAATGTTTCGTTCGTGATGCAAGATGAATTATACATAAAACTCAAGTGTTCGTCAAAAGAACACTTAACACTAAACCTTACATAACACGTTATATTAAAAGAGGTAAAAAGCGAACGATTTTTCGGATTTATAAAAAAACATATTGATTTTAGACGGGTTAATGTGTATACTTTGATTTATTAAGAAAATTAAATTTTGGGGGCTGTATTTTAGTGAAAAAAAGAGTCTTAGCAGTTTTAGCTGCAACAATGATGGCAGGAGCAATTCTTGTCGGTTGTGGAAATAGTTCATCGTCTAGTAAAGGAACAAAGCATTCAGCTGCTTTAGTAACTGATGGCGGGGGGATTGATGATAAGTCATTTAACCAATCTGCTTGGGAAGGTTTAGAGAGTTGGGGTAAGAGCCACAGCCTTCAAAAGGGTATTAACGGGTATAATTATGCTCAATCTACTGATGATTCAGATTTCTTGCCAAATATTAACAAATTGGTTAAGGCAAAATATGCAACAATTTTCGGTATTGGTTATAAGCTTGATAATGCGATTACAACTGCATCGAAAGCAAATCCAGACGTTAATTTTGCAATTATTGATTCAGTTGTAAGTAACCGAAAAAATGTTGCGTCGGTAACATTTAAGACAGAACAATCTTCATTTTTAGCGGGTGTAGCGGCAGCTGAAACTACAAAAACAAATAAAGTTGGATTTATTGGTGGGATGCAAAGTGATGTGATTACAACATTCCAAAAAGGTTTCGAACAAGGTGTTAAGGCAGTAAATCCTAAGATTAAGATTGATGTAAAATATGCTGGTTCATTTACAAAGGCAGATGTTGGTCAATCTTTGGCAACTGCTATGTACAATAATGATGAAGATGTTATTTATCAAGCAGCTGGTGGTACAGGTGCAGGGGTTTTCACTGCAGCAAAGAACGTTGCGAAGAATGGCAAGAAGGTTTGGGTTATCGGTGTTGATCAAGATCAAAAGGCCGATGGTAAATATAAAGGCGGAAATGTTACTTTAGCATCTGCTATTAAGAAGGTCGGAACAGCTGTTGAAGATCTTTCAAATGATGCAATGAAGGGCAAGTTCCCCGGAGGAAAGACTGTAACATACAATCTTAAGAGTAATGGTGTGGGCCTTGTGAATGATAATATGTCTGCAAGTGCATGGAAAGTTGTTCAGTCATACCAGAAGAAGATTGAAGATGGAACAATAAAGGTTAGTCCTAAGTAATTAGAATTATAAATAACAAAGCAAATTTGCCAGTATGATTGACAATTGTTTTATAAAATGGTGAAGTATTGGGGGGAGATTACCAATTCTTCACCATTTTAATGCATAGGATAAGTTAATGAATTATAAGGAGGACCAAGACCGTATGGAAGAATATGTTGTCGAAATGAGACACATTACAAAGCAATTTGGTAGTTATAAAGCAAATAATGATATTTCATTACAGCTAGGGAAGGGCGAAATTTTAGCTCTTTTGGGTGAGAATGGTGCGGGAAAGTCTACATTAATGGGGATGCTTTCTGGGCTATTACAACCAACTGAAGGTGAGATACTGATTAATGGTCAAGTTATGAAAATGGATAATCCACGAGATGCAAAAAAATTGGGTATTGGAATGGTGCATCAACATTTTATGTTAATACCTGCTTTTTCAGTACTTGAAAACATTATCCTGGGAGATGAACCAACAAAGGCTACAAAGATAAACTACAAGAAGGCTGCTTTAGATATAAAAAAATTAGCTGAAAAATATCATCTAGACATTGATATTAATGCAAAGGTCCGTGATATTACTGTTGGTATGCAACAACGTGTTGAAATCATGAAAGCTTTGTATAGACAAGCCAATGTTTTTATTTTTGATGAACCAACGGCAGCATTAACACCACAAGAAATTGAACAGCTAATTAAAATTTTGAGAGCTCTTGCTGCAGAAGGTAATTCTATAATATTTATTACTCACAAACTTAAGGAAATCAAAGAAGTAGCTGATCGCTGTGTTGTAATCAGAATGGGGAAAGTTATTGATACTGTGCAAGTTGGGGATACAAAAGAAGAAACACTTGCAGAAATGATGGTTGGCCGAAAGATTAATTTTGCAGTTGATAAAGAAGCAACTGATAAATCGGAAACAATATTAGCGATTAATAAATTGAATGTAGAAGCCCATGGACTATTGAAAGTTAAAGACTTGGATATGACAGTGCATAGTGGTGAAATTGTAGGAGTTGCTGGAGTTGATGGAAATGGCCAAAGTGAATTGATTGAGGCAATTACAGGACTTCGCAAAATAAAAAAAGGTACGGTCAAACTAAAGGGAAAAGAATTACAGAATTTGAGTGCGCGTAAGATATCAGAAGCAGGAGTGGGGTGTATTCCTGAAGATCGTCAAAATGTAGGGCTAATCTTGCCGTTTACAATTGCTGAGAATCTAGTGTTAAAAAATTATTACCAAAAACCTGCTAGTCAGCACGGATTGTTAAATTATAGAAAAATAAACGAGCTAGGCAGACAACTTATTAAGGAATTTGATATTCGTTCGCAAGGTGAAAAAGAGATAGTTGGAGATCTTTCAGGTGGTAATCAGCAAAAGGTAATTGTTGCCAGAGAAATTTCCGCAAATCCAGATCTTTTAATTGCTGCTAATCCAACTCGTGGGGTCGATATTGGAGCAATTGAGTATATTCATGAAAAAATTATAGAACAAAGAAATGCAGGACGAGGAGTTCTTTTGATTAGTTTTGAACTTGATGAGATTTTGAAACTTTCCGATAGAATTGTAGTAATGCATGAGGGTGAGATTGTTGGTGAGATTAATCCAAAACATACATCAAGTGAGGAATTAGGTTTGATGATGGCTGGAAAAACGCCAGTAGGTCAACAAGGATAGGAGAGAAAAAACAGTGCATACTAAATCACTTAAAGGATTGGTTATACCTTTAGTTTCAGTGTTAGCCGGTTTTATTGTCGGTGCAATTTTGATGCTAATATTTGGATATGACCCAATTCAAAATTACCAAAACCTGCTAATTGGTTCACTTGGTGGGATTTATTCAATAGGTGAAACATTAAGAAATATGATTTCTTTAATTCTCACGGCTTTAGGATTTGCAGTTGCTAGTAAAGCTGGATTTTTTAATATTGGAGGTCCAGGACAGTATTTAATTGGTTGGTTTGGAGCAATAGTATTTACGCTTAAATTTTCGTATTTACCAGCAATACTTCTTATAATTGGTGCGCTGTTATGTGGTGCACTAGCTGGTGGTATATGGTCTATGATTGCTGGTATTTTGCGAGCATATTTTGGGACCAGTGAAGTCATTACTACTATCATGCTTAATTATATTATCTTGTATGTTGTCAACTTTGCAGTGAAAAGTTGGCTTGCAAGCAAGGGAAGTGATTCTTCACCAAATATCGTTTCTAAAGCTAATTTAAATACAGAGTTTCTACAACATATTACAGATAATTCTACATTTAACTGGGGATTTTTCATTGCATTAGCGGTCGTTGGTTTGGTATGGTTTTATTTCAATAAAACTAAATCAGGATTTGAAATTCAGGCTGTCGGATTAAATGAATCAGCATCTCAATATTCAGGAATTAGTGTTAAGAAAACAATTATTATTGCTATGCTTATATCGGGATTATTGGCTGGGCTAGGCGGTGCAATTGATGGTTTAGGAAATTACGAAAACATATCGGTTTCTAATAACCTTCCTAATGTTGGCTATAACGGAATGGCTGTTGCATTATTGGCAGCGGAAAATCCAATTGGAATTGTTTTTGCCGCACTGTTGTTTTCAGCTTTGCAAATAGGTGGGTTGAGTATATCTGTCTATTCGAATACACCTAGTGAGATTGTCGATATTGTAATTGCTTCAATTATTTTCTTCGTTGGAATTAAATATGCATTTGAGATAATGGTGAAAAAGGGTTGGTTTAAAGGTAAAAATAAAGCAAGAAAAGGGGGTGCAAAATAGTGAGTTTGACAACTATTTTAATGACAGTTTTTTCAACAACATTTGTCTATGCCGCACCTCTAATATTTACTGCCTTAGGAGGAACTTTCTCCGAAAGAAGCGGTGTTGTTAATGTTGGACTTGAAGGTATGATGATTATTGGTGCATTTGGAAGTACAGTTTTTAATTTGACGTTTGCAAGTACTTTGGGAAGTATCACTCCTTGGGTGTCTTTATTAATAGGTGCTTTGTTTGGATTGGTGTTCTCCTTATTACATGCTGTTGCAACAGTGACTTTCCGTGCGGATCATATAATAAGTGGTACTGTTTTAAACTTAATGGCGCCTGCACTAGCTGTCTTCTTAACAAGGGTCATTTATAATGGTAAAGGACAAACACCCGTTATCAATCAAAGTATGGGTGATTTTACATTTCCAATTCTGTCTAAAATTCCATTTATAGGTAAGGTTTTATTCACAAATACATCACTTGTGGCATTTATAGCCATTATTATTGGATTCATATGTTGGTTCTTCTTCTTTAAAACAAGTGTTGGCTTGAGAATGAGGTCTGTTGGTGAAAATCCAACGGCTGCGGATACTTTAGGAATTAATGTGATTAAGTACAAATACATGGGAGTCTTAATTTCTGGTTTCTTTGGTGGGATTGGTGGTGCTGTGATGGCACAATCGATTACCTTGAATTTTTCAGCAAGTACAATTTCAGGTCAAGGGTTTATGTCTTTAGCTGCAATGATTTTTGGTAAATGGAATCCGCTTGGCGCGACCGGAGCAGCATTATTCTTTGGATTGGCTCAAAGTTTACCTATTATTGGAGCATATATTCCTATTTTGTCACATGTCAACTCTGTCTGGTTCCAAATAGCTCCTTATGCAATTACTATTATTGTTTTGGTGATATTCTTAGGAAAAGCAGTGGCACCAGCTGCGGATGGACAAAATTATATTAAGGGTGAATAACATATAGTTTTAGCAACTAAATAAAAAAATGAATTTTACTAAGAGACTGGGTCGAAGATATACGATCTAGTCTCTTTTATTGATAATAAAATCTTACGGATTTATGTTACACGGAAGATTGTATATTAACTATTAGTAAAGTATAAAATGTAAGTACAGCTAAAAATAATTAACATTTGATGTTAGATTTCTTTTGAATCCAAACAATAGTACCATTACTCTTGTGTTTTTTATGCTTTATAATTAAAATTAAAAGAACATTAGACTGTTTAATCTATATTTTATTTTATTAAGGTCAGATTGTTAGCAAGGTGGGAACTGAGATGGAGAAATTCAATAAGACGATGTACAGCCCTTCCTTTGAGCATGATGCTTGTGGAATGGGATTTATTACCCAAATTGACGGAAAAGCAAGTCATGAATTAATTGAACGCGCTCTTATTATGTTAAGAAGAATGAATCATCGTGGTGGTACTGGCTCCGAGCCAGATACAGGCGACGGGGCAGGAATCTTATTTGCAATGCCAGATAATTTCTTTAGGACATATGCTAATGAACATAACCTGAAATTACCAGCGTTTGGAGAATATGCAGTTGGAATGTTTTTTTTACCGCAGAAAAAAAATGAAAAAGAAGCAATGTTGTCGTCAATTGAAGATGAAGTTCTTAATGCAGGATTTCATGTGATTGGCGCACGTAATGTTCCGTATATTTATGAAAGTTGTGGGCCAACTGCTCAGAAAACAATGCCGGGTTTTGTTCAAGTTATTATTGGCAAACCATCTGATATTGAAGCCGGAAGAGAATATGAAGATACATTGTATCGATTACGTAGACACTTAGAGAAGACTTTTTCTGCTGAAGAATTTGCAATTGTGAGTTTATCAAGCAGAACTATATGTTACAAGGGAATGTTACATGCATATCAAGTGGGGGAATTTTTCCCAGATTTACATGATCAAACGATGGAATCTGCAATTGCTTTGATTCATTCACGGTTTTCAACAAATACCTTTCCAAGTTGGGAACGGGCTCAACCCTTTAGATTTATTGCTCATAATGGAGAAATTAATACATTGAAAAGGGCAGAAAACTGGATGGTAAGTCATAATATAGAGATTTATAATGACGAAGATTCTGATTCTGCAAAATTAGAAAATTGTATGGAATATTTGTATCGTAATGGTAGAGATATTCCACAAATTTTATTAATGATGGTTCCAGAAGCTTGGGGGAAAGATGCTCATGTGTCTGCTAAGCAAGCTGCATTTGATGAATATAATGCTGGATTTGTGGCACCATGGGATGGGCCTGCAGCATTATGTTTCACAGATGGAGTGCAAGTTGGTGCAGCATTAGATAGAAATGGCTTACGTCCTTCGAGATATAATCTTGTGAAGGGTAATTTTTTAGTAGTTGCTTCTGAGTCTGGTGTCTATGATGTTGCACCTGAGGATATTATTGAAAAAGGTATTCTAGGACCTGCTGATATGATTCTTGTTGATACTAGTGAGGGTAAATTTTACAGAACAGCTGAAATTAAGGAAAAATATTCAAGTAATCAGCCATATGCTAAATGGTTAAAAGATGAACAATTGACGCTTGATGATTTATCTGAAGCTGATGTTGATGAAAACATTTCGGAAAGTGCGCTAAGGACTCTTTGGCGGCGGCATGGCTACACTGAAGATGTTATTCGTGACGCTTTGATTCCGATGGCACAAAAAGGAGAAGAACCTGTTATTTCAATGGGATATGACTCTCCTTTAGCAGTTTTAAGTAAAGAACCACAATCATTATTTACGTATTTTAAGCAACAGTTTGCACAGGTTACTAATCCACCAATTGATGCCATTCGAGAAAAACTTGTAATTGGAACAGAGATGTTTTTAGGTGCAGATGGAGACATCACTAAAGACGTACCAGTAAATGCAAAAAAAATAAAATTGGATTCGCCAATTTTGGACTCAAAGTCCTATGAAAAACTACGCCATTTGAACGGTAAAAATGGCTTTAAAGCAGCGATTGTAACTATTTGTTATGATATTGCGCAAAGACCTAATAGGTTGGAACAAGCGCTGGATGATATGTTTAAAGATGCGGAATCTAAACTTGAACAAGGTGCTAATTTATTAATTTTAAGTGATCGAGGAGCTACAAGAGAACAACTAATAATTCCAGTATTATTGGCAGTCTCTGGGTTAAATAACTATTTAGTCCGAAAAGGTAAGCGGGAATTGGCTTCGATTTTAGTAGACACTGGTGAAGCCTGTGAAATTCATCATTTTGCGACTTTACTTGGTTACGGTGCTTCCGCAATTCATCCTTATGGAGCATATGCAACCTTACTTTCGTATGATTTAGGTGATAATCTTGAGAATTACCGGAAGGCTGCTGAAAAAGGAATTGTCAAAGTAATGAGCAGAATGGGTATTTCTACAATTATTGGATACCAAGGAGCACAATTATTTGAAGCAGTCGGGCTTTCAGAAAAAGTAGTTGGTAAATATTTTACGGGAACTGAAAGTCGAATAGGTGGATTAAACTTAAACCAAATTGAAGAAGAGTACTTGGCAAGGTATCGCAAGGCATTCAATACAAGAGCGATTGAGGATTTGCCTGCTGGTGGAAGTTTTAAATACAGATATGATGGAGAGCACCATCTGTATAATCCGTTGACAATGTACAAGTTCCAACAAGCTGTACGTACTGGAGATTATGAAATCTACAAAGAATATGTTGCTGAAATGAAGCAAGAAGAACTAGAAACACCAACTACGTTACGTTCTCTTTGGGAGATCAAGGGAGTACATGGGGCTGTGCCCTTGTCAGAAGTTGAACCGGTGAGTCAAATTGTTAAAAGATTTAAGGCGGGAGCAATGAGCTTTGGTTCTCTTTCCAAGGAAGCACATGAATGTATTGCTCAAGCAATGAATGAATTAAATGCTAAAAGTAATAGTGGAGAAGGTGGTGAAAATCGTAATAGATTTAAACCACAAAAAGATGGTAGGAATCTTAATAGTAAGATAAAGCAAGTTGCTTCGGCTAGGTTTGGTGTTAATGCCGAGTATTTGATGAGTGCTGAGGAGTTGCAGATTAAAGTCGCACAAGGAGCAAAACCTGGTGAGGGTGGTCAGCTACCTGGCACGAAGAACTTTCCCTGGGTTGCTGAAATTCGTGGTTCTGTTCCTGGAGTACGACTGATTTCTCCACCACCTCATCATGACATTTATTCCATTGAAGATTTGAAACAACTAATTCATGACTTAAAACAAGTTAATCCATTTGCTAAAGTTACTGTTAAGTTGGTTTCAAGTACTGGGGTTGGGACGATTGCGACAGGGGTTGTTAAGTCTGGCGCTGATAAAGTAACGATTAGTGGATATGATGGTGGAACCGGTGCGGCACCAAGAAATTCTGTCAGAGACGCAGGGTTACCATGGGAGATGGGTCTAGCGGAGGCTCATCAGACATTAGCATTAAATAACTTGCGTCAACGGACAACAATTGAGACGGACGGTAAGTTAATGACAGGGCGAGATGTTGCAATTGCAATCATGCTTGGCGCTGAGGAGTTTAGTTTTGCATCCTTAGTTTTAGTATCAATTGGATGTATTATGATGCGAGTATGTAGTCTTAATACTTGTCCTACAGGGATTGCTACCCAAAATCCTGGATTGCGTAAGCTATTTATAGGAAAACCAGAGCACGTAAAAAATTGTATGAGATTTATTGCGCAAGATTTACGTGAAGAAATGGCTACTTTGGGTTATCGGACAATTGACGAATTGGTAGGCCACACTGAAAACATAACACCTAGGTTTATTGCAAAAGGTAAGGCTAAATCGCTTGATTTTTCACGTGTTTTGACTACTTCAGTAGGAATTGAGCGTAAATCGGTTGATCCGTTTGCTCCTAAATATCAATGGCCAGAATTGAATGCTTTTGCAGAAATGGCATTAGCAAGTGAACAACCAGTTGTTATAAAGCAACCGATTAATAACCGAATGCGGACTGTTGGTGCTAGAATGGGCGGCTGGATTGCACAGCGTTTTGGGAATATTGGCTTACCTGCGGGGCAAATAAAATTCGAATATACAGGTGTTGCTGGTCAAAGTTTTGGTGCATTTATTACGCAAGGGTTAGAACTTGAATTAACTGGTGAAGCAAATGATTATGTTGGTAAAGGGCTCAGTGGCGGACGGTTAGTTGTGCGTGCACCTAGGGTCGCTCAGCAATTGTATAGTAATGCACCAATTGTGGGCAATGTTGCTTGTTTTGGTGCAACCGGTGGAGAAGCTTTTTTCAACGGACGTGCGGGTGAACGATTCTGTGTTAGAAATTCAGGTGCAGATGTTGTTGCAGAAGGAATTGGAGATCATGGATGTGAGTACATGACCAATGGAACTGCTCTAATTTTAGGGTCCACTGGTAGAAACTTTGGAGCTGGAATGTCTGGAGGAATTGCATATGTCTATGATCCTGCTGGAAGTTTTCCGCAACAATGTAATTATGAAATGATTGAATTGTTTGATATTAATAATGAAAAAGACAAAAAAGTTGTAAAAGATTTGTTGCGTAAACATTTTAGATATACTGATTCTAAAAAAGCTAAGTTTATTTTAGATAATTGGGAATTTGAAGCGAGCCATTTTGTGAAAGTCTATCCAAAAGAATTTAGACGTATCAACGAAATTATGGCAAAATACGCTAAAGATGATTTTACTGAAGACCAATTAAAACAAAAAGCGTTTGATGAAATTGTAGGCGTTCAACCAACTATCATTAAGTAAGGAGGAAGCGAAAATGGCAGATCCGTTTGGTTTTTTAAAGTACCCACGTGTTGATAACCCTACACGCGCAGTGGAGGAACGAATCAAGGACTTTGCAGAGATGCAAAATGCATTGAGTGATGAAGAGCGACGTAAGCAAGCTGCTAGATGTATGAACTGCGGAGTTCCGCATTGTCATGCTGGTTTCTTCTATGCTGGTGGGAAGGCGGTTAGTGGATGCCCAAATGATAATTTGATACCTGAATGGAATGATTTGGTCTACCGTAACGAAGATAAACGCGCTTTTGAAAGGCTGACTAAAACTAATCCGCTCCCTGAATTTACAGGGAGGGTATGCCCAGCTCCTTGTGAAGCCGCATGTAATGAAGCGTTACATGGTAAAGGAATTACGATTAAAGATAATGAGCGATTCATTATTGAACAAGGTTTTAAATTTGATTGGGTTAGAGAAAGTGGGATGCCACTGCATAGAAATGGTATTAAGATTGCGATTGTCGGTAGTGGCCCGACTGGGTTATCTGCAGCTTGGCAACTTAACAAGTATGGTTATGAAGTAACTGTCTTTGAAAAAGATGATCTTCCAGGCGGTTTAGCAATGTACGGGATTCCAAATATGAAGTTACCTAAGGATATTGTTGCACGTCGAATTCGAGTAATGGAAGATGTTGGAATAAAATTTGTTGTCAATACTAATGTGGGTGTCGACATTACCGCCGATGAACTAAAAGAAAATTATGCTAGAGTATTGTTAACTGTTGGTGCACGTCAAGCACGTGATATTAATGGAGAAGGACGAGAATTGAAAGGTATTATGCAAGCCCTGGATTATCTAACATTGGCTACGAAAGAAGTTTTACATGACGGTGTTGCTGCAAGTCAGAAATTAGCTGGTAAGAAGGTTCTGATTGTCGGAGGAGGCGATACTGCCACTGATTGTATTGCTACTGCAGTAAGACAAGGTGCAACAGATATTAAGCAACTTGAGATTAGCCGCCAACCACCATTAGAGCGTTTGGCAAGTAATCCATGGCCAGAATGGCCAATCATTTCTAAGAAGGGCTATGGTCAAAAAGAAGCTGATAGCGTTATTGCTGAAGATTTAACAATTTACGAAACAACTGCAATCGGGTTTGAAGGAAAAAATGGGAAAGTTAAGAAGGTAATTACGAGTAAAGCACGTTTATATAAGCCGGTTCCTGGAACGGAAAAAGAAATGGATGCAGATTTTGTAGTGATTGCGCTTGGCTTTACTGGCGCTGAACGTTCAGTTATTGATGCATTCGATATTACCGAAATGAACAAGGACTTTACAACAGATCAAGAAAGAGTGTATGTGGCAGGAGATGCGCGTCGTGGAGCTAGCCTTGTAATTTGGGGTATCTATGAAGGACGAATGGCTGCTGATATGATTGATCAGTCTTGTCAAGTTAAGGTTTAATGGCTTTAAGGTTTCACGTGGAACACCATCTTTTTATAATATGCATTTATTGTTAGATGTAAAAAAGACTAGGTTAAAACCTAGTCTTTTTTGGTTTCTATAGTATTAGTGAAAAATCAGAAAATAACCAATTACGATAATGCCAAGGATGATTCGATACCAACCAAAAATTTTGAAATCTTTTGTCTTAATGTAATTAAGTAGGAATCTAATGGAAATATAGGCGATTACAAAGGATACAAGTACACCAACGGCAAGAATTACACCTTGTAGCCCAGCTAAACTTCCGCCATGTTTGAAAAACTTATAGAGTTTTAGCAAAGATGCCCCAAACATTGTAGGTATAGCTAAGAAAAATGAGAATTCAGCTGCAACGTAACGCGAAGTTCCTACCATAATCCCACCTAGGATGGTAGAGCCTGACCTCGAAGTTCCAGGAATTAACGAGAGAACTTGAAATAAACCAATTGTAATAGCAGTTTTATAAGATAAGGTATTTAAATCTGAGAACTTGGGTTGGGTCTGTGCATTACGATTTTCGATAACGATAAAGAGGACTCCATAAAAAATTAATGCAATTGAAACAACCAACCAATTCATTAAATGCGCATCCATCCAATCGTTTAATGGTAACCCAACAATGACAGATGGAATAACAGCTACAATAACTTTTTTCCACAATGTCCAAGTTTGCTTTTTTTCAAGTGAACTTTTTTGGGTAGCCCATGGATTTAATTTATTGAAATAGATAACGACAACAGCCATGATTGCACCCAGTTGAATTACCACATTGAACATATCCACAAATGCTTTAGATTGTTCCATCTGAATAAATTCATCTACTAAAACCAAATGTCCCGTTGAACTAATTGGCAAGAACTCTGTAACACCTTCGACTATCCCCAAAATTATTGCCTTAATAATGTCAAACATATAACTTCTCCTTCATAACTAAAAAGTTTTTCACCTTATCATAATACTTCATTTTAAGTAGATAAACAATTTAGATTATAAATGGGAGGATATTAAACATGGAATATAGAAGTTAAACAATATGACTCTTTGTCGAAGTCTGTTGATAGAGTCAAGAGAATTAAGTACAATTTGGTTGTGATATAAAAAAACTAGCGCCTTAAGACGCTAGTAAGTAATAAATCTAGAGCTATCAATAAAAGTTTAATTAAAGTAACTTACCTTAATTAAACTTTCTATTTTTAGTTTACACGATTAGGCTTATTATCAGGTTTTACTTTATCAAAGCCATCATTTAAAGTCTCTTTTGATTTCTTTGCACCTTTACTAACTACCTCTTTTGTCTTGTCTGTAGCATCACTGAAGCGATCTTGAAGTGAGGTTGAATCCTTTTCATATTCTTCCTTTGTTTTGATATCGACAACATTTACGTTTATCTCGATTACTTCTAAATCAGTCATATTTCTTACTTCTCGGACAATAACATCTTTCATTTTGTCATAGAGTTTAGAAATGTCAATACTATATTCGGCTACAATATCAAGATCCACGGCTACTTGTTTTTTACCGACCTCCACATCAATTCCGGATGTAACATCGTTAGTGTTTACTAATTTTTCAGCAATATTTGAGAAAAAACCGCCATCTATGGTTAATAAACCGTCTACTTCAGAAAGGGCGATGCCAATAATTTTTTGAATTACCTTGTCATCAAATGTCAAATTACCCTTAACAGTGGATTTTTCGTTTTGTGTTGTTTTTGAACTTAATGTTCCGTTTTGCATAATTTTTCCTCCTTTAATTGGACAGTTATTTGAATAGATTTGATAATATACCCGATTTTTGAATATAGTAACCAACGGTGATACCGAGTACTATGAAAATTAAAATCACAAGGGTCTTGAAGAAGCCAATGGTGATGACCAAGACCGCAAGGAGCAACCCTATAAGGCCACCAATAATCGGCCAAAAATAGGTTTTAATAAGTTCGGTCACGTTATCACCTCCTAGATAACCCGAGGCCGATTCATGTTAGATTTAGAAGAACTGAAATTGACGAGTCGAATTTTGATTTTTTTCTGTTCTGAAATTCCTAAACAAACACGTAAATCATCCTTGAGCTGATTCAAAAAAGTCGAAGTTTGTTGCTTAGCATTTGCTGAATTTAGCAGATTACCTGATATTTTGAGAGTAATCTTATTAGATGCCAATTTAGCGGATACTTTCGGGTTTCCAATAAATAGTTCTTCTTGGAGTGCTGCAAGGGTAAAATTTTCAATAGCTTTTTTACTGACTGTAACTTGACCAGCAGATTTTTGATGAAGATATAACAATTGTGACCGTGGCCAAAGAATTATAGTAAGTAGTAGAACAAGCAATACAATAGCTAAAATTACCCCACTCCAGAAGAGATAGAGTGGTTCATATTGAATTAGCCAATCAAGCTTTAATGAAATAGGTGTACTGGTACCAATGGTTGCTGTCCAATTTTGCAAAATAAGAGTGACAGCTAGAGGAGCTGCGAGAATGATACCCGCTATTACTAGAATCTTAGACATAAGTCGCAAATTATCACCACCTTTTTTTGAGTATAGCAAAAATTGTATTGAAAGCGTAATCATATGCACTTACAAAATATCGGAGAAGTAATATAAGTAATTCTCGTCAATAGAGTGAATGTAATCGATGAATTTAAATTTTGATATAGATACTATGAAGAGTTTATACAATAAATTTAAGATGAATAGTAAGAAAAGCAGGTACGAGTAATTTTGTGAACAATTTAATATATTGTGTCACTATCCCATGTGACTGCATGCTATTTAGTTTTTATTGAAAGCGATTACAAAAAGCATGTAAAATAATATTATAAAAAGGAGGGGTTTTTAATGGAAATAAAAAAATCGAAAAATTCACTTAAGTCTAAAGTTCAGAAATTAGGAACGAGCCTAAGTGGAATGATTATGCCTAATATTGCTGCAATTATTGCTTGGGGGCTAATTACAGCAGTTTTTATGGCAGCAGGTTGGTTTCCCAATAAGCATATTGCTGAGTTGATAAACCCAATGCTTAATTATATGATTCCGCTTCTTATAGCATATGTCGGTGGCAGAATGGTTTATGAGGAACGTGGGGCTGTTGTAGGAGCAATTGCAGTAATGGGAGTAATTGTTGGATCAAGTGTGCCTATGTTTTTGGGAGCTATGATAATGGGGCCACTTGCTGGTTGGTCCATCAAGAAATTTGATCAATTATTTCAAGATAAAATTAAATCTGGTTTTGAAATGATTTATAACAATTTTTCAAGTGGCATTTTAGGTATGGTTTTAGCAATTTTTGGAGTTTTTGTGGTTAATCCACTTGTTACTGCTGGTAGTAATTTCATGAGTAAAGGTGTCGATTGGATTATTTCAATCCATATGTTGCCATTGGCAAATGTGTTTATTGAACCCGCTAAAGTATTATTTTTGAATAATGCAATAGGTAACGGAATTTTGGTTCCTTTAGGAATTCAACAGGCAGCAGTATCAGGAAAGTCTGTTTTATTTTTACTTGAATCTAATCCAGGACCAGGAATAGGAATTTTACTGGCATTTATCTTTTTTGGAAAAGGTACTGCAAAGGCATCAGCACCTGGAGCTGCTTTGATTCAATTTTTTGGAGGAATTCATGAAATTTATTTCCCTTATATTTTAATGAAGCCCGCTTTAGTATTTGCCGCAATTGCTGGCGGTGTGGGCGGCACATTTACATTTCAGTTATTGAATACAGGTCTAAAAGCTGCAGCTTCACCGGGGTCGATTATTGCAATTTTATTGATGACACCAAAAGGCAATTATTTGAAGATTCTTACGGGTGTACTGGTTGCAGCAATTGTGTCATTTGTAGTTGCTGCAATCATATTAAAAGCTGATAAATCAATGGCAGATGAAGAAGATTTAGAAGCTCGTCAACGTCAAATGAATGAAATGAAGGCTGAGTCAAAGGGAACTAGTCTTGTAAATGCGCAGAATGCTACGGAGCAAGTGAAAAAGTTTGAAGATGTTAAAAAAATTATTTTTGCCTGTGATGCTGGTATGGGTTCCTCAGCAATGGGAGCCTCATTACTGAGGGATAAAGTTAAAAAAGCAGGTATCACGAATGTACCAGTTACTAATACAGCAATTAGTCGTTTGAAAGATGAGAATGGATTATTAGTGATTACGCAAGCGGAATTAGCTGAAAGGGCTTTGCAAAAGACACCTAGCGCAATGCATATTGCTGTTGATAATTTCTTGAGTAGTCCGAAATATGACGAAGTAGTACTGAATTTAAAGGCATTAAAGCAAATAGCGCCAAGTGATACACAAGTTACGGACGACAAAATAATACTAGCTAACAAAAGTGGAGTGCAAAACATTGATTTTAAAGTTGTTAACGAAGTAGACTTCATTCATCATGATCAACGAATTGGATCAGCAACGATGGCAACTTCAATGTTCAAAGATCGTATTAAAAAGGCTGCTAAAAAAACACCAGTCAAAAATGTTGGGATAGATGAACTTGAAGATAGTGAGAAACATTTAGTTATTGTAACTGAAGAAGCTGAGAAAAACCTTAGATTAAGGTATACAAATGTACAAATTTTAGTTGTCTCAAATCTACTTGACGATGATATGTATGATTCACTTTTGGCACATTTAAATTAAAGAGGATGATGTAAGGTGATTTTGTTGTCGGAACGTCAAAAGAAAATATTACAAAAATTGAGTATGTACAGCGAGGGAGTAACTATGGCTATGATTGAGGACTCATTGGTAATCAGTAAAAGGACCGTTTATCGTGAATTTTCAGAGCTTAAGTTATATCTTGTAGGACATGGACTTAGTATTGAAAGTACTGAGGGACGCTATTTTCTAGTAGGGTCAAAAGAAAATTTAGATGCATTGCAAGTTGAAATGAATAGCCAAAATGCGGGGATTGAGTTGACAAGTAAGCAAAGACAATCAGCTGTTGTGTGTTTATTGTTATTGAGTATTGAGCCAATGAAAATTCTTAATTTAGCAGTGTCTTTAGGAGTTAGTGAAAATACAATACAAAGAGATTTGAGAACATTAACTTTTGCGTTATCTGAATATGGAATAGACATTAATGCAAGAAAAGCAGTTGGCGTGCAAGTTATGGGGGATGAGGCACAAAAAAGATTAATTCTATGTGGAATACTAACAAACGAGATTAATGAGTATGAATTTTTTGAATATCTAGATGGAAAGATAAATAAAGAGACCGAGAGTTTCTTTTTGCGACTTTTACCAAAAGAGCTTTTAGTGGAATGCAGTTTAGCTCTTAAAGATGTGATAACACAATTTAATATGAAATCTGATATGCAAGAGGTTCAGCTAGTTTTGTTGTTTGCGATTTCTATGTTTAGGATGTCAAACGAGGTAATAAAAAGTTATTCTGCTGCAAAGCAACAAGATATTTTTAAGTATCGACAAAAAGTATTAACTGTTCTTGACAAATTGGGGACAGAGATCAAGGAAAAAATAACGACAGGAGAAATAGACTTTCTTGCGGTTCAGCTTAAAGGGTTAGATTATCATATTTTTGATAAAAATTGGTCAGATGATAGTAGCTTGCAAGTATCATATGATGTCAAAGAATTAATCAAACTAGTATCAAAAAAATTTGATTGGAATTTTGAATATGATCATGATTTATTTGAGAGGCTTAGCAAGCATATTATGTTGCTCTTAACAAATGAGATGCTTAAATTACCAAACACAAAGATTGAAACACTTGAAAATATCAGTAAAGAGTACGGAAAACTGTATAAAGTGATTTGCGATAGTTTAACCATCGTTTTTTCGGATTTTATTTTCTCACCGACAGAAGCACAACTAATCTTACTTTACTTTGCAAATAGTTATGCAAGTGAATCTGGCTTAAAAAAGATGGCAACTTTGATTGTTTGTCCAAATGGGATAGGTACAGCAAGTATTTTGAAAATGCGATTACACAAGGAAATTCCTGAAATTAATTTAATTAAAATTGCGAAGGCTTCCGAGCTGAATGAAGTGGAACCTGCACGGTATGATTTGATTCTATCAACAGTAAATCTCCCGGGTTTTAACTGGAATTATATTGTTGTCAGTCCTTTATTATTGGATGATGAAATACAGCAAATTAAAACCAGGATTCTGAAACTTTATGAACAACGTAAATATGCTAATGAACAAAATAAAAAAGAAGCAGAATTTTCAATTGATAGTGGCAAAAAAAAGTTGGAAATGATGGCACAAAAGATGAGTGAAGCTAACCAAATTATTGATGCAATTAAAGTCACAAAAGTCACTAATGCAGGTGGAATAACTGAGTCATTGGACTTTGTATTGAGTATGGTTCCGCAAATAGTTATGGGAAATAAGGATAAGGTAAAAATAGAGTTATTAAAAAGAATACAATTAGCGCCCGTTGGAATACCGAGGGCATCGATGGCACTAGTTCATACAACAGAAATGAGTGTAAAAAAACCATTTCTGGGAGTATATGATTTGGTTAATGAGATAGAGATGTTAGCGATGGATCAAGCACCTATACGTGTGGGGAGAATTATACTGATGTTGGGACCAGTTCCAATGACTGATTTTCAGAATATTTTAATGGGGACCATTAGTGGGGCAATTGTAATGAATAATACGACAATGAATATTTTTGAGCACGGAAGCGGCAAGCAAATTCGTGACCTTATAGCAACACGTGTTTTAGAACAATTCGAATTTAAGGGAAAGTGATGATAA
This sequence comes from Liquorilactobacillus cacaonum DSM 21116, assembly GCF_001436735.1. GTDB lineage: Bacteria > Bacillota > Bacilli > Lactobacillales > Lactobacillaceae > Liquorilactobacillus > Liquorilactobacillus cacaonum. Next base: position 168,634 of record NZ_AYZE01000005.1, read on the forward strand.
TAATGGATTTACAAAAGAACATGATTAAATTAAACCAACATGTAGCTACCAAGGAAGAAGCAATTCGATTAGCAGGTCAGTTGCTTGTTGAAAATGGTAATGTGGAGTCTGAATATGTGGAGTCAATGATTGCTAGAAATAACGATGTTTCTACCTATATGGGTAATTTTATTGCAATTCCCCATGGGACTGAGAACGGTAAGAAATTTATAAAGAAAACAGGAATCTCAGTTGTCCAAATCCCCATGGGCGTTGATTTTTCTGAGGACAAGCTAAATGAAAATGTGGTAACTGTAGTTTTTGGAATAGCTGGATTGAATGGTGAACATCTGAGTTTATTATCACAAATAGCACTTTTTTGTAGTGATGTTAATAACGTGGTTAAGCTTGCTGATGCACAAGATGAGCAAGAGATTATAAATTTGTTGAAAGAGGTTGATAAATAATGAAAGCGGTTCATTTTGGAGCGGGTAATATTGGGCGTGGCTTTATTGGAGAAACACTTGCTAATAATGGTTTTGAAATTAGTTTTGTGGACGTAAACGAAACGATTATTGATGCATTGAATGCAAGAAAGGAATATACAATCCAAATTGCAGATGAATCTCAAAAAGAAATAAAAGTTGAAAATGTTAGTGGAATTAACAACAAGGAGCATCCTGAAGCTGTGATTGAGGCAATTGCAGAAGCTGATATTGTAACGACTGCAATTGGGCCAAAGATTTTAAAGTTTATCGCACCATTAATTGCGGAAGGAATTAATGCTAGAGAAAATAAAAATAGTCAAAAGAAAATTGACGTAATTGCTTGTGAGAATATGATTGGCGGAAGTCAAAACTTAAAACAAGAAGTTTATGTACATCTGTCACAAGAAAATAAAAAGTATGCAGATGAAATGATTGGATTCCCTAATGCAGCTGTTGATCGGATTGTTCCTTTGCAAAAACATGATGATCCTTTATATGTGTCAGTAGAGCCTTTCAAAGAGTGGGTCATTGATGAGCATCAAATGAAAGCACCAGAAATAAAACTGACAAGTGTTGAGTATGCACCTAACTTGGAGCCATATATTGAACGAAAATTATTTTCGGTTAATACGGGACATGCTACAGTTGCGTATACGGGAAAATACAAAGGCTATAAGGACATTGGAACTGCGATTACAGATAAAGAGGTTTTACAGCAATTAAAGAAGGTTTTAAAGGAAACTGGGGATTTATTGATTAATAAGTGGAATTTTAATCGTGAGGACCATGAAAAATATCAGAGGAAAATTATTGGAAGATTTCAAAATAAGTATTTGTCGGATGATATTGCTAGAGTAGGTAGGACACCGATACGTAAGCTAGGTTACGATGAAAGATTTATTCGACCAATTCGTGAAGCGAAAGAACGCGGTTTGTCATTTGCAGCTTTACTTGAAACAGTAGGTATGATTTATACATTTGATGAACCTACAGATAGTGAAAGTCAAGAATTGAAGAAGTTACTTGCAAATGAACCAATAAAAAAAGTGGTTATTGAAACAACAGGTTTAGATGACCAAGACCTTGTAACACAAATTATCGAATCTTATAAAAAATCAGTGGCAAATAAGTAATTAAAAAGAACTTTAATTGAGAGATATGACATACCTAGGTAAGAGAAAAGGTAGTCTATAAAGAGTATGAAATGAGAGATGAATCTCACCTCATGCTCTTTTTGGTATAATCGTTGTAAATTTTGTTGTTTATCATATACCAATATTAAAATTAACTGTTTGACAATTGGATTGATAGGTATTATATTGGTGATGTTAATTTGATTACTTTTAATTTTGATATAGACCAATTTTTAAAAAATTAATAAAATATTACAAAATGGTTAGGAAGGCTGGTTTTGGTATGTGTGGAATAGTAGGGGTTACAGGTAGAGTAAATGCTGTTGAAATATTATTAAATGGATTACAGCGTTTGGAATATCGAGGATATGATTCTGCTGGTATTTATGTTAATTCTCAAGATGGGAAAGAATATCTTGTTAAGGAAAAAGGACGTATTGATGATTTACGAGCAGAAATTGGAAAGGAAGTACATGGATCAAGTGGAATTGGGCATACAAGATGGGCAACTCACGGTGTTCCAAGTAAAGAAAACGCTCATCCACACGTTTCTGCAGATGGACGTTATTTCTTGGTTCATAATGGTGTGATAGGTAACTTTGCTCAATTGAAGGCTACATATTTACAAGACATAACATTTGCTAGTGATACAGATACGGAAGTTATTGTACAATTGATTGCAAAATTTGCAAAAGAAGAGAATTTGTCGACAAAAGAGGCATTTAAGAAGGTCATTTCACTTGTTGATGAAAGTTCTTCATATTCATTCTTGTTGATGGATAATCTGGAGCCAGAAACATTATATGTTGCAAAAAATAAAAGTCCACTTTTGATAGGTGTAGGTGACGGATTCAACGTTGTATGTAGTGATGCAATTGCAATGCTTGATCAAACGCATGATTTTATTGAACTCGTTGATGGGGAAATTGTAATTGTTAAGCCACAAGATGTGACAATAGAAGATGTAACAGGAAGAGTTATTAAGAGGGCACCTTTCCATGTTAATACAGATGCTTCTGAGGTTGAAAAGGGAGCATACCCGTATTATATGTTAAAAGAAATTGATGAACAGCCTGGTGTGATGAGATCATTGATTGAACATTATGTTTCAGATGATGGGACAATAGTCATTGACCAAAGTCTCTTAGATAGCATGAAACAAGCCGATCGATTATATATAGTAGCAGCTGGAACGAGTTATCATGCTGGATTAGTTGGTAAGGAACTTTTTGAAAGATTAACCCAAACACCTACAGAAGTTCATGTTGCGTCAGAGTTTGGCTATAATCCACCGCTATTATCAAAGAAGCCATTTTTTATTTTTTTGACACAAAGTGGAGAAACTGCAGATAGTCGCCAAGTGTTGTCACAGATAAACGAGTGGGGATACGAGAGTTTAACGATTACCAATGTTGAAAATTCAACATTATCACGTGAAGCGACATTTACATTATTGTTATATGCAGGACCAGAAATTGCAGTGGCTTCTACTAAAGCTTATACAGCCCAAATTGCACTTGAAGCAATTCTTGCTAAAAAATTTGGTGAAATCAAGCAAGTGGCTATTGCTAAATCATTTGATGTGGCTCATGAACTTACGATGGTTGCAAATGGAATGCAGGAATTAGTTGATGAAAAAGGACAGTATGAACAGATAGCGGCGAATGCACTAGCAACAACACGTAATGCTTTTTATATTGGCCGAGCAATTGACTATGACGTGGCACAAGAAGCAGCTCTTAAGTTAAAAGAAGTATCTTATGTGCAAACTGAAGGTTTTGCTTCGGGCGAATTAAAACATGGAACAATCGCCTTAATAGAAGAAGGAACTCCAGTAATTGCGATTATTACCGAAGAAAAAACAGCTAAGCACACAAGAAGCAACACACAAGAGGTTTTAGCTCGAGGTGCTAATGTTATAAATATAGCAAGTCGATATTTGTCAGAAGACGGAGATCAAATTATTTTACCTGATGTACATCCACTTTTAACACCATTGCTTTCAATCGTACCGTGCCAGTTATTAGCATACTACACAAGCTTACAACGCGGTTATGATGTTGATAAACCACGTAATCTTGCAAAGAGCGTAACTGTTGAATAAGGTTAAGTAAAGAGATTAATTTTAAGTATGGGCCAAGTCGAATTTTTAAATTTGGCTTGGCTTTTTGGTATATAAGAAAGGAGACTGAAAAAATAATAAATAAAGTTGGGTTTTCTAAAATTGCCAAATATGATAAGAAATTTGTAAAGTGAACAGAAAAGTAATATTAAAATTGAATAAAAAAATAGGTTTTTCACAATATTTAATGTCCTAGTAATTGATTTTACCTTTGAGAGTAGTATATTTTAATTGGATGGTTTTGCTTTTCTTGCATAAAGGTCTTTTAAAATGTGGGAATTACTGACGTTCTTTAAAATTTAAAAAGGAGGGGTTTTGTATGAGTATTGTTTCACTTGCAAGGTTTCAATTTGCGATGACTACGATTTATCATTTCTTTTTTGTTCCGTTTTCAATTGGGACAGGACTTGTTGTTGCTATCATGGAAACAATGTACGTCGTTACAAAAAAAGACGAATATCTTAAGATGGCAAAATTCTGGGGAAATATTTTTCTTCTTAGTTTTGCTGTTGGGGTTGTAACAGGTATTATTCAAGAATTCCAGTTTGGTATGAACTGGTCAGATTATTCCAGATTCGTCGGAGACATTTTTGGGGCACCATTAGCAGTGGAGGCATTGCTTGCTTTCTTTATGGAATCAACATTTTTAGGACTTTGGATTTTTACTTGGAAGATGGTAAGTCCTAAATTACATGTTATTTTTATGTGGATTGTTACGCTTGCATCATCATTATCAGCGTTATGGATTTTAGCTGCTAATAGTTTTATGCAGCATCCAACTGGATATACAATCAAAAATGGACATGCGGTGATGACTAGTTTTAGTGCGCTTTTAAAAAATCCACAACTGTGGTATGAATTTGGTCACGTAATTGCTGGTGCGATTGTAACTGGAGGAATAATTATTACAGGATTATCAGCATTTCAATTACTTAAAAAGAAGGTTGAGAATCCGGAATTCTATAAAAAATCATTGCATATCGGATTGTTAGTTGCTTTATTTGGATCGATTGCTGTTTTAACAGCAGGTGATCTTCAAATGAAGGCTCTTGTGAAAGAACAGCCAATGAAATTTGCGGCGACTGAAGGTTTATATAAAAATACTGGAGATCCAGCATCATGGACTCTAGTTGCTTGGGCAAATGAAAATGGACATAAACGTGTTTGGGGTATTGATGTTCCTTATGTATTAAGTATTTTGGCCTATGATAAGCCATCAGGTTCTGTAGAAGGAATGAATGCAATAAATAAGCAGTTGGTAAAAGAGTATGGAAAACAAAACTATTACCCGCCAGTTAATACACTGTTTTGGAGTTTTAGAATAATGGCTGGTTTTGGAACTCTTATGCTTTTAGTTTCCTTGTTAGGGTTATTCTTTACAAGAAAGAAAAATCAATTATTGTATCGCCAAAAATGGATGCTTTGGATTTTAGGCCTTTGCACTTTTACTCCATTTTTAGCTAATACAGCTGGCTGGTTAGTGACGGAATTAGGTCGTTATCCATGGACAGTATATGGTTTATTTACTATCAAACAAAGTGTTTCACCCAATGTTTCGGTAGCGTCCTTGTTGACTTCAAATATTGTTTATTTCTTATTATTCACTGGTATCGGAATAACAATGGTTTCCTTGGTTGTGCGTGAACTTGGCAAAGGACCAGACCATGAAGAAAAGGTCGAAGAGCAAGAAAGAAAAGCGGCTAAGATTGATCCGTTTGATAAGGAGGCATTCGAATAATGAGTGGATTACAATTATTATGGTTTGTTTTAATTGGAGTCTTATTTTCGGGTTTCTTTTTCCTAGAAGGTTTTGACTTTGGAGTAGGAATGGCTGTCCAATCACTTACCCATAGTGAGGATGAAAAAGATCAGATTGTTGCAACAATCGGGCCTGTTTGGGATGGAAATGAAGTTTGGCTAATTACAGCCGGAGGTGCATTATTTGCATCATATCCATTTTGGTATGCAACTTTGTTTAGTGGCTATTATTTGATATTGTTCACAATATTAGCAGGTCTTATTATTCGTGGAGTATCGTTTGAATTTAGAAAAAATGTTCCAACTAGCCAAAAACAGATTTGGAATTGGGCATTATCTTTAGGGAGTTTAGTTGTTCCGTTCTTCTTTGGATTAATGTTTGTTAGCATGATTCAAGGGATGCCTATTGATGCTAAGGGAAATATGACTGCTACTTTTGGTGATTACTTCAACTTATTCTCAATTGTTGGGGGAATAGCTGTGGTTTTGCTTAGCTATTTACATGGATTAAATTATATTGCACTTAAGACAACAGGTCCAGTAAGAGATCGTGCTAAGAATTATGCTAAGTTTTTATATGGTGTTTTGTATCTAGGATTAGTTGCGTTTGCTGTTTTAATGTATTTTGAAACAGATTTCTTTGAATTACATTTTGCGACTACTTTGGGTCTATTAGTATCAATGGTAGTTTTGACAGTAATTGCAAATATTGCAGTTATGAAAGACGCAGAAATAACAACATTTATAGCAAGTGGAGCAACATTTGTTGCACTGGTTGCATTGATTTTTACAGGTTTGTTCCCAAGAGTAATGATTAGTTCAATTAGTTCTAAGTATGATTTACTAATAACTAATTCTTCCTCTAGTCCCTATACTCTAAAAATCATGTCGTATGTTGCTATTTCATTTTTACCATTTGTTTTAGCATATATTGTTTGGACCTATTATATTTTTAGAAGAAGAATAAGACATACCTCTGTCTTGGAGAGTAAATAATGATTGATAAAAAGCTAATGTTGTTGCCGGGGATAAAAAAAGTCTTATTAGTCCTGACCGGATTGGCTTTATTGCAAGCTGTCGCAATTGTTGGACAAGCTTGCTTTTTGTCTATAGCCATAGTTGATTTATGGGATGGAAATCAGCTTTTAAATCAATTAAGTTGGATTGTATTATTTTTTGTATGTTATTCAATCAGGCATATTGTAAACTTTTTTCGAGAAGAATTATTAGATGATTTTGCTGCAAAAAAAATTGTCGAATTAAGGGAACAATTACTTGCAAAGATTTTTCGTCTTGGACCAGCAATTGTTCAGAGTAGTGGCACAGGAAATATTACAACGATGGCACTTGAAGGAATCGACCAAGTTGAAAATTATTTGCATTTAATTCTTGCTAAAACAACTACTTTGATGGTTGTCCCATGGGTTGTTTTGTGTGCAGTTTTTTATTTTGATTGGAAGTCAGCATCTTTTTTATTAGGAATTTTTCCGGTTATTATTATCTTTATGATTGTTTTGGGGTATGCTGCTCAAGCAAAAGCAGATCGACAATATTCATCATATCAAATGTTAGCTAATCATTTTGTTGATTCGTTAAGAGGAATTGATACTTTAAAATATTTTGGTTTGAGCAGACGCTATGCAAATAGTATATTTAAGACGAGTGAAAAGTTTCGCAAAGCGACGCTTAATACTTTAAAAATAGCGATTCTATCAACGTTTGCGCTTGATTTTTTTACAACTCTATCAATTGCAGTTGTAGCAGTTTTTTTAGGATTGAGATTAATAGATGGACATATGGTACTTTACCCAGCGTTAACAATTTTAATACTTAGTCCTGAATATTTTTTGCCGATTAGGGACTTTTCAAGTGACTATCACGATACTCTTAATGGAAAAAATGCTTTAAATGCGATAAATAAAATTTTAGAAATTTCTGAAAGGAAAGTGCAATCTGTTCATATTGGAGAGTGGAATGAAAACTCGAATTTAAAAGTTGAAAACTTGTCATTTTCCTATAAAAAAGCAGAAGCAGCACTTAAAAATATTACCTTAAATGTTTATGGGTATAAGAAAGTTGGAATTATTGGGCTGAGTGGGTCAGGAAAATCCACATTGATTAATATTTTAAGTGGATTTTTAAGTCCGGATGAAGCAATAGTTAACTTTGATGGTAATAAGACAACATCGTTTGCACAAAAGGAATGGCAAAAACAGGTTACGTATATTCCACAAAATCCGTATATATTTAAAGGAACCTTACGAGCAAATCTTGTTTTTTATCGACCTGACTCAACAGATGTACAAATCAAACGTGCAGTTGAAGTTGTTGGATTAAATGAATTGGTCCAAGAACTGCCAGAAGGATTAGAGACTGAGATTGGAGAAGGGGCTCGTGCGCTAAGTGGAGGTCAAGCACAAAGAATAGCGTTGGCACGTGCTTTTTTGGACAAGCAACGGAAAATTTTGTTGTTTGATGAACCAACTGCGCATCTTGATATTGAGACTGAAGTTGAGTTAAAAGAACGAATGCTTCCGTTGATGGAAAATCACTTGGTATTTTTTGCGACCCATCGTTTGCATTGGATGAAAGAAATGGATTTAATTATTGTGATGGATAAAGGCAGTATTGTTGAGAGTGGTACCCTAGATGAATTGCGTCAAAATAATGGGGCATTTGTTAAATTGACACAATCTTTGAGGAGAATATAATATGAAAATATTTAAATTATTCAAAAAAGATAATTGGATTAGACCCTTTTTAGGAAAATATCATAAGTCGCTTTTACTTGCACTAGGGCTAGGATTCATGACTTTTTTTTGTGGTGGGGCATTAATGTTTAATTCTGGTTACTTGATAAGTAAATCAGCTTCACATCCTGAAAACATCTTATTAGTCTATGTTCCAATTGTGCTAACACGTGCATTTGGTATAGGTAGACCGATGTTTCGCTATCTGGAAAGGTTGACCAGTCATAATTGGGTGCTTAAATTGACCTCAGAACTACGACTAAAACTGTACAAAGTATTGGAAAAAGATGCTGTTTTTTTTAAAAACAAATACCAAACTGGTGATATTTTAGGGATACTTTCGGAAGATATTGATCATATTCAAAACTTGTATTTAAGAACAATTTTTCCAACTGTAATAGCTTGGATTTTGTATGTAGTTCTGATAATTGGATTGGGATTTTTTTCGGTATGGTTTGCATTAATTATGGCTCTTTTGCTCTTCGTACAGCTTGGGTTATTTCCACTTGTTGCCATAATAGTTAATGGGGCAAAACAAGAGAGACAAAAAGTTTTGAAAAACGAATTGTATACTGAACTAACAGATAATATTTTAGGAATATCAGATTGGATATTTAGCCAAAGAGGGCGAGAATACCTGAAGTATCATAAAAATATTGAAGCAGATGTGCAACATATAAATAGGGAAATAAAAAAGGATAACCATTATCGAGACATCGGCGTACAATTAATGTTTGGAGTAATAGCTATTGCTTTATTAGTTTGGTCTAGCATCCATTTCCCTGGAAACCATGGGGGTTCAGCTAACTGGATTGCTGCTTTTGTCTTAGTAATTTTTCCATTAATTGATGCTTTTTCTCCATTGGGTGCTGCTGCACAAGAAGCAAATATATATCAAGATTCTTTAAGGCGGTTGAACAACTTGTCGGAGGGGAAAAGTACAGTTCCGAAAAAACAGAATGCAAAATTGAATAGTTCTTCTTTTGTCATTGAGGTTGATGATCTAACTTTCAATTATCCAAATGATAATAAAAAGGTGTTACATAAGTTGAGCTTTCAGATTGATAACCAGGAAAAAATAGCAATTTTGGGTAGAAGTGGGTCAGGAAAAACAACTTTAGCTAAATTGTTACGAGGAGATTTGATACCAAGCAGTGGAAATTTGCGGTTGAATGGGACAGAAATAGCAGATTTTGGAGAAAAAATTAGCGATTATGTAGGAGTTATTCATCAGACACCATATCTTTTCAACACAACAATTAGCAATAATTTAAGAGTTGGGAATGAGGAAGCTAATATCGACGACTTATGGGACGTGTTAGACCGTGTGGGATTAAAAAGAATGGTTGAAAACTTACCAGAAGGCTTGGAAACAGTTGTGGATGAGGCTGGGCTTCGTTTCTCTGGAGGTGAACGACACCGATTGGCGTTAGCACGAATTTTACTTAAGGATGTCCCCGTTGTAATTTTAGATGAACCTACAGTTAGCTTAGATCCTCTTACTGAGCAAGATTTGATAGAAACTTTTATGAAGGAGCTTAAAGATAAGACGATAATTTGGATTACACACCATTTACAAGGTCTATCGGCTATGGATAAAATTATGTTTATTGAAGATGGGGAACTCAAAGTACAAGGTTCACCTGCTAACTTAGCTTTTAACGATAAACATTATCAAAAACTATTAGCGATTGACCATGGGGACTATATAGTTTAATGTGCGTAGATATATTGTGAAGGTTTAGTTCATCCAAAATTTTTTAATTTTGTATAATATAAAAATGTAGATTAATTTTTAATTAACCTACATTTTCAGCGCTTTTATTTAAAATTTACGGTTCAAAAGGCTATGAGTTAGTTTTTTGATACTAGAGGTGACATCGTTTTTAGGTAGTTTATCAATGTCTGCAAGTGCTTTTTCAGTATAACTTTTCGCAAATGCAATGGCATCTTTGACACCATCTAATTTATGAACAAGGTTACCTACTTTTTTAATTTCTTCAAGACTAATATTTTGTTTTTTATCTAAAAATGGAGCAAAAGCAAGTGGATCCTTAGCAAGTGCAAAAAGTAATGGAGATGTATAGACTCCTTGAGCAAGGTCTTCCAAAACAGGCTTTTTTAAAATTTTACTTGAAGAGGTATAATCCAAGATATCATCGTAAATTTGAAAAGCTATTCCAATGTTTTCGCCGATGGAAGCGGCATTTGTGGAGATTTCAGAAGAGCTCTTACCAAAATATGCCCCCTCAAGACATGCTAAGCGAAAAAAGTTCAGCAGTTTTTCCCTTGATATTTTCAACGTAATTTTCAATTGTTTGTTGCTGATTGAAACGTGCATGCATTTGACCAAGTTCACCAAATAAAAGTTTTTTCATTGCTGTAGCATTATCTTGCATTAGTGATGTACCATTCATAGTGTCAATGAGTAATTCAAAAAAAGCAGTGAATAGCAAATCTCCAGCATAAACAGCAACATCTTTTCCAAAATTAGATTGAATAGTGACAACTCCATGTCTAAGTGGAGAGTCATCAATGATATCATCGTGTATAAGTGTAGCTTTATGTAATATTTCTAGCGAGGCAGCAACTTTCAGCAATTTCTCTTCGTCTTGTTTGTCTTTTTCCCCTAATTCTGAAAAGAGTAAGAAAAGACCAGGACGTAACATTTTCCCACGTTCTTGGGCAGATTCTGTGAGTAGTTGCTGAACATCTGGGTTGTTGGAACTAAGGTGTTCATTAATTAAAGAACTAACAGTACTGAGTTTTTGAGCAACGTTTGGATAGTGAGACCATATATCTAGCATATTAACATTGAATTCCTTTCCGATGAACTATGAGCATGATATGTTCTACACTATATTAAACCAAATTCATCAGTTTAGCTATAATAAAGAAAAGGAGTGATTCGGTTGACTGTTTCAGTATTTTTAGAACTAGTCGAAATTAAAGCTAAGACGGCAAGTATTTTACCTTTTTTACTAGGTGCTTGTTTTAGTTGGTTCAATTATCATTCATTAAACCTAGGGTACTTACTTGTGTTTTTCATTGCTATGTTTTTATTCAATATGGCAGTAGATATTCTTGATAATTATAATGATTATCATAATGCAACGGATAAACATGATTATAAGAAAAAAACCAATATTATTGGGCGTGAACATCTTTCAATAAAATTGGTGTTTAGTATTATGATTGGAATGATTATAATATCAGCATTTCTCGGCTTGATCTTGGTTTATATTACAGGATGGCAATTATTAGTAATGGGTGGGATTTGTTATCTTGTTGGAATATTTTATTCTTCTGGTCCAAGACCACTTTCGAGTTTGCCTTTGGGTGAAGTTTTTTCAGGGCCAACAATGGGGTTTATGATAACTTTGATTTGTGTTTATATTAACTCGTATCAGATTTTTTCCTGGAACTTAGTGAACTTAGGTGCAATACTTTTAATTTCGTTACCAAATACTTTGTGGATTTCTAATCTAATGTTAGCAAATAATATTTGTGACTTAGAAGAAGACGAAAAAAATCAAAGGTTTACACTAGTTCATTACCTTGGAAAGGAGCATTCATTGCAATTATTTGTTATAATGAACTCTGTAGCTATAATTGCTTTGGTAGCAGCAGTTATTTTGAAAATTGCACCAGTGACGATGCTCTTATCTTTGTGTATTTTGCCAGTTATTCTCAAACAAATTGGCATATTTCTAAATAAACAAGTGAAAAAAGAAACATTTAGCTGTGCTATTAAAATATTGGCTATCGGAGCAGTAAGTCAAACATTAACTTTTTTGATTTACATGCCATTTATTAATTATTAAAAGGAGATGCAAAAATGAAGGAAATAGTTATTTTAGGTGCAGGATATGCGGGATTGCGTGCACTACACCGTTTGCAAGCAAGTAAAGGAGATTTTCATATTACACTTGTTGATCGTAATACTTATCACTATGAAGCAACTGACTTGCATGAAGTTGCTGCTGGTACACAATCTAAGGAAAAAATCACTTATGCAATAAGCGACGTTGTAAAGCCTACGGTAACAACTTTTATTCAGGCTAAGGTTGAGAAGGTAAATCGGGAAGAAAAATCGGTTTCACTAGATAATGGACAAGTACTTAATTATGATTATGCAATTGTTTCATTAGGGTTCCGCTCAGAATCATTTGGAATTGCTGGCGTAGAAGATAATGCACTTGAGATGGTGGATATCGAAAGCGCAGAAAAGGTATACCAGCATATTCTTGCTCAAATGAAAGATTATGCAAAAACGCAAAATCCAGATGATTTAAAAATAGTTGTTTGTGGTGCTGGTTTTACAGGAATTGAGCTTTTGGGTTCACTTGTTGAATCACGTCCAGCATTTGCTAAAATTGCTGGTGTGGCAGAACAAGAAGTTGAAATCTTCTGTGTTGAAGCTGTAACTCGTCTTTTACCAATGTTCAATGAAGAATTAGCTGATTACGGAATCTCTAATTTGAAGAATTGGGGAATCAAATTTCTTACTGGTAAACCAATCAAGGAAATCAAACCAAGTACAGTTATATATCAAGATGACAAAGAAACAGGAACAACAAAAGAACTTTCAGCAAACACTATTATTTGGACAACAGGTGTCAGTGGAAGCAATGTAATGGAATCTTCAGGCTTTTCTCAAAGACGTGGTCGAGTTGTAGTTAGTGACAATCTAACAGATCCAGATTTTGAGAATGTTTATATTGTTGGTGATGTTTCTGCTTTTATGGACAAAGAAAGTAATCGTCCTTATCCAACAACAGCCCAAATCGCACTAAAAATGGGTGATTATGCTGCGAAGCATGTGCTCGCACAACTTGATGGAAGAGAAATTCCAGGGTTTACCTTTAAGTCATTGGGATCAGTTGCATCAATTGGTAATACCCACGCATTCGGCCTTGTTGGCAAATCTGCAATTAAGGGTTACCCGGCTTCATTTGTTAAAAAAGCAATCATGGATAAATCACTATTTGCTACAGGTGGTGTAAAAGAAGTTCTAGCTAAAGGACGTTTTGATTTATATCATTAAATAAAAGGATAAATTCCACTTTTAAAGAGAAGTCAGTACGATGTCTTCTCTTTTTTATTCAATCATTATTTTGCTCAATTATGTTCAAAATGTCAATAGTTTTTATAACATCTTATTAAAAAACTTGTTAAAGTAACATTTTTACAGTGAATAGATTGTGCAAAACTTAATTTAAATGATTGGAAACCAATTTGGTTCAGTGATTATAAGTTCAGTTCTGCCAATACACGATACGCAAGTGTCTCACTTAAAATAATATCTGTAATTAATTTTCCGCGTAGAACTCCTAAAATGGCTTGGGTTTTTGACTTACTTCTAACTAGACAAAATCTTCGAGGTGTAGCTAAGACTTCTTCTAGAGAGATACCCAAAACTTTATCGTTGTTGATATTTAAAATATTTCCATTTATGTCGAATGGACGTCCATAAATTAAGCCAGCAACTCGGGACATATCTAAATATGGGAAGATTTTTGAAAGATTCTCTTTCCAAATGGGAATAGACTGAAGAGAGCGAATCGTCCCAAGTCCGGTTAATAATACATCCATTTTTTTTGCAACTGCAAGTGTATGTGCAATCGAGGGCTCAGCGTAAAGTCCTTGGCGTATTTGATTATTAACAATATATAATGGTGCCGGGAGTGTTAAGAATTCACTGGAGAATTTTGCTGCAATTTTTTCGACCATGCGCATTGAGCCAGCGGTTGAATTGTATTTCATATTTTCACCCATAAATTGTGTGAATTTAACAGATTCTAAGGGAAAACCATGGAGGCTATCAACTAAGCTATAAATTGCTTCTCCCCAACTAGTACCAACAATCTTACAGTTATTTTTAAACATTTTTTCAGCTATTGTTGCGGCAGATTGTGACAATTCTTTTGAAGTTGTAATGTCATTTTCGCCATCACGAATAATGTAAAAGTGGATATCTTTAAATTTGTCAGCAAGCATTGTTTCAAGTTGCGGATTTCGCTTTGTAATAGTTGAGATTTCAATTTTTACGATACCATTCTTTACTGCATCATTTAGATACTTATTGATTAGGTAGCGGCTGATATTGTATTTTTTTGAAATATCACCAAAAGATAATTTGTTAAGATAATAGTCTTCTGATAATACTGAAAGCAATTCTTCGTGTGTCAAGATAGTCATCTCCTAAAGTGATAAAAATTCGGAACTAATTCGTACTTTAAATGATATAACTTTTGAAAAAATTAAACAACAGTTTAGTTTTTTTAATAAATCATTAGGAATTACAGTAATTCAAACAAAACCCTTATTTTTAAAATATTTAAAAAACATTTTCTTTTTGAGTTTTGTTTTTTTAAATTTGCAAATCTTTTTGTTTACATTTGGAAGATTAAGTACTACACTAGGCAACGTAAATAACGCTAGTGGATATTACATTTTTTTAAAAATTTGAAAAGAGGAAAAGCATATGGTTGATATGGACAAGGTTTTATCAATTCATGAAAAGCACAAAGGTGTGTTAGGAATTCTTCCTGAGTTTAGTGTTGCTACTCGAAATGAGTTGAGTGAAGCCTATACTCCAGGTGTTGCGGGTTTGGCAAAATTAATTGAATCAAATCCTGAAGACAAAAACAAATATACAATGAGTGGTAAACTGGTTGCAATTATCACTGATGGTTCAGCTGTATTAGGCCTTGGTAATGTTGGCCCCGCAGCAGGGTTGCCAATCATTGAAGGTAAGGCACTTTTATATAAGAGTTTTTCAGGCGTAGATGCAATCCCGCTTGCTTTTGCACAAGGAACGGTTGACGAATTTGTTTCAGGTGTAAAGAATATGGAAACATCTTTTGCGGGTATTCATTTAGAGGATATTGCAGCTCCAAGAGTATTTGAGATTGAGAAGAGATTAAGAGAAGAATTGAGTATACCAGTGTATCATGATGATCAAACTGGGACTGCAATTGTTGTTTTAGCAGGTTTAATTAATGCAGCTAAAGTTGTGGGCAAAGATTTGAAGAGCATGAAGATTTTAATCAATGGTATAGGTGCTGCCGGAGTAGCAACAGCTAAATTATTAATTGCAGCAGGGGTTAAAAATTTAACACTTGTTGATATCTATGGTGTTGTAACTGCTGATGACGATAGATATAACTCATATCAACGTGAATTGACTAAAGAAATCAATCAGGTTGAGGGGTCAACATTAGATGAAGTAATTGAAGGACAAGATGCATTCATTGGACTTTCAGATGCTAAAGTGTTGAGTGTTGAACAAGTTAGGAAAATGAGTTCTGAAGCAATTGTATTTGCATTAGCAAACCCAGTTCCTGAGATTTTACCAGAAGAAGCTATTGAAGGTGGAGCAGCTGTTACTGCAACTGGTTCTGCTCAATGGCCTAATCAGGTAAATAATGTGTTAGCTTTTCCTGGTTTATTTAAAGGATTATTGGCTAGTGGAGTAAAAAGTGTTGATATGAAATTACAAGTTAGTGTTGCGACTGGTTTAGCAAATATGATTGAGAAACCGGATAAAGACAATATTGTGCCAGGTGTATTTGATAATGGTGTCGTTGATGCTGTTTCAAATGCAGTTATTGAATATAGTAAAAATAATTAGAAAAGGTGTTATCGGGTGCGACGACCGATGAAGCCGCCACACCTAAACTAAAAAGAAGGTGTAGAGCATGAGTGTGTTTTTTACTTCGATACAAAGTGTGTTAGCAATTGTTTTAATGATAGCAGTAGGATATCTTGCTCAGAAAGCAGGATTTTTCGGTAAAGATTTTTCGAATTCATTATCTAAATTAATAATGAAGATTTCTTTGCCACTTGGAATTTTTAATTCAATGTTGGAGAACTTTAATCCGACAGTTTTAGGAAAATTAGGAACTGGTTTAATTTATGTAATTATTTCAGTTGCAGTTGATTACTTAATAGCTTTTCTTTTGACTAGAATGTTCCGCGTACCTCGTGGAAAAAGAGGATTGATGATTCAAGCTATTACAGGTGCCAACACAGTATTCATCGGAATGCCTTTGAATAATGCGTTATTTGGAACAAGCGCAATTCCTTATTTACTTGTTTATTATATCGTAAATACTATTGTTATTTGGACAGTTGGTGTTTGGGTTATTGCAAATGATGATCCAACGGTTAACGGTAGAAATGATAATGTAAAATTTGATTTATCACATTTGTTACCTGTTCCATTATATGGATTCATTGTAGCGTTACCATTTATTTATATCGAACCATTGAAACATTTCTATATGAGTTTGACATTTTTGAGTAATACTTTTGTCCCAGATATGGGTGCTTTAGTTACACCATTATCATTAATTTATATTGGGATTATGTTACAACAGTTTGGTTTGAAGAATATGGAATTCGATGGTCATATCATAATGACATTAATTGGACGTTTTGTCATTTCACCAATTATTATGGTCGCAGTTATAATGATTGGGGCACATGCGGTAGGATTGGGCTTAACACCAATTTTCCAAAAAACATTGATTATCCAATCAGCAACACCAACATTAGCTGTACTACCAATTATGGCTAATGAGTATCATGGAGATGTTAAATTTGCGACGAATGTAGTTGTTGCATCGTCAGTGTTATTTGTAGTGGTAGTTCCAATTATAATGATTCTACAAAGTGCTTTATAGTCAAAGTTAGCGAGGGTTAAGATGGACGAAAGAATTCAAGATATTTATTTATCCAATAAAAGTGCTAAAGATCAATGGATGAATTTTTTAAAAAAACGTGGCATTGGAAATTTTGCTGAGAATGAAACTAAGTTTATTGAACAAACTATTGGTATTTTTGCTGATGATGGTAGTTTGATTGCAACAGGTTCACTTGCAAATAATGTGATTAAGTATGTTGCGGTCTGTGATCTTGGCGCACAAAGTAAAGGTGCTAGATTCAATAAGATAATCTCTGAATTAGAAAGTCGTCTAGCATTGTTGGATAGATTTCACTATTTTGTTTTCACTAAACCAGAATACCAACTTAGCTTTGAGTATGTAGGATTTCGGACATTGGCAGCAACTGAATTTGGTGTAATTCTTGAAAAAGGTACACCAAATATAACGGAGTATCTAGCTAAAATTCCACGTTTTGACAATGGGAAAGTAGCAAGTATTGTGATGAATGCTAATCCATTTACAAACGGGCATCGTTACTTGGTTGAAAAAGCAGCAAAAGAAAATGAACATGTATATGTTTTTGTCGTTAGTCAGGATTCTTCGCTATTTAAGACGTCTGAAAGATTTGAATTGGTTAAAAAAGGTACAGCCGATTTGAAAAACGTTACAGTCGTTAGTGGCGGTGACTATATGGTTAGTTTTGTGAGTTTTCCTTCTTATTTTATCAAAAATGCAGATGAAATTATTAAGTATCAAACGATGTTAGATGCTAGGATTTTTAAAACGCAGATTATTCAACCTTTGAGAATTACAAGTCGTTACTTAGGAAGTGAGCCGCTTTCGCATACGACTAATCTATACAATGATGCACTAACCCAAGAGTTGAGTGACAAAATTGATGTTGTGATTGTTGACCGTTTGCAGATAGATAAGGAAGTGGTGTCAGCAACAAAGGTTAGAAGGGCAATTGCAGAAAATAAGATTAATCAATGCTTAGAGTATATTCCAAAAACAACGGCAACTTATATATTAGAAAACTTAGAGGAGTTGCAGTTACGCATAAAGAAAGGACAGAAAATCGATGGAAATTAAAAAAACAGCGATTGCTGGGACATTAGAGTCTTCAGATGTACAAATCATGTTAAGTGCAGGAACAAATGGATTTGAATTTGAACTTGAATCAGACGTTGCTAAACAATTTGGTGATCAAATTAAGGAAACTATTTCGAATGTCTTGGGAATGTATGATATTAAGGATGCAAAAATTAAAGTTGTTGATAAAGGTGCCTTAGATCTTGTAATCAAAGCACGTGCAATCGCAGCAGTTCAACGTGCATTGGATATTGTTGATGCACCAAAGTGGGAGGTGCTTTAATAATGAAAGATCAAAAAGAACGTTTACGTCGTACAATGATGTTCGTACCAGGAAACAATCCAGCGATGGTTAAAGATGCAGGTATTTTTGGAGCAGATTCAATTATGTTTGATCTTGAAGATGCGGTTTCAATGAGTGAAAAAGATGCTGCACGTTATCTTATATATGAAGCATTGAAAACAATTGATTATGGAAATTCAGAACTTGTTGTCAGAATTAATGGACTGGATACACCATATTATAAGAGTGATATAAAGGCAATGGTTAAAGCTGGAGTTGATGTCATTCGTTTGCCAAAGGTTGAATCTGCTGCCATGATGGAAGAACTTGAGAAGTTAGTTGCACAGGCAGAAGAGGAATTTGGAATAGAGGTTGGAACAACAAATTTGATGGCCGCTATTGAATCTGCAAAGGGTGTTATCAACGCATATGAAATTGCAATTTCATCTAAGCGAATGATAGGGATTGCGTTATCTGCAGAAGATTACACAACAGATATGAAAACACATCGTTATCCAGATGGACAAGAGTTGTTATATGCACGTAATGTTATTTTACATGCTGCCCGTGCTGCAGGGATTGCTGCTTTTGATACTGTCTTTACCAATATGGATGATGAAGAAGGATTCTACCGCGAGACAGAATTAATTCATCAACTTGGATTTGATGGTAAGTCACTTGTTAACCCACGACAGGTTGAAATGGTTAATAAAGTGTATGAACCAACTAAGAAAGAAATCTTGAATGCACAAGGTGTAATTGCTGCAATTGCAGAAGCAAAACGTAAGGGTTCCGGGGTTATTTCAATGAATGGACAGATGGTTGATCGCCCAGTTGTATTGCGAGCAGAACGTGTTATGCGTTTAGCAACTGCTGCAAACCTTGTTGATGAGGAGGGAAACTACATTGAAAAATAATGTGAATCGTGAAATACCAGATGAAATTTTGAAAGAAAAAAATTATGAGGTATATACTACCGATAATTTTGGGACACCATTAATTCAAAAAGTGGCACCAAAATTACGTGCAACAACGGGTGAAGAAAAAGTAGTAGATTCACTTGAAGATGTTGTTTTAAAAACAGTTGAAGATGGAATGACAGTTTCCTTCCACCATCATTTTAGAGAAGGCGATTATGTCTTTAACAAAGTGATGCGAATCATTATTGATCATGGATTCAAGAATTTAACGCTAGCTCCATCATCTTTGACAAATGTGATGAACGATATAGTAGTTGAAGCAATTGAAAAAGGTGTAGTTACTAATATTACATCATCAGGGATGCGTGGTTCATTAGGGGATGCTGTTTCACATGGTGCTTTGAAAAACCCTGTTATTTTCAGATCACACGGTAATCGTGCACGAGCAATTGAAACGGGAGCAATCAAGATTGATGTAGCATTTTTGGGTGTTCCTAACTCTGATGCAATGGGTAACGCCAATGGTATGGATGGTGCAACTGCATTTGGTTCATTAGGCTATGCATTGATGGATGCTCAATATGCACAAACTGTTGTGCTTGTTACAGATAATATTAAGCCATATCCAAATACACCGGCATCAATTAAGCAAACACAAGTTGATTATGTTGTCAAAGTTGATGCTGTTGGAAATCCTGATAAGATTGGATCAGGTGCAACACGTTTTACCAAGGATCCTAAGGAATTAAAAATTGCTAAGACTGTTAATGAAGTTATTACACATTCTGAATATTTCAAGGATGGTTTTTCATTCCAAACAGGTTCCGGTGGTGCTGCATTAGCAGTTACACGTTTCTTACGTCAATCAATGATTGATAACCAAATCAAAGCTTCTTTTGCGCTTGGTGGTATTACAAAACCAACGATTGATTTACTTGAAGAAGGTCTTGTTGATAAAGTAATGGATGTGCAAGACTTTGATAAAGGTGCTGCTGAGTCAATGCATCAAAACAAGAGCCAGCAAGAAATTGATGCTTCTTGGTATGCAGATCCTGCTAATAAAGGCGCAATGGTTGATGCATTAGATGTTGTAATTTTATCAGCACTTGAAATTGATACAAAATTTAATGTCAATGTTATGTCTGGATCAGATGGAGTAATTCGTGGTGCAATTGGTGGCCATCAAGATGCAGCTACAGCCAAGTTAACAATTATTTCGGCACCATTAGTTCGTGGCCGAATTGCAACAATTGTTCCTGATGTTACAACTGCTGTAACTCCAGGAGATTCAATTGATGTTTTGGTTACGGAAGTTGGGATTGCAATTAATCCAAAACGTAAGGATTTGCTTGAAAGTTTGAGTAAGGTTCCTGGTGTCCCTGTATACACAATTGAAGAATTGCAACAAATGGCACAAGAAAAAGTGGGAACACCAAAGCCATTGGAATTCAATGATCGAGTAGTTGCATTAATTGAATATCGTGACGGCTCATTAATCGATGTAATTAAAGAAGTAAAGGATTAATATTAACACATAACTAAAGATTATTTGATATACTTGAGGAGCTGTGGTGAAGAAGGCCGCAGCTCTTTTAATACATATATTTTCAAAAAAAGAAGGTAGAAATAAATCATGTATGGATATTTAGAAGGTGGTATAAAGGTCGAATTAAGTGATGTTTTGGGAATTCGGGAATGGCGTCAAAATTACCAAAATAATTTAGAGAATCAGTTTCCAAAGAACGTTGTAGTTAGTGTGAAATTAAATATTCCAGGTGAAGTAAAAAATAGTCAAGTTCTGAAAAAAATATTACTAGACGGTTGGATGGAGCTTAAGAGCCAATTTGAAGAACAAAATGAGCAATTGTTATTTTTACGGTTAATACTCGATCGGATAACGGGTCCAGAAGCATTGGCTGTATTAACTGGAACGATTATGGAAATTAAAAAACAAGCAATAAATTTTGAAGAGTCATTTAAGCTTGGCAGACTTTTTGATGTTGATGTGATGAGTAAGGATGATAAGGGTTATCAATTGTCAAGGACACAATTGGGGTTTGAACCACGTAAATGTTTGGTTTGTAATAATAATGCAAAGTACTGTGTAAAGGAACAAAAGCACTCAATTGAAGAAGTCCAAATGGCGATATCTTCTTATATAAAAAAAAGTGAACAAAGAGAAGAAATTAAATTTGATTTGTCGCAAATGGCTGTTAGTGCGCTTTTGTATGAAGTTGTGACAACTCCTAAGCCTGGATTGGTAGACCCTGCAAGTAGTGGTTCTCATCAAGATATGGATGTTTTTACTTTTATTGAAAGTGCGCAAGCATTGCATCCATATTTTGTTGCTGCACAAAAAATTGGGAATGAATTTCTTGGTGATAATTTGTCACAAATGTTTAATGAATTGCGTCGTGTTGGCGTTATTGCAGAAAAACGGATGTATCTTGCAACAAATGGCATTAATACACATAAGGGAGCTATTTTTTCTTTAGGGATTCTCGTCTGTGCAACGGCTTATTTGCAGAAAAATGAAACTTTTAGTAGAAAAGAACTAGCTAATACAATTATTAAAATGGTCAGAAATTTATTAGAAGACGATTTTCAATATTTGAAACAAAAACCTAGTGAGCAATTGAGTGCAGGAGAGATACAGTACTTAAAGTATAAAAAAACTGGAATTCGTGGAGAAGCTGTTGCGGGGTATCCTGCTGTTTTAAAGGTTGGGCTTCCATTTTTACAAAAAACAACAGGAAGTTTGAATCAGCGTTTAGTAGATACATTAATGTATATTGCAGCAAATGTGTCTGATTCAAATTTGATTAAACGAGCTGGAACTGTTGAAGTGGTGGACGAAATAAAAAAATGGTCAAAAGCTTATTTTAAAAAAGGTGGTAGTAAGACTGTAGCAGGAATTAACTATTTAAAAGAACTGGATCAACTTTTTATACAACGAAATTTGAGTCTAGGTGGCTCAGCTGATTTGTTAATTCTGACCGTATTTTTAGGTAAAGTAGAGGGGATTATTTAATGTTATTTCGAACTAGTGATAATGTATCTATTATTGTTAACGATGAAGGTTCAGGAAAGACAGTTGTATTATTATCAGGGTATTCTGGTATTAAAGAAGAGTGGAAATATCAGAAAAAATTTTTGTTAGATTGCGGATACCGCGTGATTACAATGGATTGGCGTAATCATGGAGAATCAATGAGAACCCATAAGAATTTGAGAATTTATCGATTAGCCGCAGACGTTGCTGAAATAATTGATCATTTGATGATAAATGATGCTATCTTTGTAGGACATTCAATGGGAGCAAGCGTAATATGGGCATATGTTTCCTTATTTGGTGAAAAGAAAATTGATCGTGTGATTACAATTGATCAGTCACCTAAGCTAATTAATGACAAAAACTGGGAATATGGGATTAAAGACGTTTATTGGGAAAACTTTTGGATAAATGCACCATTATCAATTAGGAGACATATGAATGCACTTAAGTTAAACACAGAATTTGTGGAATTTTTAAAGCAAAAACGTGCAGAGCATCCATTTGATTATGAACTTAATCAGGATTTATTGGTTAATCATATGGAACAAGATTGGCGGGACGTTATCGCCACAATTCGAAAGCCACAAATATTTGTGGCAGGTGCGTGCTCACCTTTATGGTCAAGTGAACATGCATTTTTGTGTCAAAGGCTTGCACAGGATGCTGAAGTTGCCATAGTGGAGAAAGCAGGACATCTTGTTCACATGGAGGCTCCAGAAAAATTTAATCAAATATTGTTGAATTCATTTAAATGAAAATCCATTTTTAATATATGATAAAGCTGATTATTTGGTTGAAGTGAATGGACACAAGACGAGTTTTGATGTTAAAAAGAATCAACTATTAGTTAGACCTTCTTCAAAAGAAAAGGTTAATAACATAAGGGTCACTTTTATAACTCCCGAATTTGTAATAATATTGAGAGTATTGAGTATTATAATCGTGCTAATATTAGTTATTTTATTGGTTATTTAGTGATTCTGTTTTAAAAATTTATTTTAAATTAAATAGGGACTAGGTTGAAATTTACATTTTGACCTAGTCCTTATTCATAGCAATTTTTAATTTTTTGAAATGTACCCTGTTTATCTAATGGGATGCTTAATTATTTGTAAATATTAATCAAACCTTGTGTTCCTTGTGAGCCTAGTCCTTTGACATCAACCATTACTTCATAAAGCCGTTTAGCCTCAGCAGTTGCTTTTAAGTCTAGTCCCATTTTGTCAGCTTCTTCCAAAGCGATACGCAAATCTTTGAGAAAATGTCTTGCAAAAAATCCAGGTGTGAAATCATTTTTTAAGATACGTGGGACATAATTGTTCATACTCCAATTGTTTGCACCGCCAGCAGAAAGTGTTTCAAGAATTTTTTGTTCATCAAGGCCTGCATGTTGTGCGTAAAGTAACATTTCAGTTAAGCCAGTCATTGTTCCAGCAATCATAATCTGATTTGCCATTTTTGCGTGTTGTCCCGCTCCAGCAAAACCAAAAAGATTGGTTGCTTTACTGATTACTTTAAAGATTGGTAAAAGTGATTTGTAAGTTTCTTCTTCTCCACCGGCCATTATTGTCAAGGTAGCATTTTTTGCACCGATATCTCCACCAGAAACGGGGGCATCAATAGCATGGAAGCCATGTTCTTTTGCATATTTCGCAATTTTAACGGCTAAACTTGGACGACTTGTTGTCATGTCAACAACAATCCCTTCTTTTTCTAAACCATTAAAAATCCCATTTTTACCAAAATAAACTTCTTCAACATCTGAGGGGAAGCCAACCATTGTAAAAACAACTTCGCTATTTTGCGCAACTTTAGTTGGAGTATCAGCCCATGATGCTCCAGCAGCAACTAGAGTATCTGCTTTACTTTTAGTTCGGTTATAAACTGTCAGTTCATGACCTGCATCCATTAAGTGACCCGCAATAGCTGCACCCATAACACCTGTTCCAATGAATCCAATTTTCATAATTTATCATCCTTTCACTTGCTTTAGTAATTTTTCATAGTAATTTGATAATTCCAACGCCAATAATCATTACGATAATTCCAATAATTTGGCTGGCTTGAATAGGATGTTTTGGCGATTGGAATAAACCAAAATGATCGACTAGGAGACTTCCAATAATCATTCCGATTAATACAATTACTGTTACAACCCCAGTTCCTAACTGAGGGACTAGGAAAGAATTCCCAGTAACAAAAATTGCACCAAGTAATCCGCCACTCCAATTCCACCATACAATATTTTTATTACCTAAATTCTTCAAAGATTTTAAATCCTTAAAAAGAACAATTATCCATAGAAAGATTGTTCCTATTAAAAAAGAGAAGAAGGCAGCATTGACTGATGATTTAAGTATAACACATAAATGACCGTTGATTGCAGTTTGTGTTGCACTAAATGCACCTGTAATTACTCCAAATACACACCAACTAAGTAACGAAAGAGGTGACTCGTTATTTTTGGAAGCTAGAGTTAACTTGTCTTTATGAAGCATTTTGGGAAGAGCAACTGCGATTATTACACCAAAGAAAACTAAAGTTGCTCCACAGATTCGAAGTAGTGATAGATGATGTTGGGTGGAGGAAAATAGTCCAAAATTGTCGATTATCATACTCATCAGAATTTGACCTAGTATAGGCATTATGACAGTTTGAACACCACCGATATGAGGAAAGAGAAGAATGTTTCCAGTTAAAAAAACAATTCCAAGAATTCCGCCTAACCAAATCCAAATGGGTTGTTGTAAGAATAACGTAGAACTTGGTATTAAAATTCCGTGAGTCGCAATGACAAGAACTCCTAAAAAGATTGTCCCCACACTAAAAGAAATAGTTGATGCTAAAAATGGTGAAACGACACGTTCACGAAAACGTGAATTGATTGCGGTTTGTAATGGTAAGAAGATACCGATAAAAACGCCAATAGCAAAAAGATACATTTTCCAAAACCTCACTTAAAAAAATAATCGATTCATATAGTTGGTACTAATACTATGTTAGCAGATAAAAAGTAAGTATCAAGATTAATAGTGGTTTATTATCAGGAAACTGTTTTAATAAAGACTAATCGATTAAATTCTATTTTGCAGAAAACATTGCAGATTTATTGTGTATTGTAGGTTAAAGTATAAAATACGATTTATATTGAAATTAGGGATTATGTCAAATTCGTATTCTGACATAATCCCTAATATTATATGATTTTAAAATTTAATTATTTGCTTGTTAGTTTGCCGACTTTAATGAAATTACGTTGAATCCAGAAAGAACAGATTAATGCCAATAAATCAATAGTAATAAATGTTATTAGTGTGATGGAATAGCTATGAAGAACTTGATGAGTGAGAGATAACAATAATGGACCGACAATACCGGCAATGGCCCATGCAGTCAAAATGTAGCCGTGAATTGCCCCGAGCTCGCTAGTTCCAAAAATATCTCCTAAATATGCTGGTATAACGGAAAAACCAGCTCCGTAACAAGATAAAACTAAACAAAGAGCAACTACAAAAATTAAGGGGGTACTAACTGTTAGCATGATTGAAAGCATAATGACATTGACAATAAAAATCATACTGAAGGTTAGTGGACGTCCAATAAAATCGGAAAGTGTTGCCCAAACTAAGCGACCGAACCCATTAAATAGTCCGATTATGCCAACCATTATTGCAGCGGTGGCTGCCGACATCCCTGTCATTTCTTGAGCCATAGGTGATGCAGCAGATACTAAGCCAATGCCACAAGTAATATTGATAAAAAACATAGCCCATAAAAGCATAAATGATTTCGTTTTAACCGCTTGATTTGCTGTGAGCTCAGGGCCATTTGTAATGCGAATACCATTTTTTTTATTTGCTATATTCTTTGAAAAGTCACTTGGTCTACGAATAAACTGGGCTGCAACAATCATTACAATAAAATAGAAGCCCCCCAAAACATAAAAAGTTTGTTCAAGTCCAAATGAAGACATTAGTTTTTGCGCCACTGGGCCAGTTACCATAGCGGCGAATCCAAATCCCATAATTGCTAGTCCGGTCGCTAAACCACGTTTGTCAGGAAACCATTTTATAATTGTTGAAACAGGAGTTACATAACCTGATCCGAGTCCTAATCCACCAATTACACCGTAGGCAATGTATAAGAGTATCAGTGAATGAATATGAATTGAAAAACCAGTTAGGACAATACCTGTACCATACAAGATACTTGAAATAGTCCCGGTTAGTCTTGGACCGGCTATTTCAACTATTCTTCCCATGAAGGCGGCTGACATTCCTAGAAAGAAAATAGCAATACTAAAAGCACCTGCTACCGAAGATTCATTCCAACCAGTTTGGGTTGCGATGGGTTCGGTAAAAACGCTCCAAGCATAAACTGAACCTATCATTAAATGTAGTATTATCCCTGAAAAGGCAATAACATATCTATTTGTTTTCAAAAAGCATCCCCCTATATACACGAACTATTATTTTTGTTTTTGGCATAATAATATGCCTTTTTTAGTATATCATACTATTTAAACATTAATAAGATAGTTTTTTTGTTTTTTTACGAACTTTGCGTTAGTGAGATTAAATTGTTATACTCTTGGGCTATTTCAATTAACATGTTGAATATATTTATAGAAAAAGGCCGCCAAGAAAATAAATTGGCGGCCTTTTTGCTAAGCAATGTTTTAGTTTAGACTAATTAACATAGAATGTTATTTACAATTTAGTCAATTTTGATTTGATTAGTAGGTAAAACTTTAGTATCAGACTTTGGCAAAATTATTTTTAATACACCATTGTCATAATTGGCTGAAATCTTTGTTTTATCGATATTCGTCAAATGATATTGGCGAGAAAATTTGCCATAGCTTCGTTCGCTAGTAATAATATTCCCATCTTTATCACTTTCATCTGCAAATGAATCTTTTTTAGCTTCGACTGACAGCGTATCGTTGTCATAATAAAGTGAAATGTCCTCTTTAGTAATCCCAGGTACATCAATTTTTACAGTATAGTCTTTACTTGTTTCTTTGATATCAGTCTTAAGACTTTGGTTGAAAGGTTTAAAATTGTCAAAAAAAGAGTGACCTAAATCGCTGAAAAAGTCTGAATCGCCCATCAAATCATTAAATCTATTTGTCAAATTATTTGCCATAATATATGACTTCCTTTCTTTATTCCTCAACTATTATGATACATCTCCTGTCAAAATAATCAACAAAAACGAACTTTTGTTCTTGTTTGATTGTTGACTTTTAAAATTTAATCTGGTAAGCTTAAGATTCTATTATACGGTGAGGCGACTACTTTGGAAGGTAGTCGCCATTTTTTTATTATGAAATTTTAGTATAATTTTATTGATTTTAACTATATTTTAATTTAAAATTAATATCATGTTAACGTTCGTGGTTTAGATGTGATAAAAAGGGGATGTTTTTAATGAAGTTACAGAAAAAAATAAGTTTAGGTGCAGTGATTGCAACGGCTTCATTGATGCTTGTTGCTTGTGGAAGTAGTAGTTCTTCCACAGGATCATCGAGTTCAAAGCAAGTTATTAATTGGAATGAAGCTTCCGAATTGCCTTCAATGGATATTTCAAAGGCAACGGATACAATCAGTTTTGATATGTTGAATAATACTAACGAAGGATTATATCGTCTTGGAAAAAATAGCAAGATTGAACCAGGGATTGCCAAGTCGACTAAGATTTCTAATGGCGGAATGACGTATACTTTTACATTGCGTAAAGATGCAAAATGGAGCAATGGGGATAAACTTACAGCCAATGATTTTGTTTACTCATGGCAAAGAACAGTTGATCCTAAGACGGCATCAGAATATGCATATTTGTTTAGTGGAATTAAAAATGCAGATGCTATTTCTGCCGGTAAAAAACCAGTCAGTACGCTTGGAATTAAAGCAGAAGGCAATTATAAGTTAGTTGTTACTCTGGAGAAGAAAGTTCCGTATTTTAAATTGTTAATGGGATTCCCATCATTCTTCCCTCAAAATAAGAGCGTAGTCGAAAAATATGGTAGTAAGTATGGAACAGCTTCAAAATACATGGTCTACAGTGGACCATTTAAGATGGTTGGTTGGACAGGATCTAACTTGAATTGGACCTTGAAGAAAAATAATAGTTATTGGGACAAGAAAGATGTTAAACTTTCAGCGATTAACTTCAAAGTAAATAAGAGTACAACTACGAGTTATAACCTGTATCAAAGTGGAAAGCTTGATGAAACACTTCTAGGTTCAGAGCAAGCAAAACAATTGTCGAGTTCAAAGGAATATACACCTCGTAGTGGGGCACGGATTAATTATCTCGAATTTAATCAGACACAAAAGGTTTTCCAAAACAAGAAAATTAGACAAGCAATATCTTTGGCAATCAATCGTAGCCAGTTGGTTAAAAAGGTATTAGGAGATGGCTCGCTTGTTGCACCTGGGATTGTTTCAAAGGGGCTTGCCTCATACCATGGTAAGGACTTTACGCAAGATGCTAAGTCATATGATGCTATTAAATCTGATAAAGCTGAAGCAAAGAAGTTATGGGCAGAAGGTTTGAAAGAACTTGGGACGAACAGTGTTCAATTTACTTTATTAGCAGATGATACTGATGCAGCAAAAGATGTTTCTGCTTATATTCAAAGTCAACTTGAAGAGACTTTGTCAGGTATCAAAGTTTCTGTGAACAATGTTCCATTTAAGACACGTTTAAGTAAGTCAGAAAATGGTCAGTTTGATGTAGTTCTTTCTGGTTGGGGTGCTGATTTCTCAGATCCAATTACATTCTTAGATTTATTTACGTCAGACAATTCGTATAACAATGGGAAATGGAAGAATTCTGAATATGACTCTTTAATTTCTGCTTCTAAAAATGCGGATGCTGGGTCAGTTTCAAAGCGTTGGAATGATATGGTAGAAGCTTCTGAAGTTCTTATGAAGGATCAAGGAGTTGTTCCTTTATATCAACAATCACAGGCTACTTTGGTTAAATCCAAAGTTAAAGGTGTAATCTATAATTCTGCAGGTGTTAACTTTAACTTTAAAGATGCATATGTAAAATAAATAGAACTTTAATTCTAATTGCACTATGTTTCCAAATCTATAATATTACTTAGGAGTGTGACACAAGCTGGCATTTGGCTTGTGCATACTCCTTTTTAGTAGCACAGAAAAGGTATTAAAATCAAGTGATAATAAAATTACAGTGTAGCTTCAAACGAAACAGCTTAATGGACAATCCGAATTTTTTTCAGATGTTATTTGGATATATCAAGTGTCAAAATTTGAAACTATATAAGATGAGTGATACACTTTTGATACACAGTAAGAAAGGGGTTACAAACATGACGCGTCGTGAAAAAATATTAGATTATTTAGCGAGTCATGGTACTGGGGTCGGTAATGCAGTTACAACCAGTCAAGTGGCTGAGCGACTTAGTATTTTTAGATCAAATGTTAGTAAGGAGTTAAATTTACTTGTACGCAAAGGGATAGTCAATAAGCAAGCAGGAAGACCAGTAAGATACTGGATGAATACTAATGAAAAAAATAAAGACTCAGATTTAGAGGTAAAGCATCCAAAAGAAACATTTTCTCATCCAGTTGAAAGGGATTTTTCGACGACAACTCCTAAAATAGTTGCTTTTGATGAAATGATTGGAAATCATGACAGTTTAAGAAATCAAGTTGAACAAGCTAAAGCAGCATTATTGTATCCTCCGCGAGGATTGAACACGCTAATTATAGGACCTACTGGATCAGGGAAAACATATTTTGCAAATACAATGTATCGTTTTGCAATTAAATCCGAGGTCTTATTAAAGAAAAAATTTATCACATTTAACTGTGCAGATTATGCTCATAATCCGCAGTTGTTGATGTCTCATCTTTTTGGATATGTTAAAGGAGCTTTTACAGGAGCTAACGAAGATAAAGATGGATTGATTCAACAAGCAGATGGAGGGATGCTTTTCTTGGATGAAGTTCATCGATTACCTCCGGAGGGGCAAGAAATGATTTTTTATTTTATGGATCATGGAATATATAGTCGATTGGGCGAAACAGCAAAAGTACATCAAGCGGATGTTAGGCTAGTTTGTGCAACAACAGAAAATCCAGAAAGTTCGTTGTTGCAAACCTTCGTAAGAAGAATTCCAATTATAATTCAACTACCTACATTTGAACAACGAACTGCACGAGAAAAAATCAAACTATTGGAACAGCTACTGACACTTGAAGCAAATAGAATTCAAAGAGATATTTGTTTGAATGAGGATGTGGTTCAGGCTTTAATTGGAAGTGTCACATATGGGAATGTTGGCCAGTTGAAATCTAATGTCCAGCTAGTGTGTGCTCAAGGATTTTTGAATAATATGCAAAATGAAAATGAAATCAGACTGAAGTTTGATCAACTGCCCCCAAATGTCAAAGACGGGTTATCTCACTTGGCTAATGATAGACATGAATTGAGTGAGATAACTAGGTTATTAGAGACGAAAATGATTATAAAGCCATCTGCTCAAAAAGAATATATTGAATCTGATAGTTATGAATTACCATATAATTTATATGAAATTATTGGAGACAAGGCAGCTTTATTGAAAGATGAAGGGTTAGATAAAGGTGCCATAAATAATTTTATTATGACAGATATCAATTTACATCTTAAATCATTTTACAGTAAAAGAAAATTGAATGCAGCAGAGGATCGACTAAACGAAATTGTAGATCAAGAAGTAATTAAATTAACTAAAAAAATACAAAAATTTCTTGTAGAAGAAGAGGCATATCCTGCTCGTGATAATTTTATATATGCGATGAGTTTGCACATCAGTTCGTTTGTAAAACGAGTTCAGTCTGGGAAACCGCTCAGGCAAATATCAAGTGATTTAATATCAATGGTACATGATTATCCAGCGGAATTAGAGGTGGCACAAAAGGTTAAAGTTATAATAGAAGAATCTTACCAGTTCCCAATTCCTGAATCCGAAGTGTATTACATGGCAATCTTGCTTGTTTCTTTGAAATCAGAACCTAAAGCTGGGATGGTAGGAATTGTGGTAGCAGCACATGGAAAAAGCACTGCTTCATCAATGGTACAAGTGGTTACTCAGTTATTGTCAGTCGAAAATATTACGTCTTATGATATGCCATTGGAAATGAGTCCAAAAATTGCATTTGATGGAATTGCGGAAGAAGTAAGGAAAATAAATCAAGGAAATGGTGTGCTTCTTTTAGTTGATATGGGCTCCTTAAGTACTTTTAGCAGTAAATTAACTGAAAAAACACAGGTGGAAGTTCGAACAATTGATATGGTTACAACTGCTATGATTTTGGAAGCAGCTAGAAAGACCGCGCTAATTGATAGTGATTTAACAACGGTTTATCGGGAATTACGTGAATTTGCGGGATATTCTAGGGCAGCAGAAAGAGTAGAAATTAAGAAACAACCGAGTTCAGAAAAAAACTCAAAAAAGGAAAAAGTGATAGTTGCAGTTTGTTCTACTGGAGTAGGCACAGCAAGGAAAATCAAAGAATTACTGGATGAGATATTGATTGACAATTTGATAGATGATATCAAGGTTCTACCAGTCTCTGTTGTGCAGATGAAACAAGAAATGAAAAAAATCAAAAAAAATCAACGAATTGTGGCTACTACAGGGATAATAAATCCAGATATATCTGCTCCTTTTATTCCTTTAAAACAGTTATTGCAAGATGGGGGGAAAAGTCTCATTGAATTAATTGAAAATATGGACCAATCTCAGGGTCAAAAAATTGAATTTGAGTACTCTGATTCAATAACTGAAGAAATGGCGCAAAAATATTTAGAGCAATATTTTACGTTTTTAAATCCAAAAAAAATTACAAACGTTCTTTGGAAGTATTGTGATTTTGTTGACAGACGAGTACAGATGAAACTTACTAATACTTTTAGAATAAGCCTTATTATGCATTTAGCTGGGGCTATTGAGAGAGTTTTAATGGGTTCAAAAATGACAGTTTCAACACAAGAAATAAGCAACATTCAAAAAACACCGATATATAAAGTAATAATAAAAGCAAATGAGATGTTGCAAGAAATACTGGATATCAAACTAGGCGAAAATGAAACATATTATGTGGTACAACTCTTTAATACAGAACTCAAAAAATGATACACAAGGAATGACACACTATTTTTAGTGTGTCATTCCTTGTTTTTTGTTAAAGAAAACGTTTAATTAAAGGTAAAATTAGATGATACACAAATATGGCACGAAACTTGCTTATTAATTGAGTGTAGGGATCATTGATAACTACAAACTATATTAAGTAATATATTGCAAATAATGAACTGGAGATAATTGTCAATGGAAATTCGCCTTTTAAGGATTGATAGCCGCTTACTTCACGGGCAAGTAACTACGAACTGGGCAAAAGTGACAAAAGTCAACAGAATACTAGTAGTATCTGATAGTGTTGCGCAAGATAGAATTCGGTTGACCTTATTAGTACAGGCTAGCCCACCGGGAATAAAAGTCAATGTTGTTACCATTGAAAAAATGATTAGAATTTATCATGATATTCGTTTTAACGGGATAAAAGTGATGATTCTGGTGGAAGAACCTGTGGATGCAAAAAGATTAATTGAAGGAGGCATTAAGGTAGATTCCGTAAATATTGGAGCCATTAGTTTTGATAAAACTAAAGTAATGGTCAGTGATGCGGTTGCTGTAAATACCAATGATATTTCCGCATTTGGTTGGATTCATAATAAAGGGATTAAGTTGGATGTTCGAAAAGTTTCGGGTGATAATTCAAAGGACTTGTGGCATTCTCTTTTGGAAAAAAAATTAGTCTAAATTGATGCTTTATATTACTTAATATGGTGACCATCGTTGTTTTTTGTTCAACTTTGCAGTACAAGCAAAAGAAAAAATATAGGAGGTATAAAACATGGTAGGAATTATTCTTGCGAGCCACGGTGGGTTTGCAGAAGGCATTTTCCAGTCTGGTTCGATGATTTTTGGAGAACAAGAAAATGTTAAGGCTGTTACGCTAATGCCTAATGAAGGCCCGGATGATGTTAGAAGAAAGATGGAAGAAGCTGTTTCGTCTTTTGATAATCAAGATGAAGTTCTTTTCTTGATTGATCTATGGGGTGGGACACCCTTTAATCAAGCTAATAATTTGTTGGAAAAGCATAAAGATACATGGGCAATTGTTGCTGGGATGAATCTTCCGATGGTAATCGAAGCATATGCGTCAAGATTATCAATGGAATCTGCACAAGAAATTGCGACTCATATTATTGAAACTGCGAAAGATGGCGTGAAAATTAAACCAGAAGAACTTCAACCGCAAAAAACTAGTGAAAGTGTTGTTGTTAAATCTAATGTAGGTGGTCGTCCAGGAAAATTTGAGTATGTTTTAGCTCGAATTGATTCAAGGCTGTTACATGGGCAGGTTGCTACAGCATGGAGTAAGACGGTAAACCCTACGAGGATAATAGTAGTTTCTGATAATGTAGCAAGAGATGAGTTGCGTACAAAGATGATTACACAAGCAGCTCCGAATGGAGTGAAAGCCCATGTGGTGCCTATTGCTCAAATGATTAAGTTAGCAAAGGATGATCAACATTTTGGTGGCCAAAAAGCATTATTACTTTTCGAAACTCCACAAGATGCACTCAAAGCTATTGAGGGAGGGGTGCCACTAGAAACATTGAATATAGGATCTATGGCACATTCTGCTGGAAAAGTTCAACCAAATAAAGTTTTAGCATTTAATCAAGATGATATAGACACATATAAGAAACTTGAGGAAAAAGGAATAAAATTTGACGTTAGAAAAGTACCAAGCGATGGTAAAGAAAACATGGATGGTATTTTGAGGAAAGCTCAAGAAATGTTAAATGAAAAAAATAGAAAGTGAATGGAGGGTTAAATTATGAGTTTGAATCTGATTCAAGTTATTTTAGTTATTTTCGTTGCATTCTTGGCAGGTGTGGAAGGTATTCTGGATGAATTTCATTTTCATCAACCAGTTATTGCATGTACATTGATTGGTTTGGTTACAGGACAGTTAATACCATGTGTAATTTTAGGTGGTAGCTTGCAAATGATTGCCTTAGGGTGGTCAAATATCGGTGCGGCAGTCGCTCCAGATGCGGCATTAGCTTCGATTGCTTCTGCAATTATTTTAGTATTAGGAGGACAAGGACGAGAAGGAATTTCTTCTGCCATTGCCATTGCAATTCCTTTAGCTGTAGCTGGATTACTATTAACAATTATTGCTCGTACTATTTCAACTGGTATCGTTCATCTTATGGATAGTGCTGCTAAAGAAGGTAGTTTTAGAAAAATTGAACTTTGGCAAATCGCGGGTATTTGTTTGCAAGGACTAAGAATTGCAATTCCTGCAGCTTTGATTCTTGCTCTTGGTGCCGGCCCAGTGAAAGCATTGTTGAGTGCAATGCCTGATTGGTTGACTGGCGGTTTAGCTATTGGTGGAGGAATGGTTGTTGCTGTTGGGTATGCAATGGTTATTAATATGATGGCAAGCCGAGAAGTTTGGCCATTCTTTATATTAGGATTTGTTTTGGCTGCAGTTACTGAAATTACGCTTATTGGTCTTGGTGCTATTGGCGTTTCATTAGCCCTTATTTATTTGACTTTATCAAAAAAGGGTGGAAATGGCAACGGAGGCAGCAGTTCTAATACTGGTGATCCTGTTGGTGATTTAATAGATAAGTATTAGTGAAGGAGGAAAGAATAATGGCTAATCAAGTTAAATTAAGTAAAAGAGATCGAATTAATGTTTGGTGGCGATCAACATTTCTTCAAGGTTCTTGGAACTATGAGAGAATGCAAAATGGTGGTTGGGCTTTTACATTGATCCCAGCGCTCAAGCGACTTTACAAAACTAAAGAAGATAGGTCAGCAGCTTTAACTAGACATTTGGAATTTTTTAACACTCATCCATATGTTGCATCACCAATTATTGGTGTTACTATGGCATTAGAGGAAGAAAGAGCAAATGGAACACCTATTGATGATGTTACAATTCAAGGTGTTAAAGTTGGTATGATGGGCCCACTTGCTGGTGTAGGTGATCCAGTATTTTGGTACACGGTTAAGCCGATTATTGGTGCATTAGCAGCATCTTTAGCAATTAGTGGAAGTATTGTAGGACCGATATTATATTTTGTTGTTTGGAATGCAATAAGAATGAGCTTTATGTGGTATACACAGGAAATGGGTTATAAGGCTGGTTCTAAAATCACAGAGGACTTATCTGGCGGTATTTTACAAGATATAACAAAGGGCGCATCAATTTTAGGTATGTTTATACTAGCAGCACTTATAGAAAGATGGGTTAATGTTGATTTTAGTCCTGTAAAGGTTTCAAGCATAAAACAAAGTGCAGGTGCATATATTGATTGGAGTAAGCTTCCATCCGGTGCAGCGGGCATTAAAGAAGCTTTGATTCAGCAAAGTTCAGGACTTTCGTTAACCGAGTATAAAGTAACTACTTTACAAGATAATTTAAATCAGTTAATTCCAGGTCTTGCTGCTTTGTTGATTACGTTCTTATGTATGTGGTTATTAAAAAAGAACGTTTCACCTATTATTATTATATTAGGGCTTTTCGTATTTGGTGTTGTGATGCATGTTTTAGGCGTAATGTAATTATAGATATAAAACGATAAGTGGTGGGGAGCTAGTCGATGATACTTGACTTGGCTCCTTTTGTTTAATTGAGAAAATAGCGACTATATAAGAGATTATTATGATTTAATTTTTAAAAAGTGTTATACAATTAGCTTGGATAATTTGATGATAGGGGATAAAAAATGGTTAAATCAATTAATACTAAAGTAGATTTAGTTATCGATGGTAATTCGCATATGGGTATGACCGATTATGGAAAAATAATGATAGGTGATAAAGGATTTGAATTCTATAATAGTAGGAATGTAAAAAACTTTATTCAGATTCCTTGGGAAGAAGTGGATTTTGTTATTGTTTCAGTCCTGTTTAAGGGAAATTGGATTCCACGATATGCTATAAAAACCAAAAAGAATGGGTTATTTACTTTTTCTTCAAAGGAACCAAAAAAGGTTTTACGAGTTATCAGAAAATACGTAGATGCTGACAGAATAGTTAAGTCCTTAACTTTTTTTCAGGTTTTAAAAAGAAATATAAAGGTTATTTTTGACAGAAAAAATAAAAATAGTTAAAAGAACGTTGACAATGAATTGAATGATGTGTATAGTTATATTCGTTGCTTATTCAGAAACGTTGCACATGAAAAAACAAATTTTAAAAAGTGTTTGACATTTCAGAATTGCGATGGTATTATATAAAA
>NZ_AYZE01000017.1:0-46864 GCF_001436735.1 Liquorilactobacillus cacaonum DSM 21116
TGCTAGTTGAACTAGAACTAGTTGAAGAAGAGTTATTAGAACTAGAACTACTGTTAGTAGAACTAGAAGAATCAGAGACCTTAAGAGATTGTCCAACGTAAATAGTATCAGACGAAAGACTATTCCAGCTCTTCAAGTTTGCAACAGAGATACCGTACTTATTAGCAATCGCCCACAAAGAATCGCCGGATTTAACAGTATAGCTAGAAGAAGTGTTGCTAGTTGAACTAGAACTAGTTGAAGAAGAGTTATTAGAACTAGAACTACTGTTATTAGAACTAGAAGAATCAGAGACCTTAAGAGATTGTCCAACGTAAATAGTATCAGACGAAAGACTATTCCAGCTCTTCAAGTTTGCAACAGAGATACCGTACTTATTAGCAATCGCCCACAAAGAATCGCCGGATTTAACAGTATAGCTAGAAGAAGTGTTGCTAGTTGAACTAGAACTATTGTTAGTAGAATTAGTAGTATCATATTTAGTTAAATTGTAAGTGTTAATGATAGTCATGAGTTTTGCTGCGTAACTAGGATCAGTAGCATATGTACCATATTTCCCATTAGTAAGATTTGTTGCAGCAATTGAAACTGTGGAAGAATTAGCTTTTGTAGAGTTACTGAAATTATTAGCTATTAATTTGGCGTAAGCAACCAAAGAATCACTATAGCTACTGTATGATTGAAACTTAGCAGCGACTGTATGGTATGCTCCACTATAATATTCTGAAGTATTCATAGTAACATAACTACCAGAGCCGGAATATTTGATTCCAAAGAGATTGTGAGCTCCTGTAGATAAAGTGCTACTACCCCAACTACTTTCAATAGCAGCTTGAGCAATCATCAAAGAAGCGTAAATATTGTATTGTTGAGCAATTTGCTGAGCAGAACTTGTAATGTTGTTGAGAAATGTAGCAACTTTGACAGGAACTGATGTTAAAGAAGAAGTGTCTAAGGAAGTAGAACTTGAACTTGCGGCACTTGAACTTGCGGCACTTGAACTTGCGGCACTTGAACTTGCAGCACTTGAACTTGCAGCACTTGAACTTGCGACACTTGAACTTGCAGCACTTGAACTTGCAGCACTTGAACTTGTGACACTGTTATTTGCAGAAGTAGTGTCGGTATTTGTTGTTATTTTGTTAGAAGAAACAGAGTCAGATGAAACTGCAGAATTAGTAGAGCTAGCAATATTTTGGGAAACAGTAGTATCTGCTTTTGCTTTAAAGATAGGGAGCGATGCAGACCCAAGTAAAAAGCCGGTCCCAACATACGAGGCAGTTCTACTTATACTTCTTATGTGTTTAATTTGCTCTAAATATTTTTGATGAGCAATTCGATCTTTACGTTTTTTCAAAAAGGTCACTTCCTTATTAAAGTTTTTTTTAAAGTTTATTTTATTATTGACATATAAGAATAATTACAGTATAGCAAATAAATATAGTAATATGTACTGTAAGCAATAAAGATCCTTGTTACAATACTGTTACAGATTAAAGTGGGTTGCAAAACTGTAGAATTACATATTAACTCATAGAACCTAAAAATTATTTTAAAAACTATGAAGTATCAGCTTAAATGCTTGCGCTTATTTTAATTTCTATCATACAATATTAACTAGCAAGAAAGGAATGTTTATGATGAAGATAACAAGACATGAAGAGCCAACAACGACTAACGGAGAACCAATAAAAATTGGAACAATTTTTCCTGACTTTAAACTGAAAAATACGCAAGAAAGTTTTGTACAAAATGGGGATATTTTTGGCAACTATACATTAATTAGTTTTGTTCCTGATATTAATACACGTGTATGCAGCATTTCTACAAAGAAATTCAATCAGGATGTTGATAAATTTCCAGAAATTAATTTCTTGACCATTTCAACTAACTCAACAGAACAACAAATGGACTGGTGTGCTGCGGAGGGTGTCAAGAAAATGAAATTACTCTCTGACGAGAATGGAAATTTAGGTAAGAGTATGGGGATTTTTGTGGATGATGGTGCTGTTGATGCACGAAGTATATGGATTTTGGACTCTAAAGGGAAAGTGGCATATTGTGAACTTATTGTTGAGCAAACAAATGAACCCAATTATCAAGCTGCATTGGATTTCTTGAGTCAAAATAGTTAATATATTCAAAAAACTAGTTCAATTTAATTTAGGGTTTCCACCTAACTTTGAACTAGTTTTTTATTTATTTAATTTTAAATCAATGTCATTTTCATCTTCAGCTGAAAGACACATTGCTTTCTTTAGCCCTCTTGTACACTCGGCTTGAATTGTGATATGGCTAATATTATACTTTTTCTTTAAAATCTGTTCAATTTTGCTATACACTTTTTCAATTTCACTAAGAGATAGATTAGGTAGGTTGACATGAACAGATGCTATTAGCTCGTTTTCGTTGATTGACCAAGAGTGAAAATGATGAACATCTTTAATTTCAGGAATGCATAGTAAATCCTCCCTTACTTTTTCGATATTGATGTCTGGTGAGCCTTCCATCAAAATTGAAAAAGTCTGTTTGATGATTGGAAGAGATTCATAGGCAATATATAGAGATACTAGGATGGTAATGGAGGGATCAATCCAAGTTAAATTAAAAAAGTAAATAAGGATAGAGCCAATAATAACACCAATTGAAGCAAGTGAATCACTCAAAAGATGTAAATATGTTGCTTTGATGTTGAGGTTATTGTGTGCACCCGTATGAAGTAAAAGAGCAGCGATTAAATTTGCAAAAAAACTAATGACAGCGACCCAAAACATTAGACCACTTTTCACATTTTCAGGATGTTGAATACGACTTATACCTTCTATTAGCAAAAAGAGTGAAATTAAGATTAATAAAATAGAATTGAATAAGGCTGAAATAATTTCAGCACGACGATAGCCATAGGAATTTTTTGGTGTTGCCTTTTTGTTTCCAAGTCTGTTAGCAAGATAACTCAAAACTATTGAAAAAGTATCACCGAAGTTATGAAATGCATCAGATATTAGCGAAAGGCTCCCCGAAACGATGCCACCAAGTAATTCAAAAAAGGTAATCAAAATATTTAAGATTGTAACTGATAAAAAACGTAAACTTGTAGTTTTTGATTCCTCCATAACTAAGCCCCCTCCCATATTAATATGAATATATGCTCATATTATCTAATAATATAGCACTAAGTTTTATAAAATACAATGTGAATTTTATAAAACCAGAGGGAATTATTTTTGAAGGCAACCACAATATAAATTTTTAGAATGTATATACATGGAATAAGGATGATTTAAATTAAGTTTTGTTGTAAAATTTCTTGTGTAATGATTAACAAACTTTTTAAAAGGAGTGTTTAAGATGGATTTTCGAATCGAAAGTGATACGCTTGGCGAAGTTAGTATTCCAGCAACTGCACTATGGGGTGCACAAACAGAACGAAGTCGACAAAATTTTAAAGCTGGAAATGAGATGCCGCTTACGTTAATTAGAGCATTATTAGTAATTAAGAGTGCAGCGGCAACTGCAAATCATAGGCTTGGAAAATTAGATGGTAGTAAAGAAACACTAATTGTTAAGGCAGTAGATATGCTTTTAGCACTTAAAGATTCCAAATTAAGAAAAGATTTTCCACTCAAAGTGTACCAGACAGGGTCAGGCACGCAGACTAACATGAATGTGAATGAAGTAATTGCACATATGGCAAAGACTTTAAACAGTAAAATTGAAATTTTACCAAATGATGATGTCAATATGGGACAAAGTTCCAATGATGTCTTTCCTACTGCAATGAATATTGCAGCCATACAGTCTTTACAAAATTTAATTGTGGAGATTAAGAGCTTAATCAGTGAATTGAAAAAAAAGCAAGATTTATATTGGGAAACTGTAAAGATAGGGAGAACTCATTTACAAGATGCAACTCCTTTAACTTTTGGTCAGGAGATTAGTGGCTGGGTGAGCATGTTGGAACATGATTTGACCTTTATTATTAATATAAAAGGGAGCTTAACTGAATTACCTCTTGGTGGCACAGCAGTTGGAACGGGATTAAACACTACAAAAGAATTTACAAAAATCGTGAACGATAACATTAACGATTACTATCACTATGAATTCAATGTAGAAAATAATAAGTTTTATGGCCTAGCAGCACATTCAGCGATTAATGCGGTTCACGGAACGTTAAAAACACTTGCATCCGATTTGCTTAAAATTGCAAATGACGTAAGATTTTTAGCAAGTGGGCCTCGTGCAGGATATGGGGAGTTAAATATACCTGCTAATGAGCCGGGATCTTCTATTATGCCTGGAAAGGTGAACCCTACACAAGCAGAAGCAATAACTATGGCAGCAATTCGAGTTATGGGAAATGATACTGTTATTACAGTTGCAGCTTCTCAAGGGAATTTTGAAATGAACGTGTATAAACCATTAATCATTGATGCTTTTTTGGAATCAGTTGAGTTATTAACGCAAACAATTAAGGGCTTTAACGAAAAAATGATTTCTAAAATGACTGTTAATGAGAAGAAAATGACAGATTTGGTAAATAATTCATTGATGATGGTAACAGCCTTATCACCACATATTGGGTATCATGAAAGTGCAGAAATTGCACAATTAGCACAAAGAAAGGGGATTTCTTTGAAAGAGGCAGCGTTAGAGTCTGGGGAAATTTCAGAGGCTGATTTTGACAAGTGGGTTGATCCTAAAAAAATGACAATGATAGAACAAAATTAAAAGGCTACAGGTGCTAGTAAATTAAGACTTAAAGATATTGAAAGGAGAAATTTGATTGAGTGAAAAGTTTATTTTTGAACCTAATGATTTGAAAGAACTAAAAGATGTCTATGATGTAATAATAATTGGGTCTGGGAGTACAGGACTAACTTGTGCAATTCAGGCGTACGAGCTTGGTCTTAAACCGGTTGTTTTGGAAAAAATGAATAGGGTTGGTGGAAATACTAATCGTGCATCCTCAGGAATGAATGCGGCTGAAACACAGGTACAGCTGTCTAATGGAGTGGTCGATAGTTTTAGGGAATTCTACAATGAGACTTATCAAGGTGGAGGAAGGTTAAATAATCAAGAAATGTTGGAATATTTTTCTACTCATGCGTCATTGGCAATTGAATGGCTTTCTTCACATGGAATAGAACTGACAGATTTAACAACAACAGGTGGAATGAGTAAAAAAAGAGCACATCGACCAGCTTCAACTGCACCAGTTGGAGCGTACCTAATAAGTGGATTGTTGCGTATCATTCAAAAAGACAAAATTCCTTTGTTTACACAGATTAAAGTCGAACACTTGAAAAAGAATGTTACTGAAATGGAAGTAGTTATTAGCGTAGGTGAGAATTTACAAAAAACTATTATTGGAAAGTCAGTTGTTATTGCAACAGGCGGGTTTGGAGCCGGAAATGAATGGATAAAGAAATATCGCCCAGAGTTATTAAAATATCAGACAACAAATCATAGCGGAGCGACTGGTGATGGATTATTGTTAGCACAAGAAATAGGTGCTGAATTAATTCAAATGGAGATGATACAAATTCATCCAACAGTTCAACAAGATACGGCGCATGCATATTTGATAGGTGAAACAGTTCGTGGTGAGGGAGCTATTCTTGTTTCTGATGAGGGAAAACGATTTGTAGATGAACTGGACACAAGAAAAATTGTTTCACAAGCGATTACCGCGCTAACATCAAAGAGTGCCTACTTAATTTTTGATGAAAAAGTCAGAAAACGTGTTAAAGCTATTGAATTCTACAACCATATTGGGTTAGTAGAAAGTGCAACTACTATTGCTGAGTTAGCCAGGATTTTAAAAATCAATAAGCAAAATCTAACCACAACTCTAACAAAATGGAATGAAGCAGTTGCGCTAGAAGCGGATACTGAATTTGGAAGAAAAACCGGAATGAACAACAAATTAGATGCTGGGCCATACTATGCAATTCACGTTGCACCAGCTGTTCATTATACGATGGGTGGGGTACATGTTGATGAGAAAACCAGAATCTTAGATGGAAATGGATATGTAATTTCCGGTGCATTTGCAGCTGGAGAAGTTGCAGGTGGATTACATGGTAATAATCGAATTGGTGGCAACTCAATTGCAGAAACGGTTGTTTTTGGAAGACAAGCTGCACAGCAGGCTTTTGTTTATCTACAAGGAATTTAAGCTAAAAGTATAATAAAAGAGTGATTGTTTAAAATGATGTTTTCATGGATTTTGTCATTAATTTTGAAATGCTATCAATTTTCAAGTTTTAACTTACTCTGAATAGGATGTATAATGATATTATTCTAATAAAGTGGGGAGAAAATATGACTGAAATAGCACGATTCTACAATGATTTCCAACCAACACATTACGATATTTATATTGATGTAAATCGGGAAACAAAAAAGATAAAAGGAACAACAAAAATAACCGGAGTTGCAAAAAGTACGGATATTGCAATTCATCAAAAAGATTTGAATATTAATTTAGTTGAAGTAAGTGGGAAACCTAGAGAGTTTGTACTAGATACAGCTAGTGATGCGCTTCGTCTGACTGTTGAAAAACCGGGTGAAGTTGAAGTTAAGATTGGTTATGAGACAAAGTTGACTGATTCAATGATGGGAATATACCCGTCTTATTATGAAATCGATGGTGTTCAGAAACAAATTATCGGTACACAATTTGAAACAAATTTTGCACGTCAAGCTTTTCCGTGTGTTGATGAGCCTGAGGCTAAGGCAACTTTTTCTTTGGCACTCAAGTATGATGAAAAGCAAGGTGAGACTACACTTGCAAATATGCCAGAGAACCATGTGGAAAATGGGGTACATTATTTTGACACTACAGTTCGTATGTCGACTTATTTAGTTGCTTTTGCATTTGGCGATTTACAGGCAAAATACACAGAAACTAAAAGTGGAGTAAAAATTGGAGTTTTTGCCACAAAGGCTCATAAGGCTAAAGAATTGGACTTTGGTTTGGATATTGCTAAAAGATCTATTGAATTTTATGAAGATTTTTATGAGACACCATATCCGTTACCACATTCATGGCAACTTGCTTTACCTGATTTTTCTGCAGGGGCGATGGAAAACTGGGGGTTGGTAACTTATCGTGAAGTTTATTTGACACTCGATCCAGATAATACGTCTCTTGATATGAAACAATTAGTAGCTACTGTAATTGCTCATGAATTAGCTCACCAATGGTTTGGTGATTTAGTGACAATGAAATGGTGGGATGATTTATGGTTAAATGAAAGTTTCGCCAATATGATGGAATATGTTGCAATAGATGCATTAGAACCAGAGTGGGGTATTTGGGAGACATTCCAAGCTACAGAAAATCCTGCGGCACTCCAAAGAGATGCAACTGATGGTGTTCAATCGGTGCATGTGCAAGT
This sequence comes from Liquorilactobacillus cacaonum DSM 21116, assembly GCF_001436735.1. Classification (GTDB taxonomy): domain Bacteria; phylum Bacillota; class Bacilli; order Lactobacillales; family Lactobacillaceae; genus Liquorilactobacillus; species Liquorilactobacillus cacaonum. The sequence continues at coordinate 7,407 of NZ_AYZE01000017.1, forward strand.
CAAAAATCCTGCTGAAATTGATGCATTATTTGATGGGGCAATTGTGTATGCTAAGGGCGCAAGAATGCTTGTTATGGTCAGATCTTTGATTGGTGACAATGCGTTACGAGCAGGATTGAAAAATTATTTCAAGGAACACCAATATGCAAATGCGACAGGTTCGGATTTATGGCAGGCACTTGGTGAAGCATCAGGAATGGATATTTTAGCAATTGTTAATTCTTGGCTAGAACAACCAGGATATCCTGTTGTTTCTGCAAAACTTGTAAATGATGAATTGATTCTTTCGCAGCAACAATTCTTTATTGGTGAGGGAAATGACATAGGAAGAATATGGCAAATACCTTTAAGTAGCAATTATCCTGAGATTCCTGCTATTATGTCCGAAAAAGAAATTAAGATTTCAAACTTTGCTAGTTTGAAATCACGTAATAAAGCTCCTCTCCAAATTAACGTTGGCAATAATGCCCATTTTATTGTTAAATATGATCAAACTTTGTTATCGGATATTTTGGAAAATGCGAATGAATATGATGCAATTACACAATTGCAGATTCTCCAAGATTTAAAATTATTGGCCGAAGGAAATATTGTTTCATATGAAACAATTGTACCTTTGCTTACAAAATTTGCAGATAGTAAATATGTATTGGTTAATAAAGCTTTGTATGGTATTGTTGGCAATTTACGTAAATTTGTAACTCCTAAAAGTGAAGAAGAAAAGAATCTGAGAAGGCTTTATAATAAGCTTAGTTTCGCTCAACTTGAAAGACTTGGATGGGTTCAAAAGTCAGAAGAATCTGTAGATGATCAATTAACAAGACCATATGTTGTCAATGCTGCAATTTATGGTGATAACAAGATGGCTATAAAACAAGCCCATGATTTATTTAATGCAAGCGAGAATCAAATAGCCAATTTGCCTGCAGATGTCAGAGCGGTGATATTGAAAAATGAAGTTGTTAATTATGGTGATACAAAATTATTTGATAAATTACTTCAAGCACATCGACAATCATCTGATGGAAGCTTTAAGTCGGATATCTGTGTAGCATTGACGAGTTCTCAAGAAACTGCCTTTCTAAAAGTGCTTGTGGATAAATTTGAAGATGCCAATATTATTAAACCACAGGATCTACGTGCCTGGTTTGCTGGAGTTTTATCTAATTCTGTTGGAGAGCAATTAGCTTGGGACTGGATTAGGAATGATTGGCAATGGTTGGAAGATACAGTTGGTGGGGATATGGAATTTACTACTTTTATTACGGTAATTGCAAGAGTTCTAAGAACAACGACAAGACTAACTGAGTTTAAGACGTTTTTTGAACCAAAATTAGAGGTGCCTGGATTGACACGTGAGATTAAGATGGATGTTAAAGTAATTGAAAGTCGTGTTAAATTAATTAGCGAACAAAAAGACAGTGTAAATCATGCAATTAAAAAGGTATTAGATTAGCGTTAACGTATTAATTATAAAAGGTGCTCGACATAGCAGAGAAAATAATCTCTGATTGGCGAGCACCTTTTAGTTATTCATGTTAATGATGGCGGGTGTGCTCCGCCAAGTGAACTAGGTGTGTTAGAAATGCATGTGTGGTGGCTTCATAGCGGTATTTCCTTCCTAAATTAACAATGTACCCATTGATATAGTCGACTTCTGTTGGACGATTGTGTGACATATCTTGATACATTGAAGGGTAGTGAAGAGGATTTGCAATCTTTGATACGTAGTTGACGCTATCCAGTTCTTCTTGACGCGAATTGATCATTTTGATGTTTGCACGTTCACAAACGTCATAAGCTTCATTAATTAGCTGCCTGCTTAATTCATCTGCATTAGGATAACTTGCAAATTCACCCATAGTGATTTCAAAGAGAGTACAAAGGGTATTGACGACAGAATTAAAAACAACTTTGGCCATCAAGGTTCCCCAAAAATTAGTAGTTAGAGTTGGATTGAATTGTGCTTTTTTTAGTTCTGTTACGATTTTTTGGGTCATTTCGTCAGGCTTTTCAGTATAATTTGCTAAATTCATTGTACCTGCTCCGCGAGCCCCAATAAAATCAACGTCTCCAGGTCCATTCAAAACAGTTGCAACAAGAGCAGTTCCTGCAATTAGTTTTTCAGGTTTAAAGTATTTCAGTAGTTTTTCGACGTGTCCCATGCCGTTCATACAAGTTAGGACATACTGCTTTTCATCAAATTTGGATGCCGTTTTTTGAAGAAGACTTTCCAGTTGCATTTGTTTAGCAAAAACGACCCAGACATCAGGTGTACCAGTATATTCCTCTGGATAGAACATTTTAATAGGGGTGAGATGCTTATTTTCATGATCACGTGATACATAGACCCCCTTTTGTCTTTTAACAGCTTCAACATTCGGTTCCCAAGTATCAACAAAGTCAACATCATTGCCCGCTTCTTGAAGTAAAACACCATAACGATAACCCATAGCGCCTGAGCCTAATACTGTAAATTTCATGAGAATTCCTCCTAATAATGTTTTATGAGATTTTATAATGAAAATGAAAAAAGACATCCAATAGACAATGTCTAAAGGACGCCTTCGCGTGGTACCACCTTTGTTCACTCACAAGTGAGTCTCTATTCGAACTAAAAAAACAATTCGTCAGCACTATAGTGGGTGCACCCAAAGTGATTTACTATGTATTGTAATTTCAATCACTACGCTCAGAGATGATTTTTATTAATCTAGGATACCTTCTTTCACCAATACAAGGCTCGCTAAATCCGACTGATCAATAAAGCTTCTCCTCAACACGTTATCTCATATTTCTTTAATATATGTGAAGTCTAATCCTTTTTTTTATTGTAGTCAATAGATTTTAGAAGAAAAGTTAATGTTATATAAAATGAAATTAAAATTAGTTTTTTATTAAAAAAAGATTGACATCCTAAGTTACTAAGGATAAACTTATACCAATATTGATAGACTAAATTTATTCAAATGTAGATATTAGTAGTTTAGTTTTGCTTAGAGAATATGTGGTGGTGTGAACATATCAAAACTAATTTACGAGAGTTATGTTTGAGAGCTTGCTTTTAGAGGCGAGATGGATACTTCCATTACGAAGTTGGAATAACAGTTTTGTTATTTCCTTTGAGATGAACTTTTTAGTTCGAAAAAAGGTGGTACCGCGTTTATAAATGCCCTTAGATTGATGATGAAATCAATCTAAGGGCATTTTTTGTATTAAAAATAAAAAGGAGATGTTGATATTATGAAGTATGGAATTATTGGTGCAGGTGCAATGGGGTATCGCTACGGGGTTATGTTGCAAGAAAACGCAGGAGTTGAAGTTGATTTCATTGATACATGGGAACCAAATGTCGAAAAAGTTCGTGAATTAGGTGGCGTTTCTGTTGCCAGAGATCATGAAAATCGGCGAGTTGTCCCAATTAATATTTATTACCCAGAAGAATATCAAGGTCATCCTGATGTATGGATAATTTTTAAAAAACAGATGCAACTTGATGAAGAACTCGCACGCGATGCCAAGGCTGGGCTTTTTCATGATGATCAATATGTTTTTTCCGCGATGAATGGAATGGGCCATTTTGAAAAAATTGCTAAGTATTTTGCACCCGAGAAAATAATATGTGGGACTGCTATGATAGCAACTAGGCTAGATGGGCCGGCTAATGTTGATTTTATGGGTGCACAAGGCGATGAAGTTATGCATTTAGCGATGTACGCAAGTAAAAGTATTCCCCCAAAAGTTGAAAGTTTTGTATCAGACTTAAAAAAGGCATATTTAGGACCTATTGTTGTAGAAGATTATCTTGGGATGTGTATGTCGAAAGTTGTTTTCAATGCAGTTGTTAATACTTTGTGTACAATGTTCGAAGTTCAAATGGGACAGTTTATTGAGTATGAGGGTGTTCCACAAATGGCTCGTCAGTTGTTTGATGAAGCATATGATGCATGTGAAAGAGCTGGGATTTATCTAATAGAGACCAGACAAGAAGAAATTGATTCAGTTACAACTACAAGTCATGCACTCAAATATCATTATCCTTCCATGTATCAAGATTTTTCTAAGGGAAGACCTACAGAAGTAGATTATATTAATGGCTATATTGCAAAAATTGGACGTGAACATGATTATGTTTGTCGTACTCACGAATTTGTTACACAACAGGTGCACTTGGCTGAGTTAATGAGAAAATACCATTAGAAATATTTTGTACAAGGTACTTGACGAGATACTAAAATAGTTGATATACTCAAGTTCATATTTAACGTTAGAATTCAAAGAGAAAATGGGGAGGAAATCATTATGTTATTTGGACACGTACTATTTGGAACTATTGCAGTAATCGGGATTTTACTCTTAGAATTAGGTTTTTATCGAGAATTTAATAGACTAAATAAGATTCAAAAATTAGGAATCTTTTTAACTATCTTTGGATTGATTTCTACAACTGCATTAGGAATTTTTGTGGCAGGTAATGTTTTAGCAGGTGTCATAGTTGCTGCAATTGGTGTCGTATTGTTAGGAGTATTGGTTCGCCCAGTTTTTTCAAAAGAAAAAATGAAATAATTATCAATGTAATTTGAAAAAAACCATAATAAAGAGACTAGTCCAAGAGATACCTTGGACTAGTCTCTTTATTATTTTTTATCAAGACTTTCAAAGTAGTTTAAAATCGCTTCTTTTACATTTTTGTGATATTTTCGTCCTTCTAAAGACGGGAGATAGCTCAGATAGATTTGTCGTTTTAGAATATCTGGCCCTAAATGTGCTAAGTGAATCGGTTGATTAATTATAGTATTCCATGACTTTTCGGGAACTAGTCCGACACCGATATTTTCTGAAATTAGCCCAAATAGAGTATTTAGGTCGCTAGTTACAAATTCAGGATTGATCCGATATTTATATTTCTTGAAATAATCTTCGATGATGTCTCTTAGTGGTGTGGGGTTGGTCATAATAATCTTACTTTTTTTTAATTGTTCAAGACCGATAGTAGAAAGATTTGATAGCGTCGATTTAATACTTGTAGCGACTAGTATTTCCTCATCTACTAGTAAAATGTTTTTATTGCCTTTTATTGGGTAGGTAGAAAACTCAAAATCGTAACGATCCAGCCAATCACTTTCAAGCCCATGTTGTGCTAGTTGAACATCAATTTCGGGAACTGCTTGCTGAATGTGATGTATGATTTCAGGAATGAGCGGAGATGTTCGTTGAACACGTAGAGTGATGCTTTGCGCCGTTAAATCATTCAGACGTTTTGCACTAGTGATAGCGTTTTCCAATAAATCGAGGGCTTGTACAACATTATGTTGAAATGATTTTCCCTGAGGTGTTAATTCCAGTGAATGTTTATTACGTGAGAAAAGTTCGACATCTAATTCTTGTTCAAGTTCTTTGATACTGCGACTGAGAGCAGGTTGGGAAATATGTAGTTTTTTGGCAGTTTGTGAAATATTCTGATTTTCAGCAACGGCAATAAAGTATCGTAATTGTAAAAGACGCATAGTTTAAGCTCTCCTTATAACTATATTGTTATAGTGTATTACACTTATTGTATTTTACAACATTAGGATATGGCAATATAATTTTCATTAAAATTAAAATAAAATTAAAAAAGGTGAGTTTGCTGGTGACTGATTTTATTGAAGAACATATGAAAGAATTTGAAAAACTCTTAGCAAAAATAATCAGTTTTAAAAGTGAAAAAGGATTAAGAAAGGAACAAAATGCGATTATTTCTTTTCTGACTGATTTGCTGACAGGAATGTTAGATGCTGATGTAAAAGTTATCGATACTAAAGGGGCACCAATTATTATTGCAAAAATCAAGGGTGAGAGTTTAGCTACAAAGCTTTTTTACGGTCACTATGACGTAATGCCAGCTGGAAGTATTGATGATTGGCAGAGTAGTCCATTTACTTTAGAAAAAAGGAAAGGCAGATTCTGGGGACGGGGGACAGGAGATAATAAAGGACAGCTCATGGCAGTGATATTTGGGTTATACATGTATAAGAAGACGCATCCGACTTTCCCCTTTAATATTCAATTGGTGATTGAAGGAGAAGAAGAACAAGGAAGTACACATTTGCCGGGGACAATTGCTCAGCTTCTGGATGATTTATTAGTAGATGTTGACTCAGCTTTTGTATTTGATGGTTCAATTAATCAGCAGGCGCAACATGTTTTGCGACTAGGTAATAGGGGAGCATTAGGGTTCGAAATGGTTACCCATACGGCTTTGCGTGATAATCATTCAGGAAATATGGGAAATATTATGGAAAATGCTGCATTGAGTCTACTTAGTGTGGTAAATAAAATGTACGATGAAATACAGTCCAAGGTTTTAATACCAGGATTTTATGATGGGATAAGAGAACCTAATAAGCAAGAAATTACTTGGTTATCCAAACTACCATATGATTACAAGCTAATTGAAAAACAAACGGGGGTAAAAAAACTACCAATTAATTCACAGGATTATTATCATAAATTAATGTATGAACCAACTTTTAATATTTCAGGAATTGAAGCTGGTTATACAAAAAAAGGTATGAAGACAATTATCCCGCATCGGGCATCTTTAAAAGTTGATTGTAGGATAGTAAAAAATCAAAATATTAAAAATATAAAAGCTGAAATTGAAAAGATGTTTGCTCAGAAAATTAAAAGTAAAGAACTTGAAATTAAGTATTTAGTTGAGATTCCTGCGAGTTTTACATCAAGCGAAGCTCCTGATATTAATAGGATTTGTAAAGCTTTAGAGGAAATTGATGGGGTGGCCTTAGTCGAACCTGTTATGCCAGGTACAGTACCGAATTATATTTGGACTGATATTTTACAAGTGCCAACTTATACCATACCACTTGCTAATTTTGATCAAGCAAATCATGCTCCAAATGAAAATCTTACATTGATTGCTTTTAGAACAGGAATTATGTTAGTTAATAAAATAATTGAGAATCTAGCAGTTTAGTTAGATGTGAAGGAGAAATGGATATGAATCAATTAATGGCACAAAAAAGAAAGCCCAAAGTGACTTTTATTTTAATCTATATCGCATTTATAATTTGTTTTATTGATCGCTCTGCAATAAATATTGCATTGTCCTATATAGGAACAGAATTTCATTTGTCAACAACACAACTTGGTGTCGTTTCTAGTGCTTTTTTCTTCAGTTATGCATTTATGCAAATTCCTGGAGGATGGCTTACTGATAAATTTGGTTCGAAATTAACTGTAGTTGTAGCAATCGCAATGTGGTCAGTTTTTACGATAATGACTGGTTTTGCATGGTCATTGGCATCCTTGCTAATCATTCGTATTATGTTTGGAATAGGTGAAGGAGCATTTCCATCAGCAAGTCTAAAGCAAATCGCTGAGGAGTTTACCTATGATTCACGTGCTCAAGCAACTTCAGCTATTGTATCATCAAACTATGCTGGAGCAGCAATTGCACCGCTTTTGATTGCACCAATTATTGCAACAGTTGGATGGAGAAACGCTTTTCACTTGATGGGGATTTTAGGATTTGTTTTTATAATTGTTTATTTTTTCTTATTAAGACCCATTAAGAAACAAGATGCAACTGGAGCACCTATTGTTCAAAAAGTACCGTTAAAAGAAGTTATCTGTAATAAAATAATTTGGAAATTTGTTATTGTAGTTTTTGGCTTGAGTGTAATTACTAAAGGATTGGACTCATGGATGCCAACGTATTTGTTACAAGTTAGACATATTAATTTAGCTGGAATAGCTTGGATGGTACCACTTCCCTCAGTTGCAGCTGGGGTTGGCGCACTTTTGAGTGGTTACCTGATGGTTCATTTCTGTAATGGAAAAGAAAAATGGTTTATTGCATTGACTAGTCTTTTAACTACTTTATTTATGTTTGGAATGTATCATTCAACTGGGTTAGTGGGTGTAATTTCATTTGAAGTATTAACGTATTTTTTTAAATCAATGGCATTTAGTGGTTGCTTTGCATTGTTCGCACAATTAGTTTCAAGAAAGTCATACGGCTCTTCTGTTGGAATTGTTAACTTTGGAGGACAATTAGCAGGGTTTTTAGCACCAATCTTGATTGGTATTTTAGTAGAACAATTTGGTGGCTCATATAGTGTAGCATTTTTATTTTTAGTAGCTGCAGCGGCACTATCATTTATTGTTTCACTAACATTTGATACAAAAAAAATGGCTGCTTCAAGAGAAAACGCAGAAATTGATTTATAAATAAATGGAGGAATAAAGTAATGTTTATTAAGAGTGTGAAAATGTATAAGGTTGATTTACCATTAAATAAGCCTTTTGAAACTAGTTTTGCAGCAATGAAGTATAAGAAATGTGTAATCCTAGAGCTTAAAGATAAGGATGGCACCATTGGTTATGGTGAATCTTCTGCATTGGAAGTTCCTTTTTACAATGAAGAATTTAGAGATGGAAGTTTTGAATTGTTAAGGACACAAATGCTTCCACGGATTATGAATGTTACTATTAATCATCCTGATGAAATTTATGATATCTTTTCATATATTCGAATGAATAATATGTCTAAAGCGGCAATTAATTGCGCATTATGGGATATTTATGCACAACAGAAGAATCAAACTCTTGCACAAGCACTTGGTGGAGATAAAGTTAAGGTTGAAACGGGTGTAAGTATTGGTGTTCAAAATTCACCAGAAGACTTAGTTGTTGCAGTAGCAGGCTATATAAAAGATGGTTATCGTCGAATTAAGATGAAAATCAAACCGGGGAAGGACTATGAATATATTGCTGCTGTAAGGAAAAACTTTCCTGAGGCAATGTTGATGGCAGATGCCAACTCGGCATACCGTTTAAAAGACATAGAAATGCTAAAAAAATTAGATGATTTAAACTTAATTATGATTGAACAACCTTTAGAACCAGGTGACCTGATTGATCATGCCGCATTGCAAGCTCAATTAAAAACAAGCATTTGTCTAGATGAAAGTATTGTCAGTTTAGATGATGTTGAGAAAATGGTGCAACTAAAAAGTGGTAAGATTATTAATATTAAAGTAGCACGTGTTGGTGGATTAGGAATGGCAAAAAGAATTCAAGATTTAGCTATGAAAAATGGAATTGAATGCTGGTGTGGGGGAATGCTTGATTCTGGAATAGCGCGTGCTGCAAATGTGGCAATTGCAACTTTGCCAGGGTATACACTGCCAAACGATATTGCAGCATCTCACCGGTATTATGATGCGGATATTATTAAGCCAACAGTTGAGCTCGATGGAACTTTTGTTAATGTATCCAATCAGACTGGACTGGGATATGATATTGATTCTGAAAATTTGAAAAAATTTATGATTGAAAAGATAGAATTGAACTAAGAAGATAAAATACAACCTAGACAAAATTGGCAAAAATGACAGAGGTTTGGTTACAGCAGTTTAGTTATTTTTAGTTAACATATTGTATTAGTAATTTAGTATTAGCTCTTTTTTGACTTTGAAATGGGAATGAGATATTATTCTCGATAATTTTTAGAGATAGATTCAAAGATGCAAGAATAAGAAAAAAGATAGGCCAAAAGTAATTTTGGCCTATCTTTTTGTAAGAAATTCGATAAGTAATTTAATTTATGGGAGTGTATTGTAATTTTTTGTGACACTAATTTTAGCGGCTAGTCTATAGCTAAAATTACGGAATCAGACTTCAACTAAATCATTAAAGAAGTTCAGCAGTTGTTCTTTAGTCAAATTGTCTTTTTGTGCTCCAGCAACGTCAAAAACGACTTTGCCTTTATCTATGACGATTAAACGGTTTCCGTATTTTAGAGCATCATCCAGATGATGTGTAATCATTAAACAAGTTAAATTCTGTTCCGAAATTACTTTGTTCGTTTCAGACATCAATTGAAAACTTGTTTTGGGATCTAATGCGGCAGTATGTTCATCTAGCAATAATAACTCCGGTTTTTTTATAATAGCCATTAAAAAACTGAGTGCTTGTCTTTGTCCACCAGAGAGATTCTGTGTAGCAACATCTAATTTGGTGTTTAGGCTGTTACTCATGATACCTGTTAATTTTTTAAACAACGGTTGATGTTTATTCAAATGGCGAGGGGTTAATCCACGTGTTTCACCTCGTTGTAATGCAAGATTTAAGTTTTCTGCAACAGTCATTCGTGGGGCTGTGCCCATCTTTGGATCTTGGAAAACTCTGCCCAAATAGTGTGCTCTTTTCTCAACAGATTCTTTTGCAATATCAATATTATTTAATAGAATTTGTCCACTAGATATTTGTAGATTACCCGTGATGGTGTTAAAGAGAGTGGACTTACCAGCACCATTTGAACCAAGAACAGTAATAAAATCTCCGGGGTAAATGTCAAGATTAAGTTTATTTAAAATGATACTTTCAGAAGGTGTTCCAGTATTAACAGTTGTAACGACATTTTTCAAAGAAAGTGTAGGTTTACTTTGCATTTTTAAAGCCTCCTTGAGTAATAATCTTGGTTAATTTAAGCTTTTTGCTTAAGATTGGAGACATTAGGCAAAGGGCAAGAATAATTGCTGATAATAAGTTTAGGTCATTCGTGCTAAACCCAAGTTGTAATACGAGTAAAATAACAAAGCGGTAAATAATACTGCCAAGTGTGACAGCGATTAAACGTTGATTGAGTGTGAGCTCCCCAAAGACAACTTCGCCAATAATAATTGATGCAAGAGCAATTACAATTATGCCAATACCCATATTGACATCTGCGTATCCATTGCTTTGGGAAATTAATGCACCACCAAGTCCGATAATTCCGTTGGAAAGCATTAGTCCCATGATTGTCATAGAGTCTGTGTTGATTCCTAAAGAGCGAGCCATTACAGGATTATCTCCTGTTGCAATGAATGCTTGTCCCAATTTAGTCTGGAGAAAAAGTACCAACAGAATTGTGATGATAAAAATCGTAAGTAAGCCAACAAAAACACTATCAAAATATTTTGGAAGTGCTTCAAGAAAGTGAGCTGAGAAAATGGTCTGTTTCCCCAAAAGTGAGACATTGGATCCTCCCATTATTCGAAGGTTGATAGATAAGCAAGCTGTCATCACAAGAATACCAGCGAGTAAAATTGGAATTTTCCCCTTAGTATACAATAGACCAGTTAATAATCCTGCAATTGCACCAGCAACAAATCCTAAAAGACAAGCAAGAATTGGTGGTACTCCTTTTGTAATGGCAGTAGTTGTTACGGCAGCTCCCAACGGGAAAGTTCCTTCAACTGTCATATCAGGAAAATTTAATATCCTAAATGTTAAAAATAATGCAACTCCTAAAATACCCCATAGTAACCCTTGACCGATACTCGAAACAATCATACTCATTTGAAAACTTCTCCTTTACTTTCAGCTTTTTTTACAACATCACTAGGCAATGTAATACCTAATAATTTTGCCTCTTTAGTGTTTATTACATACTCACCCTTTGTAATATATTCAATTGGGAAGTTAGAGGTTTTTCTTCCTCTAAGAACTTGTGCAGCCATTTCACCGGCAACTTTTCCCAATTTATATTGGCTGATTGCATAGGATGCAAGGCCACCATCTTTGACCATTGTGTCAGCTGCTGCGAAAACGGGGACCTTTGATTTGTTAGCAACTTCCACTAATGTTTTCATAGCTGCTGCAACTTCATTATCCTGAGGAGCGTAGACTGCATCAACTTGTGAGACCATTTGTTGTGCGACTTGTTGCATGTCATTGGTTCCAGATATTGTATATAATTTGTAAGCAATACCTTCTTGCTTGCAAAGTGCAGCAAATTTTTCGGCATTGTAAGTACCACCATGATCAGATGAAGTATAAATAATTCCAATTTTTTTAACATTAGGCAATACTTTTTTAAGCAAGGCTAATTGTTTCTGTAGAGGTGATTCTCCGGATGTCCCAGTAATATTAGCACCAGGATGTTTATCAGTTTTAACTAGACCTGAGCCAGATGGATTGGTAATACCAGCCAAGATTACAGGAGTTTTTTTGCCTGCAACATTTGCAAGTGCCTGTGCTGCAGGAGTTGCAATTCCGGCCATTAGAGAAACATTCTCGTTAACAAATTTTGTACTCATTGTTTTCAAATTACTTTGATCACCTTGAGCATTTTGAAAATCAATCTTGATATTTTTTCCAGGAGTATACCCATATTCTTTTAAACCAGCGACAAAACCCTGATGTATTTCATTTAGTGCAGGGTGGGTCATTAATTGTAAAATACCAATTGTAGGAATTTTATTTTTTGAAGTTGTTGCAGTTGAAGAAGCGTTTTTTGTTAAAAAAAATGCAAATCCTAGAAAAATAAATAAAGCTGCGATAAAAGTATAAAGTCTTTTCATAATTATTGAATCTCCCTATTTTTTATAAATTAGGGCAAATAAAAAGGGCAAACCAGCATGCCTGGTTGCCCTGAACCGAAGCCTGCTGTGTAGACCCATGCAGACTTCTTTTTGAGTACAAGAAAGTTAGTCGGCACAGATACAAACTGTTTGCCAGATTGTATCCGTGTAATTACGAATTACAATCCGCTATGCCGGCTTTGCCATGAAATATTTAACATGAATAAACTAGACTTTCTCATAATCAAATCATCCCTTCAATAATTGTTGGACTTAGTATAATCGTAAATAACATAATGTGTCAAGCTTAATTGTCGATTTCTGCAAAAAGTTTGTTGCGCCCTTGATGGTGTTCAATATCCATCTGAACGTCATCTATAATATCGGCAATTGTAATTTTACGCATTTTTGATTCGGTAGTACTCTGAATCTCTAGGTAGTATTTGTTCAAAATAGTTGGAATGACTTGCCCAACTTGACACTCTTTCGAAGTGTTTTTATCCACTTTTAGAAGTGGTGAATCAGGACAAGTTGCCATGTATACATCGGAAATAGTAATTTCCTTGGGGCTTCTAGTTAATCTTGGGCAAGCAGTACCTTGAGTAGTTTCTAATAATCCTGCTCTTTTTAGTTGTCCCATCATTCTCCGTGTCAAACTTGGATTTGTATTCAAGCTACTGGCAATAAGTTCGCTAGTGAGCTTTTTATGATCATGCATCTCAATGTATACTAAAATATGAATTAAATCACTTAGTCTATTATTAGCCATTAGAATTCTCCTTTCTTTTAGTTGTTACAATAAAAGTAATATAACATAAAATAAAAAAAAAATAAATTATGATGTATGATAGAATAAGATTAAGTTATGTCTATAATAGGTGGGATATAAAAAGTAACAGGGAATTATCTAAAAGGATGACTTAGTAAGTGTGCAAAAATGGATAGAAACTTTACAGCTGTTTAAATTAAAGTTATGCTAAAATTAGATGGCTTTATGATATATAGGAAATGGAGGAGATTACAATTTCTATAAAATTAGTGGCGATTGATATTGATGGTACTTTAGTTAATTCACAAAAAGAATTGACAAAAAGAACTAGACAGGTGATTATCCAGGCAAAACAAAAGGGCATTAAGATTGTTATATGTACTGGTAGACCAATCTCAGGAGTTAAGGATTTATTAAAAGAACTTGAACTTGATGGACAAGAGGATCAATATGTGGTTAGTTTTGGTGGAGCGATGATTCAAACAACAACTGGGACTGTAATTAACACGCAACCAATAGATTATGAAAGTTACCTAAAACTTGAGAACTTAGCTCGAGAACTTAATTTACATTTTCATGCAATTAGTAAAAATAGGATTTACACTGCTAATAAGGATATTGGATACTATACAATTTATGAAAGTACATTAGTGTCTCTAGGGGTATCATATCGAACACCACTTGAAATGGAAAATATTGAATTGATAAAAGCGATGTTTATTGATGAGCCTGTTACCTTGGATAGAGCTATTAGTGATTGGACGCCATTTGCAAAATTAGAAGATAGTCTAGTGTTTACCAAGAGTGCACCATTTTATTTGGAAGCGAATGCTAAGGGTGTAAACAAGGGTAGTGCGTTAGCAAAACTAAAAGATGTTTTGGGAATATCTTCTGAAGAAATTATGGCGATAGGTGATGAACAAAATGATTTGAGTATGATAAAATTTGCTGGCCTTGGTGTAGCGATGGGTAATGCGATTCCAAGCGTTAAAAATGTGGCTGATGAAATTACTACAGATAATGATCATGATGGTGTAGCAGAAGCACTTAAGAAATATGTTCTTTAAAATTTCCAAAATAATTTTGATGGGTATTAGAGTTGTAGAAATTCTAAACAGCTCTTTTTGTTTGGCAAAAGATAGTAAGTTTAGGGGGAATTACTAAGATAAGGCAATTTTTAAAAAGGGAGAATTGAGATGAAAGATAAAACAAACGAGTCAAATCATAATATTTGGCTTATGATAGCTGCGGTTGGTATATTTACATTTATGTCTACTTTAGATTCATCAATTATTAACATTGCTTTACCTGTAATTTCGAAAGATTTACAGATACCGATGAACAAAGCAACATGGACAGTTTCAATTTATTTAATAGTAATTTCTGGATTGTTGACTTTTTTTGGTCGTTTAGGCGATCAAATAGGAAAAATCAAAGTTTTTAAAATCGGAACATATGTTTTTACAATTGGTTCATTACTTTCTGGAATTAATCTTGGACTATGGTTTTTACTTTTTGCACGAATTGTTCAAGCACTTGGAGCTGCGATGACAATGAGCACAAGTTTTGGAATTATTACGAGTGCTGCTCCTTTAAAGAGGCGAGCACGGGCGATGGCATTAAACGCAATGTTTGTATCACTGGGAACTATTACTGGACCTGGATTGGGTGGGTTGATACTTGAGCATTTTAAATGGTCATATATCTTCTGGGTAAACGTTCCAGTTGGAATTATTGCCATTATTATTGGAATGAAAGTATTACCACATGAATTATCCCATTCAAAGAAACTTTCTTTTGATTATGCGGGAATAATTAGTCTATTTTTAACAATCAGTATATTTTTTTTAGGTGTCAACATAGGACAAGAACAAGGGTTTAATCATGTTGTTCCAATGTCAGCATTTATAATTTCTTTGTTTTTGTTAATATATTTTGTAGTACATGAATTACATGTAGATAATCCGCTGTTAGATTTAACAATCTTTAAATCATCTTTATTCACAATTAGTTTAGTTGCAGCTTTTTTGATATTTACAAGTAATTTTTTTATTAACGTTTTACTTCCTTTTTATTTTGAAAATTTAAGAGGAATTTCGTCTGGAACTGCAGGACTTTATATGATGATTTGGCCAGTAACGATGTTAATAGGTACACCAATATCAGGATATATCGCAGATCATTTTGATCAGGAGTATGTTACACTATTTGGATTAACAATCTTAGCCGCTTCTTTTTTTGGGTGGAGAATTGTTAATGGAACGACATCAACGTTTTTTGTTAGCGGATTGTTGATATTAGGTGGGGTAGGGATGTCGTTTTTTCAAACACCTAATAATGCGCTAATTATGACGAACGCACCTAAGGAAAAACTGGGTGTTGCGGGTGCAATGAATGCACTTGCTCGTAATTTGGGTATGATTTCTGGAACAAGTTTAGTAACTACGATTTTGTATTTTGCTATGAGCCAAAAGATTGGTCATACAATAACTAGTTATCCTACCCAAGATGCCGATATCTTTGTTTATGGAATGCATGTTGCTTTCACAAGTGCAACGTATATTATTTCATTCACATGGCTATTAACCTTGTACAGAGTATGGATGAGAACAAGAAGACATTGATAATAAAAAGCTTATGTAGTGCCCTACTAGTAAAAGTTGGGTAGGCCATAAGCTTTTTTTAAATTATAGGTGGATTTGTAAAGACTAAATTAATCAACTCTATAATGCTATATTTTTCTTTTATCTAGAATTAAGAGCTTCAAGAGCGAGCGCAAAATTACCACGTGTTGCAGAACCATTGTTTGATACAAGTGGCATGACAATGTAATTATCTAGGTCTTTAATCGCAATATATTCATTTAATAATTTTTTAAATTGTGCTCTAACTTTAACAAGAAACTTCTCGCTTGATACACCACCGCCAATTACAATTTTTTGTGGCCTAAAAGTAAGTGTGGCTTGAATGGCAGCTTGAGCAATATAATAAGCAATAATTTCCCAAATTGAATTAGATAGTGGGATATTTTGTCCGAGAACACCTAACCGAGCTTTGAAAGTTGGGCCAGATGCGAGGCCTTCAAGACAATCTCCATGATAAGGGCAGATTCCCTTAAAATTTAAGTCTAGTGGATGATGTTTCACAAAAATATGGCCCATTTCTGGATGTCCCTCGCTACCAATGAAGTTATTATCAATAATAACTCCGGCCCCAATTCCTGTACCGATGGTATAATATACCAATGAATTAATGTTGTTTTTTTTCTCTTTGTATGCAGAATATTCACCATATGCAGAGCCATTAACATCAGTAGTCCAAAAAAGTGGAAGATCTAGCGCTTCTTTAATGGTACCAATGAAATCTGTGTTTCTCCAACCAGGCTTGGGTGTTGATGTTATATATCCATAATTAGGCTCAGTTTTTCGGACTTCAATTGGTCCAAATGAGGCAATACCAATAGATAATAAGTCTGGGAACTTCTTAAAAAAATTAATGGTTTTTACTAGCGTTTCTTTGGGATTTGTTGTTGGAAAATTGATACTTTCTATAATGTTGTAATTTTCATCACCGATAGCGCATACAAATTTTGTACCACCAGCTTCGATACTTCCTAAAAGCATAGAAATAACCTCCGTATTAGTAAATTAATTTTGAATGTTAGCATAATAAGTTGACGCGAAAAGTAATCTAGTTGTTGACCTTGGATAAAGGAAAACTAGTGTGAAGCTATTATTTAAGATGATATTTTTTGATGAATGGTAGTTCATAAAAAACGAAGACATTAGCTAATTATTAATGTTAATTTCAAGTTCATTCATTTTTTTAGAGCAAGAGTAGCTGAGCTATTTTTGCGACAGCAACTAAAATTCATCTTTAGTGAAATATAGTAAAAGCAATGCAATAAGGTTCAGCTAGTATTATAAATGATTACGCTTTCACTTACTAGTGATAATTATTTTAATTTTTGTCTTTGAATATGTTTGACACTTAGACTATCTAAATTTAATGAAATAGCTTATTCGATTTGTATATCGTTGTTATTAGAAGCACAAAAAAATAAGAGCCAAAGAGAAAAATTAATTTTCATCTTGGCTCTTATTTTCATATAAAAAAAGTATCTGAGAGCATGAATAGTGTATTTAATATTATAAAATTGAACACTGTAATTTTTTGCTTAATTGTGTAGAATACTCCATTAATAATCTTCTTTTTTTGCAATATTTTCCCTGACTTTAACAGCTTTTTCAAAATTATCAGTAATAATACCCGCAACATTTAAGTTAAATAACTTTTTTAATTTGAAGGTGTCGTTAACGGTCCATATTCTTTGAAGAGTATCAATTTTTTGATAGTGATGAAGATGGAGACCAGATAAACCTAGTTTTTTTACAAAGAGATCAGCATCTGGAACTGTGTGCATGGTTAACCAACAATATAGTTGAGAATTATCAATTGTATTGCATTTTTTCAAAGTTTCTAGATTAAAAGATGAATATATAACTGGTTTAGCCAAGTTATAACTTTTAACCATAGTAAGAACAATTTCTTCAATTCCTACGTAATTTGTTTTATCTGTTTTTAGTTCAATATTGAGTTGAACCGATGAGTTTCCGACTAATTCAAGAACTTCTTCTAAAGTGGGAATTGTTTCATTATTTGCCAGTCTAAATTCTTTCAATTCAGAGAGTGTGAAATCATGAATGATTCCTTTATCATTTGTTGTTCTATCAATTGTTTCATCGTGGATTACAACAGGTACATTGTCTTTAGTCAAATGGACATCAAATTCTAAACCATCTATTTGATTTGCGATTGCATAGCGGAAGCCTTCTATTGAATTTTCAGCATATTTTGCTGGAAAACCACGATGACCAAAAATTAACGTTTGTCCTGACATAGTTAATACCACCTTTTTAAATATCAATAAAAAAACAAAATTATCAAAGATTATTATAAACAATAAATGTAATAATCCGTTATGAAATTTGTAATTAATCTGTAAATGAATTAATTAATGGTTTTTTTATTTGGATCAAACAAATTTGCAATTAAAATGATGACATAAAGGAATATCGCAATTCCAAAAACGCCATGTAAGGCATGCAAAATAATTTGTTCAATTTCGAAGTTGTTTTTACCAAAAGTTGTGTTTGTTGAGCTGATGATTTTGTTTACTTGGCTGTAGGAAACATTATTTAGGTTGGTTTGAATAAGAATATTAAGAGTAGCACCATAAACACCAGTCATGACAGTGGGACCAAGAGAACGACCAAGGGTAATAATTGCTGTTGCAGAACCAACTTGTTTTGCATTTACTAAATGTTGGCAAAGAATGATATTCATGCTGATTATGATACCCATACCGGCACCGCTAATTGCAGCAATTATATAAAAAATCCAGTCAGGTGATGTAGTTTTTAAAAAAAGAAGTGGTAAATAACTTAAAAACTGTATTAAAACGATAACTAATATAATTTTTTTGGGTGAAAACTTTCCAAGTAAGGGTCCAACAAAAAATGATGAAAAAAGCCACATTAATGAGCTAGAAGTTACGACCAAACCAGAAGCTGTTGCGGGTACGTGATAAAGGGATTGCAGCCAAATTGGAAAGTAAGTTTGGTAACCAATTAAAATACTGCTTAATAGGGTTGCTGTAAGTACTTGGATTGAAAATGTCCGATTGCTAAACATTGTAATTGGAATTATGGGATCCTTTGCTTTTTTTTCAAAAATTAGAAAAAGAGCAGCACATATTATAGCAATAATTACAATAATAACTCCATTAATGAGATGTGTACTTAGTAATTGAATTCCTCCAAGAAGAAGTAACAAACTCAATGATAAAAAGACAATACCAAGCTTGTCAATATCTGTGATGGTTTTTATAGAGTGTTCTTCATGGTAACCGACAATAATAACCAAAAGTACAAGTATACCTAACGGAACATTAACAAAAAAGACCCAATGCCAACTTAAATTGTCAACAAGAAACCCACCTAAAAGAGGACCAATAAGTGCCGAAAGTCCCCAAGCGGTATTCATGAATGCCATAATTCGTGCACGTTCTTTAAAAGAATATAAATCGGCAATAATTGTAAAGGTTAAAGGGATAACTGCCCCTGCACCAATTCCTTGAATGCATCGAGCAATTATTAAAAAGAAAATGTTGGGTGCAAAGCCACTTAAAAAAGATCCAACAGTAAATAGAAGTAGACCAAATTCAAATACTGGTTTCCTTCCCCAAGCATCAGCCAATTTTCCATAAATTGGTGTTGTGATTGCAGTGGTAAGCAAATAGGAACTCATTATCCAACTTTGAAATGATAATCCGCGAAGCTGACTAATTATTGAAGGAAGAGCGGTAGTTACAATTGTTACTTCTACTGAGGTCATAAATGTTGCTATGAAGATAGCGCATAAAATCAAAATACGGTTACTTTTTTTCAATATATAAACATCCTTTTCTTTAGCATCAATTAATTATTGTATAGAAATAGATTTTTTGCAATTAGCAAAATTTTAAATTTTGTTTTCAATGCTATATCAATTATAATTAGAGTTAATTACAAACGGAGGTGGTTACTATCAGAAGGGAATTAGAGTTACTTACACCAAACTAATAAATAAAATGAAAATGGAAGGTGAGATAGTTAATGCAAGATGAGAGACAAGCACAGGTAGTTGAACAAGGTGAAGATTCAGGAGACGAAGGGGCCCCCAGTCATAAACAAAATTGGCAGTTAAGTGCAAAACAGTTGGAAAATCATTATCAAACAAATGCTGTTAATGGATTAAATACGGATGAAGCCCAATTAAGGTTGAGTGCTTATGGAAAAAATGAATTAGAAGTTAAGAAAAAATCTAACTGGATTCTTTTTCTTAGACAGTTTAATAATAGCATTGTTTATATTTTAGCAATTACCGCTATTGTCACTTTATTGATGAAACATTACCCAGACTCAATTGTCATAGGTGCGGTTATTATCGCGAATGCTTTTGTTGGCTTTTTCCAAGAAGTTTCAGCAGATAATGCACTTAACAAAATACAAGAACTGTTAGTGGCAAAAAGCGTGGTAATCCGTGATGGAAAGCGTAGAACAATAGATGCAAAAGACATTGTTGTAGGTGACATTATCAGCCTTGAAGCAGGTGATTCTGTTCCAGCGGATATTCGATTATTAACAGCAGATAATTTAAAAATACAAGAATCAACTTTAACGGGTGAAACTAATTCTGTGAGCAAGATTGAAGAGAAAATTGACAAAGAAAGTGTCCCTTTAGCTGAAAGAGCTAACATGGCATTTGCAGCCACAACTGTGACAAGTGGTTCTGGGACAGGAATAGTTATAGCGACAGGAATGAAATCACAAATCGGCAAAATTCAAACGGACGTGATTAAGACTAAAGACAAGGTAACACCCTTGATGCAAAATTTAAATAAATTGGGTATTACTTTATCTTTAACAATTGTAGCAATTGCAGTAGCACTATTTTTCTTGGGAATGCATCTTGAAATTTATAGTTTGCCAACACTCACGGTTGCTATTATTACCTTGATTGTAGGTTCAATGCCTGAAGGAATGCCCGCAAGTGTTTCTGTTGTACTTGCTATGGGGACAAGGAAATTAACCAAGAAAAATGCAATTGTGAAGACATTACCTGCAGTTGAAACTCTAGGTGCTGTTGATATAGTGAATACAGACAAAACTGGAACACTGACCAAAAATGAGATGATAGTTACTGATATCATTACTGCGGAAGAAAAATATAAAGTTTTGGGTGTGGGTTATGATACAAGAGGAGAAATTGTTTCTGATTCAGGAAAGATAGTTGAGTGGGATTCAAACAATATGTTACAACAATTGATTAATATTGCTGGGCAGACCACAGATGCTTCCTTTCATTTTGAGAATGATGCTTGGCTTTTGACAGGTGAACCAACTGACGGTGCCCTGGCTAGCCTTTATCACAAAGTTACAGGTGAGGATCCTGTAGTATCAGAAATAGACTCATTGCCTTTTGATTCCGAATTTCGCTATTCTGCACGTTTGGTAGAAAACGATGGAAAACGCTATTTGATGGTAAAAGGAGCTCCACAGACCTTATTAAAAAAAATTAAGAAGTTTAATCCTAAATTTAAGGAAGAACAAATTTGGTTAAATAAGGTGACAAAACTTTCTAAACAAGGCAAACGCGTCGTAGGATTAGGATTGCAACAAGTTGATATAAATGAAGTATGTGTAAATTCGTCAAAAATTGGTGATGATTTTATTTTTGCTGGAATAGTTGGAATAATTGATCCGCCAAGAGAAGAAGTTAAAGAAGCAATTAAGCAATTAAGATATGCTGGAGTTAAAGTTAAAATGATTACGGGTGATGACCCTAATACAGCATTGGCAATTGCAAATCAACTTGATATGGGTGATAACCTAAAAGCTATAACGGGTCCTGAACTTGATAAGATGTCAGATAAAGAGTTGATTGATAATATTGATAAATATACTGTTTTTGCACGTACAACGCCTAGCGATAAATTAAAAATTGTTAAGGCTCAACAACGACGAAATCATGTTGTCTCGATGACCGGTGATGGTGTTAACGATGCTCCTGCACTGAAGCAAGCTGACATTGGCGTAGCAATGGGAATCAAAGGAACAGATGTGGCAAAAGGATCCGCGGATATGGTATTAGCGGACGATAATTTTACAACTATTTTGTCTGCTGTGAAGGAAGGAAGACTTGTATTCGATAATATTAGAAAAACAATTCGTTTTTTGTTGCCTACAAGTTTTGCGGAAGGGCTTATTGTTGTTTTTAGTATTTTACTTGATCAAACGATGCCACTTTATCCAACTCAGTTATTATGGATTAATATGGTATCTGCGTTAACCATCCAATTCGCATTTATTTTTGAACCTGCGGAAAGTGGAATAATGTATAGGGGTCCCAGAAATATAAGCAAGGGAATTTTAACCAAGATGAATATCATTGAGATTACGTATGTTGCTATCTTGATAGCCAGTCTAGGAATGGTTGCCTATAATATTATGACTGGACTTGGAATGTCTCATACAATGGGTAGTACAATGACTCTTAATATTATTGTTTTTGGTAAAATATTCTATTTGTTCAACATACGAAACAATCATCTTGTTTTATCAAAGTACTTTTTCCAAAATAAAAAAGTTTTTTATATTGTTGGCATTTTGGTTCTACTTCAGGTTGGTATCATATACTTACCGTTTATGCAGGAGATATTCCATACTGGATCAATCGATTTGTTTTATGGTTGGATACTTCCAAGTATAGCTGGACTACTTGTGCTGATGGTTACGGAAGTGATAAAGGTTATCAGATTGATATATACAAAAAAGCAAGTAAATAAAAAAATAGCTAGCTAGGTTTAATTGGTAAATGTAACAAAAATTAATAAATTCAAGATTGATAGCTGTTGGTCTAAGATAATAAAGGAGTCAAGTCAAATACGAGATTATGAATTATTTCATAATTTTTAGACTGGGCTCTTTTTTTGTGTAATATTTAACTACTATATAAAAAATATTGCTACTTAATGTATGAAATCAAAAAAATTGATTATAATATTAGCCTTTGCTACAATTAATCTTGTAACAGTTGTTGTAATAGTCTATGGAACAGTTATTCAGGGAGGAGCTGGAATTTTATGAGTTTAGATGACAAGATTGATGGTACAAAGGATAAAGTTACAGGAAAAGCTAAAGAAGTAGAGGGTAAAGTTACAGGTGATAAAACTCGCGAAGCTCAAGGTAAGGCTGAAGGACTTTTAGGTAAAGCTAAGGAAAAATTTGGCGAAGCCAAGGATGCTGTTAAGGATGCGGCTGATGATTTAAAAAATAAATTTGATAAATGATTTATAGATTTAAAAAAAAGTTATTTTGATGAGGAGGAAGTTGAATTATGCATTGGTTATGGGTTCTAATTGTAGGTGCAATTATTGGCGCAATTGCGGGAGCGATTACAAGCAAGGGTAAATCAATGGGGTGGATCAGTAATATCGTTGCGGGTTTAGTAGGATCATCAATTGGTGAAGCTGTTCTTGGTGCTTGGGGACCACAATTAGCAGGGATGGCAATTATCCCATCAATTATCGGAGCCGTTGTTTTAGTATGGTTAGTATCATTTGTTTTATTTAGGCATTAATCAAATTACGTTTACTTTCTAAAACTCGAAGTGAGTTGAAAGGGCGGCAAGATATGTATAAGTGTTGGAAATTGTTTATACGCTCTGCATGTCAAGATTTGGGGATTGGCTAAAAGTTAAATTTTAATAATAGTTAAGCTTTTTATTTAGAGCTGGGAGTTAACTTACTTCTAGTTCTTTTTTATTGCAAAACTTACTTATTTTTTGTAACCTCAATAAGATACTGTATAATAAATAATATTCAAATTTTAGGAGTGAATTTATGAAGGCAATTGCAATTGAAGAATATGGCGATGTGAAGAACTTGCATGAAATTGAATTAGAAGTTCCAAAGTTAGCAGCAGATGAGGTTCTTCTTGAAAATTATGCGACAAGTATTAATCCTATTGATTGGAAAGCACGTTTAGGTTATCTCAAGGGAATGTTTGACTGGAATTTTCCTGTTGTTCTTGGCTGGGATGTTGCTGGGGTTATTACTAAAGTTGGTGATAATGTCATCGATTTTAAAGTTGGTGATAAGGTATTTGCAAGACCTGATATTTATAATGATGGGAAAAAAGGAGCGTATGCTGAGTACGTGGCAGTTAAGGAGGACAAATTAGCTCTTAAACCAAATGATATTTCTTTTGAAGAGGCTGCTGCTGTTCCGTTAGCTGGATTAACTGCATTACAAGTCATTGAGGATCGGCTTAAGATAAAAAAAGGCGATAAAGTACTGATTCAAGGTGGTGCAGGGGGTGTTGGGATATTTGCCATTCAAATAGCTAAGTATTTAGGTGCATATGTTGCAACAACAGCAAGCAAAAAGAATCATGACTTTTTGAAGAGCTTGGGAGCCGATGAAGTCATCGATTATCATGAAAATAAAATTACAGATGTCCTAAGTGGGTATGATGCTGTTTTTGATACAATTAATGCAATTGATGATGGATTAGCAATTTTGAAAGCAGATGGACGTTTGGTAACAATTGCAGGCAAACCTACAGCTGAACAAAAAATTGGCTCAAAAGATGTTTCTGAATGGTGGTTACAACCTAATGGTAAGCAACTGCAACAGTTGACAGATTTAATTGTATCAAAAGAGGTAAGGGTCATAATTGATAGTGTGTATCCATTGACGACGCAAGGGCTTAGAGATGCACACGAAAAGAGTCAATCGGGGCATGCAAAAGGTAAAATTGTAATTAAAGTAAAATAATTTGTATTGGTAGAAATGGCATATGCATAATCAGTTAATATCTGAGAAATTCGAGATTAGCCAGATAGTTTTTCGCTACGAAAGTTAAGGGCTCAGATTAAGTAATAAAAAAGAGGCTAGATCAAAGTATATTTTGATTTAGTCCTCTTTTTTATATAAGAATATTGAATTTTAAAAATTTAATTACATGTGTTACTAAAAATAGTTGTCAATCTGCAGATAATGCATCGATTGGATTTAGTCTAGAAGCTTTACGAGCAGGTAGTAAAGCCGCTAATAATGAAATAAACAGGGAAATCAAAATGGCAAAAATTACATTGCTTAAATTAATTTGAACGATGTCAAATTTAATTAAGTCGTAAACAAAATTGTTTAAGACTATGCTGAAAAGCCATGCTAATATTAGACCTAAGAAAGCTGAAAACAGACCAATCATTAGCGATTCTGCGGTAAACAAGCGCCTAATGTCTTTACGTCGTTCACCTAGGGCACGTAAAATCCCAATTTCTTTTGTACGTTCTGCTACTGACATATACATAGTTACAATAATCATCAATGCTGAAACGATAAGGGAAATCCCAGCAATTGCTGAAAGGACAGTTGAGGCTAGACTAACGTAATTATTGACGGTCTTTAAGATATCACCAACTGTTACAACAGAAAAGGCATAATTACTATCAATTTTTTGATTTCGTATTTGATTTGCTACATTATCTACATTGTTTAGATCTTTTGAATTGACAATTATAAAGTTAGGTTCGCTTCGAGCACCAGCTGCCAAGAGAAGTGAACGCATTTTGGAATATGAAAGAACGGTTATTTGATTTGCTACCCTAGTCGAAGTATCTGATATCCCAGAAACTCTAAGAGATGTCTTTATCTGAACAGGTGTGTTATTCTGCGATAACCAATTAATCGTTACGTTGATTGACTTGCCAATCATAGAGTCGTATTTTTTTGAACTTCCCGATAAGGTAATGGCTTGATTTTTGGAAATAACAATCTCGTTTCCAGATGGCCAACTACCTTTAGATAATGAATTTGAGGTGTATGATTTTGTATAACTTTGAATACCGGAAGAGGACGTATTTTTGCTACTATAGCTTAAAGCGTATGCGCCTAATTGATAACCAGGTTGGATATAAGATGCTCCTGATATTTTCTTTATTTTGTTTATTTGACTTTGAGAAATGAAAAAACTAGTCGGATTTTGACTAAATTGTTGCATCTCTCTTTGTGCTTGAGTATTATTTAGTTTTTTCCCACTAGGATTAGCCATAACTGTAATTGTCTTAGGATTAACAAGTGAATTAATTTGATTACTTATATAGGAATTAATACCATTGCCAAGACCTGAAAATAGAAGAACGGCGAAAATCCCAATTGCGGTTCCCAGAATAATTAGCGAATTTTGCTTAATATTATATACTAAATGTCTAAATGCTGAGACATAACTGGAACTTGCAGGAAGGGGATGCGAAGGTATACGTTTGTGGTTATCTTGTGTATCAAAGGGCGCTTTAAGATGCTCGTCATCTTTTACTTTTCCATCAACAAGGCGAATGATTCTAGTCCCGTGATCTGCAACGGCTTGTGAATGGGTAACAGCAATTACAAGTTTTCCATCTTTGGCAATTTTATTAAGAATTTCGAGGACTTCTTGAGTATTTACTGAATCCAAGGCGCCTGTTGGCTCATCTGCTAAAATAATATCTGGATCGCTAGCTAAAGCACGTGCAATTGCAACACGTTGTTTTTGGCCACCAGATAATTGGTTGGGATGTTTTTTCACTTGGTCTTCTAACCCAACCTGATTTAATAACTCTTTTGCTCGCTTAATTTTTTGGGCACGAGAAAGTTCAGTCATTTCAAGGGAAACAAGAACATTTTCGAGGACAGTTAAATGTGTAATTAGGTTATAGGATTGATAAATATAGCCGATTGTTCCTCGCCGATAATTGTCAAGTTGTTTTTCTTTTCGATGGTCAAGAAGTTCGCCATTTAATGAGACTGTGCCTTCAAAGTTACGGTCTAACCCCCCGATAATATTCATTAGAGTGGACTTGCCACCACCAGATTCCCCTAGAATTGAAACAAACTCCCCAGAATTAAATTCCAAGTTGATGCCATTAAGTATTTTACTTTCTTGTTTTCCTAAAAAATATGATTTGTGAATATCTGAAAGC
Source organism: Liquorilactobacillus cacaonum DSM 21116 (assembly GCF_001436735.1). GTDB lineage: Bacteria > Bacillota > Bacilli > Lactobacillales > Lactobacillaceae > Liquorilactobacillus > Liquorilactobacillus cacaonum. Next base: position 34,095 of record NZ_AYZE01000017.1, read on the forward strand.
TTTAATAAACTCATAATAATGTACCTCCTTTTTTAGACTTATTATTTTAAATAAAGAAAAGTTAGTTCTAGTGTATAGTTATCGATGGGAAAAACATGATAAGTCTTTTTTTTTATGAAAAAATTATTGATTAGTGGAAAGTAACACAATTTGGGTTTGGGGTGTGGCTTTAAAAAGCATATTAGTTGAGATGCTTTTTTGCTATGATAAAGTTATTATAGAGTAAAAATTGGAAGGTGAGCAAGTTGCGTGAATTAAAATATTTTATTATCCCGTGTATCTCTTTTTTAGTAGTTATTTTTCGTGCGAGTGATGCGGTTTCTTCTAATGTAACGAAGAGGTGATTTTATGCAAAAAAGTATGATGATTTATTTTAACCCTAATTCTGGGAAGGGCGAATCACAAAAAATTGCTAACGAAGTTGAGTCAATGCTTAGAAAAAGAGGGTTACCAGTATTCCAATTGAAAACGAATACAAAAGATGAGGCTTTAAAAAAGATTGCAAGCGAAGTAAATAATGTTGATAGAATTATTTGTATTGGTGGAGATGGGACGATTAATGTCTTGGTTACTGCTATGTTACGTGCAAGGAAAGTAGTTCCGATTGGTCTTATTCCATCTGGAACGGTTAATAATTTTGCTCAAAAATGGAAAATTCCAGCTGATATAAAAAGTGCAATGGAAATCATACTGAGAGGTAAATTGAGGTCTGTTGATATTGGGGAATGTAATGGACAAGCTATAATTAGTTCTTTAGTTTTTGGAAGCCTTGCAAATATTTCTAATGAAGTTCGGCAAACTGAAAAACAAAAATATGGGTTTGCAGCGTATGGGTATAATGCAATCAAACAAATTGGGAGAAATCATTCATATCAGACTGTTTTTTTCAATAAAACATTTTCAATGAGCGCAAAAGTCTGGGTTTGTTTAATGACAACATCAAATTATGTTGGAGGAAGAAAGTATTTAGAACAGACTGAAGATGGATTACATGTTTCAATGCTTAACAATATGAAAATAAACAAAATTCTGAATTTAAGTTATTTTGCATTAACTGGGAATTTAAGAAAGTCAACTACATTAACTGCATTCGATATTAAAGAAATTGTAGTGCGTAATATTGATGAAGAGCGGATAGCCACTAGAATAGATGGTGATGAAGGGCCTAAATTACCAGTTAAAATTAAATGGTTACCAAAACTGATTCAAATTTATGTAGCATAAGAGAAAATAGTTTTAAAGATTTTTTTGATATCTTGTTTTATAATTTTGTTGTAACTAAAAATGATTGGAGGAATTTATTAATGATTAAAGAAGTAAAAATTGGTAAAAGTGATGTTGGGGCTACAAAAATTGGTCTAGGAACTAACAAAGTAGGAGGACATAATTTATTTAAAAATCTGAATGATGAAGATGGGTATGCAGTTGTTAGGGCAGCTTTAGATTCAGGTATTACTTTACTTGATACAGCGTATATGTATGGACTAGGCCGTTCTGAAGAAATTATTGGCGAAGTGTTAAAGGATTATGATCGTTCAAAAGTAATTATCGCTACCAAAGCTTCTCAGGATCCAGCTAAAGATCATAAGGAAAATAATAATACACCATCTTTTTTGAAGAAAGCTGTTGCAGATGCTTTAAAAAGATTACAAACAGATTATATTGATATTTTTTATATTCATTTTCCTGATGACAAAACTCCAAAAGATGAAGCAGTTGCGGCATTAGCTGAATTGAAAAAAGAAGGGAAAATAAGAGCGATTGGTGTATCGAATTTTTCGCTTGAACAAGTCAAAGAAGCTAATAAAAATGGTGATGTTGACATTGTTGAAGATAACTATAGCTTAGTTCATCGAGGGGCAGAAAAAGAGTTGTTGCCATATTTAAAAGAAAATCAGATTTCGTTTGTACCATATTTTCCATTAGCATCTGGACTTTTGACTGGAAAATATGATGTAAGTGACAGTGATAAGTTTTCTCAGTTTAACAGTGAAGAATTAAAAAAAATTATTGCAAATATGAAATTGGTAAAAGAAATTGCTGCGAAATATAATGCGACCGCTGCTCAAATCATTCTTGCTTGGTATGTAGCTAATCCAAATATGGGTGTTGTAATACCAGGTGCGCGTAAACCAGAGCAGGTTTTGAGTAATGCTAAAGCTCTTGGAATAGAATTAACAACAGAAGAATATAAAGAAATTAACGATGCTTTTTTAGTCTTTTAAATATAACTGTCCTATATAAAAATTAATTTAAATTACAAAACCCCCCCTTGAAGTTAAGATTTTAAGGGGGGATTTTGTAGATAAATCAAATATTTTGAAGATATATTATTTGGAGTACATACGCTGTAAATATTTCACGATTTCTACTACTACTAACATCAATAGGCTACTAAGTAATACGATCAACCATTGGATTGGAGCCAGTGGGGTAACCTTAAAAATATCATTAAAAGATGGGATGAAGATAGTCGCAGATAATAACACACCAGAAATAAGAATAGACCAGTTAAATGCTTTGTTAGAAAATAACTCCTTATTGAAGATAGAGTGACGGATGGATTTGGAGTTAAAAGCATGAAACAATTGAATCAAGCCAAGTGTCGCAAATGCCATTGTCAAAGCATCGGCATGAATTAATGAATTTGAGGTATGGAAGGGATACTTAATAGCTATCCAGTATACGCCTAATGTCAAAACTCCTTCGAGGATTCCTTGATAAGTGATGCTTGAAAGTACTCCATCACTAAAGAAACTGGACTTTGCTCCACGAGGTTTTTTCTTCATAATTGTTTTTTCTGGTTTTTCAATTCCAAGTGCTATTGCAGGAAATGTATCTGTTACAAGATTAATCCATAAAATTTGTGCAGGTGCGAATATATCCCAACCGAACATTGTCATGAAGAATAAAGTTAAGACTTCACCTAGGTTTGCAGATAACAGATATTGGATTGCTTTTTGAATATTCGCAAAAACTTTACGGCCTTCTTTAACTGCGACAATAATAGTTGCAAAGTTGTCGTCTGCAAGAATAATATCACTGGCATTTTTTGAAACCTCCGTTCCAGTTATTCCCATTCCAACTCCAATATCTGCAGTTTTTAAAGCAGGCGCATCATTGACCCCATCACCAGTCATAGCAACTATTTTGCCCTTACTTTGCCAAGCCTTTACAATTCTGACCTTATGTTCCGGTGCTACTCGGGCAAAAACTGAATATTTTTCAATAGAAGAATTTAATTCAGCAGATGAAAGCCTATCTAGTTCGCTACCCGTAATTACGGCATCTTTTTGGGAAGTATCAAGAATACCTAAACGAATAGCTATTGCTGTAGCTGTATCCTTGTGATCACCGGTGATCATTAGCGGTCTAATTCCAGCTAAACGGGCTTGGGTCACTGCATCTCTAACTTCAGGTCTTTCGGGATCAATCATACCAACCATTCCAACGAAGATTAAATCTTGTTCAAGCAAGTCAGAAGATAGGCTAGTGGGAGTAGCGCTAAGTGGACGATAAGCAAAACCAAGTACACGTAGAGCTTTATGAGCGAGTTCATGATTGACTTTAAGAATATGTTTTTTGTCTTCATCTGAAAGTTGTATTATTTTACCTTTTTTTTCAATCCTTGTCGTTCGTTGAAGTAATTCATCTACAGCACCTTTAATAAACAAAATGGGCTGTTTATCTTTTTGAACTATTGCTGACATTAATTTTCGTTCTGAATCAAAAGGTAGGGATGCGATTCTAGGAAATTCCTGTTCAATTTGTGAAACAAAGTTAGATTGAGTTAGATGGTACTGAATTAAAGCAGTTTCTGTTGGGTCACCAATTAATCCATCTTGACTTTTTTTACTATCATTTGCTAAAATCATAGCCCTCATTAGATTGTTTATACCCATTTTTGTAGTTATTGCATCAGTCAATTCATCATTTTGATAAATTTTTTCCACAGTCATTTTATTTTGTGTAAGTGTGCCAGTTTTGTCTGAGGCAATTATTTCGGTTGTTCCCAAGGTCTCAACAGCAGGAAGCTTTCTAATAAGAGCGTGTCGTCTAGCCATTGTTTGTGTTCCAAGAGCAAGTGTAATTGTTACAATTGCAGGAAGTCCTTCTGGAATTGCGGCAACTGCAAGTGAAATTGAGGTTAAAAGCATTTCTAAAACTGAGGCACGGTCAGCCAATATTCCGATTATAAAAACAAGCAAAGCAATTGCTAACACTAAAATGCTTAACATTTTGCTAAGATGAATGATACTTTTTTGAAGAGGAGTGATTGTTTGATTGACACTATTAATCATACTTGCAATATGACCAACTTCAGTATTCATACCAGTAGAAATTACGACTGCTTCTGCCGTTCCATAAGTGACGTTTGTATTCATATATCCAATGTTTTTTCGATCACCTAAAGGGATATCTATTCCTTTAATGATATTTGTATTTTTATTAACAGGAACTGACTCACCTGTTAATGTAGCTTCTTCTACTTGAAGTGAGGAGGTACTAATGAATCTGACATCAGCAGGTATAATATCTCCGGCTTCTAATAAGATAATATCTCCAGGGACTAAATCGATACTTTTGACAGTTTTGATTTGTTTATTGCGCTTCACTTTCGAAGATGGAGTTGTCATTTCTTTTAGAGCGTCAATCGCATTTTCAGCTTTTGCTTCTTGAAACACTCCAAAAGCTGCATTTAAAAAGATTACCAAGAATATGATTAATGCATCAGAGATATCACCAGCAAATGCAGCAATTAAAGCAGCAACCAGCAAAATAATAATCATTAAATCTTTAAATTGCGCAATAAATTTTTGAAACAAAGAGGTTTTCTTTTGGGCAATTAGCGTATTTTGACCATACTGTTGCAACCTTTTTTCAATTTCATCTAAGTATAAGCCTAAAGTACTTGTATTTAAAGAATGGAGTGTTTCTTCGACAGAAAGCTGGTGATATTCTTTTTTCATCTATGACAATCCTTTCGTTAATATGATAATTCAAATGTATCATGGTACACAGTATTAAGAAAGAAATAACTAATCACAGAAAACATAAGTAACTTTAAGGTGCTCAATTAGTTGAATTTACATAGGTTAATTGATACATTTAATGTAACTTAATATTTAGGGGTGTTAGAATTGATTAAAGAATTTAAAGAGTTTATTTCGCGAGGAAATGTAATTGACCTAGCAGTCGGTGTTATTATCGGTGGAGCTTTTACCACAATAGTAAAATCACTTGTTGACTATTTGATTAATCCATTTATTGGACTGTTTGTTGGGGGAATAGATTTTTCTGAATTGGTGTTTAAAGTTAATGGTGCAACTTTCAAAGTGGGGAGCTTTCTAAATGCAGTTATTAATTTCTTGATTATTGCTTTTGTTGTATTCTTGATGGTCAAGTTTGTTAATAAGTTTTTGATTCGCAAAAAAGAAGTTGTGGCTGTTGCGGCACCTGAGGTTAAATTATTAGAAGAAATTAGAGATTTATTGAAGACACAAGATAAATAATATTGAAGAATTAACGCTTAAAATCGATAAAAATATGATAAGTATAGGGACAGTATTATTGGCTACTGATAATTAATAAAGAATAGAAAAGTAAATTGATATAAGTGTAACTGTCAAAAAATGAAAAAATTTAAAACTGGTTCTGGTGATAGATTGTGAAATAACTATCATCAGAGCTTTTTTTACACTGAATATATAAGCAAGGAACTAACTACAGAGAAGCATAGTTAGTGTTGCTAATTGAATGTTTTTTCTAATAAAAAAAACATATTGAATAAATTTTTCGAGAACTATAACATAAATTCAAATTAATGGTTACTTTTGTGGAATTTTCTGCTATTATTATTTGCATGATGGTACTAAATCGAGATGCTTAGTTTACAAGAAAATTTTTGTAAAAAGTTTCAAGCTTTAAATTAAGGTGTTTGAACCCTAATTTGTTAGTAAATTAGGTTGAGGAAAATATAATTTTGACTGCTAGAGTGCATTTCTTGATTATTAGACACTTGTACAATAATTGTGAGAAGAGGTAGAAAGTGAAAACAGGAGAACTTATTAAACAAATTAGAAATGAAAAGGGAATTAAAGCAAAAACTATATATGATGGATTACTCTCAAGGTCAATGTACTATAAGTATGAAAGTGGGTTAGTTGAGACAACTGCTGATACGTTTTTATATATATTGGATAGGCTGAATATCGAGGCTGATGAATTTTTAAGAATTTTTAGTAACGTGGAGCAAAGTTATAAGGAATATGATGAATACCGAAATAGCTTGAATAATGCTTTCAAAACAGCGAGTCTCACCGAAATTAAGGTATTAGAAAAAAAAATAATAAGCGAGTACCAAGAAAATGGATTGGTGCGTTTCTATAACTTAGTATTGATTGCTGCGGCTATGCGAAAAAAACTCGGAAGAATTGTAGAAAGTGTTGTAGTTGAAAGAAAGGAAATTGCACATTGTTTACTTCGAAGTGAGAAGTGGGGGCATTATGAGTATGGTCTTTTCATTGATACTTTGTTTATGTTTGATAGTAATGCGATTGAAAAAATTTTTGAGAAACATAATTGGAGTAATGAGTACGAGGGTGAAGATATAAAACTTGAAAATCTAAAGGTTAAGGCATTATGTGAGGCAATATTGGTATTTATGAAGTCTAATAAATCGAATTCTGTTAATTATTATTTTAGTTTACTCAATAAAATAGAAATAAAATCAAATAATGTATATGCTTTAGGAAATAAAAAGTTCTTTGCTGGTTTAAAAACAATTAATGACGGTGACTATGAACAAGGGTTGAAAATTATTTCTGAAATTTTTTCATTATATCAAAAATTAGGACTAGATGATTTGTACAGGGAACATGTTGCTATTTTACAAGACTTGTTAAGTGTGCAATTGCAAAATTCAAAATTAAAAAAAAGAAGAAAAGCGTAGTTTTAGATTGCTTGAAAAAATTTTAAAAACAGTATAGAATAAGAAGATACGAAAAAAATGAAAGGAGGAAAAAAAATGTCACAAAATACACATGTAGGGGTAGCTAATGATCGTCGCCCTGTTAATCAAAAAAATATAAAGAAGCGTCGCGAGCAACATCAAGCTGTATTATCATTCTTAAAAGGTCGCGAAGAATTGGAAAAAACAGCAAAGTAGTTTTGTAGTTTTTTCATAAAATGGATAGCATTTGCCAGCATGGGGCGTCAGTGACGTTTTATGGTGGCTTTTTTTGATAAAGTTAAGAATTATTTACTATAAGGATATGATATAATTTTCAAATAAGAGGATGGATGAAAATATATGAGCATTTTAGAAGTAGAAGGACTTTCACATGCATTTGCGGATAAACAATTATACCAAGATGCTAATTTTAGACTGAATAAAGAAGATCATATGGGAATTATTGGTCAAAATGGTGCAGGGAAAAGTACCTTAATTAAAATTATAACGGGGCAAGAACTCCCTGATGAAGGGAAAATTAGTTGGCAAAATAACGTAAAAATTGGGTATTTAGACCAATACGCTCAGACAGCACATGATTTGACAGTGTTTGAATTTTTGAAATCAGCGTTTGCAAATCTGTATAATATTAGTAATCTGCAAACAAAGTGTTATGAAGACTATGCAATTAGTATGGATGATACATTGTTAGAAAAAGCAGGAAAATATCAAGAACAGCTTGAGGCTGGTGATTTTTATGAGTTAGAAACGAAAATTGAACAGGTAATGTCTGGGCTTGGGATAGATGCAATTGGTAAGGATAGACGTGTAGATCAGTGTAGTGGTGGGCAACGTTCTAAAATAATTTTGGCTAAGTTGCTTCTGGAAAATCCAGATGTGCTGTTACTAGATGAACCAACTAATTACCTTGATGTTGAACACATTGAGTGGCTAATTAGTTACTTAAATGGTTTTGGCGGTTGTTTCATGGTAATTTCGCATGACTTTGATTTTTTGGAAAGAATTACAAATACCATTATTGATGTTGCTTTTGGCAAAATTACTAAATACACTGGAAGTTTTAGCTCGGCAATAAAGCAAAAAGAGGTAAAAAAAGAGGTTCAGCTAAAGGCATATGAGAAACAACGCCGGCAAATTGAAAAAGATGAGGCCTACATTCGTAAAAATAAGGCAGGTACAAGATCTACGATGGCTAAGTCAAGACAAAAAAGACTTGATAAGATGGAAAGAGTCGATCCTCCAAGTGAAGCACTTCAATCTAGTTTTTCTTTTCCTTATGAGGAGTTGATGTCTGCATCTACACTGGTTGTTGAAAATCTTTCTGTTGGTTATGAAACACCTTTGCTTGAACCTGTTACATTCTCAATGAGTCATGGAGAAAAAGTCGTGTTAAAGGGATTTAATGGAGTAGGAAAGTCGACTTTAATCAAGTCAATATTAGGAATAATACCTAATTTTGGAGGTACTGCAAATTTTGTTGAAGCTGCAAAAGTTAATTATTTTACGCAAGATTTAGAGTGGGATGATCCAAAATTAAAGCCATTACAGATAGTCCAAAATATTTATCCAAAACTCGAACCTAAGACAATAAGGCAAAGACTAGCGAGAGCTGGGTTAAGCCCAGCAAATGCAATGAAGCCGATGGAATTGTTGAGTGGTGGGGAACAAACAAAAGTAAAATTATGTATATTAGAACTTAAGCCAAGTAATTTTTTAATTATGGACGAACCTACTAATCACTTGGATGATGAAACGAAAAATGCTTTAAAAAAAGCTTTGAAATCATTTGATGGAAATGTTTTACTTGTTTCTCATGAAAGCTCATTTTATGAGGACTGGATTGATAAGATTTTTGATGTTGAAAGTATTAGACTCAATAAGGACTAAGGGAGTATATGAATGAACAAACGAAAAGTAATATCTTGGATTATTGCAATCGTGCTTGTTTTTCTTGCTGGTTGGAGTGCAGTATATGTAAAACATGCAGAAAAGATAAATAGTATCAAAATTGCTAAAGAAGAAAAAAAAGAACAGTTGCAAAAAAAAGAGGATAAGGTTGCGAACATGCGCCGAAAGATTAGCTGGCACAAATCATCTGAGACGCAAAAGTATCCTAATGTTGCTGCCAGCGAGAATTTATGGGTTAAAGTCTCAAAAGAAAAGCAACGATTATCGATAATGTCGGGGAAAAAAGTGATTTATCGAATGTACGTATCACTAGGAACACATACGGCTGGTTATCCAAATGAAAGTAAAAGAAAATTTCCAACAGGAAAGTTTGAAATTAGCGATAAACGTGGGGAATTTTATTTTAACCAAATAACAGGTAATGGAGGAAAATATTGGATTTCCTGGAAGGGTAATGGCAAATATTTGATACAGACAGTGCCAACAAATGAACATGGTAAATATCTTGTTTCTGATGCACAAAATTTGGGAAGTCAAGTTAATACGAATGACAGCATATGGTTGTCTACTAAAGATGCAAAGTGGTTTTATAAAAACATTAAGGGAAATACCAAACTTGTAATTGAATAAATATGCGTGAACGAAAAGCAAATTAGTTGCATTTCGTTCATTTTTTTTTTATAACCAATCATAGGAATATTTTTTAAATGAAAAGAATTTAATTTGTACTTTTAGTGAGCAAATAATGTTGTGCAAAACTTTTTTTGCGGTAAAATGGGTGTAGAGCCCGCATATTCGAGCTATTTTTAATGTAGGGAGTGTTTTTTTATGGCAAGTACAAAAGGAGCCGATTTATTAGTTGATGTTTTGGTAGACTGGGGAATTCAAAATGTTTATGGATTACCTGGTGATTCAATTGATACTACTATTGATGCCTTGCGTCGTCAGCAAGACAAAGTTAAATTTATTCAAGTGCGTCATGAGGAAGTTGCCGCGTTAGCAGCAGCAGCAGAGGCAAAATATACTGATAAAATAGGTGTATGTTTATCAATAGGTGGACCAGGTGCGATTCACCTTTTAAATGGCTTGTATGATGCTAAAATGGACCATGTGCCCGTGTTGGCTTTGTTGGGTCAAATAACATCTACATCATTAAATGAAGGATATTTTCAAGAAGTAAATACAGCAAAGCTTTTTGATGATGTCGCTGTATTTAACAAGACTATTTCTGCAGTAGATAATTTACCAGAGGTTATTGATCAAGCAATTCGAAGTGCTTATGAAAATAAAGGTGTTGCGGTTTTAACAATTCCAGATGATATTCCTAACCAATCATTAAAAGGAGAGTATAAATCCTCGGCACGGGCATTCACTTTGAGCACTCCAGAGGTTAATGAAAGTCAATTAAAAGATGCTACGGATTTAATAAAAAATGCAAGTAAACCTGTTGTCTTATTAGGTGTTGGGGCAAAACATGCGGGAAAAGAAATTAAAGAGTTTATTGAAAATAATAAAATACCTTTTATTGAAACCTTGCCTGCTAAGGGAATAATTGCAGATAACCATCCAAATTCTCTGGGAAATGTTGGAAAGTTGGGAACAAAAGCTGCATATGAAGCAATGAAGAGTGCGGACTTACTAGTTATGTTTGGAACGAATTATCCATATCGTCCATATTTACCTGAAAAGGGACAGGCTAAGAGTATTCAAGTTGATTTAAAAGCTGAAAATTTAGGAAAAAGATATAGCGTGGATGTTGCAGTCCAAGGAGATGTCGGTAAGTTCGTAAAGGCACTCAATGGATTAGGAACAATTAGAAGTGATGAAAAATTCCTAGCTGCGTGTCAGAAAAATATGAGTAACTGGAATAAGTGGATGGAGGATAAACGTAATTTAAGTACTAGTCCAGTTTCTCCGGAAAGTATGACAGCGTACATTGATGAAACTGCTCCTTCAGATTTAGTATATTCTATTGATGTTGGGACTTCTACGTCATGGAGTGCACGATATTTGCATGTTAGGGATAATCAAAAGTTTGCAATTTCAGCATGGTTAGGGACGATGGGTTGTGCCTTGCCAGGTGCAATCGCAGCTCAAGTTGCTTATCCAGATAAACGCGTATTAGCGTTGAATGGTGATGGTGCATTTGCCATGGTTATGCAAGATTTTGTAACAGCTGTTAAATATAAGTTGCCAGTAATTTGTGTCGTGATTAATAATCAAAAACTTGCATTTATTGAGTATGAACAGCAATCGGCAGGTCAATTGAATTATCAAATTGATTTAGCTGATATGGACTATGCAAAATTCGCTGAGGCTTGCGGTGGAGTTGGAATTTCAGTTAAGTCAAATGAGGAGTTTAAAGCAGCTCTTGATAAGGCATATACAATCAAAGATAAACCAATTTTGATAAATGCATATGTTAAAGATAACGCTCCACTTCCTGGTAAGATAGTTATGGACGAAGCAAAGGGATATATGAAATTTGGACAGGAGTATCTTGAAAATTACTGGAAGATTCCAGAATTACCACCATTAAAAGACCTCTTGCGTCAATTCTTTTAAAATAGTAAGATAATTTGTAATTAAGATTAAGGAATAAGACAAGCTAGTTTTGTCGTATTCCTTTTTTATTAGGAGATGACGTACATGAAAATTGTATTATTAGGTGGTTCAGGATATGTAGGTAAAGGAATCATTCAAACATTAAATACGCATCCCGACATACACTTAGTTAGTATGTCCCGCCATGGTGGAACAGCAGCCCAAAAAGAAGAATGGCCTAATGTTAATTGGGTAAGTGTGGATTTATATAATTCTGAAACTTGGCGTAAGGAAATTATTGATGCAGACTGGATTGTAGATTTGATTGGTGTATTATTTGCAAAAAATTATAACGAATATTATCAAAAGACGGTGGCACCAGTGATGAATATTATCAAATTCATAGAAAAAGAAAAGCTTGCAGCTAAGTTTCTATTTGTTTCTGCAAACTATGCTCCAATTGGTATGAAAAATTATTTAAAGGCAAAACTTGTACTTGAAAGAGAACTAAAAGAAAGGCTTGGGATAAAGACAGTAATTGTATATCCTGGCTTAATCTATCATAAAGAACGGCCTAGTGTTTATATTATTGGTAAATCATTAAAAATTTTGACTAGACTAAAAATTTTTAATAGGTTTATAACACCTTTAAGGCCAATTTCACGGGGAAAATTTGCCAGTGAAATTGAGAACGTAATAGTTGGAAAGGATAGTTATCTAACAAAAAGAAATATTGGCTCCTAATAATAGAGTTAATACAAAGTTTGACATTATGATAACTAACTTTTAATATGAATTAGAATCTTTAACAAGATGGCAATTATTTAATGATTTGGATGTGAGATGAAATGGATATCAAAGTTAAGGATTTTATTAGTCGTGTAGAATCAAGTGATATTACTAAAGTGGTTTTAGGTGAAATTAAAATCAAGGAGTTTAAAGACTTGAAGAAGGATTTTATGGAAGCGGCCCTTCTTGAATATGAAAAAACTTCCTTGAAACGACAAGTTGTACAAGTAACGCAGCCAATTATGATTGAAAAAGAAAAAGTTGAAATGGTTTTAGAAACGGGAGTAATTAATTTACCTTTTTCTAATATAAATCGCGTGGACAATTTTCTTAATATTGAAGAGACTGTTCCAATGGTGAGCAACTTGATTACTATTTCACCTAACTTGAATATCTCTGGATTATTTATTAGATCATATTCGAGTGTAGATAATTTGCAAGATGATATTAAAAAAATTTCCGAAGATGCTTTTACAGATATCATGAAAATTCAGGAGAATGTGGGAAAAACACCTTCTTAATTTAGAATGAAATTTTAAAATAATCAGTGGCTGGG
>NZ_AYZE01000017.1:46902-143930 GCF_001436735.1 Liquorilactobacillus cacaonum DSM 21116
TGGGGTTTGACTTAATTTCTAAAATTGAAGACGTATATAAAGTTTTTGTTATGTGTTAGAAATTAATTAATGAGTATTAAGCTTTTCAGTTAAATGAATAATTTTGTTAACTGTATCATCAAGAAATTTGATAGTTTGTTCTAATGGTTTTGTTGACGTCATGTCAATGCCTGCAACTTTAGTAGCATCTAAAGGAGCTTTTTGATCACCTAGTTTTAAATAATCAAGCCAAGCAGATACTTTAGAAGCATCATTTTTAATTGTCAAGTACATTTGTGTTGCAACTGTAAGACCTGCGGAATAAGTGTACGAATAAAGCCCCATGTAATAATGAGACTGACGCATCCATGTTAGAGCGGCGTTATCATCAATTGTGACAGCATCTCCCCAGAATTGTTGGAGGACTTCTTTTTTGATAGCACTTAAACGATCGCCATCAAAACTTTCACCTTGATCTATTAAATGATAGACCTCTCTTTGGTAGGCAGCTTCTAACAAATGAGTTACGAAGTTATGATAATAAGTATTAGTCAGCATTTTTGTGTATGCAAAACGTTGCATGCGAGGATCATTGTTTTTTTGCAATAATGAATGTGTCAATAATAGTTCATTGAAAGTAGATGGAGATTCAACGATGTAAGTCGACGGGTTGCATGTAAGAATTGGATTATTAGCTGCTGTGAGCAATGCTTGACCTGCATGACCTAATTCATGAACCAAAGTGTACAAATCAGCAAATTGATCTGACCAAGACATTAAGATAAATGGATGATTATCGTAAGGGGTTGTTTCAAAACCACCAGTTTCCTTACCTTTGTTTTGGGGGAAATCTACCCAACGTTCAGAGAATGCTCTCATAATCATATCGTGATATCCTGTTCCAAGAATTTTGATAGCATCAGAAATATAATTAGGAGCATCAGATAGTTTAATTTCAGGAGAAAATTCGGGATCTAAATCAATTTGTAAGTCAGCAAATGAAAGTTTCTTTATGTTGCGTTCCTTTTTTATTAATTTGACGTACTTTTGCATAACGGGTCCAAATTTATTTATGATTGTATCGATTTGTTGTTCGTAAATATTTCTTGGGATTTCTTGTTCTGCTAACAAGTAATCTATGACAGAATCATAACCACGCAATGTTGCAAAAGTTTTTTGCTTTGATACTTCTGTATAGTAAATAGCTGCAAGGGTATTCTTATATTGATCTAGTGTTTTAGAGAAACTTGCAAAAGCGGCATGCCTAATTTCAAAATTCTCATGATATTGATAAAAGTTTTCATAAAGCACAAAGGACATGGGGTAGACCTTGCCATTGATACTAAAACTTTCAAACTGCATGTCTGAACTGCGCATTTGAGTATAAATGTTTTCGGGAGAATAAAATGTTGGAGCAAGGACTGCAAGTGTTTTTTCAATATTTGGAGCAAGTCTTTGTTTTTTGTTATTTAGATAATGGCGGAAAACAGCACTGTAATCGGGTAAACTAATTGCAAGTTGTGTAAGGTCATCTTCTGAAAGATCTAATATCTCAGAATCAAAGAAAGATAGTTCAGCAGATAAATGTGCACTAATATTTTCGAATTTGTGTAACCGAGTATTCGCATTTGCAGAAGACATATCAACTGATTGATTTAAAAAGGCATAATGTTCAAGCCACTCTCTTTTTTTTGATAAATCTGATAGCTCATTTAAAGCAACACCTATAATTTTAGGGTCTGTTAACTTCCCAGTGAATTTTAAAGCAAAAGAATATGATAATTGTTGAAGTTGTTCTACATTTTTGTTGAATTCTTCTTCGGACTTAAATAGTGTAGAAGTATCCCATGTTAGTTCTTGTAAAACAGTTTCTCTTTTAGGCAATGACATTTGAGAGCCTCCTTTTGATTAGTTACTTTTATTATCTTATTTAATTTTTAATTATACTAGAAGTTTTTATTATTGAGCGGTAAAATAATAAAATTAATAGTTAGAAATTATTCAGCAGTAGAGATTTGTAATAGTTAGGAGAAAGAAATTGGAAACCACGTCTTTAAACATTGGAATTTTAAACATAATGCATGATAAAGTTGATACGAAAAAAAGATTTGATTATGTATTATCTCAAAATAATTTTTCAATTAAAGCTACATATTTTTACCCCAAAATGCATTATAAAAATCGTAGAGTGCCTGAAGAAGTGCAAGAGATTGCTCAACCGTTGGAATTAGCAGAGATAGAAAAGATGGATGGCTTCATAATTACCGGAGCCCCTTTAGAAAAACTAGAATTCCTAGATATTACATATTGGGAAGAATTGCAGGAATTATTTGATTTTTTGAAAAAATTAAAGATACCGCAATTATATGTTTGTTGGGGAGCAATGGCTGCAGCTAATTATTATTATGGAATTGAGAAACAAATGTTAACTGATAAGCTATTTGGAATATTTGAACAAGAAGTTTGTGAGAAATCAACATTATTAAAAGGGCTGCCCGTTAATTTTAAGGCCCCCCATGCGCGTTATGCTGAATTGAATCATGAACAGATTAGCAAAAATGTTAATTTGGAAATTAAAGCAGTTACAAAATCGGGTCATTTATTTTTGGTGGAGTCGAAAGTTGCTCCCCAGAGTTTTTTATTCGCACATCTTGAATATGGAAAAGATGCATTGACAAAGGAATATCAACGCGAATTAGCTGCTTACCCAGAAAAAAAAGACCTTTTAGCAAAGCCTAAAAATTATTATGGAGACTATCTAAATATGGAGAACCCAATTTTTTCATGGGAAATGACACAAAACCTCTTTTTTAAAAATTGGATAGGACAAATAAAAGACAACATTGATATAGGATAATTGTTGGTACAGATTATTGAATAGTAAAGTTGATTTGAAACATTTTTCAGTATAAGATTTGAATAATTGTACAAAGTAAATCGGGGTCTAGGTCAGAGTTATTACATTTGATTCAGACTCTTATTTTGTATATTGAGGGTTCATTTTTTACAAAGAATCCAGAAAATAAGATTATAAAACTCAATCATAGTGAAAAAAATGATATGATTAACTTGTAGAAGAAAGAATGAAATGGGGAATGGAATTTTGACAGGCGGTCAGCTGGCTTCCAATGTATTAATAATAGTTATTGTTTTTTATTTTGCAGCTTTTTTTGTTGGTGCGGAATTTGCACTTGTTCAAACAAGAAAAAGTGCACTTGAAAGTGCTATTGAGGCTGGAAAAGGAAATAGACGTAAGTTAACAAAAGCATTAAAAATGGTCCAGAATCTGAATGAGTATTTGTCAACTACTCAAGTTGGTGTAACATTGGCCGGAATTATTTTAGGTTGGGTTGGTGAAGCAACGATTGAGGATATGATTGTTGACGTATTAAAGCTGACTCCTCTTGGGACAACAGCAATGCATGCGGTTGGAGCATTTTTAGGTGTATTGTTATTGACATACTTGGAGGTTGTTATAACAGAAATTGTTCCCAAAAATTTAAGTATTGAAATGCCTATGCGAATGATGATGCTTGTTGTAACCCCACTACATTATTTTCATATTCTGTTTTATCCATTTGTTTGGTTACTGAATGTTTCAGCTGCGGGAATTATAAGAATGTTTGGATTAACTCCTGCCAATGAGAGTAATGATGTATTAACACAAGCAGAAATTTTAAGACTGTCCAGAAATGCTGTTACAGGCGGTAAGTTAGATAAGAATGATTTATTATATATGCAACGTGCTTTTGACTTTAATGACAAAATTGCTAAAGATATTATGGTTGACCGAACGAGTATAGAGGTAGTCGATATTACAGATTCGGTGAAGAATGTATTAAATAATTATTT
This sequence comes from Liquorilactobacillus cacaonum DSM 21116, assembly GCF_001436735.1. Classification (GTDB taxonomy): domain Bacteria; phylum Bacillota; class Bacilli; order Lactobacillales; family Lactobacillaceae; genus Liquorilactobacillus; species Liquorilactobacillus cacaonum. The sequence continues at coordinate 50,734 of NZ_AYZE01000017.1, forward strand.
GCGTGAAGGCTTTAGTCGATTCCCGGTTGTAGCTAATAATGATAAAGATAGGATATTGGGATATGTCTATGTGTATGATTTAATTAGACAGGCGCAAGTTGACGATACTATTTTAGTAAGCAAATTATTGCGCACAATTATAACAGTTCCAGAAGTAACACCAATCCAAGGCTTATTACAGCAGATGATTCAAAAGCAAACACCAATTGTTGTTGTCTTAGATGAGTACGGTGGTACAAGTGGAATAGTTACTGATAAAGATATTTATGAAGAATTATTTGGTGTCGTTAAAGATGAGATAGATAATGTTTCTAGTGAATATATTATAAAAAACACAGACGGCAGTTATCGAATTTCAGGGAAAACAACCCTTTATGATTTTGAACGCTTTTTTAGAGTAAGAAATAAAAAGTTTGATGAATCTGAAAGTGTCACTATCGCTGGATACTTATTGGAAAACTATAAGGTTAAAAGAAATGATATTATAACGATCGATCAGTTGGATTTAAAGATAACAGAATTTAATAGAAATTATATTGACTGGTTAGAGGTTAGACCGCATGAGGAAGCTGTTTCTGATAAGCTTTTAAAGGAATAATAAGACAGACTAGTTTATTAAATAAGAGAGTGGTGAATTTGTAATGCGCCATATTGAAGCACAACGGATTGTTGTCAAAATTGGAACGAGTACCTTGACACATTCAAATGGTAAATTAAATCTACAAGCAATTGATCAACTGTGTTATAGTCTGAGTGGATTGGTGAATGATGGTAAGGAAATTGTACTAGTTTCATCAGGAGCAATTGGAGTTGGACTAGGACAATTGGGGATAAAAGAGCGTCCAAGCTCTATTCCAGAGCAACAAGCACTTGCAGCGATTGGACAAACGCAATTGATGACAGTTTACCAACAACGTTTTTCTGTTTATGGTCAGAAGATTGGTCAAATATTATTGACACATGATGTAATGGACTATCCAAAAAGTAGAGAGAATGTTTTGAATACTTTTGAGAATTTATTAAAGTTAAATGTGATTCCTATTGTTAACGAAAATGATACAGTTGCAGTTGACGAATTGGATCATCATACAAAATTTGGGGATAATGACCAATTATCTGCAATTGTTACTACGTTAATTGATGCTGATTTGTTGGTAATGTTGTCTGATATCGATGGATTTTATGATAAAAACCCTAGAAAGTTTGAGGATGCGAAGCTAATCCAAACAGTTAATACAATTACAGATGAGACTTTTATGAAGGCTAGCGGTACGGGAACAAAATTTGGAACTGGTGGAATGACAACAAAACTTAGAGCTGCACAAAAAATGTTAACCGAAAATAAAGCAATGATACTTGCGAATGGTGAGAATCCATCGGTAATTTTTGAAATTTTGAATGGTAAACAAGTAGGAACATTGTTTGTGAATAAGCACTAGGAAAGGAGCAACTTTATGACAATTGATTTAAATAGTATTGGAATTAAGGCAAAAAGTGCAGCAGATAAATTAAGTCTTGTACCAACAAAAGAGAAAAATAAGATTTTGTTTGAGATGGCCAAAACATTACGAAAAAATGTAAAGCAGATTCTTGAAGTGAACCAAAAAGACCTAATAAGCGCAAAAGGAGTTTCTGCAAGCTTTCTTGATCGCCTTACACTGGATGAAGACCGAATTGAAAAAGTTGCTCAAGGGTTGGAACAAGTGGCAAAATTGCCAGATCCATTGGGGAATGTTACTAATGGTTGGGTTAATCATGCTGGCTTACAAATTATCCAAAAGCGGGTACCATTGGGTGTAGTAGGAATCATTTATGAGGCACGGCCGAATGTAACTGTTGATGCTGCAGCATTGTGTTTTAAGTCAGGGAATGCCGTAATTTTAAGAGGTGGGAAAGAAGCATTTAATACCAATTTGAAACTTGTTGAACTTTTGCAAAAAACATTGAGTCAAGAAGGGTATGATGAATCTGCAATTCAAATTTTGACGGATACTTCACATGAAGTAGCAAATGCTTTTATGCAACTTACGGATTATTTAGATGTTTTGATTCCACGTGGAGGGGCTACATTAATAAAAACAGTTGTTCAAAATGCTAAAGTTCCTGTTATAGAAACTGGTGCTGGAAATTGTCATATTTATGTTGATCAAAGTGCAAATCTTCAAATGGCCAAAAAAATTATTATTAATGCTAAATGTCAGAGACCAGCTGTATGCAATGCTACTGAAAAATTATTAATTCATGAAAGTGTTGCAAAGGAATATCTGCCTGAAATTGTGAAGGAATTAAAGAATTATAATGTTGAAGTTAGAGCTGATAAAAAGGCACAAGAAATCATGGGGAATGATGTAATAGCGGCTACTGCTGAGGATTGGGACACAGAATATAACGATTACATTATTGCTGTCAAAGTAGTATCAACGATGGATGAGGCTATTAGGCACATAAATCAACATGGAACAAAGCATTCTGAGACGATTATTACTAACGATTATGCTAAAAGTCAGCAATTTCTAAATCGGATTGATGCAGCAGCAGTATATGTCAATGCATCTACTAGATTTACTGATGGCTTTGAATATGGTTTTGGTGCTGAAATAGGAATTTCAACACAAAAACTGCATGCTCGAGGGCCAATGGGACTTGAGGCTTTAACGACTACTAAGTATGTTGTTAGAGGAAATGGGCAGATTAGAGAATAATAATTACAATAAAAATATAGTATTATTATGGTTTTTTTATTATAATTAAATCAAAAGAAGAAAATTGGAGGCAACCATGGGCGATAAGAAAGAACAAGCCACTTTAAAGTTATTTGCATTGAATTCTAATCAGGATTTGGCTGAAAAAATAGCAGCTGAGTTAGGAACACAATTGTGTGAAGCATCCGTCAAGCATTTTAGCGATGGTGAAATTCAGATAAATATTAATGAGAGTGTTCGTGGTGACGATGTTTTTGTTATCCAATCAGTATCAGATCCCGTTAATGAGAATTTTATGGAATTGATGATTATGGTGGATGCTCTTAGACGCTCAAGTGCTGGAACAATTAATGTTGTTTTACCTTACTATGGTTATGCAAGAGCAGATCGGAAGGCACGACCAAGAGAACCAATTACAGCAAAGTTAATTGCTAATTTTATTCAGTTGGCTGGAGCAGATCGTGTTATTACAATGGATTTGCATGCTGGGCAATTACAAGGGTTCTTTAACATTCCAGTGGATCATTTGCTTGCGATTTTTGTGCAAGCTGAGTATTTTAAAAGTAAGGGAATTACTAGTGATGTCGTAATAGTTGCACCGGATCACAATGGAGTGAAGGCGGCTCGTAATTTAGCAACTTTATTGAAAGCACCGATTGCGATTGTTGATAAAAGAGATGATGAGGCAAAAGCTGCAGATATGACAGTTATTGGAGAAGTGAATGGGAGACGATGTATAGTCTTTGATGACTTGGTTGATACTGGTAAAAAATTATCTGATGCATCAGTTGCTTTAAAAAATGCTGGTGCAACAGAAATATATGCATGTGCAACGCATCCAATTTTGTCTGGATTAGCAGTTGATGAGCTTAAGAATTCTTATTATAAAGAAGTAGTGGTAACAGATACAATTGCAGTTCCTGAAGAAAAAAATTTTGATAAACTTAAGGTGTTATCTGTCTCAAAAACGTTCGCAAAGGCAATTGATTTGATTTTTAATAATAAGTCTGTTGATGCATTATTCAATAAAAAGCATACCGTATAAACTTAAATTAAAAAATTATTTATAGAAGGCTGGGTCAGGTATATTCTGACCTGGCTTTTTAGTTTCTTCTATGGATATATTCCAATAATTGGGATTTCTTTTGATGAACAATAATAATTTAACTAATAGGCATATAAATTGAACTATAGTGGAAAACCAGTAATACTGGTTTAAGGTTAAAGAGAGGAGAAGTACCTATATGTTAAACTATGAGCAACAAGAAAGGTGGTCTAAGATTGTTCCCAATTGGCAATCACCGATAAATATTATTACGACTGATACAATTAAAGAGAAATGGAATAAGGATTTATTAATATTTGACGAGGAATATAAATTTATCAATATTTTAAATAAAGGAAATAATTTGCAGTACGATGGCAGAGGGGTAGCGATTATTGAAGGGCGAAAATTCGACTTTCAGCAGCTACATTTTCACTTTCCTGCGGAGCACCAGATTGATGGGCAAGTGTATCCGATGGAATTACACTTTGTTCATCAAAATATCATTGGTCAAATTACTGTTGTGGCATTGTTTGTGGAGCTTGGAGATTTTAATCGGGAGTTGGGAGACTTTTTCCGAGATTTTCCAGCTGTTGAAAGTGAAAAAGATCCATTTTCAGCAAAACTAAGCTTAGATGGATTAATCGGGAATCTTGATTCTGGTGTTTACCATTACTTGGGTTCATTAACGACCCCACCTTTGGTCAAAAATGTGGAGTGGTGGGTAATTCAAAAGGCAATTACAGTGAGTTCTGAACAACTTGAGGGAATAAAGAAAAGATTTCAGCATAAAAATGCACGTGAAATTCAAAAAGTTAATGAGCGAAAAGTGATATATTATGAGAATTAATATAATTTTATAGTATCTTTAAAATGTGAATAGCCGCTGGGTCAAAAATAAAATTTTGATGCGGCTTTTTGTTTATTATCATTTATGGGTTAACAAAATTGAATAAGTGTTCGAATTGGAAACCTTGTTTTTGCTAAAGTAATATTCAACGGTTACTAGGCAATTATCATATCCGTTTTGTGATAAAATGTTTGTGACTAGATTAAGGGGGAAGAAAATGAGCTTGAATTTTATTTTAGGGAACGCAGCAAAAGATCATCAGACTGAATTAGTTAAACAAATTATTAGAGTAAAGAAAGAAAAAAAGGAAGAAAAAATCTATGTATTGGTCCCTAATCATATCAAGTTTGCCTCAGAAATTTCTATTTTGCAAAAACTAAGGAGCTTTTATGGTGAAGACAAACATATCTTTGCACAAAATTCACTTCAAGTTTTGTCTTTTTCAAGATTGGCATGGTTTTTTCTAAAAGACAGTGAGGTCTATCAAAAAACAAGGCTGTCTAATGCTGGTTTAAATATGCTTGTTTTGAATATTTTAGAAGAAAAAGCTGACGAACTTACTGTTTTTAAGGGAGAACAAGTACAGCCGGGGTTTGTAAGTGGCGTCGTTTCACAATTAGATGAATTTAGAAAAGGCCAAATTAGTAGTGAAGATCTTGCTTTCTTTGCAGAACAAACAGACACTCAAAATGATTTATATGGAAAATTAAAAGATTTACAAGTGATATATAGAGAGTTTGAAAAGAAATTACTTGGAATATACATAGATAGTAATCAACTACTACGAGAATTAACAAAAAAAATAGCTGAATTAGAGTTAACAAATAGTTGTTTTTTTGTCACGGGTTTTTCACAATTTACAGCTAGTGAGAAGAACCTAATTGAGATCCTAATCAAAAAGTCACATAAGGTTTTTATTGATTTGGTGCTTGATGAAAAAAGAAAAGTTAATGAGAAAGACAAAAATGATCTTTATTTTCGTGCCAAGAAACTATATAAACACCTTATTGATTACACTAAACAACAAAATATTAAAAGTCAGGATATCCTTATTTCTGATAATAGAATTAAGTCAGCAATTCTTTTAGACTTAGAAAAATATTGGACGACATCCCAGCAAAATTTTGAAACAGTTGATTTTAAGAAGGAAAACGAAGGATTAAAAATTTTTGCGGCAAGTAATCGTTATCTAGAAGTTGAAGAGGTTGCAACAAGAATCAAGCAAAGTGTATTAGAAAAAGGGTATCTTTATTCAGATTTTATAATATTGACACGACATTTAGATTTGTATCGCAATATAATTGCTCCTGTTTTTAAACAATATCAATTGCCATTTTTTATTGATTTGCAAAAAAAGATGACAGATCATCCGTTTGTTGAATTTATAATTTCTTTGTTTGCGATAGAAAAAAAATATTATCGCTATGACGACGTGATGCGCCTTTTAAAAACTGAATTATTGTTACCTAAAATAGATGGGAACTTTTTAGAGGTGGGTAAATATCGAGATTATCTAGACTTAACTGAAAACTTGGTCTTGAAATTTGGTTTTGAGGGTAGTAGTTGGTTACGTAAGGATGATTGGGTTTATTATCGTTTTTTTGAAGAAGATACAGGAACACAGACTGATAAAGAAATTGAAATTTCAAAAAAAGTTAATGTAATCCGGAATCTAATTAAAGAAACATTACCACCATTTTTTGAGCGATTAAAAAAGGCAAAAAAAGGAATTGACGCTGCAAGGATACTTTGTGAGTTTCTAATTGAGACAGGTGTAACAAAACAATTGTTAGCTTGGCGGGATATATCACTTGAAAAAGGTGATATAGAAGCAGCTTCTAAACCAGAAGAAACATGGAATACTTTTTGTCAATTATTAGATGAATATGTTGAATTATTGGGAGAACACGAATTTGACCGAGAACAATTTATAGAGATTTTACAGGAAGGATTTGAAGGGGCGCAATATAGCCAAGTACCATCTACACTTGATCAAGTAATTGTGTCTGAAAGTGGAATGGTACAAATGAATGATCGTAAAATTACGTTTTTGATTGGTGCTACAGACACAGTAATGCCGGATAAAATTAGTAATAACAGTATTATTTCTGATGAGGATCGAATATATTTAGAACCAATCTTGAATTCAGAACAGTACTTGGAAGATGATATAATGTCGCAGATTGAAGCAGAACCTTATCTGGCTTATTTGAGTTTTATGAGTGCTTCAGAAAAACTCTATATCTCATACCCACTAGCAGATGATACGAAAGAAAGTTTAAGAATTTCCCCATATGTTGCGAGAATTGCAAGTCATTATAATATTAAAGTGTTGCTTGAAGCCAAGGAGCCACAAGTTGATGATAATGCTGAATTTGTGTTGCGTCATTATTTGAGTACTCCAAAGATGATGGTCGGAAAGTTAGTTAATATTTTAAGGCAAGCTAGAGAAAGTAAAATGGATATTCCACAAATTTGGTGGGAAATTCAAAACGTATTAGAGGGAAATCAAAAACAAAAGTCTTTCATAGAAAGAGTGTTATCAAGTTTAAGGTATCAGAATGTTCCTGAAAAATTGAATTCCGATGTTGCAGATTTGTTATATGGCAAGACAATTAATACTTCAATTTCAAAATTAGAGGAATTTTATGCAAATGAATATGCTTATTTTCTTAAATATGGGCTTAAGCTTCAAGAAAGAAATATTTTTGAATTGTCTGCTGCGAATACGGGAGAGTTTTTCCATTTAGCAATGGATTCATTAATGAAGATGATAAAAGCAGAAAATTTACTTTTAGCAGAAGTTTCAATTGAGCAACTTACTCAAAAAATAAAATTAATTACAACCCAGATTAGAGAATTACCACAGTTTCAAATATTAAAAAGCACTGAAAGAATGAAGTATCTTGCTAGACAACTGGATGAGACTGTTTTTCAAGTTGCTAGAGCAATACAAAAGCAACAAAGAAGGAGTACAGCGAAAACAGTAGAAACTGAAGTTTTGTTTGGTCATGTCGGTACAGAAAATGGAATTAAATCACTTGAATTTAACCTTGGTAATGGGCGAAAAGTTAATGTTCGTGGAAAAATTGACAGGATAGATCGAATTATTGTGAATAATGAAAACTATCTAGGAATTGTTGATTATAAATCTAGTAATCATGTTTTTGATTTTCGAGATGCATATTATGGTCTTGCTTTGCAGATGTTGACATATTTAGATGCTTTGTTACTCAATATTGACAAATTTTCGGCAGAAACAGTTGCAAAACCAGCCGGGGCATTGTATATGCATCTTTATAATCCTAAATTAAAGTCAAAAGACATTTTAAAGCAGTCAAAAGAAGAGCTTTGGCTAAAAGCTAATAAATATGATGGATTGATTATTTCTGATGAAAATCTACTGCAAGCAATGGACAAGAAACTAGCTGAGGAAAGTAGTGGATATTCAAGCATTTATCCATATAGGAAAAATAAGACAGGTGGTTTCAAATCAAGCGGAAGACATCAACTAGTGACTTTTGATGAACTAACATTATTGCTACAGTACAATGAAAATTTGATAAAGGAAGCGGCAAGTAAGATATTGAATGGCGAATTGTCTTTGAATCCTGTTCAATGGCCGAATAAACGAAATGCATTACAATTTTCACCATATAGATCAATTTTTCAGTTTGATGCAATGCTACCAGAAAATAATTACAAGCAATTATCAAAAATTAAGCCGGAAGAGGTACTCAAGTTAATAGAAGAGAAAGTAGGTAATTTAAATGGCAAGGTTTGAATTTACATCTTCTCAAAAGGATGCAATTACGAGTAGTGGGCAAAATATTCTAGTTGCGGCCTCTGCTGGATCAGGGAAAACACGGGTATTGGTAGAACGTGTAATTGCACATGTAAAGCAAGGTGTTGGGATTGATACTATGTTAATAGTGACCTTCACTGAGGCAGCTGCAAAAGAGATGAAAGAAAGAATACAAAAGGCATTACAGATAGAAATAAGCAATGCCAAAGGTTTAGAGCAGCAATGGTATATTAAACAATTGAATCTGCTAAGTGTGGCTAATATTAGCACTTTACATGCCTTTTGTTTACGATTAATTGAAAAATATTATTATGTTATCAATTTGGATCCGGTTTTTAGATTATTGACTGATGAAACAGAACGAGTTTTGCTGCGTGAAGATGTTTGGAGTGATTTACGTGAAGAATATTATGGAAAATCAGATGAAACTTTTGAAAAATTAACGCAAAACTTTTCTGATGATCGTAGTGATGATGGAATTGCAAAATTAGTTTTTAGGATCTTTGATTTTGCAAGTTCAAATGCAGATTTCAATGGATGGCTTGATAGAATGGGGCAAAGTTATGAGCTTGATACAGATAATTTAGTTGAGAGCAAAATGTATTCTGAAAAAATTAAGCCAATAATAGCAGAAAACTTGCAACAAGCTAAAAGGGACTTACAAAGAGCCCTAGAGGTCGGGATGATACAAAGTTTTGATAAATGGGAACCAATTTTAAGGCAGGATATAGCAAATATTGATTGCTTAAAAAATGATTTGGAAATTGATACTTGGAATTCATTACGTTTGAAATTGATCAATTTTTCTCTGGAAAAGGCCCCAAGAATGACTAAATTGGATGAATTGCAAAAAAGTGCTAAAGATGAAATTCTAGGATTAAGGGACGATGTAAAAAAAAGGTTTGCAAAGTTAACGGAAGATTTCTTTTTATTTGATGAAAAAGAACAGTATCGGCTAATGAAAAATAGTAAACAGCTTGTTTTGAAGTTAGCAGAAGTAGTTAGAAACTTTGCCAGTGCATTTGCAGAAGCAAAAAAACAGCGACATGTTTTAGATTTCAATGATTTAGAGCACTTTGCTCTTGCTATTTTGGCTAGCGAAACAGTAGAAGCACAACAAGTTAGGCAAAAATTGAAAAATTATTTCAGTGAGATAATGATTGATGAATATCAAGATACCAATCAACTACAAGAAACATTGATTAGCCTTTTAGCAAAAGATTCCCCGGGAAATACATTTATGGTTGGGGATGTTAAACAATCAATTTATGGATTTCGTTTGGCTGATCCATCAATGTTTATAGAAAAGTATCAAAAATATGGGCAAAATGAAGAAAAGATGGTTGGCGAGGGAAAGAGGGTTATTTTAGCTGAAAATTTTCGTTCAGTGAAAAATATTACAGCATTTACCAACTTGATTTTTAGACAATTAATGGATCACAGAGTAGGCGAGCTAGATTATGATGAAGATGCACAATTAAAATTTGGTGCTGAGTATTATCCAGAACTTGATCCAACCGTTGAAATATTAATATATGAGTCTAAAGAAAGTCAAAAAATTTCTGAAAATACTGATACAGAAGCAATGAAGGAAGATTTTATTCCAGATGATGCAGCACAAGGTCAAATCTTAACAACGATTTTTAAAATTAAACAATTAATTTCGCAAAAAAAAATGATTTATGATCGTGCATCTGCAGAAATAAGAGAAATGAACTATAGCGACATCGTGTTATTAGTACCAACAAGGAATAATAATTTACTAATAATGGATGAATTTCAAAAAGCGGGAGTACCTATTTTTTTAAACGATGCACAAAACTATTTTCAAACAACAGAAATTCAGATAATGCTTGCTTTTTTGAAAATTATTGATAACCCATTACAAGATATTCCATTGGTCAGTGTCTTACGTTCACCAATAGTGGGACTAAAAGAAAATGCATTGGCTTATTTAAGAATTACAAAGCGTACAGGAGATTATTATGGTGCGTTAAAGTTCTTCTTGCAGAATTTTGATGATACTTCAAATAATAATTTTGCTAAAGAAATCTATACAAAAGTGGATGCCTTTATGCAATTACTTGCTAATTTAAGAGATATTGCGCGAAAAAATGAGTTAGCTACATTAATTTGGCGAATATATGAAGATACAGGTTTTTTAGATTATGTTGGTGGTATGCCAGGAGGATCTCAGAGACAAGCAAATTTACATGCTTTGTATGAGCGAGCAAGCGCATATGAAAAAACAAGTTTTAAGGGCCTTTTTCAATTTGTTAGGTTTATCGATCGAATGCAAAAGCAAAACCAAGATTTAGCAGAAGCAGTAGTTCAGAAATCTGAAAATGCGGTTCAGGTTATGACAATCCATGGAAGTAAAGGATTAGAGTTTCCAGTCGTATTTTTAATGAATGCAAGTCACAAATTTAATGAACAGAGTTTAAAAGAAGATTATTTGTTGGATGTGCATGACGGAATCGGAATAACATATCTTAATGATGAACGAGTCAAAGAGGAAACACTTCCCAAGATACTGATTAAAGATGTGGCTCAAAAAAAGATGGCTGCAGAACAAATGAGATTGCTATATGTAGCTTTAACTCGGACAGAGCAGTTATTATATATTGTTGGAACGTACGAAGATAGAAATAAGACAATTGAAAGTTGGGGAAAGGATATTCAAAATGAGGGTTTTGTTTTGAGCCCAACAATTAGACAACAGACAAAGAATTTTATGGATTGGATAGGAATGTGTATTTCAAGGACCGATTATGGTAGAAAAATACTTGGTATGGAAACTAAGGCACCCAAGGAGATCTTGGAAGCAGATGTGAGCTTAAAAATTGAGTTCTATGATAATTCAAAATTTAATTTAACTGAACTCAATACTAGTGATATGAATGAAGAATTCGAATTGAATGGCAACGAAAAAAATAAGGTGGTTCAAAATGAAATTAAAAAAATAATTGATTTTGAATATCCGGAGCTAGATTTAACGATGACGACAGCATATCAATCTGTTTCAGAAGCTAAAAGAGTATTCACAGATCCTGTAGAGTCTGAACTGCCGTTTTTGGAGAAATGGGGTAAGAATGTAGTTAAGCGAAATGCAAATAAATTGGTAAATAAAGAATTAAAATTGCCAGCTTTTTATAGTAATGAGACTGAAGTCACAGCTACACAAGTGGGGACTGCGACGCATCTAATTTTACAAAAGATTAATTTAGAAATACCGATTACAATGGATAATATTAAGTTAACAATAGATGATTCAGTTAAAAAAGGTTTAATTTCCCAAAAAGTTGCAGAAAAAATAGAAATAAAACGAATAGAAAAATTCTTTACCAGTTATATAGGGCAGGTATTTCTACAAGAACCTAAGCAAGTAAAAAGAGAAGTACCGTTTTCAATGTTAATGCCAGTAAAAGAATTATTTCCGGACGTTAGGACCCAAATTTCGGCTGATGTGCTTATCCATGGAATTGTTGATGTATATTTACAAACAAAAGAGGGAGTGATTTTACTAGACTATAAAACGGATTTTATAATTAAAGGTGACACAAGAAAAACAAATGAATTGGTTAACCGATATAAGGGACAAATTAAACTTTATGCGACTGCATTGCAAAGTGAGCTCGAACAAAAAATAACACATAAGTATCTGTATTTCTTGAGTATTGATGAACTAGTTGAGATTTTCTGAACTACTAAATTGTTGTAGTAGCCATTCTACTGAAAGGTCAACCCATTTTGCAACATGGTTATCGATGTCGGCGGCTCCTTTTTCAAGACGAGCTGTAAGTGAATTAGCTAGTACAGTTCCATGGATGCCAGAAGAAAAAATGTGAGATTCAAAGGGAATTTTATTTTTAGCCAGTTGATTGATGTAACCCAGTGTGTTATTTAATGGAACATTTTTGTCTGTATATGAATTCCAGATAAACGTTGGCGGTACTTTGGAGTTGATGAGTTTTTGAGTATTTATGAGTTCTGGTATATCAGTTATAGCATCAATTTTGTTAGCATCATCTCGGAAAAAAGTCGTTAAGTCTGTTAGTGGATATGCAAGAATTTGTGCATTTGGTTGAATATCATCTTTTTTTAATTGAAGTTCACTAGTTAATTTTACAGTTGACCAAGTACCTGATAACGCTGAAACAATATGGCCACCTGCTGAAAATCCCATTATCGTAATTTTATTTGGATCCTGGTTAAATTTTTTGGAGTTTTTTCGAATAAAGGAAATTGTCATTGCAAGTTCGTGTAATGGTTTAGGATAAAGAGGGAGTGTCCCTGTGGAAAGCAGTGAATAGTTTAATGCATAAACATTAAACCCTCGTGACTGAAACGCAAGAGCAGCAAAAGTATTTTCACGTTCTGAAAGATGCATAAAACTCCCACCGGCACAGAGTATAATTCCTGGGAAATTTTTATCTTGTGAGGTGATAAGAGGTAAGGTATAGGCTGTTACAGACACAAAGGTTTCATTAACGAGTGGTATTTTTATTTTTGATATCGACATTTATATCACCAATCTTCCATTAAATTATGGATTTTTAATTATTTTAGTACTTATGATTTTCTAAGTAAATTAAAATAGCAAAGGAGAGATAAAAATGTTTCCTGAACAATTAAAAGCTTTACGTAAGGGTAGTGGGTATACACTATCACAGTTGGCAAATGAATTAAACAAATTAGAATTAGATGACCAGCTAAATGTACATCCTAATTCTGGACCACAAATAGGGAGTTGGGAGCGTGGAATCAATACTCCGTCTTATTATGAGGTTATGAAATTAGCAATTTTTTTTGATGTATCAATGGACTTTATTGTAGGTAGAATTAATCAGCAGATTGATATTGAAAAAATTTTTGCAGCGAATAACAACTTAATTTTTGATGGAAAACACCTTTCAGGAAAAGAACGTGCTGAAAGCTACAATCTCTTAAAGGGTTATTTTGTAGGGAAAGAAATTAAAATGGGGCAAAGGCAAAGTGAATTGAATAGTCGCGAATACAAGGAAATTTCATTTAGACTTGGAGAAAAAAAGTAGAGAACTGGAAGGCCTAACCAAGAAGTTTAATTGAATACTGTAATGTGTTAAGATTAATTCAATTGATAGAATTGTAAATTATAGGGGGATTTGTGGTTGGAAATTGTTTCTAAGTTGTATGGGCCATTTTTTGATGTTGAAAATTGGAAGTTGGTAATTGAATCTGGAAGTGATTGGCTTGTTATTTTATCACTTGCATTAATAGAATGTCTTCTGTCTGTGGATAATGCCATTGTTTTGGCTGCACAGACAAAGGTTTTACCGACAAAAGAAGAACAAGAAAAATCTTTGTTCTTTGGGTTGTGGGGTGCATATGTTTTTCGGTTTCTAATCATTGGTATTGGAACTTATTTAATTAATTTTTGGGAAATTAAGATAATAGGTGCTGGGTATTTATTTTATTTAGCAGGTTCGCATTTCTATCATATGTATCATCCAGTAAGTAAGACAAAAAAATCAAAAAAATTGAAATTATTACCTTTATTTTGGTCAGTTGTAATTTCTATTGAATTAATGGATATTGTGTTTTCAATTGATTCTGTATTGGCTTCGCTAGCAATTTCTACGAATCCTGTAATTGTTTTAATAGGTGGGATGATTGGAATCTTATGCATGCGCGGAATTGCAGAAATAATTATCAAGTTGATGGAAATTATTCCAGAACTTGAAGTAATGGCATATGCTTTAATTGGTTTAATTGCAATAAAACTATTTATTTCGATTCCAATGATAGATATTGAGATACCTGCACCATTATTTGCGGGAATTGTTTTATTAGCAATTATTATCACATTTATTGTGAATCGAGTGCGTAGATAAAAATATTTATAATTAGTAAGGAGTTTGGGGTGAGTATTTTGCCTTGAACTCTTTTTATTTGTCTAAATTTTTGGTACAATCATAAGCAGTGTCAATGGTGGTTCGCAAAAATCCCACCAAATAAAAAACTAGAAAGAGGTACTACTTAGATGCAAAGTTCACACGAAAAGACAGTGGGGATTATTAAAGTTGGATTAGTGGCTGCAATGTATGTTGTTTTGACATTGGCTGTTCCCGGGTTGTCATATGGCCCTATCCAATTCAGAGTTTCAGAAACTTTGAATAATCTTGCAGTGTTCAATAAACGTTATATTTGGGCCTTAACGATTGGCTGTGTAATAGCTAATCTTTGGTCTAGCCTAGGAATGGTTGATGTTGTTTTTGGTTCATTAGGTACATTGATTATGACAACTATTAGCTATTGGTTAAGTAAGTATGCAAAAACAAAAATTACAAAATTAACAATTAGTGTAATTGTATGTACACTTTCAATGTGGAGTGTTGCGCTTGAACTATACTTAATTAGCCATGCGCCATTTTGGGAAACATACTTGACAGTTGCATTGGGCGAATTGGGAGCATTGATTTTAGGAGCAGTTGTTATTGGGATAGCTAGTCTAAGAATTAATTTAGAAAAATAGTAGATAGCATTATTTCGGATATAAGCATACAAAAAAGGACTGGGTCAAATTTATATGATCTAGTCCTTAATTTTTATTGTTTTGGAAATTGCGAGCAAAGCAGTTTTTAAATATTGATAGTTTTAGTGTCTACAAAGCTACAATTTCAATAGTATTTGTATCGTAGTCTTGAACAATAATAATATTTTTTTTGCTAGTAGAATCTGTATTGCTAATTGTATCAATAATAGGGATATAATAATTTGCTAAATGATTTAGGACATCTGGTAATGGTGTACTAGTAGCAATGGAGAAATTGATTGATTTTTCTTTATTTGTGGATTTGGACAAGGTTAACTTCAATTGTTGATGGCCACATCTAAGAGTAACTTGTTGTGTGTTTTCAGAAATAATAGGTAAATCGAAAACTTCGTGGTAAAAGCGTTTAGCTCGTGCTATATCGGCAACTTCTAAAGTAAGAGAATCAATTCCTTTAATATTCATTAGGTAACACTCCTTAATAAAAATAGTATATCATTTAATTCTTTTGGGTAATGTATTCTGTAAAAAAATTATTCCACATAAGGAGACGATAAATTCTGTGAAAGGAACGCTTAACCAAACCCCAGTTACTCCAAATGAGTATCCTAAAATTACGATTGAAGGAAGTAAGATTAGATAGCCGCGTAAAATAGAAATGAAAAAGGAAAGTTTTGGTTGATTAATTGACACAAAAAAGAGCATGGTATTTATATTGATTCCTGAAAAAAAAGTACTTAAAAAATAGAATGGAATACCATAACTAGCATATATTACTAATAAATGGCTATGTGCATTATTAAAAATATTAATTACCGGATACTTGAAGGCAACAAGAAAACAGTAACATACTAACGCTATGATTATACATGTAGATAAACTAGAGTGAATCAATTTTTTGACATTAATCCAATTGTTTTTTCCGTATTCACGAGCAACAAGGGGTTGCATGCCAAAAGAAACGCCATTGAAAAAAGCTAAAACAATAATGGAGATATTGGTAATAACACCATAAGCGGCAACTTCGTAGTTACCACCTATTTTTAATAAAACAATATTGAAAACGAATATACTTATACCCGTACTCATCTCAGTCAATAATGAAGGGAAACCAAGCCTGGTTACTGATTTAACTAAACTTATATTAGGAAATTTTAGTTTTAACGTCAACTCTCTTTTTGGGAAAAAACGATGATTTGTAAGAATAAGGAGGCTGATTAATGGTGCAAAAAGTGTTGCAAATGCAGCACCGTTCATCCCCCAACCAAAACCAAAAACAAAAATGTAATCAATTATTACAACAAAGCCAGTTTCTGAAAGTGTAGCAAACATCGTTAATTTGGGATTTCCATCGTTTCTAATAAAATTTACAGAAATGTAGTTTGCGATGAATAAGGGAGCTGCAAAAGAAATAATTTTAAGATACGAAGCAGCAACGTTAATTGTTTGCGAATTAGCCCCCATGATATATAGAAGTTGATAGGTAAAGGTGTTTGCAACAATTATGAAGAAAATTCCCACAAGAATTCCAAGAATAAGCAATTGACCATAGAGTGTCTCATTGGGTTTAGTTTCTTTGTTCATTGAATAAATTGTTGCTCCACCAATTCCAAACATCAAACCAACGGAATTAAAAAGGTTAAAAATAGGTAAGACAATATTTAAGGCAGCAAGTCCAATTGCACCAGCAGCAAGTGCAATGAACAACGTATCAATAATTACATATAGTGAGAGCCCTAGGGAAGCTAAGATATTTTTAAGTGTGTAATTTCCAAACTCTCTAATAATTCCATTTTTTTCCAAGAAAATATTCTCCTTGACATTAGTTATTCTAGATTCAGTATATCAAAGTGAATATTAACATTCTAGAATTCTGAGAAGTTGCCCATAATCAATATAAACTAGAGAACTAATAAAAAAGTTGCAGATTAATATAATATTGAATTTAAGTTATGACGTATAGTTTGGATAAAAAGTAACAAAAAACCCTATAAATTTTAGCAATATTTGCTAATACTTATAGGGTTTTTAAATTAACATTAATTAAACCGGCTTTGCAATAATTTTTATCAACTAATAGCAAGAAACATTACTTAGACTTAAACTATTTAGAATGTTTGATTTTCAACATCGTTCAAGAATTTACTCAAGTGGGCAAAGTAAACAGGAGCATTATCAATCATATGATGGTGTCCGCCATTTGGTGTTGTTTCGAGTCGAGCATTTGGAATTGTTTCAGCCATTCTTTTGGCTGTGGCAAGAGGCATTGTTTCATGTTCCCCATAAGTAATTAGTGTGGGAACTTGTATTTTATGAATATCTGCCCGGCGATCCCAGCCTTTCATCTTACCTGTGACAACAAATTCATTATCACCTTGGAAATAGTTATACACGGGTGTTGCCATAGTATTGGTAAGGTGAGAAATAGCAGGTGGCTGCAGACGGTCAACGTAGCCGCGGTTTAGTTTATCAATTAAATCCTGATAACGATGATTTTCATAATCATTATTTGCTTCACAATTTTTCATGAATTCAAGCTCAGAACTCGAAAACTCTTTTTCACGAATTTTATTGATATTATCGACATATTCTTCAATATTGTCAGTCATACTTGAGATAATAATTCCTTTTAAATGCTCTGGATATTTAAGAGCATATTCTTGAGTTAAAATACCTCCCCAAGATTGTCCAATCAAATAAAAGTTTTCGAGCCCAAGTTTTTGTCGAACCTCTTCAACCTCATCTATGAAATAATCCATATTCAAAAATTTATCAACATTTTCTTGAATAGTGAAGTCTGGTTGGTCTGAGTACCAAGACCCTAGTTGATCATACATTGTAACTTGAACACCAATATTTACTAGCTTATCAGCAAAGTTATCATAGTATTCATGATTGCCACCGGGGCCGCCATGAAGGCAGAGCAATTTAATATTGCCGTGACCTTCTGTATGTGTCCAGAGATGATATCCGTTGTCTAATGTCAAAATAGTAGTGCCTTGCTTCATTTATTCCACCTAGTTTCTTTAACAATATGTTAATAATAACACTTAGAACGGGGGGATGTTTACTCATTTTCAATATCCTCAAATTTAATTTTTAGACTACTACTTGAAAGCTGTATCGAGTAAGATTGTTGTTCATTGCCGCGAACAGTCATACGCATATCTGTAGCATAGACAACAAGTCCTAATTGATGATTTTTAGGTATTTTATAGAATGTTGGTTGGAGATTCAAGGAAACCTGATAGAAACTATTTGGGAGTAGTTCGTCATTTTTCCATAGAGATGTTCGATTTTGTAAGTTTATGTGTCCTACAGAAATCATTTTCCAAGGAGTCACGCTATCTAGTGTGAATTCGGTTAAGTTGTCTTCGCGCCAATGGTATCCTAAACCAAGTGTTTTTCTCCCCAAAATTGAAGGCGTTGATTTCAAACGTTTAGATGCCCCATAATCTACTAACATAAAACTTAGTAGCCCATGATCCTTATTGGTTGCAACATTAACAGTTACTTCAGGTGTACCACGTAGTAAAACATCTTTTTTTAAAATTGCTGACTTAAAAATTAGGCGATTGTTTTTAAGCGGAGATTTTTCAACTTGAAGCAAATGCTTTTTCCAAAGAGTATGGTTTGTTGAATATAATTTAAAATCTTCTGTAGATAGATAATCCTGAAAAGTAGCTGCACTAGCCTGTAAGTCAGTGTTTCTAGAAACTAATTCATGTTGTTGTAAGATTAATTCTTCAGCTTTTTTTGTGGTATTCCAATCAGAATAACTTTTCCAAGTTTCAGGCTTGAGGTTATCTTGAACCAGTACATCTGGTAGAACGTCAGCTGCATTATTAGAAACGTCATATAATTTATATGACAGCCACAGATTCATCATATCTGTGAAATCTAATGAACGAAAACTATTGATATAGATATGCTGTCCTTGATGTAATATGATTTTATGGTTAACTGGCAATTTTTTTAACTCGTTCCACAAATTATATGCATTACGTGGTTTAACGTTCCAATCATTTAAGCCATGGACCATAATAATATCTGCTTTGATATTTTGAACGCTTTTTAGGTAATTGCGTGCATCCCAAAATTTGTTGTAATTACCACTTGAACGATCCTGATCATGTGTAATTTGGTTTAATTTTGAATTAAAGAAATTACTAACTTTTAAATAATCACCTGCTTGTTTTTTACGACTAAAACATTCTAGTGCCAGTACATCGGCATCTTCACCAGGGAATCCACCTGGTGCCACGACTAAACCACCCTCACGATAGTAGTCGTACCAATTTGAAATCGCAGCTTCAGAGATAATCGTTTTTAAACCAGCGACACCAGTGGTAGCAGCAGCAGTTGCTAGAGTTCCAAGATAGGATCTACCGGTCATCGCAATTGAGTTGTTGCACCACCAAGCTTTAATTTGAATATTATCAGTTTTGTTTGTAAAAGCAACACGTTGATTATTCAACCATTCAATAACAGCAACGGTTGAAGAAGTTTCTTCTTCTGAGCCACAGGTTCTGATACCATCTGAATCCATCGTACCAATTCCTGCTGCATAGACCGCGGCAAACCCTCTTGCAAGAAAGTAATCATTCAAAGTGTATGATGCCTCACGATTAAAGGTTTCACTAGCTTGGGTTGTTTCAGAAATTATAGATCTTGGGCTAGGAAGATCTTGTTTGGGCGTGTGCCATTCAACATCTTTATAAGTTGTGTTGTTTTCCTTTTTATGCTTTAGGGCAACATCCATTTGATGCATTAGTGCATCGCCATCTTCATCATTTGTCCCTTGGTTGTAGGGACTAGCAGTATATAATGCAGGTACTTTGAGCCCAGCATTTGTTTCTGCTGGTCTGATAACTTCCACTTTAAGTAAATCGAGCTTATCATCTTGGTCGGTATCTAATGAAGATTCAACATAAACAACTTCACGAATTAATTTATCGGTATCAAATACTGGTTGAGCTTTACCATTAAAAAATATGGGACTGCTAGTTTTTCCATAGAATTGTACAAAAAATCCTTTGGTTGCTAATACATCAATTAATAATTGCCCATTTTTTGTATGAGTACATAAGAGTTCATACCAAGCAGAAAGTAATTCATTGGTGTTTGAAATTTGTTTGCAAAAAGGAAGATTAATTTTTCTCATCGCTTCTAAAGGGTCCAAAAAATTAAAATCAATTGTAGGCGAAAAATCTAGTAATTGCAACGCAACGTTATAAAAGGCTGTTACTGAAAAGTTTTTCTGTGCAATATATGTAGTAAGGTCAGTAGTTTCATCTGCTAAAAAAGTAGAAAGTTTTTCTAACTTAGAACTTTCAGTAAGGGCTTCAGGGAATGCCTTAGTGATTAATAATTGCCATAAATTAACAATGTTTTTTTCAAGCAGTGTTTGGTCAGTTATATAGTTAATACGTTTGAGTTCTTCAATCTTTTGTGAAAATGATGTTTGAATGTGAGCAAACTGGTTATTTTTCAAAATACTGCCTCCTAAAATCTGTTCTTTAATGCTTGATTATACAATATAAATCAACAATTGAAAAAGAGTGTAAAAAAAGCACAGTGATTTCCCCTAGATATCGCAAGAAACAGTGCTTTTTGGAATTTTTTTAATGGCTGAATAACAACTTGCTTGTTGCTACATTGAAATTTTGCTGTGCTTTATACCATAAACGAAATAAATAACCATGCCGATAATAAACCAAATAATTGACGTAATCCACGTTTCAATTGAAAGTTGCGTCATCATTGCGAGACATAAAAATCCTGAAAGTAAAGGTAAAACAGGGTAGAATGGAACTTTAAAACCATCGTGTGAAATGTCAGTTCGTTTACGTAAAGGAAGTACTCCAAATGAAATAAGTGTAAAGGCAATCAAAGTACCAATATTTACAAGATTTGCAAGCTGGTTAAGAGAAACTAAGCCTCCTAGTGTAGCAATAATAATTGTAACTATTAGCATGCTGTTATTAGGAGTATGACTTTTTTTATTTATTTTTCCAAGAAAATCTGGTAGTAGACCATCGCGACCAATTGAATAAATTAAGCGTGAACTACTATAAATCATCGTGACCATCATAGTAAACATCCCTGCTAGGGCACCAATTGAGATTATGGCAGCTATCCAATTTTGATTGACAGCTTGTAATGCAAAGGCCACGGGGTCTGCAACATTTAATTTTTTATAAGAAACTATCCCAGTTAAAACAACAGAAACGAGAATATAGAGAATTGTACAAATTAACAAGGTACCTAAAATTCCTAGGGGCATGTTTTTTCTAGGATTTTTAACTTCGGCAGCTGATGCAGAGACGGCATCAAAACCGAGGTATGCAAAAAAAACTGAGGTTGCTCCTACAAATATTCCTTTGACACCAAAAGGCATGAATGGCTGCCAGTTATGGGGTTTGATATAGAAAGTTCCAACAATAAGAAAGAGTGCAATAATAATCAATTTTATTAATACGATAAGATTATTGATTTTGATTGAGGATTTGACGCCTCTAGTTAGCATAAAAGAAATTAAAATAACAATTAAGACTGCAAATAAATTGATATAAGTTCCATTATTAGGATCAAAGTTACCACTAATAGCTTTAGGTATTTGAATACCAAAACCATCCAGAAAAGATTTGAAATAAGCTGCCCAACCAGTTGAAACAGCTGCGACAGCAAGCATATATTCAAGAATTAAGGCCCAACCAAGAAACCAACCAATAATTTCACCAAAAACGACATTGCCAAATGAGTATGCACTGCCTGCGACAGGTAGCGCGGCAGAAAATTCGGCGTAACAAAGTGCAGCCATTGAACAGACAATTGCAGCAAGAATAAAAGATATAACAATGCTAGGACCACTGTGAAGAGCAGCTACAGTTCCAGGGAGAATGAAAATACCTGCACCAATTACTGCGCCAATTCCCAGTGAGATAAGATCAATAGCATTTAATGTTTTCACAAAGTGCTTGTCTTTATCAATGTAACGCGATAAACTTTCTTTACGAAAAATTCGTTTTTTTAAATTCAAAAGAAATCCCCCATTTTTTCTTTGTTTAACAAACATTACTTGATGATAAACGAATATTAAGCGATATGTCAATTCGCGAAATTAATTGAGATTCAATTGTACTTAATATTTTACAAACGTGTGAAAAATATTGAATTATTATTTTTCTTATCTTTCTTATCTTTTCCATAGTAATGAATAGGGGTAATTATTATAATTAAGGTAACAAATAAAATAAATGTTGGAATGTAGGCAGTTTTTAACGAAGAATGGATGGAAAAATGCAAAGGTTAATAATAATATGTGGAGCAACAGGTTCTGGCAAAACTACAATTCAGAATTATCTGGCAAGTAAATATGGTTTTGAACGTGTGATTACGCATACCACTCGGGCACCTAGAAAGGGTGAAGAAGACAAAAAAGACTATTATTTTGAGTCTGAAGAAAGTTTTCTCAAAAATCATTTTGTTGAGCAAGTGAAATATGCTGGATTTCAATATGGTTCTTCACATGAAGGACTTAAAAGAGCTTTTGAGAAGTCAAAGACGGCTACCATTATACTGGATACCCAAGGTGCAATAAGTTATACAAAAATTGTGGCTGCTTTTGAAATGATATTTTGGTATATAGAAGTACCCAGTGAAAAACAACTTGAAATGCGAATTTTAAATCGGGGCCAGTCTGAAGAAGAAGTAAAAAAGAGATTGGCCAGTGTGGAAGCAAGAAGGGATATGAAAATCCCACAAAATTTAGAGCCATTTTGTGAAATAATTGAGAATGCTCTTTGGAAGGATACTAAAAGAAAGATTGATAAATTATTAGAATTTGGTAGGGATAATTAGAAATGAATACAGATTTATTGTACCATTAAATCGTAATGACTATCTTTTATGGAGGAAGAAAATGATTGATATAGCGGTAAAAATATTACAAAAAAATAATTATAAGATAACTAAACAACGAAAAAGCATGCTTGAATATCTCAGCCATTTTCAAGATCAATATGTTAATGTGGCCGCTGTTGATAGATATATGCATGAAATCTATCCTGGAATGAGTCATAATACAATCTATCGAAATATCAAGGAGTTTGAAGAAGTAGGAATAATTGAACAACGAACGCGGGATGGAGTTGCATGTGTCAAATATCAGTGTGATTTTGTACATTTGCATCATCATCATTTTATCTGTAAAAAATGTGGAAAAGTTCAAGAGGTTCAGATGTGTCCTTTAGATTATTTTGAAGAACAACTACCGGGATGTCAGATTGATGATCATCACTTTGAATTATATGGAACCTGTGCAGATTGTATAAGATTAGGGAAAGACTACACGGAGAGTTGTTAATTAAAGTAGATATCCTTTAGAATAGTAATATAAATTATTTTTAGGAAATGGAGCGAAAAAAATGGCATATCGAACGCCACCATTCATTACACCGTTCGCCGTGATGTCGATAGTTTTAGCTCTTGGAGCTACCAACGTCGCAGTGAATACTGTAACAAACACAAATGAAGGACGGACTGTTACTAATAGTTCAACAGTTGATAGGTCTCAAAATGAAACAAGTTCTGTTAGTACGAGTCAATCAAGTAGTAGTTCACAAAGCAGTGAACTTTCCAGTAGTTCTTCCGAAGAGCTTTCTTCAGATAGCAGTGAAATTAGTAGTAGCTCTACTACGCGAAGTAGTGAAGATTCTGAGTCAAATAGCAGTTCTTCTTCAACAAATGATAATGAACAACAAAACCAAAATGACAGTAGTTCAAGTAATGCAACTTCCACTAATGACACAAATGGTACAGCACAAGATAATCAGACAAACGAAGTAAGCTCAAGTGCTCAATCAACAAAGACTGAATAGAAAGGAGGTTTTCGTGTGTTTAGTTTAATTGGTCTTATTAATAGTTATTTGGGATATATTAATATAAATGTGAAATTAAAAAATCGAGTATATACATTGTTAGGAACAATTGGGAATTTTTATATACTGTATGTAGCTTATCAATTTTTTATGAATGGATTTTTGGGTAGAGGATTGCTCTTTATTTTAGCCTTTCTTGTTTTGGCATATTTCTCATATTTGAATATTTTTTATTATTTTACACACAAAAAAGCACGGTTGGATTTTTCTCCATGGCTTGAAAAAAAATTGGGAATGAAACCAAAAGAAGAAATACAGCAAAAATCTAATTTGCGTAATGCTGGATATGTTCAAACTAACGGGATTTTTGATAATGAAAAAATGTTGCCTGCTACGATTAAAGGGGATAAAAAACAACAAGACAATCTAAGAGAGATTGTGACTGAGTTAGAAAAACAAGGATATCTTAATTTAAACTTCGGTGGTTTGTCAGAAGAACAGCAATTCAAGATGGCAAGATCAAACAAAAATGGAATAAATGCATTATTAGAACCAGTTGCACTCCCTTATTTTGAATTGGAAAAGCAAGGGTCTAATTATATTGTATTGGGTGGAATAAATCCATTGGAGAAAAAGGAGTTAGGTGAGCTGACCAGAATTGGATTGACACCTATTGCTGATTTGGATAGGAGATATGAAATCTATTTAGCGGCTGTCGTAATACAAGGTGGGATTCATAAATTTGCAGGAAGATCTTCTTTGGTTTCAGAAGAAGAAACCTTTAGTTTGGGTGTTCAAGTAGCGTATAAGGAAAACTTCACTTAGAATACTTGCTATCTTAAACATACTTACTATAACACGAGTTTCTTAGTGGATTTTATGTTTTAGGATATGCTGTGCATATCTACTGAGCACTACAAGGCTGGAGAGAAGAGTTTGTTAGCTTTAAGTTAATATGAAATTGCATAAAAAACCGTCTTTAAAAAGTTGATGATGTAAGGCTTTTTAAAGGCGGTTGTTGTATATAAAGAACTAAAAAATGAGTAGATTTTAAAGTGACTCCCAAGCCTAGTGAAAGAAAATTTTTGAAAATTACTAAATTTCTTCAGCAGAAGTTTTATTTTCATCTGGATTCCAACTAAATTTGGAATAATACTTTGCTTGAATAGGAGAAACTTCTGCAGTAACAATACTACCTTTAGCAGTATATTCTGTCTTAAGTACATTCGCTTTGGAATTTAAACTTTCAAGATACGCACCAGAAGTAAAAGGAATTAGAAATTTCATTTTTTGATATCCGGGAAACAGGCTTTTTTTAATTAAAGAAGCCAATTCCTGTAAGGAAGATTCATCGCGAGCACTGTAGGTGAGGTTTAATCCTTCAACTGTTGGGAACTCCAATGAAATTTTATCTGCTTTATTGTAAGCATAAATCATTGTTTTATGGCCAATTTCTAATTCTTCAAGTGTTTTATTAGTTGTTGAAATCATTTCTTTCAGATGGGGGTCGGAAACATCAATTACTTGGATTAATAAGTCAGCATCCCGCACCTCGGCTAATGTTGATTTGAAAGCTTCAATAAGGTTATGAGGTAACTTACTTACGAACCCAACTGTGTCACTTAAAAGGAATTTTTTGTTGTCAGAAAAGCTTAAACTTCTAACTGAGGTGTCTAGGGTTGCAAAAAGCATATCCTTTTCAAAAACTTGTTTCTTTTCATCCTCTGAAAATAACGAAAGCAGGCCATTCATAGTTGTAGATTTACCTGCATTTGTGTATCCAACTAATGCAACACTAGGCAAATCTGAATTTCGTCTAGACTTACTTTTAATTTCAAATTCTTTATCGATTTCTTTTAACTCATGAGATAAAAAAGAAATTCTTTTTTGCAACGTTCTTTTGTTTAATTCGAGTTTTGTTTCACCGGCACCACGGTTCGCTAATGCTCCGCTAGCACTTTGTTGATCTAACTTGATGTCTGGTGCCACACGTAGGCGGGGCATTTTGTATTTTAAGCGTGCAATTTCGACTTGAATTTGTGCTTCTTTTGAGTGTGCTCGATTTGAAAAAATTTCTAAAATTAGTTCTGTTCGGTCTAAGACTGAGATTGCAGCATCTTTTTCTAGATTTCTAATTTGGGTAGGTGAAAGTTCATCATTGAGAATTAGAAATTGAGCATTTGTTTCACGTGCAATTTCAGCAATTTCAGCAATCTTTCCCTTGCCAAGATAGGTAGCAGATACAGGCTTTTGTAGTCGTTGGCGAACATCTGCAACAACGGACATACTGTTTGCTTTAGCAAGTTCTGCTAATTCATCCATAAGGTAATCAAAATTTTCTTGTTGGGCTTCAATGCCTGCAGTAATAACTGGTATCATTGTAAATCCCTCCTTTACTAGTGACTTCAGTATAACATTTATCCAGGTAGACATGTAGTCATACAAAATAAAATAGAAAAGGTAGGAGAAGAGAAAATCTTAAACAAAAAAGTAAATATTAGAAAATGAATAGAAAATGTATACAATATTTAATTTTTGGAGAAGTATATTTGCTTTATAAAAAAAAGAAGGGTTTTTCTTTGGAAACTTAATTTTAGTGCCTTTTTTATTTAATAAAATTAAAAAATTAGACGAAAGTATATTTTAAATGTGTAATAAATATGAATAAAGTAAGAAATTATACTTGTATTTAATTTAATTATAATATAGACTTTAAACACTGTTAAAAAAATAGTTTCAGTATACGAAACAAAAAAGGAGTAATAGCACGATGAAAATAAGTAAATTTGCTAAGCTCGGAGCAGCAGTTGCTTTATCAGCAGTATTTTTGGCAGCTTGTGGTTCTAAGAGCAGTTCAACGTCTTCAAGTCAAGTTCTTAATTGGAACGAGACTGCGGAGTTACCAACAATGGATTTATCAACAGCAACTGATGTTGTAAGTTTTGATACATTAAATAATACAAATGAAGGTTTGTATCGTTTAGGTAAGGATAGCAAGATTGAACCAGGTATTGCTACAAATACACAGGTATCTAACGATGGTATGAAGTATACATTTACTTTACGCAAAGATTCTAAATGGAGTAATGGTGATAAAGTTACTGCCAAAGATTTTGTATACAGTTGGCAAAGAACGGTTAACCCTAAGACAGCATCACAATATGCTTACTTGTTTAGTGGAATTTCAAATGCCGATGCTATTATGAATGGTAAAAAACCAGTTTCTTCTTTAGGTATTAAGGCGGAAGGTAACTACAAGTTAGTTGTTACCTTGGATAAGAAACTCCCATACTTTAAGTTATTAATGGGCTTCCCTGTATTCTTCCCACAAAGTGAAAAAGCGGTTAAGGAATATGGTAGCAAGTACGGTACAGCTTCGAAGTATATGGTATACAATGGACCATTTGAACTTACAAAATGGACAGGTTCTAACTTGAGCTGGACATTGAAGAAGAATAATGATTATTGGGACAAAAAGAATGTTAAGCTTTCAGCAATTAACTTTAAAGTTAATAAGAGTACAACAACTTCATATAACTTATATCAATCAGGTAAGTTAGATGAAACAAACTTGAGTGGTGAACAAGCTAAACAATTAGCTACTTCAAAAGAACTTGTTACTCGTCGTGGTGCTTCTACATTCTACTTACAATATAACCAAACAAAGAAGGAATTCCAAAATGCTGATATTCGTAAGGCTATCTCATTAGTTATTGATCGTAAGCAATTTGTGAATAAGGTTCTTGGAGATGGTTCTACTGTAGCTAAAGGTCTTGTATCAACAGGATTAGCTAAATTAAATGGTAAAGACTTTGCTGATGTTGCATCTGTCAAGAGTGCTGTTGAAACTAACCGTACAGAAGCTAAGAAATTATGGGCAGAAGGCTTGAAACAACTTGGTGTAACTTCATTGAACATTCAAATGCTTAGTGATGATACAGACTCTGCTAAGGATTCAACAGCCTTCTTACAAAGTCAAATTGAAGAAAACTTACCTGGTGCAAAGGTTTCCGTTTCAAATGTACCATTCAAGACTCGTTTAACACGTTCTACAAATGGTGATTTTGGAATTGTTATTTCTGGATGGGGCGCTGATTTTGCTGATCCAATTAGTTTCTTGGACCTCTTCACATCTGATAATGCTCAAAACAATGGTAAATGGAAGAATGCAGAATACGATAAGTTAATTGAAGCTTCTAAGACAACTGATGCTTCTAACACAACAAAACGTTGGAATGACTTAGTTAAGGCTCAAAAGATCTTATTGAATGATGAAGGAATTTCTCCATTATATCAACAAGCAACTGCAACTTTAGTTAAATCGAAAGTTAAGGGTGTAATCTATAACGCTGCTGGTGTTAACTACAACTTTAAGAATGCTTACATTGCAAAATAATTAGTTGAGTTAAAAAAATATTAGAAGCTAATTGGGGGATTAACTGAATATAGTTATCCCCCAATTGGCGTATAGAATAAAAATATATTATAATGTAAAATAAGTATTGTCTGTCATAGCTTTGGATTAAGAACTAGAATGTGAGGAAAAAAATAATGCGTAAATATCTTTTAAAGCGTGTCTTCTACATGGTATTGACGTTATTCCTAGTAGCAACAATCACTTTCTTTTTGATGAAATTGATGCCGGGAACACCGTACTCTAACCAGGAAAAGATGACACCACAGCAAATTCGAATTATGAACGAACAATATGGATTGAATAAGCCAGTTTGGTTACAGTATCTTATTTATCTAGGTGGTATGCTACACGGAGATTTGGGGACATCTTTCCAATATAGCAACCAACCAGTTTCATATTTAATTTCAAGTAGAATAGGAGCTTCAGCTCAACTAGGATTCCAAGCAATGGTTTTTGGTGTATTCTTTGGAATTATCATTGGTTCTATTGCAGCAATCAATCGCAACACTTGGATTGATACCTTATGTACAATTCTTTCTATTATTGGGAAGTCAGTGCCTAACTTTGTGTTAGCTGTGTTATTGCAATTTTATATCGCTCTTAAGCTAGGTTGGTTCCCAATTGCTGATTGGGGTGGATTCAGCTACACGGTCTTACCTACAATCGCTCTTGGAGTTGGACCATTGGCTGAGACTGCCCGTTTTATAAGAACGGGAATGGTAGATGTCTTAAATTCGGATTATATTGAACTTGCCAGAGCAAAAGGACTTACAAAGTTTGGTATAGTTTATCATCATGCCTTGAGAAATAGTTTAATACCTTTAGTAACATTGATAGGGCCATATACAGTTGCCCTTATGACAGGATCAATGGTTATTGAAAATATTTTCTCTATTCCAGGGATTGGGGAACAATTCGTTAAGTCAATAACAACGAATGATTATCCTACCATCATGGGTGTAACTATGTTGTTTTCAGCAGGACTAGTTGTTGTTATTTTATTAACAGATATCGTTTATGGAATTATTGACCCAAGGATTCGACTAAGTGGAAATGGAGATTAAGCAGATGGAAGAAAAAATTAAGTTAAGTCCAGATAGCTTCGAGGCTTTACCCAAAGCAGAAGAGTTAGATAATGAAAAAATTGCTGCTCCACCATTAACCTTTGTTCAAGATGCTTGGCGCCGACTTAAGAAAAATAAAGGTGCGTTTATCTCACTTTGGATTATTGTTTTGATGATGATTATAGCTTTTGGCTCAACACCTTTTATTGATCATAATTCATTAGTCAAATCGTCACCAAATTATGCTAATTTACCAGCTAAAATCCCTGGGATTTCAATTAATGGGTTTAACGGCAAGTTAAAAGTTTCTGGTCAATGGGTAGATGAGTACAAACAAAACAATATTCCTTCTGGTAAATATTTTGTTTTAGGAACTGATTATTTAGGAAGATCATTAGCGCAAAGAATAATTTATGGAACAAAAATCTCTCTAATTGTAGCTTTAGTGGCGACCTTTTTTGATTTAACGATAGGTGTTGCTTATGGTATTATTTCCGGTTGGAAAGGTGGGCGAGTTGATAATGTAATGCAGCGTATTATTGAAATCATCTCGTCGGTACCAAGTTTGGTTATTGTTGTTTTAATGTTGTTAGTTTTGAAGCCTGGGATGACATCAATTATTGCAGCGATTGCGATTTCAAGTTGGACAACGATGGCAAGAATGATTCGTGCGGAAACGCTCCAGCTTAAATCACAGGAATATGTTTTAGCAGCACGTTCATTGGGTGAATCAGCTCCTAAAATTGCTTGGAAGCATTTGGTACCAAATCTTTCGAGTATAATAATAATTCAAACGATGTACACCATTCCAACAGCCATATTCTTTGAAGCATTCTTGAGCTTTATCGGTATTGGAATAAGTGCACCTCAAACCTCTTTAGGGGTGTTGTTAAATGATGG
Organism: Liquorilactobacillus cacaonum DSM 21116; assembly: GCF_001436735.1. Classification (GTDB taxonomy): domain Bacteria; phylum Bacillota; class Bacilli; order Lactobacillales; family Lactobacillaceae; genus Liquorilactobacillus; species Liquorilactobacillus cacaonum. The sequence goes on from NZ_AYZE01000017.1 coordinate 80,931, forward strand.
GCAAAAGAACTTTCAGTTTTTACCATATCAAATGTGGTATCCCGCAATTGTATTGTGTGTATTAATGATTGCCTTTAACTTGTTAGGTGATGGGTTACGTGATGCATTCGATCCAAAAACTAGAAGGTAGGTGGCAAAATGTCTGAAAGAATTTTAGATATAAAAAATTTAGAAATTAATTTCCATACTTATGCTGGCGATGTCAAAGCCATCCGCGATGTAAGTTTTCATCTTGATAAAGGGGAAACACTTGCGATAGTTGGAGAGTCCGGGTCAGGAAAATCCGTTACAACGAAGAGTTTAATGGGCTTACTTGCTAATAATGCAGAAGTAGTTGGCGGATCAATTATGTACCACGACCAAGATATTTTGAAAAAATCTGAAAAAGAGATGCAAAGTATTCGAGGTAAGGACATAGCAATGATTTTTCAAGATCCAATGACATCATTAGATCCAACTATGAAAATTGGGCAACAAATTGCTGAACCTTTGATAAAACATAAAAAAATGGAAAAGAAAAAAGCATGGGCTCAGGCACTTGATATTTTGAAATTAGTTGGAATTGTTAATCCTGAAAAAAGAATTAATGAATATCCACATCAATTTTCAGGTGGGATGCGTCAGCGTATTGTGATTGCAATTGCTTTGGTATGTTATCCAGAAGTTTTGATTGCTGATGAACCAACTACAGCGCTTGATGTAACTATTCAAGCACAAATTCTTGATTTGATGAAGGAACTTCAATCTAAAATTGAAACTTCGATTATATTCATCACGCATGATTTAGGTGTTGTTGCCGGTATGGCAGATAGAGTTGCTGTTATGTATGCAGGAAAAATTGTTGAATATGGAACTGTTGATGAAATATTCTATAACCCACAACATCCATATACATGGGGATTATTGAATTCGATGCCAACTCTTTCAAGTACTTTACTAGAAGCAATCCCAGGTACTCCTCCAGATTTATTGGATCCACCAAAGGGCGATGCTTTTGCAGCTCGTAGTGCATATGCAATGAAGATTGATGTGGAAAAACAACCACCATTCTTTAAGGTTTCAGATACTCACTATGCTGCTACGTGGTTGCTACATCCAGATGCACCAAAAGTGACACCACCAAGTGAAATTGTGCGTCGTCAAAAATTATTTTCACAGATGAACGCTAACAAGTCAGTTAGGGCCTAGGAAGGAAAGAGAACCCATGTCAGAAAACAAAAAGAAACTTTTAGAAGTTAAGCACCTTAAACAATATTTTAATGTGGGGAAATCTGATTTGGTCAAAGCTGTCGATGATGTTAGTTTCGATATTTATGAAGGTGAGACTTTTGGTCTAGTAGGTGAATCTGGTTCAGGTAAAACTACTACTGGTAGAAGTATTATCCATTTATATGAACCAACAGATGGCGAGATTATTTTTGATGGACAAGACATTAACAAGTTAAAAACAAGAAGCGAAAAGCATGAGTTTAGACGTGAAATGCAAATGATTTTTCAAGATCCATATGCATCTTTGAATCCGCGAATGAAAGTTATGGATATTGTGGCAGAGGGAATTGATATTCATCATTTGGCAAAAGATAATGCTGAAAGAAGTAAAATGGTTGAAGACCTTCTTGAGATTGTTGGGTTGAATAAGGACCATTCTAGCCGATATCCACATGAATTTTCAGGTGGACAACGTCAAAGAATAGGGATTGCACGTGCATTAGCAGTACAGCCTAAATTCATTATTGCTGATGAACCAATTTCAGCTTTGGATGTTTCTATTCAAGCACAAGTTGTTAATTTATTGAAGGACTTGCAACGTGAACAAGGATTGACATATTTGTTCATTGCCCATGACCTTTCAATGGTTAAGTACATCTCAGATCGAATTGGGGTTATGCATTATGGTAAACTACTTGAAGTTGGAACTTCTGATGATGTGTATACTAAGCCATTGCATGATTACACAGCAAGTTTAATTTCAGCTGTCCCAGTTCCTGATCCTGAATTTGAAAGAAATCGTAAACAAATTGTATATGATGCTTCACAAGAAGTTGATGAAGAAAACAAGCCACGTAAGATGCATGAAATTACTCCAGGACATTTTGTACGATGTTCTGAAGATGAAGTTGCAAAGTATAAAAAACGTGCTGCGAGTTACGAAAACTAACAATAACAATTTTAACGATATTATAATCTTTGTTTCTAAATAATTAGGGGCTAAGTCAAAAGTAAAATTTTGACTTAGCCCCTAATTATTTATTTTTGCTAGAAATTACGGTATACCTAAAGTTTTATGTTTAGTAGTAAAGTGTTTCTGTTAAGTCTCAACTTCTTGTGATATTTGTCAAGTATGTTTCTAATAATTCATTTCATCGGTGTAATGATTGAAGTATTCAACTTCCACATCGTTATTTGAGACAATCATTTTTGTAACAGAGCCATTTTGTGGACTTAGCGAGACAATATCAATTTCAGGTGCGAAACGATGCACAATACTCCTGATAGTTGTACCATGGCTGACGACTAATACTTCATCCCCATCTTTTTGGTGATTACGGATATATTCGAATCCTGAATTAACACGTGTCCAAAATTCATCATTATTTTCAGCATCATGGAAAGGATCGATTTCCTTCATGAAATCACGAGAATCTTCAATCGAATATTTAGAAATTATTTCACTAAATGAACGGCATCCTCTACTGGCACCAACCATTAACCAAGCTTGTCCAGAATCGTTACCCTCAAAGTATCCATATCCTTGTTCTCTAAACTGTGGAAGAACTGTTGGTTCCAAAAGTGTGGCTGCATTTTGATTTTCCTGCATAATAATATGGCAAGTATTCTTTGCACGTGAAGTATCACTATGGTAGATATTTGCAAAATGTTTTTTTGCAAGTCTCTTTCCAGCCTTGTGTGCATCAGCTATTCCTTTGTCTGTTAGTGGTGAATCGCACCAGCCTTGCATTCTATTATAGTGATTAAAAATGGTTTGCCCATGACGGACAAAATAAATTGTAAAAGTCATTTTTTCCTCCTGAAGTATAACTATTTCTATTTTTGTATTCGTCTAATAGTATACAGATAGTTGAAATACTATAAAAGCCCTTTCTTAAATTATGCATTCATTTTTTCAATCTGAGTTCTTATTTTTTGAACAGATTCAGGGTCACCTGTAAATATAATATGATCGTTTAATTCTAATTGAGTATCACCATGTGGTGCAATTGAGTGATGGTTTCTAAAAATCCGGCTAATAGTGATATTATCAATGAAGGTCAAATCTTTGATGCGCTTTTGCACAAAGTTACGATTATGGACAATTACTTCATAGATGTGTGAATCACTTGAATTTAAGAAATTCAATGTTGATGGTGTTTCAATTAGAGAACGTAAAATTCCAATTGTAGCATCAAGAGAATTGAAGTACTCAATCCCCATTTTTTTCAAGTTGTTTCCCATGTCGTTCATGATGTCACGATTTTCAAAACGAGTGATGACACGGGGAGTCCCATATTCCTTAGCAAAAAGAGCTAAGTCGTAATTAATATGATAGTTTGAATAACCCAACAATAAGATATCAGTATCAAAAATCTGCTTTTCGGTTAATAGTTTGGAATCTAAACTAGGTAATAACTGGGCATTTACCTCGGAATTATATGTGCGAAAGCTCTCTTTATCATCAGTGTAAAATGTAATATCATACCAATTTGGTGAAAGTTGTTTAACTACGGATATCGTTAGTAGATTTAATCCGATTACATTAAGTTGCTTTTTCTCTTGCTTTTCAACTTTAGCTGAATATAATTTGTTAAAAATTAATGGTGAAATTATGCATGAAAGAATTGCAGCTAATAAAAATGCACCTGATTGTTGTGTGTTAATCGCTTTTAGTTCTTTTGCCACCTCTAATACTGCTAGAACAAGGGTAATAGTTGTGCTTGATAATACCGTCCCAGCGATATCATTACGTACATTGAAATTTTTTTTAAGTACGAAGAATATGCCACTTTTTGCTAGGATGAAGCCAACTAAAAAAACAGGAATTAGTATCAGGGTTTCTGAATTTGAAAAAAGTGAAGGAATATTTAACTCTGCTCCTGTCATTATGAAGAAAATAGGGATAAGAAAACCGTAGCCAATTGAGTCCAATTTGGCTCTTGTATCTTCTTCTGGTTCTAATAATTTAATAACGATACCGGCAACAAAGGCGCCAAGAATATTTTCAGCACCAACTCCTTGAGCAATCACTACTAGACAGAAAATCACAAAAAAGGCTAGGCGAATGTCGAGTTGTGTAGTTGATTTATTAATTTTTTTGAAAAAGTCAAAGAAAGCTCGAAATCGCCTAAATAAAACTGCCGCTGCTAAGAATAATAAGGAAATTAGCCATAGGCTTTGAGCTCGTCCATCGAAAATTGATGCATAGGTGGTCAATTCTAACATTGGGATTACTTCACCTAGTACAGCAATCAGCAGTAAAACTTGACCGAATTCATTACTAAGTAATTCTTTTTCTTTCAGAGCTGCAATTACAACACCGAGTGCAATTGTTGAAAAAAGAATTGAGGAGAGCCAAAAGTTTGAATATAAACCTGTGATTTTTAGGAAATATGCAAGTAAAGAGGAGATGATAACTACACTGACATAGGATAAGATTGCTATCTGCACGGGTGAACTTTTTTTGGATTCAAGTTCGGCTTTTCTTTTTTCAAAAGTATTTTGTGGGTTTTTATTTTTGGTAAATAATGAAAAATCGATTTCTAAGCCACTTAAAAAAAGAAGGTAAATGACACCAATTGTTGATAATTGAGAAAGTAGCGATGTTTCAGAAACCAAATTTAATAAACTCTTTCCTAAAACTATGCCAACAATAATTTCAGCAACTGCAGTAGGCAAAGTTGATATTTTTAATTTTGCCAAGAGTAACGGTGTTACAAGTGAAGCAAATGCAACAATAATCAATGAAATATCCATGATGTAAAAACCCCAATCTAATATTTGAAAAATAATAAGTACGTTAATTAATGATACATAGTACTTCAACAATACACAAATAAACACGCTTCACGATATAAGACAATAGGGTTTATATCATGAAGCGTGTTTTTGAGTTTTATATTGTGATAAATTGTAAATAGTTTAAACAGCAGTTCTTTTCTTCATAAAGCGATAACAAGAAATTATTAAGCCAGGAACAACAGAAATCAAGCCAAAGGTTACAAGAATTATTGAAAAATTGTTTTGAACAAAGTCAAATTGACCAAAGAAATATCCAAGCGATGAACCCAAAAAGACCCAAAGTAAGACACCAAGTAAGTTGTAGAAACAAAAACGTTTGTAATTCATCCGGGCACTACCAGAAATTAAAGGGATGAAAGTTCTGATCAAAGGGACAAAGCGCCCAAACATAACAGTTTTACCGCCATGTTTATCGAAATAAGCTTGAGCTTTTGTAAGTTTATCTTCAGAGAGAAGTTTTTTGAAAAAAGGCAACTTATGAAGATTGCGGCCGATTTCATAATTAACAGTATCGCCAATTAATGCAGCAAAGAAGAATACTGGTATAAGAATTTTAATATCTAACGAGGAACCTGTAACTGCCGCCAAAGTGCTAGCAAAAAATACTAATGATTCTCCTGGAAGAAAAGCGAAAACTACCAATCCAGTTTCCATGAATATAAGAACAAAGATAGCTATATATATCCATCCGCCTAATGTCTCAATTACCGGAATAAGATACAGTTGCAAATGTGCCAAAAAATATAATAGACTGCTAATCAAGACATCACTTCCTTTACGAGTTGAGTTGTACATTATTTTATCGAAAATGATGGATAATTACTAGTGATTTACATAGGATTTACTTTTTTTTAACTAACACAAGATAACCTTAATTGTGACTATAGCTTAAAGGTGTTAAAATTGTATAACTAGGATTTTAGGCAATGGGGGGGAACTAATTGAGTTCAGATATTAAAGCAAGTGAACAACAAAGAATGGATAATGTAGTCGATAAAATCAAAATTGCACAAGAAAAATATCAAAAAGATATTTCTAGTGCCAAGCAAGATTCTCAGGCAATTCGCGATGATTTTTCGAATAATTTACGGATTAAAACTGAGTCTTATTCAGGAATATTTGAGACTGCAATGACTGTAAGACAACAGCAACAACTTTTGCAAGAACGTGAGAATAATTGGAAGCAAGCAACTAGGCGACTTGATGTATTGGCCAAATTAGAAAAGAAACCATATTTTGCACGGATTGATTTTAAAGAAAAAGGCGAACATAGGGAGTCTGTATACATTGGACTGGGTTCATTTAGTGATCGCCCAGATAATTTCTTAATTTATGATTGGCGTGCACCAATTTCAAGTGTCTATTATGATGGTGGCTTAGGCAATGTTGCATATGAAACTCCTGATGGGACACAGACAGTCGATGTTTTATTGAAACGACAATTTTTGGTAGAAAATGCTACAATTCAGACTGTTTTTGATACAGATGAGGCTGTGGGTGATCAGATGTTGCTAGATGTTTTAGATGATTCTTCTGACACAAAGATGAAGAGTATCGTAACAACAATTCAAAAAGAGCAAAATCAGATTATCCGAGAAACAAAGGCACAACTGTTATTTGTGCAAGGTGCTGCCGGTTCGGGTAAAACGTCAGCAGTATTGCAAAGAATTGCATATTTATTGTATCGATTTAGGGGTAATCTTACCTCAAGTCAGGTTATTTTGTTTTCACCCAACCAGTTATTCAATGATTATGTTGATCAGGTTTTGCCTGATTTAGGGGAACAAAATATGATTCAGATGACTTATTATCAATACGCTCAAAGACGACTCCCAAAGCTAAAAGTCGAGACACTACAGGAGAGATTTGAACGTATTAAATCTGAAGAAGAAAAGAAAATTCAATCTATAAAAGATAGTTTACGTTTTTTTAATGCGACGACTGTTTACGGAAATTTCCTTGAAAGAAGAGGAATGCGTTTCAAGGATATCCGTTTTAGAGGAGAAGTCTTTTTTGAAAAAGAACACATTGAAGATATTTACTATAGTTTTAATGAAAACTATCATTTGAGAAATCGTCTTGAGGCTACGAAAGAACGCCTGCTTAAACAACTTGGTCGCCGAGTTGATAAAGAGTCTAAAAAAGAATGGGTAGAAAAAGCAGTTCAAGAATCAAGCCCGGAGGAATTAGCAAAGCTTTATGGCGATCGTGCACGCGATTTTGGAGATGGCGATGCAGAATTGTGCTTTTTGGCGAGACGTTATGTGACACAACAATATCGTCAAATTCAGCGTGATATTCAGCATAATCGCTTTTTAAATATTAATGCGCAATACGTGCATTTTTTGACTAGTGCACCTGAACTTATGAATATTACAGATAAGCAGTTGCTAGCAAAATGGCAAAGTGGGATTGAAAATGTGATAATGATGCTTAAAAGTAAGAGGATGTTAATGGAAGACGTTAGCCCGTATCTATATTTGTATGATTTGATTACTGGCAAGCGTGGTGAATTGGACATTCGGCATGTTTTTATTGATGAAATACAAGATTATACACCATATCAATTAGCATGTTTAAAAACAAGTTTCCCACGTGCACGTTTCACAGTTTTAGGTGATCTTAACCAAGCTATTTTTACTAAAAAAGAAAGCTATACTTTATTAGAAGAGCTGAGTAAACTCTTCCCTAAGGATGGGATTAAGGTTGTACAGCTGACCAAGTCGTACCGTTCAACCAAACAAATTACTGATTTTACGAAACAGGTTTTATTGAGTGGGGCTTCAGTTGAAGCTTTTGAACGGAAAGGGGAGTTACCCAGAGTTCAAGTCTTTGATGAAGAGGATAAAATGACGGAAAAAGTTGAGCAGCAATTACGTGAAAATGATAAAGCAAGTTTTACTACGGCAATTATTGGCAAGACGTTAGCAGAATGTCAGAGATTAACGTTAAAATTACAGGAACAAGGGGTCAAGGTTACTCTCATTAAGACAGAGAATCAACGCTTAGCAGCTGGCAATATTGTTGTACCTGCATTTTTGGCTAAAGGATTGGAGTTTGATGCAGTAATTATGTGGGATGCTAGTGCAGTAAACTATCACGAAGAAGATGAAAGACAGCTAGTGTATACAATTTGTTCACGTGCAATGCATCGGTTGGATGTAATAGCAAGAACTAAATTATCACCATTATTCGAGCGGGTTAACAAGGATTCTTATCAATTAGATTAATTTCGGCTGATTAAGATGCTATAATAGCCATAGTCTAAGTAAAACGTAGGAGTAGTAATGTATAATCAGATGAATTATTATAAGATTCCACGTGAAGAATGGCGGGATCTATATCAAAAATATCAGGTCTCTTTGTCGACCGAAGAATTGGGCCGGATTAGGTCAGTGAATGATCGGATATCGTTAGCTGATGTGCAAGATATCTATCAACCACTTGTCCATTTGTTAGGTATTCATTTAGAATCAAGAAGAAAATTAATGAAAAAGCAAGCTGAATTTCTGGGAATTGCACCACACAAGGTTCCTTTTATTTTGGGGATAGCAGGGAGTGTTGCAGTTGGAAAAAGTACTACTGCGAGGCTATTACAGACACTTTTAAGCACAGTTTATCCTGAAAAAAATGTTCAATTGATAACAACGGATGGTTTTCTTTTTCCGAATAAGGAATTAAAGCGCCGGCAAATTATGCAAAAAAAAGGGTTCCCAGAAAGCTATGATATGGCAAGATTGCTAACCTTTACTAATGACGTCAAAAATGGTCTTCCAGCTAAGGCACCTGTTTATTCTCATAAAGTATATGACATTCTACCAAATAAATTTGAAATTGTAGATAATCCAGACATTTTAATTGTCGAAGGAATTAATGTTTTACAATTACCGAGCAATCAGCAACTTTATGTTAGCGATTTTTTTGACTTTTCAATTTATGTTGATGCCAAAGAAGACCTGATTAGAGACTGGTATCTTGAACGTTTTGAAACGTTATTGGATACAGCCTTTTTGGATCCGACTAATTATTATTACCCATATGCAATTGGTGACAGACTTCGTGCTGTTTCAATGGCAAGGCAAGTATGGAAGACAATTAATAGTCCCAATTTACGTGAATATATTTTACCCACAAGAAATCGCGCAGATTTAATCTTGCATAAAACCCAAAATCACCTAGTAAACGAACTTTTTTTGCGTAAATATTAGAATATCCTAAAAAATGTACGGAATTAACTGTTATTTAGTTCAAATTGATTTGACCGTAAAAGATGTAATCGGTAGAATGAACTTAGTAAATGATTCAAAATAAAAAGACGAGGTGAACTTTCTTGACTAATGTTGACATGCAGGCTTTTGACAAGATTATTGTACTTGACTTTGGAAGCCAGTATAATCAATTGATTACGCGCCGTATTCGTGAATTTGGTATTTATTCAGAGTTGCTTTCACATAAGTTGACTGCTGCTGAAATTAAAAAAATAGCACCTAAAGGAATTATTTTTTCAGGTGGCCCTAATAGTGTGTATGATGAAAATGCTTTTCATGTAGATCCAGAGATTTTTGAACTTGGAATTCCAGTTCTTGGAATTTGTTATGGAATGCAATTAATGGCTAACGAACTTGGTGGAAAGGTCGAAAGTGCTAATAATAAAGAGTATGGTAAAGCTGATATTCATGTTGCATCGGCTTTCGAACCAATGTTTAAGGAACTCCCTGAAACACAAACGGTTTGGATGAGCCATGGTGATTTGGTAACAAGTGTACCAGAAGGGTTTAGAGTAGCAGCAACAAGCGCAAACTGCCCAATTTCTGCAATGTCAAATGACGATAAGAAGTTCTATGGTTTACAATTTCATCCAGAGGTTCGCAATACTGAACATGGTAATGAAATTTTGCGTCACTTTGCTTTTGATGTATGCAAGGCACGTGATAATTGGTCAATGGATGATTTTATTGATATGCAAATTTCAAAAATACGTGAGACAGTCGGCGATAAGAAAGTCTTACTTGGGCTTTCTGGCGGAGTAGATTCATCTGTTGTAGGTGTTCTATTGCACAAAGCAATTGGGTCACAACTAACAAGTATTTTTGTTGATCATGGATTATTACGCAAAGGTGAAGTTGAACAAGTGATGGCAAGTCTAGAAGGTAAATTTGGATTAAACATCATTCAAGTTGACGCTAAGAAACGTTTTATGGACAAACTTACAGGAATCAGTGATCCTGAAAAGAAACGTAAAATCATAGGTAATGAATTCATTCGAGTTTTTGATGATGAAGCAGCTAAATTAGATGGGATTGATTACTTAGCACAAGGAACGTTGTATACTGATGTAATTGAATCAGGTACCGATACTGCCCAAACAATTAAGTCACATCATAACGTAGGTGGTTTGCCAGAAGATATTCAATTTCAGTTGATTGAGCCGTTAAACACATTGTTCAAAGATGAAGTGCGTGAGCTAGGAGAACGCCTTGGAATGCCATCTGAGTTAGTTTGGCGTCAACCATTCCCAGGACCTGGTCTTGGAATTCGTGTTATTGGTGAGATTACAGAAGAGAAACTTCAAATTGTTCGCGACAGTGATTTAATTTTACGTGAGGAAGTTGCTAACCATGGCCTAGAAAGAGAAATCTGGCAGTACTTCACAGTGCTTCCAGGAATTCGTAGCGTTGGTGTAATGGGAGACGGACGGACATATGATTATACGGTAGGAATTCGTGCGGTTACTTCGATCGATGGAATGACGGCTGACTTTGCCAAGATTCCATGGGATGTATTACAGGCAATCTCTGTACGTATTGTAAATGAAGTTGCACATGTTAATCGTGTAGTGTATGACATTACTTCAAAGCCGCCTGCAACGATTGAGTGGGAATAATAAGCAGGTTCTTTGACAACTGTTGTCGGTGAATCTAAATATTGGAGTTCTAATTACTTTGTGATTAGAACTTTTTTTGTCTTAATTCGAAGGATATAAAGTGCACGAATTTTAAATCCGAAAAGCTATGGTAGTCAACACCAACATACTTAATTACTTTAATTTTATTCTTTTTAAGAAAGGGCTTGCATAAACTTGCATTAAGTTGTAATATATTGTTATTGAAGGATTGTTACCGCTATCTAAAGTGGGCAAAACCTGGCGTGGAACTTTATTAGTTATTGATTAGAACTAGTAAATTTTTGTAGTCGGGTTTTTTTATTGCCGAAGTTTGAGGAAGTGATTTATGAAAATCATTAAAGTATTTAATAATAATGTTGTTTTGGCAGATCAAAATAACCATCAGATTATTCTAATTGGTAAGGGAATTGGATTTCAAAAAAAATCCGGAATGTCTATTCAAACCGGAAAAGTTGAGCAGGTTTTTGCTCCAACAGAAAGTAAGTGGTTCAATCTTTTTAATGATTTACTAAAAGATGTTTCACCAGAATATTTGGAGGTGGCAGCACAAATTATTCATTTGGCTGAAGTTGAATTACAAACAAAGTTCAACGAATATTTACTAATTTCTTTAATGGATCATATTCATTTTGCGGTAGTTCGACATCAACAAAAAATTGATATTCATAATGAAATTTTATGGGAGGTGAAACACTATTATCCAACTGAGTTTCAAGTTGGAAAATCAGCTTTAATAATAATTGGACAGCGTCTTGGAGTTACTTTGACTGATGATGAAGCTGGATTTATTGCTCTTAAATTTGTTGAAAATGGTTTGAATCATCCACAAAATTATGATACAACCACACTCACTAAGATAATTGGTGATGTTATCCAAATTGTTCAATTTCAACTGCAAGTTACTTTAGATGCTGATTCAATTAGTTACCGTCGTTTTTTAGTTCATTTGCGTTTTCTAGCTGAGAGAGTTATTCGAGTTTCTAAAAAGGGGATAGCAGATAACGAGGAAGATATTTTTTTGTTTGAACATATCAAAAAGAAATATCAAACTGCTTTTGCTTGTACTCAAAAAGTAGTTGATTTTATTGCAGATTCAATGCACCAAAGATTATCGTATAATGAACAAGTGTATTTGACTATTCATGTACAACGAATTATTGATGAATTAACTAAATAATAATTAGGGATTGTTACTATTCAATTAGGCAAAACCCAAATATTTTCGAAAAGTGATTGTAGCTTTTTTATCGGAAATGTTTGGGTTTTTCTTTTAAAAAAAATTTTGAGGTGACCAAAATGGATTATCAAAAATTAGCAGCTGATATTTTGAAAAATGTTGGCGGAAAAGAAAATATTAATACTGCTTGGCATTGTGCGACTAGAGTTCGTTTTAAGTTGAATGATGAAAAGAAAGCAAATACAAGGGATATTGAAAATTTAAATGGTGTGATCACGGTTGTTCAATCTGCAGGTCAGTATCAAGTAGTAATCGGGAACTCAGTTGGACAAGTTTTTGATCAAATAGCCGAACAAGCTGGCTTGGAGAATAAAAATGATGCAATAACTGAAGATACAGGGAAAAAAGAAAATTTGATTAATCGATTTATTGCTTTTATTTCTGGTACATTCACTCCATTTTTGGGGGCAATGGCAGGTGCTGGGATTTTAAAGGGACTTTTAGCTTTGTTTGTTGCATTAAATTGGTTAACAACAACAAGTGGTGCTTATCAAATTTGGTATGCAGCTGGAGATGCGTTATTTAACTTCTTACCAATTTTTCTAGCATTTACAGCAGCTAAAAGACTTAAAGTTAATCAATTTGTTGCGGTTGCATTAGCTGCAGCACTTGTCTACCCAGCAATGGTTACTGTAGCTACTAAATCACTTACGCTTCATTTCTTTGGGATTCCAGTAATTCCAACTACTTATACTTCATCAGTAATTCCAATTTTGTTAGCAGTTTGGGTGCTGTCATATTTGCAACCAGTTCTTGACAAAATTTTTCCAGATGCAGTTCGAAATATTTTTACACCATTATTTTCTCTAATGATTATGGTTCCGTTGACTTTAATCGTTGTTGGACCAATTGGTTCGGGGATTAGTAATATTTTAGCAGAAGCAGTATCAGGACTTTATAATTTTGCACCAATCATTGCCGGAATTGTCATGGGGGCTTTTTGGCAGGTTTTTGTTATTTTTGGTGTTCACTGGACGTTCGTGCCGGTTATGATGAATAATATTGCCAAGATGGGCTATGATCCTTTATTACCAATTTTAAGTGCAGCAGTTTTGTCGCAAGCAGGAGCAGCCTTAGGAATTTTTCTGAAAACAAAAGATAAAAAGCAAAAAGCATTAGCGGGTTCCGGTGTTGTCACAGGAATTTTTGGAATTACCGAACCAATTATTTATGGGCTTACTCTTAAAATGAAAAGACCATTTATTTGCGCAGTTATCTCTGGTGGGATTGGTGGTGCAATTATTGGACTTTTCCAAGCCCATGCAAGTTCGTTTACATTACCGAGTCTACTTGCCTTGCCAACATATCTAGGCAAAGGATTTGACGGAGTATTGATTGGAATTACAGTGGCTTTTTTCTTGGCAGCAACTTTGACATACTTTTTTGGTTTTTCTAAAGAAACTACGACGATAGAAGAAAAAGAGGATAACAAGATAATTGCACCAGTGGATGGAATAATTATTCCGTTGAAGACAGTACATGATGAGGTTTTTTCTTCCGAAGCAATGGGAAAAGGAATAGCAATTGTTCCAGATAAAGGTAATTTGAAAGCCCCAGTGAATGGAACTATCAGTGCTGTTTATCCAACGGGACATGCAATTGGTTTGATTTCTGATCAGGGAGCTGAGATATTATTACACATTGGAATTGATACGGTTAAATTGAACGGGAAAAATTTTGAAACGTTGGTAAAAAAAGAACAGCATGTGAGTGTTGGTGAAAATCTTGTTTCGTTTGATCTTGAGAAAATTAAATCTGCAGGATATGACCCAACTGTTATGATGATTATTACTAATAGCAAGGATTACGAAGTTATTACGACAACTGAAACAGCTGCCAAAAGCAATTGGTTATTAGAACTTAAACAAAAATAAGGAGATGTTTTTGATGTATCATACTGATTATCCTAAAGAATTTCCTGCAGATTTTTTGTGGGGAGGAGCAACAGCTGCTAACCAGATTGAAGGAGCATGGAATGTAGATGGAAAAGGTTTAACAACTGCAGAAGTTGTATCAAAGGCGACCAATAAGAAGAAAATGTCAATGGATGATGTTGATCAAGAGAGTTTAAATTTAGCTTTAAATACTAGTTTAGTAGATAACTATCCCAAACGTCGCGGAATTGATTTTTATCATCATTATGCTGAGGATATTGAATTATTTGCGGAGATGGGTTTTAAAGTTTTTCGCTTTTCAATTGCTTGGGCTAGGATTTTTCCTAATGGAGATGATCGATTTCCTAATGAGGATGGGCTTAAATTTTATGATCATATACTAGATGAGCTAGAAAAATATCAAATCAAGCCATTAATTACACTTTCTCACTATGAGATGCCAATAGCTTTGACTCAGAAATATAATGGGTGGACTGATCGGCGAGTAATTGATATGTTTACGCGTTATACTGAGACTGTTTTTACACGTTATGGGAAACGAGTTGAGTACTGGTTGACATTTAATGAGATTAACACTGCTACTTGGGGTTTTCATGCTACTGGAGCGCTTGATCAAGATTTGTCTTCAAAGGAACAACTTCAACTAAGATATCAGGCAATCCATCATCAGCTTGTTGCTAGTGCATTGGCAACAAAGCAGCTACATGAACTCTGCCCAAATGCTAAAATGGGATGTATGCTAGCAAGAATGCAGACATATCCGGCAACACCAAATCCAATTGATGTGCAAGCAACGCAAATAGCTGATCAGAAAAATCTATTTTTTTCAGATGTTCAAGCACGAGGAGAATACCCAGAGTTTATGAATAGGTATTTTGCTGAACAAAAGATTAAAATAATGATGGATCCAGACGATCAACAGATTTTAGCCCAATATCCAGTTGATTTTGTTAGCTTTAGTTACTATATGACAACCGTGACACAGTCTAATCAGGATGGGACAGCGGTCGGAAATATGGCTACTGGAGGTAGAAACCCTTATTTAGAGGAGTCAGACTGGGGATGGCAAATTGATCCAATTGGTCTGCGAATTACATTGAATGAAATGTGGGATCGCTATCAAAAACCCTTATTTGTGGTTGAAAATGGATTAGGGGCCTTGGATAAGCTTGAAGATGGGAAAGTTCATGATAACTATCGAATAGATTACTTACGTCAACATATTCAACAGATGAAAGAAGCAATCAAAGATGGTGTGAATTTATTAGGTTATACTATGTGGGGACCAATTGACCTTATTAGTTTTTCAACTTCAGAAATGTCTAAGCGTTATGGTTTTATTTATGTTGCCCAAGATGATCAAGGCAATGGGTCACTACAAAGAACTCGAAAGGATTCCTTTTATTGGTATCAAAAAGTTATAAAATCTAATGGAGAAGACCTTAAATAGCAACAGACTATATTTATATTTGGATTATCAATAAAAAAATTAGAAGTCATTCGGCTTCTAATTTTTTATTCGATATAAGCAACCACTAAGTTTTTTTACAATGTTAACCTACTACTTGAAAGACTTTAAATTAGAAGTTTTATTTGAGTTCTTCGGACAATTCTAAAATATCGCCTTTTTTACCATAATGCAAAATGCGAAGATACTCGCCCCATACACGTTTTTGACCTTCCGGAGTCTTTGACCAAGTATCCCGTCCAAGTATATTATTGTGATAGGAGGCATCAAATGTATAGGGAATAAATTCAATTCGAGCTGGCAGATGTCTAGCAAGTGTTCGCCATTGACGGCCTGTTGCATGACTTTTACAGATGAACATCAAGGAATGTATGGTTGTGAAATCAAAGACGGTTTTTGCATACAGAACATTCTCTAAAGTATTGGTTGAGTTATTTTCAGTGATAATAATATTAGAAGGAATACCTGCCTCCAAAAGATAGTGAGTTATTACAGCAGCTTCAGTCATATTACCATAATGCCAATCTTTGTGGGGAACACCAGTCAGGCTTCGTCCACCTGTAACAATAATTTTGTTAACATAGCCATTTTGATAAGCAGAAATGGCTTTTTCCCAATGTCCGGGATGTGTACCACTAAAAATAAAAAGAGAATCACAATTTTTTATTGCTTTTTTAGGACCAAAAGTAATTTCTGTTAAAAAAGCAATATCGTCTTTTGTTAATTCTGGAACTTCTGGTGTTTTTGGAATGATTGTTTTCATATGCTAAGCCCCTTATGGAATCTATATTAAACATATAATAACAAGAAAATTCAAAAATAAACAAAATTAAGGTGATAGAAGGTACAAATTTAATTTTCAGTAAATTTATTTTTTGCTGTATAATTATCAAGGCAAGAAAAATTGGAAGTTAATTTAATTATTTAAAGGGGAATTTCAAATGCAAGTTTCAGTAACAAAAAAGGAAAATCCAATGTTGGTGGTGGCAATTGTCGCCATGATGTCATTTATGGGAGTATTGACAGAAACATCTATGAATGTAACTTTTCCAGCGCTAATGAGTGAGTTTCATGAATCCTTGAGTACTGTACAGTGGGTTACGTCAGGGTATTTAGTTATGGCAGCTCTGGTAATGTTGACATCAGCATATATGAAAAGGCAATTTTCCAATCGACAGCTTTTTGTTACTGCAGCAATTTTATTTAGTATTGGTGATATCATCTGTGGTGCTGCAGCCAATTTTTGGATGTTATTAATTGGACGGATAATTCAAGCAGGATGTGTTGGAATTTGTACACCGTTAATGGTTAACATTATTTTAGATGTAGTGCCACCAATTAAATTAGGGACTTATATTGGATTAGCTAATTTAATTATTTTAATTGCACCCGCTTTGGGGCCAACATTTGGCGGAGCAGTGGTTGCTTTTGCAAGTTGGCGTATGATTTTTTGGGGAACGTTACCGTTAGCTTTGTTGTTATTATTATTAGGATTGAGTAGGATTCGTCAATATTCAAAGATTGAAGGAAAATACGCTTTTGATTGGACAAGATTTTTATTGCTAGGAATTGCATTGCTTTGCTTAATAGTGGGCTTAAATGATTTGGGTTCACAACTCTATGTAACGTCATTGTTTTTAATAGCAATTAGTGTTGGGTTAACAATAGTATTTGTTAAGATATCCAAAAAGGCAACAAAATCACTTTTTTCGTTAGCTGTCTTAAGGCAAAAAGCATTTTTATTTAGTTTTTTACCATATATCTTGTTGCAGTTTTCAAATGTTGGAATTAATTTTTTATTACCTAACTATGTACAAGATGTATTTCAAGCAACTTCTTTGGTAGGTGGCTTGATTCTCTTACCCGGCAGTCTATTCAACGGTTTTGGGCAACCAGTATATGGTTGGATGCTCGATCATTTAGGGGGGAAGATTCCACTTTATGTGGGTGATATATTATTCACATTGTCGTTAATTATGTTAGCAATTTTTGGTCCGGTGCTTGGTGTATGGGGTGTGACAATTGCCTATTTGGTATTTGCAATTGGCCGTTCGATGGCATTTGGGAACACAGTTGCTTATGGATTGAAGCATCTAGATAAAAAATTTCGCAATGACGCAAATGCGCTTTATAATACTGGACAGCAAATTACTGGCGCAATCGGAACAACCGTGCTTGCTTTATTGATGGATTCGGTTAACCGTACTAATTACACACATGCACAAAATATTAGTGCTGGCAGTATGATAGCATTTATATTATTAGTTGTTTTTGGTATAATCATTTTTGCACTGTTTCATCATTTATTGAATTCGGAGCATATAAAAAGTTCTGACTAGTATTTCTGAGAGATAAGTTAAATTTATGACAAATCAAGCTATAATATAAATATTTTAATGAACTGTAAATTGTAGGTTTTTAGACAAACGTTGTTGATAAAAAATTTTCATAAGAAAATCAATTCATTTTCGAATTGGTTTTCTTTTTTTTCGAATCGTAAATTTAAATTTAATTTTGGTAAAAAAATGTGATCAATTTATGTAGTCGTATGCTAATTTATTTGATTTTGCGATTAATGTTTTTTAGTGGACTATTTGAATAATTACTTGCCAACATGTTATTAATTAATGGTAGATATTTACGATAGAAATATTTTTCTCTTGTCTTTACTTGTACATTTAGCGTTATTTGGTGATGCATTTTGATACTTGTCCTTTTAATGTACATTATTGTACATTAAAAAAAGTTGGGTATTGATAAATTTACATCAACACCCAACTTTGTAGAGCCAAATTTTACTTGTGGATCCCCTTTTTAAGGTACTTTTTTCTTAGCAAAATTTATGAATTAATTCCATCAAAAAATTTTGGCACTCTTGTTTAGCGAAACTAATTTTCACTTACCGACATTACGGGATACTTTTTAAAAATTACAGTTAGAAAATGTAATATCAGGGATATTACTAATATTATTACGAGGCGAGTCATTGAATTATTCATACTACCTACATTAAACATTAGATAAACATCATTTTGGACACTTGCAGGAACTGGTAAAATATTGTAGAAAAATTTGTATACAGTAGGGAGCATCTTATAGGGAATGACACTTCCTGATGAAAAAGATTGCATTAAAATGAGCGGTAGGGTAACTAAACCAGCAACATTTCCTAGCATTTCAAATAAGAAACCAACTAGGTTTAAAGAAGTATATGAAACTAAAATATGTTGAAGATAAATTTCAATTAATGTTTTCACAGAAAATGGTTCAACTAATTTTAGAATTATGATTCCAATAATTGGAGATATTACTGCAATTATTAAATAAGTTAGTTCAAGATACAGCCAACCACGCAGCTTTTTAGTTCCTTTAAGAAATGTTAATTTAAGTCCTCTAGACAAAATCATGGCACCAATCATAGCAGCAATAAAGGAAGAAAGTGAGAAAAACATTGGCGCCATAGTTTCATAAAGATTCGAACGGTTAGTGTTAAGATCTTTAATATTTGCAGAAACAAATGTCGTTTTTACAATTTTGTTTGTTTGTGCATTAATGGTTTGTTTAACTTTTTTGTATACTTGAGACTGTATTTTTTGGGATACGTTAGCCTCGATTTTAGATTGTTCGTTTTGCAACGCAACGCTATCATTTTTGAGTGATGGTGTTGCAGCAATAATACTTTGCATTTGTTTTTGAACTTGTAAAGTAGTTAGTTTAGTGATTTCAGATTTAGTAGCTGTGGCAGATGCTTTTAGCAAAATATTATAAATAGTAGCTTTGTAGTAATTATTCAAGGTCCCAGAATTAAATTTAGTAGTTAAATTATTGGCAATTTTGGTGCCCAATTGGTGACTAAGCTGATCACCAGCGGAGCTAACAAAAAAATTTAATTTTACCGAATTACCTTTTTTTAAGCTTTCAACGTAGTTTTTAGGAATTTCTATTACTAGTACATTTTTATGATTAGCTAGATTATTTTTAGCCTGCAAAATATTACTTTTTTGAATTAATTTAAAATGTGTACTTTTAGATTTCTTGATTCCTTTTTCAATACTATTAGCTATTTTCTGCCCATCACTTTTATCATTATTAATAAGCTCTATTTCAGCATATTTTAAATTATGTGTTGCTACTTTATAGCCAGGTAAATATATTCCAAGCATAACAAGATGATAGAAAATACCAAAAATTACAGCAATTAATGTAAACTTGCTGAAAATAAAATTTTTAAACTCATAAAAAATCTCCTCTTTCTCTACCGAGTTTCAAAAAGTGAACTCTAGTGTGTAAATATCATTATAAACTTGAGTTTCTTTTTGTCAACTCAACTTTAAAATTTTATGCTATACTAGCTATAATAAAAAGTAGGGAGGGGAGTTACTGTGAAAGACGGCATAGATAATTTCAATGAAGAATTTTATGAAAATATAAAACGGGTTTTTTTAATAAAAAAATTGATCTCCAAAAGGGTAAGACTTCCATTTAGTGGTGCATTGTTAACAAAAAATGAAGTATTGATATTATTTTTATTATATATTTCAAAGGATCACAGTAATGATGTACAAGAATTAATTAATATTTTGGATTTGTCTAAGTCACAATTTAGTAAGCTTACTAAGTCATTGCGTGATAAAAAAATGATTACAACGAAATATAATCAAAAAAACAAAAATTTTTTGATTTTACAATTAACCAAACTTGGAGAGACTTTGCTTAAAGAACAATATAAAGAGATTACGGATATAAAAAAGTTGGTTTTTAATTAATGATAATTGGTTAACAGTTTATCAAGGTATTTCTACAAAATGAAGATTTTGAATTGTAAGTTATAATTGTTATCGAGGTGAATAGTAGTGAAACCTGTGATTGAGAAAATGACTCAAAAAAGTGCAGTAATTGTTGCACAGTGGCATTATCCTGATGAATATTCTTTTTATGATATGGTAGCGGA
Organism: Liquorilactobacillus cacaonum DSM 21116; assembly: GCF_001436735.1. Classification (GTDB taxonomy): domain Bacteria; phylum Bacillota; class Bacilli; order Lactobacillales; family Lactobacillaceae; genus Liquorilactobacillus; species Liquorilactobacillus cacaonum. The sequence goes on from NZ_AYZE01000017.1 coordinate 101,400, forward strand.
TCCAGAAGATTATCAAGAATTGATGGACGAAGAAAAACGTGGTGATGGCTATTATCAAGTCACACAAAGTGGAATGTTGATTGGTTTTTTTGTAGTTGAGAAGACTGATAGACAAGAAGTAGTCGAAGTTGGTCTGGGAATGGCACCAGAGTTAACAGGCCAAGGGAATGGGCTAGAGTTTGTAAAAATAATCTTGAAGTATATATCTCGTGTAACTGGCTCCAAGAAAGTTTTGTTTGATGTTGCAAAATTCAATATACGTGCGCAAAAGTTGTATCAAAAAATTGGTTTTGAGGTTGTGAATTATCACGAACAAAAAACAAATGGAGGAATTTATCCATTTGTTTTGATGGCTAAATCAATCTGATAATTATTTATTAGAAAAATTATGACAATTGTCATCCCCAGTTGGTTACAATCCTGACTGGGGATTTTTGGTGCCATGACTTAAGATAAGTTGCATGGAGGTGCATCATGGAACAGATAATAAGTATAAAAAACTTGAATTTTAGTTATGGTAGAAATGAAATTATAAAAGGGTTGAATTTAAGTATCAGTAAAGGTGAAATTATTGGGTTAATTGGTGAAAATGGAGCTGGAAAGACGACTTTATTGAATATTTTGTTAGGATTATTACCAAGTAAGCAGAATGTCAAGGTGTTTGGTGGTCGTCCAGGTTCTTTGCTTGCAAAACAAAAGATTGGTTCAATGCTACAAGGAGACTTAGTACTATCTAATGTCAGAATTGAAGAATTTTTGGAAGAAGTTGCGACACAGTATAACAATAGTATTCCATTGGAGCCAATACTAATAAAGTTAGATTTAGTACAGCATCGACACAAATTTTTGAAAGAATTATCGGGTGGACTGATGCGCAGAGTAACATTTGCACAGGCATTGTTGAGCAATCCTGAGCTGCTTTTTTTAGATGAACCGACTGTTGGAATGGACGCACAAGCAAGACATATTTTCTGGGAGTTGATTGAAGAACTTCGTGAACAAGGAAAGACAATGATTATTACAAGTCATTATCTGGAAGAAATCCAACAAGTTGCTAGTCGCATAATCTTTTTACAAAAAGGAAACTTTACATTTCAAGGGACTTTAAATGAATTACAAGCATTGCATAAACAAACCACAATTAGCATTACTGCTGAATGTGAACAATACAATTTTGCAAAATTGGTTGGAGTAGTTAAGGTTGAAAAAAGTGGCAGTCAAGTTGCAATCAAATCAATTGACGGAGACAAAACTCTTAAAGAGTTATTGTTGGAATGTCCAGAAGTTTCAAATATTACAGTTGAACATGAGACATTAGAAAAAATATTTTTACAAATGACAACAGATAAGGAGCAACGATAAAAATGACTAAATTTATAAGACAGCTAAAATTTGATATACTAAGGATAGTGATTCGCAATAAATCATTTTTATTTTTTACCCTACTAATGCCTGCAGGGTTTTATTTATTATTTACAAAGGTAATGGATGTTGGGAACGGCCCAGAATTGCGTCAATTTTATATGACCTACATGGGCAGTATGATAATCTATAGTGGAGTAATCGGGGCTGTTATGGGGGTGGCAACAATTTTAAAAAGCGATCGTGATAAGGGATTGACTTTATTCTTGCAGATGACACCTACCGGCAGTAAAAACTATTATATTTCGATATATGCAATTACTGTATTATTAAATCTTTGTGCACTAGTCATTTTAGGAATACTTGCTCGTTTTGTTAATAATGTTGAGTTTAGCTTAAAGCAAGTTGCTATGATTTTACTGATTATATTAATTGGACAGATTCCAATGATTTTGTTAGGAACATTGATGTCTAATTTTAAAACGCAAGAGACTTTGAGTGTTGCTAGTAACTTGATTACCTTTCCATTAGCAATCATTAGCGGATTATGGTGGCCAATTAGTACTATGCCAAGTTGGTTGCAAGCAATTGGTAAAGTATTGCCAACTTATTTTGCAAATAATTTGGTAGAAAAAACAATGCTTCATAGTGAACTGGATTTAAGAGACATTTATGGTATTATTGCGTGGATAGTTATTATGATCAGCATAACAGTCATAGTTGTAAAAGCGCAGCAAAAGAAGGGGTTAAGCATTAGTGAAGCTTAGTGACGTTAATAAATTAAAAAAAATCGATTGGGTAGCATATGTCTGGTTAATATATTTACCGTACACATTGATACAGTTTATCCCAATTAAAAGTTATGAAGACATCTACTGGCTTTTATTAGCGGGATTATTTCTGATTCTTTATATCATTGTTAATGAAGTCAAAGAATATCGTTATCTCACAATTCCGCTAGAGTTATTAGTGACAGGAATATTTGCAATTTTTAATTTAAATCTGTATTTGATCGTTTTCCCGGCTTGGCAAGTACCTTGGATTTTAGTGCATTATCCAAGAAAGTATCAAAAATATTTTATCATGGCATATTATTTAATAATCATAATTACTCTAGTAAGAGTACAATTGAGATATCCTGAATTTTGGAGAGATGGTTCCTCAATGGGAATAATTTTTCCAGTAGTTTCACCAATCTGTTCCAGTATGTTGTCAATTTCATCATTTAGACAGCATCAATTAAATCAAACTAATCGTAGACTTGAGACAATTATCCAGCGCGGTGAACGAGAACGAATTGCACGTGATTTGCATGATACACTGGGGCAAAGCTTTTCGATGATTACGATAAAAACAGAATTGGCAAAAAAACTCTTAATTAAGAATCCGGATAAAGTAGTTGCAGAATTAAATGATATTGAACAAACAAGTCGCCAGAATTTACAATTAGTACGCTCAATTGTTAATAATTTGCATCAAAAGTCTCTCAATGAAATTCTTATGGAACAAGGTAAAAATCTTGCAACAGCAAACATCTTGTTACTTACGAGCGGCGAAGAGCAGGCAACCAAATGGCCTACAAAAACGCAATCAATTTTCGGGAAGCCTTTGATTGAGGCAATTAACAATATCTTGCAGCACGCAAAGGCACATCAAGTTCAGTTGCTTTTTTATTCAGATGAGGATCTTTATAGAGTTGAAATAATTGATGATGGAATTGGCAAAGGGTTTGTCAGAGAAGGTAGCAATGGAATTAGAGGAATGAGAGAACGAATGTCCCAAGCAAATGGGAAGTTTGAAATCTATCATGATTATCGTGGAACACATGTGGTATTGATGCAAATGAAAGTGACTGAAAATAATGATTAAAATATACTTAGCAGAAGATCAAAGCTTGCTAAATAGTGCGTTGACACAGTTATTAAACCTAGAAGATGATTTTCAGGTTATAGGTAGTGCTGTCGATGGCGTAAAGGCTTTACAAGATTTGCAAATTTTGAAACCAGATGTTGTAATTTTAGATATTGAGATGCCCAAGATGACGGGATTAGAAGTCGCGTTAAATATCAAAAAAACAAAGCGAGAAGAAAAGGTTATCATTTTAACAACATTTGCACAAAAAGCTTATTTTGAGCAAGCGATAATAGCAAATGTCTCAGGTTATTTATTAAAAGATAGCCCAAGTGAAGAACTTATAACTGCAATTAGAGAGGTATTTGCGGGTAAAACGATTTTTGCACCAGAATTGGTTGTTAACATGGTTTCTGCAGAAAATAACCCACTTAGTGCAAGAGAGTTAGAAGTTCTAAAGATAGCTGAAAGTGGTATTACAACAAGGCAAATTGCACAACAACTCTTTTTATCAGAAGGAACCGTTCGTAATTATCTGTCTGCAATTTTCAGTAAATTAGGTGTGCATAGTAGAATAGAAGCAATACAAATTGCACACAAAAATAAGTGGCTAAATTAAGGGAGACCTAGAATTTAGCCACTTATTACTACAGCTGAATATATTTCTGAAACAATACTTTGTGATCAATTATGTTGTTAGTTCTTGATCTTTTTACCAGTTGAGACCATTTGTTAGTAAAATAAAATCAATTAGGATAATTAACTTGGTTTTTTCACCATTGGAATCCCCACTAATAAAGCACTGATAAACATGAAGACTACGATGTAATAAAAATCATTACTGTTTTCTTCCCCAGTTTGTGGAAGTGTAGAATTTTTCGTGTCACCACTTGATGTTGGCTGACTACTACTCTCTTTAAGAGAACTGCTAGTAGGTTCAGAAAATTTTGGGACTGTTTCGAGCTGTGAGAAGGCAATCGTGATTTTAGTAGTAATTGAATCTAAATCGCTTTGTGATTTATTTTGTGCAATGATAGTTTTTGCCTGTGTGATGAGATTTTGTAGTTGTGTATAACTGTTAGTAGTATAATCTTTTGCAATTAATTTCTGAAATGCATTAAATTGTGTATCAAACTTAGTTGTATCTAATGGGATAGTCTTAAGGACTAGATTTTTAAGTTTAGTTTGGATTTGAGAAGTCAAAGAATCAAGATCATTTTGACTGCCACTATTGTCAATGATTGCTTGACCTTGGGTAATTAAATTTTTTACAGCAGCATAGCTATCTGCAGTATAAAGAGATGAATTTAAACTGTTGAATTTACTTACTTCGCTCTTAAAAAGTGTCGTATCAAGGTTAAATAAATTAGTATTCGATTGTTCAAGGCTAGGAGTGCCAAATAAAAATCCGAGTGCTGATGTCAATTTAGCTTGTTGTTTTGTTATCTTTGAACTGTCAAAGTTTTGCATAATACCTAATTGGGCTGCAGTTATTCCATATTTATCGGTAATCGTTGTTTTAAAGAGTTGTACATAATGTGAATCACCAGCAATTAGTTTCTCAAGAATTTCATTTCCGATTTTGAAAGCCTGTTGGTAGTCTGCAGCATTTTGGAATGTCAAACTCTTAAAATCACCAGTAGCAACCATGAATTCACCAAGGTAAAATTCAGCAAAATCGGCAGTTACAGTGTCTTTATCGATTGCACTTTTGCGCCAAAAATATGCAAGGCTACGAAATGGATCATTTACAAAGTCGCTTGATGACATTTGTGTGGGTAATTTATCAAGGGAGAATTCTTGATAGGTTCCCGTTTTGACGTTAAAGGCATAAGGAAAAGCTTGTTTTGTATCAATTAACTTTTGATAAAAGTCACTTTGAGATAAGTTACTGTAATTTGCAATTACACGTACATTTATCTTATCAGAGCCAAGACCATATTGTGTTTTTAAGAACTCATAAGTTGTCATTCCGTGATGTCCATCGGTTGCATACATAATATTATTGGGACCAATGATTACTGGAACTTTTGGTGCAGTGACAGTTATGTCTGGATAAGATCCTAGTATGTCTTTAGTGTTATATGCAGTTCCATCGGATGGTACAGAATTTTTAGTGTAACCATTATCTTCATTAAAATCATTAAAGTAATCTACAGTGAGTTGAGGTGAACTAGTAGAACCAATATAATCTTGAATATTATATGCAATTTGAGCTTTTCCAACTGCAGCTTGTGTAGGATGGATACTTGAAATAGGAACACCATATAAGATATTATTGTCAGCTTTAATAGACGTGACATTTAATGCCAAAAAAAATATGAATGATAAGCTAAATGGTATTAGCATTTTCTGCAGTAATTTTTTATTCATCTTTTTCCCCTTTTTTCTTTTTATGTATATAAATTTTATTTACTCTAATAGCATATCAATGTAAAAAAATTTAAGCAAGTAAAGGTTTTGTAAATACTTAAAGATTATGAGCAACAAAAAGCAAATTTTTCAGGTATACTTTTCATTGAAAGGGGTTGAAACTAAATGTCAGAAATATATAATTTTGAAGTGATACGTGAAGATGGACAAAGCTACAAACTTTCTGAATATGAAGGAAAAGCAATATTGATAGTTAATACGGCTACAAAATGTGGTTTAGCACCTCAATTTGCTGAATTAGAGGAACTTTATGAAAAATATCAAGAAAAGGGATTAGTTATCTTGGGATTCCCATCAAATCAATTCAAACAAGAACTAAGTGATGGTGAAAAAGCAGCAGAAGCATGCAGAACAACTTATGGCGTATCATTTCCGATGCACGAACTTACGGTTGTAAATGGCAAAGACACAGCTCCCTTATTTAAGTATTTAAAAGAAGAAGCTCCTGGTGAATTAGGAAAGTCAATCAAATGGAATTTTACAAAGTTTCTGGTGGATCCTGCTGGAAAAGTCTTGAGAAGGTTTGCACCGAAATCAACACCAAAATCTTTTGAAGAAGAAATTATTAATGTTTTACCTTGAAAGTAGCTAATTAAAGTTTAGAAAGCTAGCATTATAAAGATATGCAAAAAAAGAGCTGAATGTATGTGATATCAGCTCTTTTTGTATATCTGAATTAAGAAATATACAGATCTAGAATAGACCTATAACTGTTTCAATGCTTGCATATGCCATGAATGCAACAACTAACCAACCGGCAATAATTAACCATTTAGGATGACGGTAATCACCAACAATTTTTTTCGAAACACTTGCAATTAATAGTATTCCTAAGGCAATTGGAAGAACAAAACCGTTAGCAGCACCTACAAGTACAAGAACTTTAGCAGGGCTTCCAATAATGTAGAAAATGATAGTTGAAATTACGATAAAACCAATTACTAAGCCTTTACGATATTTTTCAAAGCTTTCTTTTGATTTTACTGCATAGTCTAAGAATGATGTGGATGTAAAAGTTGATCCAAGAATTGATGTCATACCAGCAGCAAACAAAAGTAGACCAAAGAATTTATAACCAAAATTGCCAGCTGCATATTTGAAGATAGAAGCAGCAGGGTTTGAGGCGTCCAATTTATAGCCGGTTACAACAACCGCAAGACCAGCTAGGAATAAAAGAACACGAATAACTGAAGCAATTCCAATACCAGTTAACGCACCTTCATTAACGTATTTGATATTTTCTTTACCTTTCATACCACCTTCAATTAAACGGTGTCCACCTGAAAATGAAATATAGCCACCCACGGTACCACCAACAATTGTTACAATTGAATAAAAATTGATTTTTGTTGGTAAAAAAGTATGTTGAACAGCAGTTTGGTAAGGCACGGCCATAATAAAGATGACATATACTAATATTGCAACTTTAACAACTGCTAAAACTTGAACAGTTCGATCCATGACTGTCAATGCATTTTTAACTACAAAAATAATTATAGCAAGAGCTCCAGCAATTACAGCACCATTTTCAGGAGAAATTCCAAAAAGGACATTAAGCCCAAGTCCAGCTCCACCAACATTACCAATATTAAAGAATAAACCACCTACTGCGACTAGAAATGATAATATATAACCAAGTCCAGGGAAAATTTCATTGGCAATAACTTGTGCTTTTTTACCACTAACAACGATAATTCGCCAAACATTCATCTGAACAATGATATCAAAGATAATACAAATAAGAATTGCAAAACCAAAATTGGCACCCATTTCACCTGTGAAGGTAGCTGTTTGCGTTAGAAATCCTGGTCCAACGGCAGCCATTGCCATCAAAAATGCGGCTCCCATGGCAATGTTACGTGGTGAGGTTTTGGGCCCGTTTAAATCTGGCATGTTACCAGAATCCTTAGATTTATTCATCATAATACAATTCCTTCTCTCTTTAAATTTTTTTAAAATGCCTGAAGCACAATTTTATTGTTCTGAAGTGTTTTACGTAGATTAGCAACAATTGCAAGAGCAGCAGCGTTATCTCCGTGTACACACACAGAATCAGCTTTTAGTGGAATAATTGAACCATCAATCGCAGTAACAGATTGGGTTTCCACCATTTCAATTACGTGGGCAGCAACTTCTATTGGGTCTGTAATAACAGCATTTGCCTCACTTCTAGGGACGAGATTACCATCGGGTAAATAATTTCTATCTCCAAAAACCTCTTGCGCACAGGGAATACCAACTGCTTGTGCAGCACGCACAGTCTCACTTCCTGCAAGCGCATAGATAGGAAGATTTGGATCAACAAACTTAATGGCTTTGCAAATTGCGACAGAAAGATCGTAATCTTTTGCGGCCATATTATATAGAGCACCATGCGGTTTGACATGATGCAATTTTTTGGAAGAAGTAAACCCTTGAAGAGCGCCAACTTGGTAGATGACCAAATTTTTGACTTCTTCAGGAGTTAAATTCATATTTCTTCTGCCAAATCCTTGTAAATCATGATAGCCAGGATGTGCTCCAATTCCAACACCAGCTTCTTCTGCCAAGGCAACTGTCTTAGCCATAACATCGGGATCACTTGCATGAAAACCACATGCAATATTAACGGAAGTTACTAATTGAATTATTTCTTTATCTTTTCCCAATGAGTATCGACCAAAACTTTCACCAAGATCACTATTCATATCAATTTGTGTCACTAAAACCAACTCCTATTCATATTTTAAAACGGTATTTTTAATATCTGTTATCAGCATATGTCCTGGCGCATGAGTAATCACGAAATCAGGTTTTACCTGCATAATGGCATTTTGTGGTGTAACGCCACAAGGCCAAAACACTGGGACTTCACCTGGCTTGATGGAAACCATGTCGCCATAGTCAGGTTTTGAAATGTCTTTAATCCCAATTGCTTTGGGATTTCCAACTTGAATAGGGGCTCCATGGACTTTTGGCATTGCCGCAGTAACGTTTACTGCGGTAACAACTTGGTTTTCTGGAATAGGGCGCATACTGACAACCATATTTCCATGGAATTTGCCAGCGGATTCAAGTGGAATTGAAGTGTTATACATTGGAACGTTTACGTTTTCAGTGATATGCCGGATTTCGATGCCTGCAGCGATTAATTCTGATTCAAATGAAAAACTACATCCGATTAGAAAGCTTACAAGATCATCTTGCCAGTAATCCTCAACACTTGTGACTTCACCAGTAGAGACACCGTTACGATAGATTCGATACTTTGGAAAATCGTTTGCAAGATCAACATCTGTTGCAAATTTATGTAACTTTCGGCTTCCAATATCACTTACCTCCAAAACAGGGCAGGGTCGGGGATTTCGTTGTGTAAATAACAAAAAATCATATGCAAGTTCTTTTGGTAAAATTACTAAGTTAGCTTGAGTATATCCGTTTGCCAGACCACTTGTAGGACTTGTGAATTTTCCTGCTCGAATCAGTTTGCGAATTTCGACAGGACTTAAAGATGCAATGTTGGGTATTGATTCCATCACGCGCCTCCTAAAATTACTCTAATTTTGTTAATTTATCTAACCAATTAATATCAGTATTATTTTCAATATAATCCTGTTCATTTAATAATTGTGTTAAGAAGTCAAGATTGGTATTGATTCCAGATATTACGGTTTCATCAAGTGCATTTTTCATTAAGGTAATCGCTTTTTTTCGTGTGGATGCAAAGACGATAATTTTAGCAATCATTGAATCGTAATTGGGTGGAATAACGTATCCTTGATAGAGTGCAGTATCTATTCTGATACCATAACCACCAGGAAGATGTAATGAAGTAACTTTGCCAGCATTCAAAGCGTTGATACGGCATTCAAGAGCAAAACCATTAGTTGTAAAAGCAGATTGGTCAAATGATAACGAGTGCCCCTGAGCAATTAGTAGTTGTAATTCAACAAGATCAAGTCCACTTGTAAGTTCACTGATTGGATGTTCAACCTGAATCCTAGTATTCATTTCCATAAAATAAAAATGTTCAGGATCATCCAATAAAAATTCCATGGTACCTGCACCTACATAGCCGATTTGCTTGGCAGCCTTGATGGAAACTGCAAACATTTTTTGGCGAGTTTTTTCTGAAAGAGAGATTGCAGGAGCTTCTTCAATAACTTTTTGATGATGTTGCTGAATTGTGCAATCTCTTTCACCAACAGCAATTACATTACCTTGCTGATCACCAACTATTTGAATTTCAATATGGCGAGGGTTTGGGAGGTACTTTTCTAAGTACATATGATTATCATTAAAAGCATGCTGTGCTTCATTTTGTGCCAAATTAAATTCTGTGGGGAATTCTTTTTCATCATTGATTACACGCATACCTTTACCACCACCACCAGCACTAGCTTTTAACATAACGGGGAAGCCAACTTTTTTTGCGTATGCTAAACCACTTGTTAAGTCTGTGAATTCGGTATCTCCACCTAAGACGACTGGCACTCCAGCAGCTTGCATTGTTTCTCGAGCTCTTGCTTTTTCTCCCATCAACGCAATAACACTAGCTTTTGGACCAATGAAAATGATTTTTTCTTCTTCACATTTTCTTGCAAATTCTTCATTTTCAGATAGAAATCCATATCCGGGATGGATGGCATCCGCTTTTGTAACTTCTGCAGCAGCGATTACTGCATGAATGTTAAGATAACTTTTATTAGGCTCGGCTGGTCCAATACAAATTGCCTCGTCTGCTAGTTGTACATGCATACTGTTCTTGTCAGCAGTTGAATAAATGGCTACAGTTTCTAACCCAAGATTATGGCATGCTCTGATAATGCGTACTGCAATTTCTCCACGGTTAGCAATTAAAACTTTTTTCAAAAAAACTCACCTCATTTCTTAATTGCAATCAGAGCTTCGCCATATTCAACGGGATTCTCATTAGCAACTAAAATATCGGTAACGGTACCTGAGGTATCAGCTTTAACTTCAGTCATCATTTTCATAGCTTCAATAATGCCGACGACTTGGCCTTTTTTTACTTGGTCACCAACCTTAACAAAAGGTTCTTCTTGAGGACTTGGCGAAGTGTAAAATGTACCAACAAAAGGTGCATCAATCGTAATATTTTTATTTGTTGAGGTTGATTCTTGTGAAGTAACTGATTGGGAAGATGTATTTGAACTTGGAGTAGATATTTCAACTGGTAATTCTTTTTTTAGAATAACTTCTTCATCACCATTTCGTATCTCTAAATGTGTTAGTCCGGCATCTTGAAATTTGTTAATTAATTCATCTAAATCAGGTATTTTCATTACATAACGCTCCTTTGATTATTAGTGAGTAGTTTTTCAATTTTTTTACTTGCTTTCCTAATAGGGCCAATCGGATATTGATACCTTTTTTTAAAAATAGTATCTGCAAAGTTATCTAAGAAATGATATTTTTCTCGTAATTTAGTAGTAGCATCCTCAATTGAAATTTCTTTGAAAAATAATGGGGTATTGTATGCAAACTGTACAAATTTACTTAAATCGGTAGCGGCAATTGTTGCAATTACAGGATATCCACCGGCAGTTTGCCGATCAGCTAATAAAACAATTGGCTGTCCAGCTCTCGTAATTTGAACATTTCCTAAGACAGTTCCTTCCGAAAGCATATTTTTTTGAGGTATTTCTAAAGTTGGCCCATCCAAACGAAAACCCATTCGGTCAGCTTGTGCAGAAATTTTGAAAGCTTCATTTTGAAATGCTTTTTTAGCATTTTCGGAAAAAAGAGACCATTGTGGACCTTTAATAAAATGAATTATATTATTCGTTAAGGTCTGCTCCTCTGCTATTCTATTAGTCAAACTAGGCATAGTGTAGCATTCATTAATTTTTAAATTATCTCCAGCTATAAGAAGACGACCGTGATAACCACCTAGCTTAACCCTTGTATTGGTTGAACGACTATCTAAAACAGGCGCAACTTGAATGCCGTTATTTGCAAATGAAATATAACCAAAGCGTCCTTTTGACATCGGTGAAAAGTGTAAAACATCACCTTTAGTTATTGAATAGGTGGTATTTAGATTGATTTTTAGTTTGTTGAGCATGGGAGAAGAGTCAGCACCAGTAACTGCGATAAAAGTATCGGCAAAAAACTTGATAGTTGGGCCAAGAATACTAAATTCAAGGGTTGCTGCTTTTTCTGAGTTATTTACTAAAAGATTAGCAAGACGATGTGCATATTGATCAATAGCACCTGATACTGGAATACCTTGTGCTTGATGACCAATTCTTCCAAGATCTTGTATTGTAGTGGCTAAACCAGGATTAATAATCTCGATGTTTGTCATTTTTACCTCCTCCTAATTAAAGAACCTTTAATTGATACTCACCATGAGCATCAAGTTCCTTGATAGCTTCATAGTCGGCCCGAGTAATTTGTTTGAATTTGATCGAATCACCAGCTTGAAATGGAGGTAATGGATTGTCGGGAGTATATAAAGTAACAGGTGTTCGACCTAAAATGCGCCATCCACCAGGAGATGCAACAGGGTAAATACCAGCTTGCTTACCTGCAATAGCAACACTTCCTGGTGCGATTGAAGATCTGGGAACTTCAAGGCGAGCCATGGCAATTTGGTCTGGAACATTACCCATAAATGCAAATCCAGGCAAAAAGCCCATCATATAAATGAAGTATCGAGTACTAGAATGAATTTCAATTAGTTCTGGGATACTTAACTTACCAAAAGAAGCAACATCTGCTAAATCGATACCAAATTCAAGATCGTAACAGACTGGAATCTCGAAGGTTCTGCCATAAGTATTTTTTTTCTCCAAAGTATAATTTACAAGAAATTTTTTCAACTTATTGCTAAATTTAAAATAATTCGTTTTTCTGATATCAAAGTAAACTGTTAGAGTACGGTAAGCAGGTGCGATATCTGTGATTTCATCTTCATAAGAATCTCTCAACTGTGAAGCTAATTCCTGAATTAATTGATTTTCTGAGATATTAATTTGTTCAGGGAAAACAATATGGAGAGCTTGTTCGCCTGCAGGAATAAAATTATATTTATAAGTTATCAAGTGTAACACCTCTAATTTTTGCTAAGAAAAAGTAGAACTGAGAAAAGTTAAATTATATGGTTTAAAATCAACTAACTGATTTTTTATACTATTCTTAGATTATAATTTTTGATTTTTATTAAGTCCTTAATTAATAAAATACCGGGTTTTCAGGTTTTTTTAAATAGAATATAACCAAAACCTAATTAAAATTATAGAAAGCGCATTTTTTATTATTTAATTAATCGCGTACAACTTTTTTCTTTGTATAATAAAGTGAATATTTATTCGTTAAATATTATTTATAACTAGTGAGTATGAAAATAGGAGTTAATGGTTCTTTGGCAAATTCGATGGATAATTAAATTTATTTATTCGAAATTTGAAGTTATTTTCTTTAAAGAGATGAATAGAGATGGATTTTTTCTGGTAGAAAGACTTAGGGCTTTTTTTGCATAAAAAAACCTGTTGTTAGATTACAAAAATAGTAATCTAACAACAGGAAAAAGGATAGAGCAGTATTAATAAACACCGCAGAGTTTCATCCATAAGCTACCAAGGCCTAACCAGACGATTAAATAGACTGGGCCAAGAATAGCATTTAGTTTCCACCAATCTTTTTGAGAAACATAACCTGCTGAAAAAAGAATAGGAGCAGGACCGTTACTGTAATGAGTAGTGGATGCAAACAAATTACCAAAGAAGCCTAGTAATAAAGCTCCTAATAGAGGAGGAACTCCTGCAGCAACAGCGACACCGAGCAATGCAGAATACATTGCACTAACATGAGCGGTTGCACTTGCAAAGAGATAATGGGAGTAAAAGTAAAATAAAATAAGAATTACTAAAACTAAGGGCCAAGATAGGCCATGAACACTTGTTGCAATGGCTTTACTTAGCCAAGGAATAAAGCCTAAAACATTTAATTCATTGGCCATCATTACTAAAATAGAAAACCAAGTTAGTGTATTCCAAGCTCCCTTTTCTTGTAAGATATCACTCCAACTAAGAACTCCAGTTAACAATAGAAGCGATAAAGCAATGAAGGCTGTTAATGTGGAATCAATATTTAATGTGCCTCCTAAGACCCAAAGAAGCAGTGCCACAACAAAAATACCAGCCATGAATTTTTCAGATAGGGACATTTTTCCCATTTTTGCAAGTTGTTCATCTGCCCAATCTTTTGCATTAGGTGTTTCTTTAATTTCTGGCGGGTAGAGTTTATAAATGATAAAAGGCACTAGAATTAAACTAATAATTCCTGGAACAAGCGCCGCAAGAAACCAACCCATCCAAGTAATATTTATGTGTGAACTTTTTGCTAGTGATTGTGCTAATGGGTTACCAGCCATTGCTGTCAAAAACATTGCAGCGGTAATCATGTTTCCGTGAAATTCAGCAAAAGTTAAAAATGATCCTACTTTACGTTGTGTATTATCATCTGGTGAAGAGCCAAATGAACGAGATAATGAATTTATAATTGGATACATGATACCACCAGCACGAGCTGTGTTACTAGGAGTTGCAGGAGCTAAAATTAGGTCAACGCCAATCAAGGAGTAAGCTAATCCCAAAGTTTTTTTGCCAAAAATTCTTACAAACCCAAGGGCAATCCTTCTACCTAAACCAGTCTTGATGAATCCTCTAGAAATAAAGAATGCCATAGCGACTAACCAAATACTGTTATTACCAAAACCGGCTACTGCAGTGTCAATATTTACCTCATGGGTGATGACGGTTATTGTAAAACCAATTATAGCAACTGCGCCAATTGGTAGTGGTTGTGTAATACAGCCAATAATCGTGGCTACAAAAATAGCAAGCATATGCCATGCAACAATAGAAACACTTTCTGGTCGTAAGGGAGTTGCCAACCATATGATTAGAGCTACAACAATTGGAGAAATAAACTTCTTATAATTTATTTTGGTAACCAAAATGCCTGAAGCCTCCTTAATATTCAGGTGCCCATTTGGCATCATTTATTGCAGAAGCAACATCATCGATTTTTTCTCTTGTTAAGCCTTGGAGTTTTGCACTTTCAGCAACAGCTAAAGCTACAGTAGTTGAGAAATGGTCTAATTTAGAAACAGGTGGTAAAACGGCTGCCCCAGCTTCTTTAGGATCTACAATACCGCCAAGTGAATGAGCAGCAGCTGAAATCATTGCATCATTCAAAACAGTTGCAGTGGAAGCTATTATTCCTAGACCAAGTCCAGGATAGACAAGAGCATTATTTGCTTGACCAATATGATACGTCACACCATTGAATTCGACATCAGGTGCGGGAATACCTGTAGCAACAAGAGCACGACCCTCAGTCCATTGGATTAAGTCAATGGCTTTAGCTTCTGCCAGTTTTGTAGGATTAGACAATGGGAAGATAATTGGACGTTTTGTGTGTGCAGCCATTTCACGTATAACATCTTCAGTGAATGTACCAGGCTGTGTCGATGTTCCAACAAGAATAGTTGGATGAATTGCCTTAACTACAGCCAAAAGATTTGTGAGCTCATCTGCATTTGAAAATTCATTTCTTGAACGTGCAAATGGTTTTTGTTCTGGTGTAAGCGTCGTATCATCATCAAATAATAAACCTTGTTTATCTACCATATAGAAGTGTTTACGAGCTTCTTGTTCAGATAATCCTTCTTGAATAAACTCGTCATAAATTCGCTTTGTAATACCTGCTCCAGCTGTTCCGGCACCAAAACAAAGATATATTTGGTCAGTCATTTTTTGTTTAGATATATTCAAGGCACCTAATATCCCTGCAAGAGTAATAATTCCGGTACCTTGGATATCATCATTAAAAGTTGTGATTTTATCTTTATATTTGTTAAGAAGGTTAGCAGCATTATCACGCCCGAAGTCTTCAAAATGTAAATAAAGATTAGGGAATAAGTGCTCTGCTGTTTCAACAAATTTATCAACAAATTCATAGTATTTATCACCCGTAATCCGACTATGATGATTACCAAGGTAAAGAGGATCCTTTAAAAGCTTATCGTTATTTGTTCCTGCATCTAAAACAACAGGTAAAACTTGGCTTGGATCAATCCCAGCTGCCGCAGTATAGACCATCAATTTACCCACAGCAATGTCTACACCGTTTGTTCCCCAATCGCCAATCCCAAGAATACCCTCAGCATCAGTTACTACAATAAGCCTGATATTACGCCCATCAGCAGCATTTTTTAGTGAGTTTTCAATGATATCTTGATTATCGATAGACAAAAAAGTTGCATTTTGTGATTGGACATAAAGTTCACTATAATTCTCAATAGTATCAGCAATAGTTGGATCATACACAATTGGCATGAATTCAACAACATGCTGGCTAAAAAGCTTGTAGAAAAGTACGTGGTTCTCATTGAATATTTGCATTAAGAATAGACGCTTTTCAAGATCAGATACTTTTGTTTGGTATTGTGCATATGTTTGTGCAACTTGTTGCTCAAGCGTTTGGACGTAAGGGGGTAAAAGCCCCTCTAATCCAAATTGTTTACGTTCTTCTAAAGTAAAAGCTGTTCCTTTATTTTTAAATGGATCGTTAATGATACTCATTCCCATGTCTTTCAGACCTTTCTTTTGTTAAGATATACATAGAATATACCTAGTGGTTTTTTATAGTCAAAAAATATTTTTTTAATAAGAAATTCTTATAATGGATTAAAAAAGCTTAGTCTGATGATGAAAGAGGGCCCTTTTTATGAATACAAAAGATCTTGAATATTTTATAAGGTTAACTGAAATTAAAAATTTTTCGAAGGTTGCAAAAGAATTTGGAGTTAGTCAACCTACAATTACATTTGCTTTACAAAGGTTGGAAGAAGAAGTTAATTCGCGTTTGATAATTAGACACCGAGCACAAGGAAAACTTTTAATTACTGATAGTGGTGCGCAGTTGCTTAATCACGCACAAAGAATGTTGATGCATTACAATTTAGTGAAAAAAGAGATTACAAGCAGTCGCTTGAAGATGCTGTCATTAGGGTTACCACCGATTATTGAAAATAATTATTTTCCGAATGTTGCAAAAGATTTAAAGGAAAATGGACTTTTAGATAAGATTCAGACAATGGAGTATGGTTCAAAAACAACTTTAAAGGCCTTGCAAAATGGAGAAATTGATATGGCGCTTTTGGGCTCAATTGATCCTTTGAGTGATGAATTAATAATAACGGAGGAATTTGACCGTCAGCCATTTGGAATATTTGTCCCTAAAAGTCACCCGCTAGCGCAAAGAGAAAAGGTTTGGTTTAAGGATTTAAAAGGTGAAGATTTTGTGTTATTTAAAAATGGATTTGTACATAATCAAGCGTTTGAACTACTTGCTGCTCGTAATCATTTTCGCCCACATATTGTCTTTAGGTCAAATGGTACGCACAGTCTAATGAATTTAATCGCTGATGGTGTAGGAATTGGATTTTTGACAGCAGTTGTTAATCCAATTCGTAAAGATATTGTCAAGGTTGAACTGTTAGACACTGATGTTCCAATGTTTGTGACAAGTATAGCTTATAGAAGGTCACATGTTTTCAATAAATTGCAGCAAGCTATTTTGGACAATATTCGAAGAACACTTATTAATAACGAGTGAAATTTATAATTAATTTAGTTAAAGTGTAGTTAGTGAGAAAAAGTTCAGGGGGGATTTAATGTTAAAAGTTGAAGGACTTGAGAAAAATTTTGGAAACAAAAAAGTGTTGAAGGGACTCAGTTTTCGTGCAAACTCTCATGAAATAACAGGATTAATTGGAAAAAATGGAGCAGGGAAAACAACGATTTTTCATAGTATTCTTAAATTTATAAATTTTGATGGGAAAATTTTATTTAATGGTGAACCTATTACAAAGGATGTTTATCGAGAAATCGGATATCTACCGGAAGAACGAAGCTTGATGCCTAAGTTGACAGTTTTTCAACAAGTTAGATTTTTAGCTAGTTTAAAGGGGATGTCAGTTAGAGAAATACGTAAAGAATTATTGATATGGATGGATAAATTGGAAGTTAAAGGTTCACCAGATGATAAAATAAAAAGTTTGTCTAAGGGAAATCAACAAAAAATCCAGCTCATATGTACATTAATACATAGACCTAAATTGATTATTTTGGATGAACCGTTTAGTGGACTTGATCCGGTCAATACAGATTTATTGAAGGAAATTATACTCGATGAGCGAAGACGTGGGGCAACGATTGTATTCTCTGATCATGATATGACTAATGTTGAAGAGTTGTGCGACAAGCTTATTATGATTAGTAATGGTGAGATTGTTTTGAATGGTGAGATTCAGGAAATTAGGTTGAGCTTTGGAAGTACAAAAATATTCGTACAAACAAATTTAAGTATGGAACAATTACAAAGCATAGACCATGTAACGAGTGTTAAAAAGACTAAGTATGGTACTTATCAACTCGATATCGAAGATGAAAAATATGGTGAAGAAATTTTCAACATAATTACAGGTGGAAAATATGTAAAGACATTTGATCAACAACCGCCAACTTTAAATGAAATTTTTAAAATGGAGGCAAGAAGATAAGATGAAGCAAATAATATTGGTGCTGATGGAAACATATAGAAGACAGGTCAAGAGCTGGAGTTTTATTTTGCTTGTTTTATCTCCATTTATTTTTATTTTTGTATCTTTGGGGTTTGGTTATGCTAGTAGTAGACTGGGGGATAATACCTCTGACAGGGTTGCTATAGTTTCATCAAATAGAAAAATTGCAAGTCAGTTTAGATATGATAAGAAAAAAACAACATTGGTTTATCAAACAAAAAAAGATGCACGAAAAGCCTTAGATAAAGAAAAAATTGCAGGATATTTGGTTTTAGAAAAAAGAAATGGTCAATTTATTGCAAAATATGTTGGTGAAGAAAAGATGGACAGTGAACAATTAAAAGAATTTGGTCAACTTCTTCAACAAAAGCAACAGGAATTGAATATACAAACTGCCAAAATTACTTCACAACAGTTAAAATCATTTTCAAAACAACCTATTTTGAAACAAAAAATAATAGCAAAAGGGGCTTCTGATGCGACAATCAAAACGATTTCTTTTGTGTTTATAATTTTTTTGATGTACTTCATTCTAATAATCTATACATCTGCAATTGCTCAAGATATAGCTTCAGAAAAGGGTACTAAAATTATGGAGATGATTTTTTCAAGTATGCCGGCCAAAAGCTATTTTTACGGTAAAATTTTGGGAACTTTTGCCGTAATTGCGACCCATTTATTGATTTACACGTTGGGTGGAGGTTTGTGCTACTTTATTATGCCAAAATTGAAAATATCGCAGGGAATTTTTTCCGAATATCAAGATACAATTAATAAAATTATTACTAATTTAGTTTCTATCAATTTACTTTATGTATTACTTGGAGTTATTTTATTTACGATTTTGGCTGCATTATGCGGTGCACTTGTTGTTCGACCTGAAGATGTTTCAAAGGCAATTCAACCAGTGATGTACATTGTAATGCTTGGCTTTTTTGGAGCATTAACATTAGGTCAAGATTCCAATAACTTAATTGTAAAATGGGCATCGTTTATTCCTTTTTTGTCTTCTTTTTTTATGCCGATTAGGTTAATCTACGGGAATGTAAGTATATTCCAACTATTGCTATCTTTAGGGTTATTGGTTCTTTCTGCTTTCTTCTTAGCAAGGTATGTGGGTAGTTTATATGCGAGCTTGATTCTTCAGACTGATGATATTGGAATTATAAAAAGTTTTAAACGGGCAAGTAAGATGAAGTAAAATAATTAATTATGATATAAGATAGCAAATACTTGAAAACTTCAATAATGAATGGGAACACCTTGCAAACAGGCTGAAAAGGTCACTTGTAAGGTGTTTTTTATAGAAAAAAGATAGCAAAAATTTGACGCAGACATTTCTCAGTGATATAGTTAGTTACATGAGTGATTAACCAACTAACAAATTAACGTGTGGAGGATAAAAAATGAAAGAAACAGTTATTGAAGTAAAAAATCTTAAAAAAATTTATGGCAAAAAAAGTGAACGTCAGTATGAAGCTTTGAAATCAGTTAGCTTTGATGTTATGAATGGTGAATTTGTTGGCATCATGGGTGCTTCAGGTTCTGGAAAAACAACATTATTAAATATGTTAGCAACATTTGATAAGCCAACAAGTGGCTCTGTTAAGATTCAAAATGAAGAAGTCGCAAAATTAAAAGGCAATTCTTTGGCAGATTTTAGAGCAAGTAAAATTGGATTTATTTTTCAAGACTTTAATCTACTTGAAAATCTTACTGCAGCAGAAAATATAGCCTTACCACTTTCTTTACAAGGGGTTTCTGCAAAAAAAATTGATTCAATTATAGTAAAGGTTGCTAGTGAAATTGGAATTTTTGATTTATTGAAGAAATACCCAGGAGAACTTTCAGGAGGACAAAAGCAAAGAGTAGCATGTGCTAGAGCGCTAGTACATAAACCAGCTATTTTGTTTGGTGATGAACCAACTGGGGCACTTGATTCGAAATCAGCACGTGAATTATTGGAATTAATGACAGAAGTTAATGAAAAAATGGGGACATCAATTTTGATGGTTACGCATGATGCCTTTTCAGCTAGTTTTTGTAAACGAATCATTTTCATTAAAGATGGAAAAATTGAACGAGAACTTGTGAAATCTGAAAGCCAAAGTCGAAGTAACTTCTATCAAGAAGTTTTAGATCTTTTAGGAACATTTGAACAATAAAGGAGAGAAATTATTCATGTTACAGAAATTGGCACTTAATGGGGTAAGAAATCGCTGGAAAGATTATTTAGTACTCTTTTCAGGATTAGTGATCTCAAGTTCAATTTTTTATTTATTTGAGACACTTTCTACAAATGGAAAATACTTGAAAGCAAACGGTTCAGTTGTTAGTGCGATTGGTTATGTATTTACCTTCGGATCAATATTGTTAATGTTAATCACATTTGTTTATATTAATTATGCTAATAACTTTCTATTGAGTATGCGTCAACGAGATTATGGACTTTTTATGATGTTAGGAGCACGTAAGAAAAAAATTGGGCAATTAATTTGGCTTGAAACAATGATAATTGGATTCATGTCAACAATTATGGGAATTATTGTTGGAATTATTTTAAGTACTGGGATGCAAAATATTGTTATTAAAGCACTGGGATTGACTGCTAAATTTTATGAGCCAATTTGGTGGAAAGCAATTTTGTGGACATTAGTTTTATATCTAGGATTGTTTTTCTTAGCTGCAATATATAATGCATTTTTAATGACAAGAAAACCTGCTCTTAAGTTATTGAAAAGTCAACAAAAGATAGCTAGAAAGCAGTTATCAATGCCGCTTCAAATATTACAAGCACTACTAGGATTAGTCTTACTCAGTGTAGGTTACTGGGTGATAATGAATCCCATGAAATATGGCGTAAAAACAATTCCAATCAGTTTATTCACTATAGCATTTGGAACCTTCTTTGTTTTCAATTCGATTGTTACTGTTGGAATTAGCTTTTTACGGAAAACATCCTTGGCAAAAAGGAAACTAAATGGCTTTACATTGGGACAATTGGAATTTAGAATACATGATTACACTAAAATATTAACTGGGGTTACAATGCTGTTGGCACTAGCGTTGGGTGCCATTACAACAGGAATTGGGTTTAACAATATCACAGAAAAAACTGCTGATTCGCAAAGTGCCTATACTTTTGCACTGTTTCAGCCCACAACCAAGCAAAAAGCATTGATGAAGCAATTAAAAATTGAAAAAAAGGCTAAATATGCATATAAAGTTGTTGGAAACATAGTCTACTTTGATGAGACACAGTTTGCTAGTCAACCGTTTGAAACCGTTAAATTTAATAGTAAAGATTTTACGTCTTCTTATACGAAGCTGAGTGTTAAACAGTTGAAACAAAATATATATGATTTGCAAGAATTTACTACAAGTACTCAACCAAATGCTAAAGTTTTAATTATAGACTCCAAAGCATTTCAAAAAGTCCAAAGTACAACACAATCAGCACTTTTTTTTAGGGCAAAAGATACGTACAGTGCACAGGGTGTTTTTTCACAAATATCTAGAATTGAATTTGCCAAAAGTAAGGAAAAGGATCATGCAAAAGCAATCCAAGGAAATTATGATGCAAAGATTTATATTGTGAAGCCTTTGTATGCTGGACTTGAGTTTATGGGTATTTTTCTTGGAATTGGGTTTTTAGCAATGTTGGCAAGTTGTTTGATGTTTAAGATACTTTCGGGTGCATTTGCAGATGTCAAAAGGTATGAAATGCTTGAAAAATTAGGGGTGCGCAAAACGCTGTTACGAGGTGCGATTGCCAAAGAAATTGCAATACTATTTATTTTACCAGCAATTTTAGGTGTGGCACATGTCTTAGTTGGTTTGAATTTATTTAAAGGAATGTTAATCAATCCTTATTATGGAATTTGGGTACCATTTTCAATCTTTGCTGTGTTATATCTAGGATATTATTTGTTAGTTTTCCTTATGTATCAAAGAATTGTTTTAAAAAGAAAAGGTTGACAATAAATGACGATTGCTTGTATTCTTGGTTTTGCGTTTTATGGACAATGAGGTGAAAAAGATGCATTTTAATTTTAACAGTGCAGAACCAATTTATTTACAGGTTGCTAGCCAGATAGAAGAAGCGATTTTTACAAAAAATTATTCAGAAAAAGAACAAATTCCGTCTACAACAGAAATTTCAAGAGATTTTCACATTAACCCTGCGACTGTTTTAAAGGGGATTAATTTGCTTGTAACAAGTGGACTAATTGAAAAAAAACGTGGAATTGGGATGTTTGTTGCGCAAGGTGCATATGAAAAAGTTGTGATAAAAAGACGTGAATTATTTTTTGAAGATAAAATAGTTCAAGTTGTTGCCGAGGCCAAAAGATTACAGATATCAGAAGACGAGTTGATAGACTTAATCAAACGGGGGTTTTGATAGTTATGGGAATTGAAGTTAGAAATATAAAAAAGGTTTTTAACAAGAAAACGGTTTTGCGAGATATTAATTTTGAGCTGGAAGCAGGTAAAATATATGGATTACTAGGGCGCAATGGTGCTGGTAAAAGTACATTGTTAAGTATCATTGCTAACCGGATTTTTTCTGATTCTGGTGAGGTACTTTTGGATGGAGAGAGTGTATTTGAAAATGATAATGCACTAGGAAATATGTATTTAATGAGTGAGCGCAACTTATATCCGGAAGGAATGAAGATTGAGGCTATTTTTAAGAATACTGAATTACTTTATGGTGCATTTGATTTGGGGTATGCGCAGGAATTGGCAGATAAATTTGGATTGGATACATCTCAAAAGTTTGGTAAGCTTTCAACGGGATATCGAAGTATATTCAAATTAATTATTGCACTTGCAGTTCCAGCAAAGTATATATTTTTAGATGAGCCTATTCTGGGACTTGATGCAAATCATCGGGAACTATTCTACCGGGAGCTAGTTGACAACTATGTTAAAACACAAAAAACCTTTTTAATTTCAACGCATTTGATTGAAGAAATCACAAATATTCTTGAACATGTTTTCATTATTGATCAAGGTGAAATCGTGGTTGATGGGGATGTTGAAGCTATTTTGGATAAGGCATACCTGATTGCTGGGCCTAAAGAAGATGTTGATAATTATTGTCAAGGGCTAAATATCATAGGGCAAGAAAATCTAGGTAGTATTCATGGTAATTACATCTACGGGAGTCTTGATGATAAACGTATTTTACCGGATACAGTCTCTATCGAGAGAATGGACTTACAAAAGCTTTTTGTAAATCTCACTAATATCAGTGTTAAGGGGGGAGCTAGTAAATGATGACAACAAAAGAGGTTAGTGTAACTACTTATATTTTTAAGCATATATTAAAACAACTTGGAGTCGTAATTTTTTGGATGGCATTTTCTTTTATATTTTTTCCATGGATGTTTAACGGCTTTGATATTTCTAAATTTTCGTTGAAAAGTTCGTTTAAAGATATTTATGTCGGCTCAATTTTAGCATTTATTATTCCTTGTTTAGCACTCTTTCCATATAATGATTTTAAGTTATTGATTCAAAACGGGATTTCAAGGAGAACTTACTGGAAGGCTCGATTATTTTCTTTTTTGGGGTTGAGTTTACTTGGACAGTTGTTAGGAATAATAATTTCACTGTTAAACCCTTATACAAACCATACATGGGAAAATGGCTCAATGTACATGCTGCTCTATGGTAAATACTTTACTAGTTCGACTACAAATTCCTTTTTAGGGCTATGCTTTGTACTTATTTCAACGTCAGTAGTAACAATTATTGCAACTTTTGTAGGAAGTTTTTTCAGCCTTTTTAGTAAAAAAACTAAAGTTTATACGTTTATTGGCTTTTTTGTAGTAGGAATTGTTTTTATTAATTGGATTGCTATTGCTACACAAAATCAAAGTGCACATGTAATTATGAAAAATATGGGCCAGATGATGACATTTATTTTTGGAATCACCCCTGGGAATGCAGATGGAAAATGGAACCCTACAATGCCATTTGTTACAGCGATAATAACCGGGATAATTGCAACGTTTGGCAGTTATAAAGTTACTCAAAAATTCAAAATTAAGAATGAATAGCAATTAACAATTATCTATTATTTTGAGTTATACTGATATTGAAAGAATTAGTAGCTTAAAAGGTAGGTGTGTAATATAGTGATTGAGCCAGGACAATTATACAGACGAACAAAGGGTAAAAGAAATTCGAATGAACCCGGGAGAAGTATTAGTAGATATTTGGCTTTTTTTCTCGGAATTGCAATAATTATGACTTTTGGATCGTACGGTTTAAAGAATACAATATTAAATTCAAAAATAGCAGTTGCTCAGGTTACTAGACCTGTCTATGTAAAGCAAGCCACAAGTACACTAAATAGTGTTGTGGCTGCTTTGGCGTCTCAAAACAATATACCAACTTCTTTGACATCGGGGTTGGTGACTGAAAAACAAGTAAAAAAAGATTTAGCAGTTGTGACACGAAATATTTATGCAGGGAAAAAGCAACTAATAAAGGGCTCTTTAATTAAAAAACAAATTGGTGAAAATTTGGAGAAAAAAGCATCAAATTTAGGTATTTCAACTGAGAATGTAATATATCAGTCTATACAAAATACTTTTTTAAGTACCATGAGTTCGTATATTACTTCTAAAATATCAGCAACTCCTGCTGGTAAATTATCTAAGGTGATAAAAAATGTTAAGAAAGTAAATAATTTGATTTTTGTTATTGGGATTACTTTGTTGATAATTCTTTCGCTATTTTTGATAGTTCATGATCGAAATATTTTTAGAGTAATACATTATTGGGGGATTTCTGCAATATGGAGTGGTCTGATATTGGCGGGGCTTACTTTTTTAATTAGTAATTCAGAAATTCCAGATAAGATTGCAAATATGGCTGATGAAGCAAGTGGATTAATCGGGAGCCTATTACAAATTACATTTAGTCAGCTTCAAAATTATGGCTTATGGATAGTTGTAACTGGAATAATACTAGTTATTTTAGGGTTATTCAAAAAAAGATTGAGATAGGATTTAAAAATGAAATTTACTTGGATAAATGAAAAAAATGAACAAACAGTAAAAAAAGTATTGTTGGAAAAAGGGATAAGTCAACGACTTTTAAGCCAAGTAAGACGTGGTGAAGGAAGTGTTTTAGTCGACGGGATAAGTTGCAAATTATCCCAAAAAGTATTAACAAAACAACAAGTTTCGCTAATACTTCCGCAAGAAAATAATGAATCTGTAGTAGCTGCCAAAGGTGAATTAGATGTTTTGTATGAAGATCAAAATTGGCTAGTTATTAATAAACCAGCAGGAATGACAACAGTTCCTGGCCCTAGTAATCGCGAGACAACCCTTGTTAACTATGTTAAAGGGTATTTGATTGCAAAAAAAGAAGAAAATACTGTGCCGCATATTATTACAAGATTAGACCGGTTTACAAGTGGAATTGTGTTAATTGCAAAAAATAAAATAGCTCAAGCAATGATTGATAAAGTTGAACCTAGTAATTTTGAAAAGAAGTACTTAGCAATTGTGGAAGGAAAAATAAAAAAAACACATGATATTATTGATGCTCCAATTGGTAGGGTAGGCTCTAATATTAATAGGCAAGTTATGCCTGATGGACAAAGAGCAATTACTGAATATTGGTTAGAGACTCAAAGTGATAATTATGCAGCAATAAAAGTAAAATTGCATACGGGTAGAACTCATCAAATTAGAGTGCATTTTAGTTCAATTGGTCATCCACTTTTGGGTGATGAGCTATACGGTGGAGATGTAACGGATTTAAAAAGGCAAGCATTACACGCAAGTGAGCTTTGTTTTGTAGATCCTTTTACAAACCAAAAAATTAAAATATACAGCGCCCTTCCACAAGATATGAGTGTTTTTTTACAGTAGTAAGATTTATTTTGGCAGAGAAAGATTTTTTTGTTATAATGAATTTTGAATGCATTTAATAATATTTATAAGGGTGAAAAAAGGAGTGAAACTGTTTGACACCAAAGAAAGAAGACTATTTAAAAATAATTTTTGAATTGGGAGGGACTCAAAAAAAGGTCTCGAACAAGCAGATTTCATTGAGCTTAAATGTTGCAGCAGGTTCGGTCACTGAAATGGTAACTAAATTAGTTAAAGACGGATTGGCTGTGCATACACCTTATGCGGGTATTTCTTTGACCAAAGAAGGAATAAATGTAGCTGAAGGATTGATAAGAAGGCATCGATTATGGGAAACTTTTTTGGTATCTTCTTTGGGATACAAGTTACAGGATGTTCACACAGATGCTGAAGTACTTGAACATATTGCAAGTGAGAATTTGATGGAACATCTAGATGTCTTTTTAAATCATCCTACCCACTGCCCCCATGGTGGAGTGATTCCAACTGAAAACGGAGATTATGAAGAAGATAGTCACAATGTGTTAGCTGAAGCAAGGGATGGGGAGCTTGTTACAGTTGAGCGTTTTATTGATAATCATGATTTATTGACGTATTTAGATAATATTGAGTTACAAATTGGTGACGAGCTTAAAATAATTGACCATGCACCTTTTGAGGGGCCAATTAAAATTTTAATTAAAGAAACAGGTCAACAAATGAGTGTTAGCTTTAAAGCTGCCCACTATATTTTTGTAAAATAATTGTAGAACACTATCTTTTTTTAGTATGGCATGGTATACTATGGGTGTATTTTTGTATGGGTTACCGTGGTTAGAATGTTTCAAATAACTTTCCCCATTTGTGCCGATCAAGAATTACAACTATTATTAAATAGTGCCGAGGGGCACAAGGAGGAGTTTATTCATGGAACAAGGTACAGTAAAGTGGTTTAACGCAGATAAAGGTTTTGGTTTTATTACTCGCGAAGATGGTAGCGATGTATTCGTTCATTTTTCAGCTATCCAAGGCGACGGTTTCAAAACTTTAGATGAAGGCCAACATGTAACTTTCGACGTTGAAGAAAGCGATCGTGGACCACAAGCAGTTAACGTTACAAAAGACTAATTTAAAGTCAAAATGTACGAAGTGAGACAGCCGTCTCACTTCGTTTTTTTATGGGGAGAGAGATGAAAAATAATAGATTAAAATTAGGTTGGTTACTTGCTGGAAATCTAATATCAAGTACAGGAATGAGCTTTATTTGGCCGCTTACGACTGTTTACATGCATGATTATTTGGGTAAAACGTTGGCTCTTGCAGGTATGGTGTTACTCATTGAGTCACTTATTATGATTGTCGGAAGTTATGTTGGAGGTAGACTTTACGATAATGGTAAAGGACATTTTTGGATGTTATTTACAATAGCAATGTCGGCACTTGCATTACTTGCATTAATTTTTTGTAATGGATGGCCAGCTTATCCATTGTTATTAATAATAAATGGGTTCACAGGTGCGATTGCTAACACGATTATCAATGCTCTAGCTGCATCTATAAAAGAATTCGATGCTAGTTATATTTTTAATATGATGTACTTTATGGCCAATTTGGGAGTAGTAATCGGTACCTTAGTTGTCGGATTTGTTGTGAGCATAAATATCAGATATATTTTTTTAGTGACAGCTATACTATACATAATATTTTTCTTAATCGCAGCGACCAAATATTCATTTGAAAATACGCAGATTGTTAAAAATAAAAGTATTACAAAGAGAAAATTAAATAAAAAAACACCGATTGGTAATATTTTAGTGATTGGTGGAGTGTTAATGACATATCTAATGATTCAAATTGGGTATTCGCAGTGGCAATCTAACTTGTCAGTTTATATGCAATCATTGGGAATTGGGTTAAATAAATATAGCTATTTATGGACGATTAATGGGATAATAGTTGTAATTGGACAACCAATTATTGCTTTCTTTGATAGAAGAAAGCCAGTTAATTATTTTAAGAAAGTGTATATAGGATATGGAATTTTTATAATTGCATTTACTTCACTGGTTTTTGCTAGGGATTACACCCACTTTATTGTATCAATGGTTTTAGTAACTTTTGGTGAAGTGATTGCATTTCCAATTATTCCGGCAATTGTAGATGACTTAAGTAGTGACTCTGAAAGAGGAAAGTACCAAGGTTTCGTTAGTATTTCTGCGTCACTTGGGCATGCAATGGGACCATTACTCGGTGGATTGATAATAGGAGGGTTCTCATATGATGTTCTTTTTGAAATAATGGTACTGTTAGTTATGATTTTTACTTGTTTAAGCATGGGTATAACTTATTTTAAGTTGAAAAAGTAATTGCAATTTTCGCGGTAATATTAGATAATTTTCGAAAAAAGGTAGTGGGATTTTTTGACGAAGAACAATCTTATTATTGAAACCATTTTATTAGCAGGAAAGATCATGATTGAAAATGGTGCTGATATGGCAAGAGTTGATGATACACTAACAAGAATTGCACGCAATGCTGGCATAAATAATCCTAAGATATTTGAAACAACTACGGGTATACTGATGTCTATTCCTGAACAAAGCTCTGCTCAAGTTGAACCCATTCAAAAAAGAACAATAGATTTAGAAAAAGTCTCGCTTGTTAATCAAAATTCACGAGCCTTTCAAGATGGACAAATATCTCTAGAAGAGTTTCGCGATAATTTGGTAAAATTAAATATTTCGACACCATTTTTTTCTTTTTGGTTACAGTTAATCGCGGCTGTTGTTGTGAGCGTAACGCTTATGATAATGTATGGAGGTTCTTCAGAGGACATGATAGCAACAGCTTTTGCGGGTGGATTAGGGTATAGTTGCTATTATCTAATTAATAATCAACTAAAAATAAGATTTGTGAGTGAATTTTTGGCATCTTTTTTAATCGGGGTCATTGCTGTATTCTTTGTTCATGTGCATTTAGGGATACAAATAGGTATGATTACAATCGGCGGAGTTATGCCCTTGGTCCCGGGAGTTCCGATTACTAATGCAGTTCGTGATGTTTTTGCTGGTCATTTTTTAAGTGGGATGGCTCGAGCAATGGAAGCTTTGTTGAGTGCAGGTGCAATAGGTATGGGTATTGCATTTGTATTCCGCTTTTTATGAGAAGGTGTGAAGAAATGGCGATTGTAATACAAATACTTTGTAGTTATTTAGCTACACTTGGTTTTGGAATTATTGTGAACATTCCGCATAGAGCACTAAATTCTTGTGGTTTGGTAGGTGTTCTAGGTTGGATTACATATTTGTTAATCAAAGGTGCTAATGGGGGAACAATGCTTGCAAATGCAGTAGCGGCTTTGATGATTGGGTTAAGCTCAATTTTTATGGCTCGAAGGTTAAAGATGCCAATGATTTTATTTAATATTCCAAGCCTCGTACCACTGGTTCCAGGGGGGCAAGCATATAAAGCAGTAAGAAACTTTGCAGTAGGCAATGATTTAGCAGCGATAAGTGACTTAGTTCAAGTTGTGATGATTGCAGGTGCGATTGCAATGGGCTTTTTTATCTCAGAGTTAGTAGCTAGGACTTATTTTAGAATAACAATCAGGCATTAGAAGTTAAGGGGTTAGGTCAGAAGTTATATTTTGGCCTAACCCCTTGCTATGTTTAACTTATTTTTAGCAAATTTTGAAATTACTTACAAAAAAATATTACATTTATAATTAGTGGTATGTTGAAAGATATTTGGAAACATTCTAAATTCAGTAAATATGAAAAGTTCATGATATTAACTAAATTTAGCGTAATTTTTGTCGGGAAACATTCTAAGTTTGTTCACAACTTCCAATTAATATTAATGAAGTGCAAGGGAATATCAATCTCTAAGTCACTTTAGGTTATCAAAAATATAAGAGAGCGATGAACATTTTTTTATTCATAGTTCTTACCATGGAGGCGAAAGAATGAATTTTATTAAACGAGCTTTTCTGAACATCAAAGAAAAGAAGGGAAGGTCAATATTACTTCTTTTAGTAATGTCTGCAATATTACTTTTTGTTTTATCAGGAATTATTATTCAATCAGCTGCTAAAAGTGCAATTGCAAGTGCAAAAGAAAGTTCAAATGCAACTGTTACTCTGACAGCAAATAGGGAACAGGCATTTAAAAATATAAGAAAGCAAAAGAACAAAAAACAATCAATAACCTTGCCAAGCGTTAGCATTGATACTGCCAAAAAAATGGCAAAATCTAGTTATGTTAAAAGTTATAATGTGACAAATAGTACAACTGTAGATGCAAAATCATTTTCTGCAATTGAGACGTCCTCAAGTAATCAAGCGGGGCCATCTATGGGTGGAAATAGCCAAAAACAAAGTTCTAGCCAAGGTGATATTACATTATCGGGTGTATCAAGTACTTCAACAGTATTATCAAGTAGTAGTGCAAAATTGATTTCAGGCCGAGGAATATCAGTTAATGATGCCAATACTAATAATGTTGTTATTGAAAAAGAATTGGCTAAAGATAACAGTCTGAAAGTTGGCTCGAAGATTAAAGTGAAAGATACTAACGGTAAGGTACGTATTCTAAAAGTTGTCGGCATATATAAAGCATCTAATACGGCCAGTTCCAGTTTTGGGATGGGACAATCTGATCCAGGTAACACTATTTATACATCAGCACAGTATGTAAATAAGGTTAAAGGTACGACTGGAAAAGCCGAATCAGTAACCTTTACAATGAGTAATCCAGCAAAGGCTAGTTCATTTATCAAACAAGCTAAGAAATTAATTAATACTACTAAGTTCTCTTTAACAACAGATGACAGCACCTATCAATCATTATTGACACCATTAAACAATGTTAAATCATTTGCTAATAAAATTGTGTGGTTAGTAAGTATTGCAGGAACGATCATTTTAGCATTAATTGTGATTTTGATGATTCGTGAAAGAAGATATGAGATTGGCGTACTATTGTCAATGGGTGAAAAAAGGGTGAAAGTTATCTCGCAGTTTTTCACGGAAATGTTTGTAGTTTTAATCTTCTCTACAATTATCGCTGTTATAGGCGGTGGATTTGTTGGGAACTACATGTCTAAGCAACTTGTTTCACAGTCAACATCAACATCATCAACAACAATGACAATTGGAAATGGTCAAAGTCAAGGTGGGATGCCAAGTGGTGGTGGTAATACGCAAGGTGGGACTCCCAATGGTAATGGTGGTACTTTACGCCAAAACTCAGGTTTCAGCAACCAACAAAGTGTAGCCAATTTAGAAGTATCAGTTAGCGCAGTTTCCATATTAGAATTATTTGGATTTGGATTAATAATAATTTTGGTAGCTATATTAGCAGGGACAATTAATGTCTTACGATTAGAACCAAAGAAGATTTTGATTTTATAGGAGGCAAAAATATGATAACAACAAAGAACTTGGCATATTGGTATGATAATGCTGATGAAAAATTATTCGAGGATATTAATTTAAAATTCGATGCAGGAAAATTGTATGCGATAATTGGAAAAAGTGGATCTGGGAAGACAACATTTTTGTCATTGATAGCAGGGCTAGACACACCTAAAAGTGGAACGATTGAGTTTGAAGGTGAGGAACTTAAAAAAATTGGGTTAATGAATTATCGAAAAAAATGTGTTTCTATGGTTTTTCAATCGTATAATCTTCTAACCTATATGTCTGCACTAGATAACCTTTTATGTGCGATGGCAATTACTGGAGCAAAACATGCAGGTGATCGCAAATTTGCTTTAGATTTGCTGGATAGAATAGGTATTGATGAAGACAATGCTAAAAGGAAGGTAACGAAACTGTCTGGTGGTCAACAACAAAGAGTAGCAATTGCACGGACGATGTGTTGTGATTCAAGGTTTGTAGTTGCTGATGAACCCACAGGAAACTTAGATGAGAATAGTACTAATGATGTTTTGGAACTATTCAAGCAAATTGCACATGAACAAAATAAATGCGTGGTGATTGTTACTCATGAATTTGATGTTGCTCAAAAATGTGATTCAATAATTGAATTACGTCAAAGAAAATTCGAACAAGTATAATTTTTCTTTACAATCATGTAGTGATTACCAATAGCATTTTATAAATAAAATGAAATAATCTTCCAATTCATCTATTACGAGGTGTTCAGATAAACAATTATAAATTTTGTCTAGCACATCACAATTGTACAATTATCAAGATAACAACAAACGGAACTCGGAGAACTGTGTGTATCTACGAATGACATAAGTCAGAAAAATTTAATTTTTTGCACGGTCTCGCGATCGATTAATTTGTGTAAGCACATAATAAAAACAAAAGCCCACCAAAATATACATTCTGGTGGGTTTTTGTTTTGTTCAGTAGGAATGACTTTGGTACACAGAAAATAGTTATTTTTGAGTTATATCGATACTACTTGAATTTGAAAGTGTGTCACCTGTTGTACTTTCTTCGAGATTCAAGGAAGAACGAATTAAATTTGTGATACGTTGTTTTTCAGTCTCAGGAACTGCTTCAAATGAAATGCCTGATATTAAATCAGCGTCACCTTGTAAGTGGTCTGATGTCATATTATGGGTTGCAACACGATATTTAAGTGCAAGTAGTAACATATCGTTAAAACTAATATCTGTTTTCAACTGCTTTTGAATTTCTTTGAAAAACTTTTCAGTCATTAAAGATTTCAATTTAGAACCGTTTAATGCAACTTTAGTTAGTACCTGTCGTTGCCTTTCTTGTCTTCCATAATCACCTAAAGGATCTGAGTGACGCATTCTGACATATGCAAGTGCGGCACTTCCATCCATCTGTGTTTCTTTATTTTTGACGAATGAATGTCCATCGTACGAAAAGGTTAATAGTGGTTTAATGGTAATACCGCCAACTGCATTAACCAAGTTTTCAAGTCCACCCATGTTAATTGTTGCATAAAAATCAATTGGAATATTTAGGTAGTTTTGAACAGTTTTGACAGCAGTGCCCGAACCGCCATAGTCATAGGCAGAATTTAGTTTGCTAGGATAGTACTGCTTAAATCCAGTCACGGCTACGAGGGCATCACGTGGAAGACTAACGATTGTCATCTTCTTTTCTTGCGGATTAAGTGTCAAAACAATCATTGTATCTGTTCGACCTTTAAAGTTTCTTCCGACTGCACCTGTATCAGTTCCCATTAGAAGAATAGAAATAGGTTTTCCTTCCTTAAGCAATGTCTGGGTATTGCGAACCTTTGTAATATTACTTGAACTATAAATTTTAGCAGTCATTTTTTGTGCATCTGTATAGATACGTCCTAGGTAGAAGAAGAAGGTTCCAAGTATTATAACAATTAAAAGTAAAAATAAAGTAAAGTATTTACGCTGTTTGGGATGGACATTTTGATTTTTTCTTTTTTGAACTTCCGAGCGTTTTTGTTCTGGTTCTTTCACCACGGAACTCATCTCCTCTGACAAATTAACAGTTATAATTTTAACAGAGAAAGTTAGTTATGACCAATTAAGAAACTGATAAATAAGATAAGTAAGACAGTTGAGGTGATATAGACATATATCATGTCTTTTTCTTTCCAAAAAGCATAGATGGAAACAATGACTCTTAGCACAGGTGTAAGAATCAAAAAGAAGGTACCAGCCATCATAAAGGCATATGCCTTCATTGAAGCAATTCCTTTAATAATTGCTATTATTGATGTTGGAAAAGAATTATTGGAGTAACCAGAATTAGAAGTTATTAAAAGAATTGCAATGCCTAACAGCATGAAAATAGCAGCTATAAGCACACCGATACGCATAATTTTTCCTATTGTAATTTCAATTTTAGCCATTTCTTTAGCGGCGTTATTTTTATTAACTTGCATATTAGAGTACCCCCAATCCTTTAAGAACCATCTGTAAGCCTAGGTATAAAAGAACAGGTATAAACGTAGCTCTAATAACCTTTGAAGGTAAAACTTGCATTACCCGGCTACCAATTGTTGCCCCAACAAGAATACCTAAGGCAATAGGGACTGCAATATCAGGACGAATAGATCCATTAAAGAAATAGACTGTGGCACTTGCCGCTGCAGTAACTCCCATCATTAAATTACTAGTAGCGCTTGATGGTTTTAAAGGCATTTTCATTGCATTATCAAGTGCCATAACTTTAAAGGCACCCGAACCAATGCCCAACATGCCACTTGCTAAACCAGCTCCAAACATAATTGAAAATCCAAGCGGAATGTGCTCAACTTGATAATCTATTTGTTTTTTTAAATTTTTATCATAGTAGGAACTATTTAATTTAAATTTATCAGCAAGTTTGTCAGGTTTTGTTAAATGAAGAATTTCATTGCCAGCACGTAGTTTACGTAGCATATTCCAACTAGAAAAAACTAAGAGAAATCCGAAGAAAATATACAATATATCGGAATTAATAACACCCGTCAATATTGCGCCTAAGATTGCACCAACAGTGGTAGCAATTTCTAAAAGCATTGCAACTCTCAGATTCAATACATCGTCTTTTAAAAAGGCAATTGTTGAACCAGAACTTGTAGCGATGACTGCAATAATACTTGCGCCAATGGCATATTTTATATCAAGACCAACACCTAAAGTTATAACAGGTGTTACAATCATGCCACCACCTAATCCTAAAATTGCTCCCATAGTGCCAGCAAAAATACCAACCAACAAAAAAATTAAAATATGTACGAACATTGTTTAAGGCTCCTTTTATAAATAAATTAGACTTTTTAAAAGAATAGCACTTTTCAGGTCATCTGAAAAATATAGTAAACAAATATTGTATAATAGGATAAAATCAATAAAGAAATTATATGTCCTTATAAGGATGACAACGGTTTGTAGTAATAGAATATTTGAGGTGAAAAAATGATGGTTTGTCAAAAATGTGGACATAAGTTAGAAGAAGGTATGGAATACTGTATGTTTTGTGGTACGCACCAAGAAATTTTTGAAGAAGAATTTGAAAGAAAAAGTTGTAAATTTTGTAAAAAAAATATTCCAGTAAATGCAAATTTTTGCTCATATTGTGGAAAAGACCAAGCTTTTATCAATGTGGAAACTTTTTCAAGCGAACCCATTATTCAAAAAATTTCTGAAAATGGAAAAATACAAGTTGATGAGGTTACAGAAGATCGTGAACAAATTGATTCACTACCTCTCAATGAGAATGCTCGCCCAGGTATTCTTGCCTCAACCAAAATTTTATTAAGAGATATGTTTATTTTTCAAAAAAGAATGGGAAGAGCGGACTTTTGGTGGGCGATAGCAGGAATATTTTTATTGTCAATGATATTTGGCATGGTAATGGGCGAAGTAATCGTACTAGTTGAAGAATTTAGTCCAAGTAGTGTGGAGTTGGTAGAAAAAATAGGTGTAAGTATCTGGGTAACAATGGTTTACGTAGCAATTACAAGTGCACAAATAAGAAGACTGCATGACTGTAGTTTGCCAAGTGTTTTAATCCTACTAAAATTTTTCTTCGGATTTGGAGATATTATTGTATTTTTGCTGATGGTTTTACCACAATCAAAGCGAGATATGAGGTATACTTTTAAAAAGAAATGATAGACAATTTATATCCAGTATTGGGGAGAGTTATGGTTATTAAAGGAGCTAAAGTAAATTTAAGGCATATTCGAATTGAAGATCTTGGTGATTTATATGAATATAGTTCTCAAAGAGAAGTTGCACATGCTGCAGGATTTGCACGTAGCCAAGACTATTTGTCGTCTTTGGACCTTTTTAATGAACTTGATACAGATTTATCATGGATAATAGTTCAAAAAAATGGCAAAGTTGTTGGAAATATCTGTTTGTATGAGCTAGAAAATCTGTCTGACGGGGAAAAGGAAAGACATGTATCTTTGGGGTATGCGCTTAATAAAAATTTTTGGAATAAGGGATATATGACGGATGCAGTTAATTGTTTAATTAATTGGTTAGTTGATTCTTACAAAAAAATAGATGTGGTAGAAGCTTATGTGACGCTTCAAAATGTTTCATCACAACGAGTACTTGAAAAGGCTGGATTTGATTTTATTGCGCTTGTTGAAGTTCCGTATTTTGATGGATATCTTACTAGAAATGAAGTAAAGGTTTACGAAAATAAAATAGCAAAAAGGAGGGTTTGAGCATGCAATTAACTAAAGGATTTGAACAAGCAGCATGTATTATTGCGCTTTTAGCGACACAAAAAAGAGATGTGCCTTTATCATCGCAAATGATTCATGAAAGAATTAAAGGTTCGCAGACTTATTTACAAAAGATAATGCGTAAATTAGTTGTTGCAGGTTTGATTACTTCAGTTTCTGGGAACAGTGGTGGATTTTCTTTGGCTAAGGATCCTAAAAATATAACATTTTTGCAGATCGTTAATGCAACCGAAGGAGAGATTAAAACGTACCCAGATTTAGGATTTCTTGACTTAGTTTTCAAAGATTTTTTACCAATATCGCATGAAGCAACACATGCAATAAGTGGACTCTTTCAAGAAGCGGACAAGCAGTGGTGTGAGTATTTAAGTAAAAAAACTGTTTATGATATAATTCTGGAAACTTTTGGTAATAGACAGGTCAATTTAGTTGATTGGAATAATCAAGATGTGACTAAAAATCAAGAAATGGCTGATTTGTTAAAAGGTATTAAGTATTAATAATTTAAAACGAGAGAGGATGTTTTTCTTTTTTTAAAAGTTAAACTTTTAACAAGAATATCTTTTTAAGCTATTGATAGTGCGAGATTGTAAGTACTTATTGCAGAAATGATAGTTATTTTATTCACAATCAAAAAACGAGCTAGTATTTAATGTTTCTCAATGCTATCATAATTCATGAATTTACTAGTATCATTTTCTAATGGTGTAGATAAGTCAGTATGATTTAATTAAGAAGGAGTTTTGTAACGATGGAAGACAAAGAAAAATATTATGGTGCAGATGCACTAATTGATAGTCTAGCAAATCATGATGTTGAATACGTGTTTGGTATTCCTGGTGCAAAAATTGATCGTGTGTTTGAAAAACTTGAACATCCAACCAATCCAAAGGCACCAAAATTGATTTTGACTCGTCACGAACAAAATGCTGCCTTTATGGCGGCTGGGATAGGTCGTATTACTGGCAAACCAGGTGTTGTTTTAACAACATCTGGACCAGGTGCGAGCAATCTTGCAACAGGTCTTGTGACTGCAACTGCTGAAGGCGATCCTGTTTTGGCTATTGCAGGACAGGTACAAAGAACAGATTTGCTTCGTTTGACTCATCAAAGTATGGATAATGCAGCATTATTTGCCCCAATTACAAAATACAGTGCTGAAGTTCAAGATCCTGATAATATTTCAGAAGTTGTTGCTAATGCATATCGAGAGGCTGAAGCGGGCAAGCAAGGTGCTGGGTTTGTTTCGATGCCACAAGACGTTGTTGATGCACAAGTAAATACAAAGGTAATCAAACCATTGATTGCTCCAAAACTTGGGCCAGCAAGCCCTGTTGAGTCAACATTACTTGCACAAAGAATTAAGGCAGCACAAATGCCAGTTTTACTTGTAGGAATGAGAGCCTCATCACCAGAGGCTACAAAGGCAATTCGTGCATTGATCGCTGAGACTCATTTGCCTGTTGTTGAAACTTTCCAAGGGGCAGGGATTATTCCTCGCGATATGGAAGACGACTTCTTTGGTCGTGTTGGATTATTCCGTAACCAACCAGGGGATCGCTTACTTAAAAAGAGTGATTTAGTTGTGGCTATTGGTTACGACCCAATTGAATATGAACCTAGAAACTGGAATGCCACAGGTGATGCTAATATAGTTGTAATCGACACGATCGAATCTCAAATCGATAAGAACTTCCAACCGGAAAATGAATTGATTGGCAATATTGAGCAAACACTTGACTTCTTACTGCCATACATGAAAGGGTATGAAGTTCCTACGACATCACGTAAATATTTGTCTGAACTTCATGTGAAACTTGAAGAAAGAGACGAAGCACCTGAAGTGACGAGCGAACAAGTGCTAAATCATCCATTAAGTGTGATACAAGAGATGCAAAATCATATAACTGACGATATGACAGTTACAGTTGATGTTGGTAGTTTCTATATTTGGATGGCAAGACATTTTAGAAGTTATGCACCTCGTCATTTGCTTTTTAGTAATGGGATGCAGACACTTGGTGTGGCACTTCCTTGGGCAATTGCAGCTGCACTAGTGCGCCCAGAAACACAAATTGTATCGGTTTCTGGTGATGGTGGTTTCTTGTTTTCAAGCCAAGATTTAGAGACAGCTGTCCGTCTTAATTTGAACATTGTTCATTTGATTTGGAATGATGGTAATTTTGATATGGTTAAGTTCCAAGAAGAGCTCAAGTATGGTCAAGATGCGGGTGTTAAGTTTGGCCCAGTTGATTTTGCTAAATATGCTGAGAGTTTTGGAGCTACAGGGCTAAAGGTTACTAAAGCAAGTGAATTAAAGGATGTTTTAGACAAAGCATTCTCAACGAAAGGCCCAGTTATTGTTGATATCCCAGTGGATTATAGTTTTAACCACGAATTGGGTACACAAATTTTAGACGATCAGATTCACTAATTAGTTATTATATATTGTTACGAAAGGACAACACTTTTATGTTTAAGGTGTTGTTTTTTCTTTTGTGCAGAGTATAATAAAAGCATCGAAAAGAGGTTGCAAATGATAAGAGTAGCTATTTATGAGATGTTGGAGCATCCACGACTAATAGTGAAAGGAGAATTTGCCGAAATAATATGTTGCTGCAACAATATATTATTGGGACTTGACTTAAAAGGTCAAGGACTGTCATGCGTTTTATGCATGGAGTGCTATCGAGTGTGACTTTTACGTATATTCATGATTATGAAAGTCTTGCTGGAATTAGCAGCAAGACTTTTTATGTGGTTACATAACATGAATTAATACGGATTAGTTAGAAAAGTGTGGACTTGATTGCCTCTTGAAAAAACAGGAGGAATTATGGAAGGAAAAAAAGTTAGTCGTACGTTGAAGACAAGGCATCTATCAATGATTGCACTTGGAGGAAGTATTGGGACAGGGTTATTTGTTGCTAGTGGTTCAGCAATTAGCACTTCCGGTCCGGGAGGTGCGTTGGCAGCATATATAGGAATTGGGATAATGGTATATTTTTTAATGACCAGTTTGGGAGAGATGGCGACATATTTACCAGTTACTGGATCCTTTGCCACGTATTCAAGCAGGTTTGTGGATCCAGCGTTTGGGTTTGCGATGGGTTGGAATTATTGGTTTAACTGGGCAATCACTCTAGCAGTTGATATTAGTACTGTTGCATTAGTTATGAAATTTTGGCTGCCGAATGTTCCAACATGGATTTTTAGTATGATTGCTTTGATAATTATATTTGCTATTAATGCATTTTCTGTTTTGTCATTTGGAGAAGCTGAGTATTGGATGTCATTAATCAAAGTGGCTACAGTTATTATTTTTTTGGTAATTGGCTTTTTGACAATTTTGGGAATTATGGGTGGAAAAGCAGTTGGACTTGAAAATTTTGTTTATCATAAAGCTCCTTTTGTTGGTGGAATTCCAACCTTGCTAAGCGTTTTTGTGGTAGCAGGATTCTCTTTTCAAGGAACCGAGTTAATCGGAATTACAGCTGGGGAGTCTGCTACTCCTGAAAAAAGTATTCCAAAAGCCATAAAACAGGTTTTTTGGAGGATTTTACTTTTTTATATACTTTCCATTTTTGTCATTGCTTGTTTGATTCCTTATACAAGTTCCAATTTATTAGGCTCAAGTGCGAGTGATATTGCTATAAGTCCGTTTACGCTCGTATTTAAAAGAGCTGGATTGGCATCGGCTGCAAGCGTAATGAATGCGGTAATTTTGACTTCGGTTATATCAGCGGCAAATTCAGGTATGTATGCCTCTACTAGGATGTTGTTTTCTATGGCAGGCCATGGCAATGCTCCACATTTTTTTAGCAGATTGAATACTAGAGGAGTTCCTTTTTATGCATTATTAGGAACAACTGCAGTTGGGTTATTAACTTTTTTTTCAAGCATATATGGAACGAGGATATATTCTTTTTTATTGAGTGCTAGTGGACTAACTGGTTTTATTGCATGGTTAGGAATTGCAGTTTCACATTACCGTTTTAGAAGGGCTTTTAAAATACAGGGAAAATCGTTAAAAGAATTGAAATACCATGCTAAGCTCTTTCCTTTTGGACCGCTTTTTTCTTTTGCTGTGTGTGTACTGGTAATAATCGGGCAAGACTTAAAATCATTTGCTAAATGGGACTGGCAAGCAATAAGTGTGAGTTATATGAGTATTCCGTTGTTCTTAATATTATTTTTGTATTTTAAAATTAAGCATCATACGAAATTGATACCACTTGCACAAATAGACTTAACCCCACATGATGTGAAAGAAACTGACGATTAATTGTTGCTATTTTTTGGGTTTAATATTATGATATCTATAGAATAATTAATAGAGAAAACATCGGAGTGCGCCTTAAGTAGACTTATAGAGACATGATGGTTGGTGGAAATCATGAAGTTGAAATTCCAGCGTTCGTTGTATGGGCAGGTAATGCTGCACGGGAGACCGTTATTTTAGTTGAGTGCGATTTTTTTAATCGAACTTGGGTGGTACCGCGAATGAAGTCTTTTCGTCCCAATTATGGGAGGGAAGACTTTTTTATTTTCTAAAATTTAGGAGGAAAAATATGTTAGATATTAAAATGATTCGTCTTAATGAAGATGAAGTTAAAGAACGGCTCGCAACGCGTAATGTTAAATCTGAAATAATTGATGAACTATTGGCACAAGATAAGTTAAGACGTGAATTAGTTGTTCAGACTGAAACACTTAAGCAAAAAAGAAATGAAGTATCTCAAGAAATTGCGCATGCCAAAAGAAACAAAGAAGATGCAACAAAGGCTATTAATGACATGAAGGAAGTTGGACAGGCTATAAAGAAGCTTGACGAACAACTAAATGGAGTGAATGAGAAAGTTTTGGATATGGCTGCACGTTTACCTAATTTGCCGAATCCAACTATTCCAGTAGGCCCAGATGAGACTGCAAATGTGGAAATAAAGGTGGTTGGTAAACCTAGAAAATTTGATTTCGAACCTAAAGCACATTGGGAAATCGGTGAAAAACTAGGGATTTTAGACTTTGAGCGTGGAGCAAAGGTGTCAGGGAGTCGTTTCTTATACTATAAAGGATGGGGAGCAAGATTAGAGCGTGCAATCTATAATTTTATGTTGGATGAACATGCTAAAGAGGGGTACACAGAAATTTTACCACCTTACATGGTTAATGGAGCATCAATGTTCGGTACGGGTCAATTTCCAAAATTTAAAGAAGACGTTTTTCAAATTGAAGGTCAAGATTTGACCTTAATTCCTACTGCAGAAGTACCATTGACTAATTATTATCGTGATGAGGTCATACCAACTGAGAAATTGCCAGTTTATTTTACGGCTCTATCACCATCGTTTAGGTCGGAAGCTGGTAGTGCAGGCCGTGATACTAGAGGATTGATAAGATTGCATCAATTTAATAAAGTTGAAATGGTTAAGTATTGCAAACAAGAAGATTCTTATGAGGAATTAGAAAAAATGACTTTGAATGCAGGCAATATTTTGGATAAGCTTGAACTTCCATATCATGTAATTACATTATCAACCGGAGATATGGGATTTTCTGCGGCTATGACGCATGATGTAGAGGTTTGGATGCCATCACAACATGTCTATCGAGAGATCTCAAGTTGTTCTAACTGTGAGGATTTCCAGGCAAGAAGAGCTCACATTCAATATCGAGATGAAGAAGGTAAATTGAAATTTGTGCATACATTAAATGGTTCTGGATTAGCTGTTGGGAGAACGGTCGCTGCAATTATTGAAAACTTCCAAAATGAGGACGGAACTATTTCCGTACCTAATGTACTTCAGCCATATTTAGGTGGGCTTGAAGTTATCAAATAACTTAATTAATCAATCATAAGAGCTAAGCTGAAGTCAATTTGGTTTAGCTCTTATTTGTTTGGACAAATGTTTTTGTCACTGTACATTATGGTTTTTTTTAAATTATTGCATCTAGAATTAATTAGAATAAAAAAAGTTGTTGACGCACTATGAAAATGTTGGTATGATATTCATTGTTGTCAAGGAGATGTAGTTGTTTTTAGGCCTTGACTATTGGTACGATACATAACGAAGTTGTTAGAAAGATTGTTTCTTTAAAAATTAGCAAGTGAAAAATATGTTGACTTTTGATTCGATAGTATGTATAATAATTTCTTGTGTCATATCTAAAAAGTAGACCTTTGAAAACTGAACAAAGTTTCGACAAATCAAATGTGTAGGGTCTCTTG
>NZ_AYZE01000006.1 GCF_001436735.1 Liquorilactobacillus cacaonum DSM 21116
TGAGAGTAGACCTCTCAAAACTAAACAAAGTTTCAACTATCGTGTGTAGGTTTCCGTTATATCCTTAGAAAGGAGGTGATCCAGCCGCAGGTTCTCCTACGGCTACCTTGTTACGACTTCACCCCAATCATCTGTCCCACCTTAGACGGCTGGCTCCTATTGGTTACCTCACCGGCTTTGGGTGTTACAAACTCTCATGGTGTGACGGGCGGTGTGTACAAGGCCCGGGAACGTATTCACCGCGGCATGCTGATCCGCGATTACTAGCGATTCCGACTTCATGTAGGCGAGTTGCAGCCTACAATCCGAACTGAGAACGGCTTTAAGAGATTAGCTAAACCTCGCGGTTTCGCGACTCGTTGTACCGTCCATTGTAGCACGTGTGTAGCCCAGGTCATAAGGGGCATGATGATTTGACGTCATCCCCACCTTCCTCCGGTTTGTCACCGGCAGTCTCACTAGAGTGCCCAACTTAATGCTGGCAACTAGTAATAAGGGTTGCGCTCGTTGCGGGACTTAACCCAACATCTCACGACACGAGCTGACGACAACCATGCACCACCTGTCATTCTGTCCCCGAAGGGAACACCTAATCTCTTAGGTTGTCAGAAGATGTCAAGACCTGGTAAGGTTCTTCGCGTTGCTTCGAATTAAACCACATGCTCCACCGCTTGTGCGGGCCCCCGTCAATTCCTTTGAGTTTCAACCTTGCGGTCGTACTCCCCAGGCGGAATGCTTAATGCGTTAGCTGCAGCACTGAAGGGCGGAAACCCTCCAACACTTAGCATTCATCGTTTACGGTGTGGACTACCAGGGTATCTAATCCTGTTTGCTACCCACACTTTCGAACCTCAGCGTCAGTTACAGACCAGAGAGCCGCTTTCGCCACTGGTGTTCTTCCATATATCTACGCATTTCACCGCTACACATGGAGTTCCACTCTCCTCTTCTGCACTCAAGTCTTCCAGTTTCCAATGCACGACTTCGGTTGAGCCGAAGGCTTTCACATCAGACTTAAAAAACCGCCTGCGTTCCCTTTACGCCCAATAAATCCGGACAACGCTTGCCACCTACGTATTACCGCGGCTGCTGGCACGTAGTTAGCCGTGGCTTTCTGGTTAGATACCGTCACTACATGAGCAGTTACTCTCACATACGTTCTTCTCTAACAACAGAGTTTTACGATCCGAAAACCTTCTTCACTCACGCGGCGTTGCTCCATCAGACTTTCGTCCATTGTGGAAGATTCCCTACTGCTGCCTCCCGTAGGAGTTTGGGCCGTGTCTCAGTCCCAATGTGGCCGATCAACCTCTCAGTTCGGCTACGTATCATCGCCTTGGTAAGCCATTACCTTACCAACTAGCTAATACGCCGCGGGTCCATCCAGAAGTGATAGCATAACCATCTTTCAAATAAAAACCATGTGGTTTTTATTATTATGCGGTATTAGCACCTGTTTCCAAGTGTTATCCCCCTCTTCTGGGCAGGTTACCCACGTGTTACTCACCCGTTCGCCACTCAAAACTTTCGGTGAATGCAAGCATTCGGTGAAAGTTTTGCGTTCGACTTGCATGTATTAGGCACGCCGCCAGCGTTCGTCCTGAGCCAGGATCAAACTCTCATTTTAAAAGTTTGTGACTCTTTATAATTAATTACTAGCGAATTGACTTCGCAAATGTTTGCTCTTGTACTAAACAAGAGACCCTACACATTTGATTTGTCGAAACTTTGTTCAGTTTTCAAAGGTCTAC